>NZ_NEIO01000002.1:0-576313 GCF_002113575.1 Pseudomonas sp. B8(2017) | reverse complement strand
GTGAAGGGGTGGGGCGAGTTCTCCCACGGTCTGTACTGCTGTGAACAGTCAGATTCGGCTTTTTCGTCCCACCACCCCTTCGAGTATCACCATACAAGCGGCCTTGCGTCGCGATTGGGCTGCAAAGCAGCCCCCAAGCCGACAGCCGATCGTTGAGCGACCCACGGCACTTGCCAGGCATACTGGTCTGTATGTATAACCAGTATCCATTCCAGCCGCCTGACCCCAGCCAGTGATCGCCCATTCCGTCGACGACCCGTTCTACTACCTGCACAATTTCCGCCAGGTGCTGCTGTGGGTCGAACAGCGCTACGAAGACCTGCTCGACGATCAGGAACTCGCTTTCATCCGCACCTTCGGCCAACTGGACGCCCCGGCACAGGCCCTGATGGTGCGCATGGTCATGCGCAAGGGCGAGCTGTTTCGCAGCGATCGCCTCGACTATGCCGAAATCGGCGATACCGGGCAGGCCCTGCAGCCGTTGCTGGCCCTCGGCTGGGTACGGGAGCCCGCGCAACTGGAACTGGAGCAACTGTTCGCCCTGCTGCGCAAGGACGAACTTGCCCGTTGTTTTGCCCCGCAGCTGAGCCGCCCTCGCGCTGCCAAGCATGACCTGCTTGCACAACTGCAACCCCTGGGCCTGCAAGCCCGTTCATTGGCCGAGTGGTTTCCGGACAGCGGCGTGCGCATCCTCCAGTGGTGCCTGCAACCCTTGTGCGACCGCATGCGCCTGCTGTTCTTCGGCAACCTGTACCAGGACTGGTCGGACTTCGTCCTCGCCGACCTCGGCTTGTTGCGCTACGAACAGGTGCCGTTCAGCACCGATTCGCGTGCCCTGCAGCAACGCGCCGAAGTCGACCTGGCCATGGCCTTGCACAAGTGCGCCGAGCGCCTGGAGCAGGGCGACGACCCACAGTCGATCCTGGCAGCCATGCAGGGCCTGCACAGCGACAACCCATGGCTGGCCCGGCGCCATGCGCGCCTGCAATTCGCTCTGGGCCAGCAATGCGAGCGCCTGGGCGACTGGGCGCAGGCCATGGCTGTGTACACGCAGTGCAGCCATGCCCAGGCGCGCATCCGCCAGGTGCGGGTGCTGGAGCGCAGCGAACAGTGGCCCCAGGCCCATGCACTGGCGCTGCAACTGGCGGCGGCGCCGGCCAACGCCCTCGAAGTGCAGGCGCTGGAACGCATGTTGCCACGCCTGGCACGCAAGCTCGGTGGCCCGCCACAGCGGCGCCAGCGTGTCGCGCCGCTGGAGCTGATCGAGCTGGAGCTGCCCCGGGAACAGGCAGCGCTGGGTGTCGAGGAGGCGGTACGCCAGCACCTGGCCGAAGCCGGTGGGCCGGTGCATTACGTGGAGAACACACTGTTCAACAGCCTGTTCGGCCTGCTGTGCTGGGAGGCGATCTTCGCCCCGGTGCCTGGCGCGTTCTTCAACCCGTTCCAGGCCGCCCCGCAGGACCTGCACGACAGCGACTTCCAGCAACGCCGCAGTGCCTTGTTCGAACGTTGCCTGGGGCGGCTGGACGATGGCAGCCATCACCGGGCGATTCTCGACTGTTACGCCGCCAAGCAAGGGCTGCAGTCGCCGTTCGTGTTCTGGTCCGTGCTCAGTGAAGCATTGCTTGAGCAAGCCTTGGCCTGCCTGCCGGCGGCCCATTTGAAACAGTGCTTCCTGCGCCTGCTGCAGGACATCCGCAACAATCGCGCCGGCATGCCCGACCTGATCCAGTTCTGGCCCGAACAAGGTCGCTACCGCATGGTCGAGGTCAAGGGCCCTGGCGACCGCCTGCAGGACAACCAGCTGCGCTGGCTGGAGTTCTGCCGGGCCCACGGCCTGCCTGTCGCGGTGTGCCACGTGCGCTGGAGCGAAACACCGTGAGCTACAGCGTGGCGGTACGCGCCTTGTGTGAATTCAGCGCCAAGGTCGGCGACCTGGATCTGCGCTTCACGCCATCACCCACCGCCCAGGAGGGGATCGAGGGGCATCGGCGGGTGGTGGCGCGACGCGCTGCGGGCTACGAGTCGGAAATTGCCCTCGAAGGCCAGTTCGATACCCTGAAAGTGCGTGGCCGCGCCGACGGTTACGACCCCGTCTGCAACCGCCTGGAAGAGATCAAGACCCACCGTGGCGACCTGTCGCGCCAACCGGCCAACCATCGTCAGTTGCACTGGGCGCAGGCCAAGGTCTACGGCTGGTTGATGTGCCAGGCACGGCAACTGCCGACCATCGAGGTAGCGCTGGTTTACCTGGACGTGGATAGCGATGGCCAGACGCTGATCAGTGAACACTGCACGGCTGACGAACTGCAGGCCTTCTTCGAAACCCAGTGCCAACGCTTTCTGGCTTGGGCACAAGGGCAGGAGCAGCGCCTGGCCGAGCGTAACCGGGGCCTGCAAGCACTGGGCTTCCCCTATCCGGCGTTCCGCCAGGGCCAGCGACAACTGGCGGAAACCCTGTACAAGGCCGTGAGTACCGGCCGTTGCCTGATGGCCCAGGCCAGCACCGGAATTGGCAAGACCCTCGGTACCTTGTTCCCTCTGCTCAAGGCCATGGTGCCGCAGCAGCTGGACAAGCTGTTCTTTCTCACCGCCAAGACCCCGGGCCGGGCCCTGGCCCTGGATGCCATGCGCCAGATCACCGATGCCACGCCGCAGCCGGCCTTGCGCACGCTGGAGCTGATCGCCCGCGACAAAGCCTGCGAGCACCCCGACAAGACCTGCCATGGCGAATCCTGCCCCTTGGCCGCAGGCTTCTACGACCGCCTGCCGGCCGCGCGGCAGGCAGCGGCAGCGTTGCCCTTGCTCGACCGCGCTCAGCTGCGCGAAGTGGCCCTGGCGCATCAGGTATGCCCGTATTACCTGGGCCAGGAGATGGCGCGCTGGGTAGACGTGCTGGTGGCGGACTACAACTACTACTTCGATGCCCATGCCTTGTTGTTCGGCCTGACCCAGGCCAACCAGTGGCGGGTCGCGGTGCTGGTGGACGAGGCGCACAACCTGGTCGAGCGCGGGCGCGGCATGTACAGCGCCAGCCTCGACCAGGGCCAGTTGCAGGCCCTGCGCCAGAGCAAACCGCCCGGGCTGGTCAGTGCGCTGGACCGGTTGAACCGGCAGTGGAACGCCCTCTACAAGGAGCAGCGTGCCCCGTACCAGGCCAGCGAGTCGCTGCCAGAGGCCTTGCTGCGTGCCCTGCAGCAATGCATCGGGCTGATCCAGGAACAAATGAACCAGACGCCTGCGCAAATGGACCCGCAGGTGCTGCAGTTCTTCTACCAGGCGTTGCAGTTCAGCCGGGTTGCCGAGCTGTTCGACGAGCACTTCCTGTTCGACATCAGCCAGCGCCAGGGCCCGCGCAAGCGGCGGCTGGCCACCCTGTGCCTGCGCAATGTCACCCCGGCGCGCCTGTTGGGCCCACGCATGCAGGCGGCGCGCAGCGTGACGCTGTTTTCCGCCACCCTGAGCCCACGGCACTTCTACAGCGACCTGCTGGGCATGCCGGCCGATACCGCCTGGCTGGAAGTGGCCGCGCCGTTTCGCGCCGAACAGCTGGAAGTGCGCATCGCCAGCCAGGTATCCACCCGTTACCAGCAACGCCAGGCTTCGCTGGCGCCGATCGTCGAGCTGATTGCCCGGCAGTATGAGCGCATGCCGGGCAACTACCTGGCGTTCTTCAGCAGTTTCGAGTACCTGCAACAGGTGGCCGGGCTGCTGGCCGAGCGGCATGCACAGATACCCATGTGGGCCCAGGAACCGGGCATGGACGAAGCGGCCCGCCAGGGCTTTCTCGACCGTTTTGTTGCGGATGGCCGCGGGGTGGGTTTTGCGGTGCTGGGTGGTGCATTCGGGGAGGGGGTGGACTTGCCGGGCACACGGCTGATCGGCGCGTTTGTCGCCACCCTCGGGCTACCGCAGGTCAACCCGGTCAACGAGCAGTTCAAGCAGCGTCTGGGGCGGCAGTTTGGTGCGGGGTTCGATTACGCCTATCTCTACCCGGGCGTGCGCAAGGTCATCCAGGCGGCAGGCCGGGTCATCCGGGGCGACCAGGACCGTGGCGTTCTGGTCTTGATCGACGAGCGCTTCGCCGAACCCCGGGTGCAGCAGATGTTCCCGGGGTGGTGGCCAGCGCCGGGAGGTTAACGCGGCCCCGGCAATTTGTGCGTCTGCGCTGAAACCTTGGGGCTGCTTCGCAGCCCATCGCCGGCAAGCCGGCTCCCACAGGTACTGCACAATGCTTGAGGTCGATGCAGTCGAGGTGGGAGCTGGCTTGCCGGCGATGGGCCGCAAAGCGGCCCCAATCTGGGCATCAAGGCTAGCCCGGCATACCGTCAGCCCGTGGCCGCAGCAGGATGGGCAGGTAGTGACGCAGGAACAGCAGCAGCGCCAGGCTCCAGCACACTACCGAAAGGCTCACCCCCAGCGGCGTGAACAGCGGCAGCACCACCCGCGCCAGCGTCGCCAGTTGTATCAAGGCAAAGGCCCAGGCAATGCTGGTCGGCACCTGCAGCGGCCTGCCGGTGTGGCCCAGGCTGACCCGTGCCATCATCGCCAGGATCAAGCCGCTCATGGCGCCCACGGTCAGGGGGTGGGTCACCAGGCTCGGGCTCAGCGCCACTCCGGCATGCCACAGCGCCATGCCCAGGCAGGCTATGGCAATCCAGGCATAGGCCAGGTGCAGCGACCACAGCAGGGGCACCCGCCACAAGCCGCGGTCATGCCACAAGGCCAGGCGGGCCGTATGCAGGGCGAACAAGGCGCCGAACAGCACGGCCAGGCCGATACGTGGCGTATCGGCCAAGCCCGAGGCAAAGGCCAGCGGTACCGCCACGCTCAGCAGCAGGCAGGCCCGGTCCAGCCAGGGGCGGGCAGGGGCCGGGGCCATGTTGCCCAGGCCGCGCCGGGTGAAGAACGGGATCACCCGCCCGCCAAGCACGGTCATCATCGCGGCCACCAGCCACAACCCAGCAAACACCCCGCGGCGCTGCCACAGTTCGTCCTGGCGCAGCCAGCCGACCAGGGTCAGCCACTGGCAGGCGGCGATCAACAGCACCAGGCCGACGATCGGGTAGTTGTTACGCAAGCGCCGTTGCACGATCGGCCGTGCCAGGGCCAGTGCCACCAGTGGCAGAAAGCTGCCCTCGATCACAACCAGCAAGCTGCCCGGTAATGGCAGGAACCAGCTCGCCCGGCCCAGCAGCCAAAGCAGGAACAAACCCTGCAGCGCACGCCCGCTCAAGCCTGGGGTGCCGCTCCAGTTCTGCACGGCGGTCAGCAGGAAACCGGCGATGATGGCGGCAGCAAAGCCATAGAGCATCTCGTGGCGGTGCCAGGCAAGCATGCCGCCGGGGGGCGTTGGCTCCAGCACTCCGGCCAGTACACCGGCCCATAACAGCAAGGCGAGCAGCGCAAACAAACTGCCACCCAGGAAGAATGGGCGGAAACCCAGGCCCCAGACGGCCTGGCGTGGGCGTGAAGCGATCGGCTGCACAAGCATGGGCGGACCTTCGTTCGTTCAGTAGGCTCAATTGGGGTAAGATCACGATCCGTGCCAGCTCCGAACCCCTTTTATATCAAGGTGATGGCACCTCTCCGGGTCCGAATGACATGCGTTTTCTGCTGTTATTTGGACCTGCTTGTATGTCGTATTGACTTGCTTCAGGGTCTGGCCGGTTCGCCGCTGGCCAACGCTTCGCTACAGGATTCACGTTTTGTCCGACCTCTCGAAAAATCCACTGCTGCAGTACATGGCCCGCCTGGCCCCATCCAGCCAGCAAACCATGCGCTACATCCTTCAGGACGCTGCCGACCGGCTGGGTTTTGTGGACTGCAATATCGTCGATGTGCCCTGGCATCGGCTCGAGCCCGGCCATGTGATCGCCCTGGTGGCGGCGCTACGTGCCGACGGTTACGCACCCAACAGCTCGTCGCTGTACGTCAACGCCATCCGCGGTGTGATGAACGAAGCCTGGCGCCAGGGCCTGATCGATCACGAGCAGTTGTTGCGCATCCGCGAGGTCAAACCAGCTACCGGCAGCCGCCTGCCGCCGGGGCGCAACCTGCGCCGCAGCCTGATTCGCGAGCTGATGGATGTGTGCGCGGCCGACCCACGGCCGCAGGGTGTGCGCGACGCGGCGATCATCGCCTTGCTGTACGGCACCGGCATGCGCAAGTCGGAGTCGGTGGACATCGACCTGGACCAGGTCGACTTCGAGGCGCGCAGCCTGCAGGTGCTGGGCAAGGGCAACCGCCAGCTGATCAAGTACGCCCCGCCATGGGCGTTCGAGAAGTTGCAGGCGTGGCTGGACCTGCGCCGCCAGGACTTGCCGGCTGGGGCCGAAGACGACCCGTTCCTGTTCAACCGCATCCGCCGTGGCAGCCATATCACCCGGGCGCGCATCACCAAGCATGCCATTTACTACATCGCCCGCCAGCGTGGGGTGCAGGTGGGCGTGAAGATCATGCCGCACGACTTCCGCCGGGCGTTCATCACCCGGGTGATCGAAGAGCACGACCTGTCCATTGCGCAGAAGCTGGCGCATCACGCCAATATCCAGACCACCGCCATCTATGACCGGCGTGATGACAACGAACGCCGGCGTGCGGTGGACCGCTTCGATTACTGAGTTTCGTCACACTTGGGGCTGCTGTGCAGCCCATCGCCGGCAAGCCAGCTCCCACGCCGACCGCGCTGACCTCAAGCCATGCGCGATCCCTGTGGGAGCTGGCTTGCCGGCGATGGGCCGCGTAGCGGCCCCAGCATTCTCTCAGTCCAGCACCTAAACAGGGCCTGAGTGCGCCCCCACTTTGTGCGCCATCCCCCTGTATGCCCGATGCCAGAGCGGCTTGGGCAAAAGTTTCATCTTCGTTCACCTGCGGAGTTGGCCCGCAACCTGCTATATCCAGCCTGCGAATTTGATCGAGTGGTCAGGCCGCGCGCGCCGTAGCCGTGCGTGCCTGCCCCTCTAAACGGCCAGCAGGCCACGGATTTCAGGGGCCGCAGGATGTCGCTCGCGGAGCAGATCGAACAACAACACGACGATGCCGGCTGGAGCGCTCACCTGCAGTTGCGTTTCGTCAGGCGTGACGAGGTGACCCGCCTTGGTGCGTGGCGGCATTTCGGACCTCTTTTGGTGCAGCGGCCGTTCTATCCGGAAGGTGCACCGTGCCATGTCTACGTGCTGCACCCACCCGGTGGGATCGTCGCCGGCGACCGCCTGGAGCTGGATATCAAGCTGGAGCCGGGCAGCCACGCGCTGCTGACCATGCCCGGCGCCAGCAAGTTCTACCGCAGCATCGGCCCGACCGCGCGGCTGGCCCAGCGCTTTCACCTGGCCGCCGGCAGCACCCTGGAGTGGCTGCCGCAGGACAGCATCTTCTTCTCCGGCGCCCGCGCCAGCCTCGCCAGCCGTTTCACCCTCGAGCCGGGGGCGCGCCTGCTGGCCTGGGAAACCCTGTGCCTGGGGCGCCCGGTGATGAACGAGCGTTTCGAGCAGGGTGCCCTCGACAGCCGCCTGCACATCGAACTGCCTGACGAAGTGGGCCTGCACGAGCGCCTGCGCGTCGAAGGCGGGCGCCTGGACAAGCTTGGCGGGCATCCGTTGCTGGCCACCTTCTGCGCCGCACCCGCCGACCAGGCCGTGCTGGATCTGGTGCGCCCGCTACTCGACGAGATGGCCAACCCGGCCGGCGCGACCCTGCTTGGGTCATTGCTGGTGATACGCGTGCTTGACCATGACAACCAACACCTGCAACGCACCCTGCAACGCCTGTGGCATGTGCTGCGCCCGGCCGTCCTCGGCCTGCCGGCCTGCCCGCCGCGTATCTGGGCCACCTGAGAGAGCGCCATGGAGCTGACCCCGAGAGAGAAAGACAAACTGCTGCTGTTCACCGCCGCGTTGCTGGCGGAGCGGCGCCTGGCCCGTGGCCTGAAGCTCAACTACCCGGAAGCAGTGGCGCTGATCAGTGCCGCCGTGCTCGAAGGCGCCCGTGATGGCCGCACCGTCGCCGAGCTGATGAGCCTGGGGCGCGAAGTATTGAGCCGCGAGCAGGTGATGCCTGGCATTGCCGAAATGCTCCACGACGTGCAGGTCGAAGCGACCTTCCCGGATGGCACCAAGCTGGTGACCGTGCATGACCCCATCGTCTGAAACTGCCCAGGAGCCCCGCATGATCCCAGGTGAAATCCAGGTCGCCGCCGGCGACATCGAGCTGAACAGCGGCCGTGCGACGGTCAGCGTCAGCGTGGCCAACCATGGCGACCGGCCGGTGCAGGTCGGCTCGCACTACCACTTCTACGAAGTCAACGAGGCGCTGGTGTTCGAGCGCGCACCGACCCTGGGCTTTCGCCTGGATATACCCGCCGGTACCGCCGTGCGTTTCGAACCCGGCCAGGCGCGTACCGTGCAACTGGTGGCCTACGCTGGAAAGCGCGAGGTCCATGGCTTCCAGGGCAAGGTGATGGGCGCGCTGGAGGGCAGGGCATGAGCCGCATTTCCCGCCAGGCCTATGCCGACATGTTCGGCCCCACCGTGGGTGACCGCGTACGCCTGGCCGACACCGCGCTGTGGGTCGAGGTGGAGCGCGACTTCACCATCTATGGCGAAGAGGTGAAGTTCGGTGGCGGCAAGGTCATCCGCGATGGCATGGGGCAGGGCCAGATGCTGGCCGCCGAAGCCATGGACCTGGTACTGACCAATGCCCTGATCATCGACCACTGGGGTATCGTCAAGGCCGATATCGGCATCAAGCACGGGCGTATCGCGGTGATCGGCAAGGCTGGCAACCCTGATGTGCAGCCGGGCGTGAACGTGCCCGTGGGCCCCGGCACCGAGGTGATCGCGGCCGAGGGCAAGATCGTCACCGCCGGTGGCGTCGACTCGCACATCCACTTCATCTGCCCGCAGCAGGTGGACGAGGCGCTGAACAGCGGTGTCACCACCTTCATCGGCGGCGGCACCGGGCCGGCCACCGGCACCAACGCCACCACCTGCACGCCCGGCCCCTGGTACCTGGCGCGCATGCTCCAGGCCGCCGACAGCCTGCCGATCAACATCGGCTTGCTGGGCAAAGGCAACGCCTCGCGGCCGGAAGCACTGCGCGAGCAGATCGCGGCCGGCGCCGTGGGCCTCAAGCTGCACGAAGACTGGGGTTCGACACCAGCAGCCATCGACTGCTGCCTGGGCGTGGCCGAGGAAATGGACATCCAGGTGGCGATCCACACCGACACCCTCAATGAGTCCGGCTGCATCGAAGACACCCTGGCGGCCATCGGCGACCGTACCATTCACACCTTCCACACCGAGGGTGCTGGTGGCGGCCACGCCCCGGACATCATCCGCGCTGCGGGGCAGGCCAACGTGTTGCCGTCCTCGACCAACCCGACCCTGCCGTACACGGTCAACACCGTGGACGAGCACCTGGACATGCTCATGGTCTGCCACCACCTGGACCCGAGCATCGCCGAAGACGTGGCCTTTGCCGAGTCGCGCATCCGCCGCGAAACCATTGCCGCCGAGGACATCCTCCACGACATGGGTGCCTTTGCCATGACCTCGTCCGACTCCCAGGCCATGGGCCGGGTTGGCGAGGTGGTGCTGCGCACCTGGCAGGTGGCCCACCAGATGAAGCTGCGCCGTGGGCCACTGGCGCCGGACACCAGCTACAGTGACAACTTCCGGGTCAAGCGCTACATCGCCAAGTACACCATCAACCCCGCACTGACCCACGGCATCGGCCACGAAGTGGGCTCGGTGGAAGTCGGCAAGCTGGCCGACCTGGTGCTGTGGGCGCCGGCGTTCTTTGCAGTCAAGCCGGCCCTGGTGATCAAGGGCGGAATGATCGTCACCGCGCCCATGGGCGACATCAACGGTTCCATCCCCACGCCGCAACCGGTGCATTACCGCCCGATGTTCGGCGCCTTGGGCGCGGCACGGCATGCCACGCGCATGACCTTCCTGCCCCAGGCGGCGATGGACCGTGGCCTGGCGGAGGAGCTGAACCTGCGCAGCCTGATCGGCGTGGCCCACGGCTGCCGCCGGGTGCGCAAGCCCGACATGGTCCACAACACCTTGCAGCCGCTGATCGAGGTCGATGCGCAGACCTACCAGGTGCGTGCCGACGGCGAATTGCTGGTCTGCGAGCCGGCCCGCGAACTGCCGCTGGCCCAGCGTTACTTCCTGTTCTGAAGGAGCACCGATGATTGTCTTGACCCGCCGTATCACCGACCCCGGCCAGCTGGGCGAAACCGGCACCGTTACCCTGGACGTGGACAGCCGCATCAAGAGCCGCCTGCGGGTAACCCTGGATGATGGTCGCGAGGCCGGGCTGATGCTCGAGCGCGGCCACCTGCTGCGCGGGGGCGAACTGCTGGCCGATGCCGAGGGCACCCAGCTGATCCGCGTGCTGGCGGCGCCCGAAGCGGTGTCCACGGTGCGCTGCGCCGACCCGCACCTGCTGGCCCGCGCGGCCTATCACCTGGGCAACCGCCATGTACCTCTGCAGATCGAACCCGGCCTGTTGCGCTTCCAGCACGACCACGTGCTGGACGACATGTTGCGTGGCCTTGGCCTGACGGTAGAGGCCGAACAGGCGCCGTTCGAGCCTGAAGCGGGCGCCTACCAGAGCGCGCCGCACAGCCACAGCCACAGCCATGGCCACGATCACCCGTTCGTGCGCCTGCCTGCCCATTCCTGAACTGCCTGGAGCAACCGATGAAAAAGACTTTCGCCCTGTTTCTGCTGATGCTGGCTCTGCCTGCCTTCGCCCACCCCGGGCACGACGCCAACCCGCTGCAGGACGGCCTGCTGCACCCGCTGACCGGCCTTGACCACTTGCTGATGCTGCTGGGCACTGGTGTACTCGCCGCGTTGACCCGGCGCAGCCTGACGCTACCCCTGGCAACCCTGGCGGCGATGTTCGGCGGCGCGGTGTGCGGCCACCTGTTCGGCGATGTGCTGGGCATGGAAACCCTGATTGCCGTGTCGCTGCTGGTGGCTGCCGGTGCCGTGCTGCTGCCCAGCCGCCAGCTGCTGCTGGCCATGGCCATGCCGGTGTTCGCCCTGTTCCATGGCTGGGCCCATGGCGTGGAAGCCACGCCAAGCGCGTTCTGGCAGTTCAGCGCCGGCTTCGTCACGGTCAGCGGCCTGTTGCTGGCGGCCGGCTTTGCGGTCGGTTGCCTGTTGCGCAGGCATAGCGGCCTGCAGAAGGCCTTTGGCGGTGGCCTGCTGGCCGGCGCCGCGCTGGTACTGGCCGGTTGATGGACAGCGACCTGGCGTTGTTGCGCCTGCTGCAGCTGGCCAGCCCTGGCTTGCCGGTGGGTGGCTTCACCTACTCGCAAGGCCTGGAGTGGGCGGTCGAGGCGGGCTGGGTACGGGGCGTGGATGGTTTCGCTGCCTGGCAGCGCGAGCAGATCGACGACACCCTGGCTTGCCTCGACTGGCCGGTGCTGGCGCGCCTGTACCACGCCTGCCAGGCCGAGGACGCCGAGGCCTTCGGCCACTGGAGCCGCTTTCTGCTGGCCAACCGCGAAACCGCCGAGCTGCGCCTGGAAGAACAGCAGCGCGGTGCGGCGTTGGCACGGCTGCTGGACGGCTGGCAACTGGGCCAGGCACCGGCCTGGCGGGCCAGCCTCGAACTCACCCAGCTGGGCGGTATGGCCTGGCTGGCTGCGCACTGGGCGATCCCACTGCGCCAGTTGGCCCTGGGCCATGGCTTCGCCTGGCTGGAGGGCGCGGTAATGGCCGGGGTCAAGCTGGTGCCGTTCGGCCAGCAGGCTGCCCAGACCTTGCTGCGCGACCTGGGGGCAGGGCTGCCCGCGGCCCTCGACCAGGCACTGGGCCTGGGTGATGACCAGCTTGGCGGCGGCCTGCCGTTGCTGGCCATTGCCTCATCGCGACACGAAACCCAATACACCCGATTGTTCCGTTCCTGAGGACTGCCTGCATGCAAAGCTATCAACAACCCCTGCGCGTCGGTGTCGGCGGCCCGGTCGGCTCCGGCAAGACGGCGCTGCTCGAAGCCTTGTGCAAGGCCATGCGCGATCACTACCAGATCGCAGTGGTCACCAACGACATCTACACCAAGGAGGACCAGCGTATCCTCACCGAAGCCGGAGCCCTTGAGCCGGAGCGCATCGTCGGTGTGGAAACCGGCGGCTGCCCGCACACGGCGATACGTGAGGACGCCTCGATGAACCTGGCGGCGGTCGAAGCGTTGGCGCGCAAGTTTGGCAACCTCGAGGTGATCTTCGTCGAAAGCGGCGGTGACAACCTGAGTGCCACTTTCAGCCCGGAGCTGGCCGACCTGACCATCTACGTGATCGATGTGGCCGAAGGCGAGAAGATCCCGCGCAAGGGTGGGCCGGGGATTACCAAGTCGGATTTCCTGGTGATCAACAAGACCGACCTGGCGCCCTATGTGGGGGCTTCGCTGGAAGTGATGGAGCGCGATACCCAGCGCATGCGCCCGCAGCGGCCATGGACCTTCAGCAACCTGAAGAAGGGCGAGGGGCTGCAGGCGGTGATCGACTTCATCGTCGAGCGCGGGATGCTGGGCGTGCGCGGGTGACATATCGCGGCCCCAGTGGGAGCGGGCGCGCCCGCGAAACAGGCGACGCGGTGCCTGGCACCGGCTTTGCCGGTGTTCGCGGGCATGCCCGCTCCCACAAGGGAAATGTGTTGCCTCACGTTATTTGCGGCAGCGCGCCCCAGTGGCGTGGCTGAGTGACTGCAGGCTTGCGCGGGCTTTTGTAGGAGCGGCCTTGTGTCGCGAAAGGGCTGCAAGGCAGCCCCGGCAATTTGTGCGTCGACGCTGAATATCCTGGGGCCGCTTTGCGGCCCTTTCGCGACACAAGGCCGCTCCTACAACGACCGCGTGCGGGCTGAGTATCACTTATGGCAGCAGTTGGGCTTGTCCGGCTGCCTTTCATAACGGTCATGGTGCCGCACCCAGTCCATGGTCCCGGCCTCGTTGCGCCCCAGTGGCGCAATGTCGAGGAAGTTGTAGGTGTTGACCAGGATGTCCAGCCCGCGGGCATAGGTCGAGTAGGTGTGGTACACGCAGCCATCCGGCTCGCGATAGAACGCACTCAGCCCGGGAAGCTCGCTTTCATCGCCCTCGTATGGCTCATAGTTGTACTGCCGCTGGCCCTCGCTGCCAACGCTGACGCCAAAGTCCTCGTTGAACCCGCTGCCATGTGACGAATACCAGGGGAACTGCCAGCCCATGCGCCGGCGGAAGGCCTGGAACTCGGCATACGGTGCCCGCGACACCGCCACCAGCGACACATCGTGATGCGCCAGGTGCAGGTTGGCGCCGTCAAAGTGGTCGGCCAGGAACGAGCAGCCGTGGCAGCCTTCGCTCCAGCCTTCGGCGAACATGAAGTGGTAAACCAGCAACTGGCTGCGGCCCGCGAACAGATCAGCCAGGCTCAGTTCGCCGTCCGGCCCCTGGAAGCGGTAGTCGTGCTCCACCTTGACCCAGGGCAGGGCGCGACGGGCTGCGGACAGCGCGTCGCGGTGGTGGGTAAAGGCTTTTTCGTGCAACCACAGCTGCCGACGGGCCGCCAGCCACTGGCTGCGGGAAACCACCGGGTGCCTGCTTTCGCTCGTGCTCATGGTGCTGTCTCCACATTGGGGGATTCACACACTAGTCGAGCACGGGCGGGTCCAATCGACAGGCCGCGGCGGCCTGGCGATGAGTGGTACTGCTCAGCCCGAATGGGCGATATGCCCTTCGGTCAGTTCATCCGCTGCTTCATCTTCCCCAGGCAGCGCGGTGATCACGCTGAAGTCGCTGACTTCCACCTGGCCACCGCCATAGCCCAGCAGATGGAAGGAAAACGCCTTGCGCGCGATCGGGTTGTCGAAGCTGAACTCCATCTCCAGCGGCTCGTCGGCAGTGACTTTCACTTCGTCAGGCAAGCCCAGCGGTACGTCTTGCTCCAGCTGCTTGGCCTTGAGCTGGATATAGGCTGCGCGCTTGGGGTCCAGCGAACGTACCTTGACCCGTACACGGGTATGCGAACCCTCGGGCATTTCCAGGTACTGGGCGCCAATCAGGTTGTCGGCCCAGTCATCTTTGATGCGCTTGCGCAGCCGGATCGGCGATGGGCCACCGAACTGGTAACGCAGGTTGAGCGGTGTCTGCAGCAGGGACTGGTCGAGCACCCCGGCGAGGGCACCGATCTGCTGGCCGAGCAGGCTGTCGCCCGGGCCAAGGTAACGTGCCTGGTCGGCGATGAAGCCCTCGCTGGCGTAACGCCGGCAGCGCTGCTGGAAGTCGCATTCGGTGAACACACCCTGGCCGTCGTGATAACGCAGCATGCCGTTGGTGTAGGAGATCATCTCGCGACCGCTGTCGTAGTCGCGGTACAGCGAGCGACCGCCGAGCGCCATGGGGATGGGCAGGGCAAAGTAGTCGAGCAGGGAGGTGGCCAGGTCGATATGGCCATAGGTACCGCGCTTGATCCGTGGCAACTGTGCCTGCTCCGGCGCCAGGGTGAGGTTGAAGCCCCAGGACGAGGCCAGGCGCACACCGTCGATGCCGTGGGACTCGTCGGAAGTCACCACCACCAGGGTGTCCTTGAGCACGCCCTGGCGTTCGAGGTTGTCGAGGAATGCACCGAGTGCGTCGTCCAGGTAGGCGACTGCCGCCTGTTTCGGCGTGTCGTAGCGCTCCAGGTACTCGGCCGGTGCCGAGTAGGGCTGGTGGGTGCCCACGGTGAGCAGGGTCAGCATCCATGGCTTGTCCTGCTTTTGCAGCTGGCCGACGTAATCCAGCGCACCCTCGAAGAAGGCGCGGTCATCCTTGCCCCAGGGGAAGTCCAGGTAGTTCCTGTTGCGGAACCACTCCTGGCCGTGCACCGCGTCAAAGCCGATGTGCGGCATGATGCGGTCCTTGGCCATGAAGCGCAGGCCGGCGCCCTGCAGGTAGTGGGTGGTGAAGCCGGCCTGGCGCAACTGCGCCGGCAGGCAGGCCTGGTTGCGTTCGTTCTGGGTCAGCAGTTCCACGCCCTTGGGCGTGCCGTTGGCCAGCTTGTCGTAGTCACCGCACAGCATTGCGTACAGGCCACGGATGGTCTGATGGGTATGCAGCACGTAGTCCGGGGTGTTCATGCCGCGCTCGGCCCACTGGCTGAGTTTGGGCATCAGCTCTTCGTCGAAGCGGCTGTGCAGGGCCTGGCGGTTGGGCCGCAGGTAGGCCCCGGGGATGCCTTCCACGGTGATGACCAGCAGGTTCCGGGCGTTGCCTGGCCCGGCGAGCAGGCGCTGGCCATGCAGGTCGGACTGGGTCAGGCCGGTGCTGGCCAGAGGGGTGAAGGTTTGCGTACGGCCCATCCAGCCTTCGACCTGGCGTTGCAGGTTGCCGGCCCCGGCCGACAGCAGCTGGTGGGTGAGGTTGTATTGCCGCCATTGGTCGGCGTCGGAAGGTACCAGTTGCTGGCTGCCCCAATGGGCGCCGAACAGTAGCAGCGGAATGGCCCAGGCCGTGCGTGGCAGCGGCTGGCTGGGTTGGGTACGGCTGCGCCAGGCGCTGGCCAGCCAGGCCAGCAGGCCGGCGCCCATGGCCCAGGGCAGCCAGGCATGGGCCAGGCCGCCACCGGTCGAGTTTTCCATGAACTGCGGGTCGAGCAGGTACGTCAGGTCGGCGCTGGTGGGCAACCGGCCCACCGCGCTCACCAGTTCGGCCGAAGCCACCCAGAGGGCCGCCCAGGCCAGCAATACGGGGAACGCCAGCCACCACGGCCGACGGTGCAGCAGCAAGACCAGCAAGCTGCCGAGGGCGAGGTCGGACAGGTAACCGAGTGGGTTGGACCAGCCCAGCATGGCGCGCGTACCCAGTGGGATCACCAGTACCAGGGTCGCCAGGGCGACAAGCCGGGTACGTGGGTGGTCTGACAGGTTCTTCACAAAAACATCCCTTTTGCCATTAAATCGTCATGTAACTGTGCTTGATGATAACAGGCCGTGGCAGGGAAGGCGGTCCGGGACAAGGCTGGTAACCAAAAGCCGGGCCCGTTCGCGCGGGCCCGGCCGATGGCAAGTATCAGAAGTAGTAGGGGAATTTCAGGCTGAAGGAAAAGTCCGGCGCGTCATCGGTCAGACCAATGGACAGGTTGGGTACGATGGTCAGGTTGTCGGTGGCGGCGAAGGTCATGCCGATGTTGAAGTTGGCCGCGTTGTAGTCGCTGTTGGAGATCGACTGCCAGTCGCCGCCATCCGGCTTGATCTTGCTCTTGCGGGCGAACTGGTCGGACACCGAGAACGACATGCTCATCTTCTCGTTCAGGGCAAAGGCGATACCGCCGCCGATCTGCCACGAGTCGCCCAGCTTCACATCGCCCGGTACCTTGCTGTTGACCTGTGGGCTGATGTCGCTGAACGAGTCTTCCATGTTGTAGGTGTAGGACAGGCTGCCGAACAGCACGGCGGGGTCGAAGGTCTTGACCAGCGAGATGCCCGGCGTGATCGACCAGACGCCGTTGCCGGTCGGCAGGCTTTCCGGTACTGACAGGTTGTCGTTACCCTCTACCTGGCGCAGTTTTATGCCATAGGGGTCTTTGCCGGTCGGCGCCTTGATGCGCAAGGTAGCGACGGCGTCAGGCCAGGTCTCGTCTTCGTCGAGGAACTTGTAGGCGACACCGACGTTGACGTCGCCGATTTCCGGGTCGCGGGTTACGGTTTCGTCCGAGGTGCTCGCCCCGGCGCCGCCCGCACCGCCGGAAGAGTAGGTGGACTCGCGGTACACCACCGGGACGTTGATGTCGAACTGCCAGCGCTGGGCGAGGTTGTAGCGGGCAGTCATGTCCAGGGTCCAGTTATCTGCCTTCACCCGGTCAAGGTTGATACTGCCGAGGAAGATCGAGTCCAGCGCCAGGAAGCCGTTGAGCACCAGCGCCCGGGTATCGTAGTGGGTATAGGTAACACCGGTCTCGAAGCTGAACTTGCCGCCGCCGAAGAAGCCGCTGGCCTCATCGTACAGGTTGGACACGCTCTGAGCCGGTTCAGCGTCGGCGGTCAGCGCCTGGCCATAGGAGCTGCCGGTAGTGCCCGGTGCGCCCGAAGCCACCGTCTGTGCACCTTTGACCCCTTCGGCCGGGGACCTGACCAGGCGTTTGGGTGGGGGGGCTGCCGGGGTTTCCTCGACCTGGCGTACGCGCTGTTCCAGTACCATCAGCGCCTGTTGCTGTGCCTCGTAGCGCTGCTTGAGTTCGAGCAGTTCCTGCTTCAGTGCCTCGACCTGCGGGTCGGCAGCTGCGAAAAGGGAGGTGGCCGGAGCCAGGGTGGTCAAACAGACAATGGCGCTGAGCGTGAATGATCGGTGCATGGATTTGCCGTCCCTTTCGACTGCCTTTGAACTTGGAGATCAATAACCGAATGTGCGCAAGCCCTTGAGCTGGTCGAGGCTGCCGTTCAACGAAGCAGCTGTCGGCACGCTTTCGCGCATCACTACATTGAGCGTGGTGACGTTATTGACCCGGTTGCCATTGCCCAGCAGCGTCGAGTTCTGCATCAGGCCACCCTGCGCCAGGCGCTGCACGCTGCTGCCCTGGTTGTTACTGGCACTGATGTTGAACTGCACCCCTACGCCGCTGGCGGAGACACTCAGCGCCCCTGCGCCGTTTGCGCCTGTCAGTGTCTGGCCGTTGGCCAGTGCCTGGCCCTGTGGCTGCACGGTGGGCGCCTGATCGGCCTTGGAAACATTGATGGCGACATTGTTGTAGGCGGTATTGTTGTCGCCAGCTGCGCGTACCACCTGGGTAACACCCTCTGTGGTGTTGAGGCCGGTACCGCCTGTAACGGTACCGGTGCCCGGTGCCGTGGCTCCAGCTGACGCTGTGCCAGTGCCGCTTTCGTCGATCAACGACACGTAGAATTGCGGTTTGATGGTCGACTGCTGAATCTGCATCGTGCTCGTCGCGCCGATCACGTCCCCTTTGGCATTCTGCCAGGTGCTGGACATGACAATACCGAAACTCACGATCCGCCCCGGCATCACGTAGCGGCCACGCAAGGTCGCCAGCTCATGGTCCTTCAGTTCGATGGGCTTGAAGGTTTCGGCCTGGGTAGGAAGGCTGACGGTCAGGCACGCGATTGCAAGCCAGAATGCATTCTTCATTGGGGTGCTCCCCGGAGCCTCGTGCTCCTTGTCGTTGCAAGAGTCGTTAGAAGAAGTCGCTTTTGATGAACCCGAAGTCCAGCAGCTCTGCATCCTGCACCGGGGTGAAGTTGTTCACCCGGCCCTTGGCGGTCAGGGGCAGGGGCGGGTCGAGCAGGATGTTGTTCTTGTCGTAGCCCTGGCCGATCACGGCGAAGATGATGCCGTTCCAGCCCTTGAGAAAGTCGTCGACCCTGTAGCGCTTGTGGCCCAGTACCGGGTCACCGATGTACACCCAGCCCTTGTCTACCTTCTGCATGACCACGAAGTGCTTGTAGCCGCGCACGTCCATCAGCACCACGACCGGGATGCGCACGCTGTGCAGGGTCTCGGGCGCCACCCGGTAGCCGCGGGCACGCATCCCCAGGCTTTCCACGTAGCGTTTCATGTCGAGCATCGAGAAGCCTTGCGTGCGTACCAAGTCCTGGTCGGCGTGGGCCAGCATGCCTTCGATGATCTGTTGCTCGTCCACGTCCAGCCAGTAGGCCTGGCGCAGGATGGTGGCCAGCGCGGCGGCGCCGCAGCTGAAGTCGGTCTTCTGTTGCACCAGGTCGGCGAACTTGCGCTCGCGTACGCTCTGGATGGGCTTGAACACCACGGCACCGCCCGGCAGTACGGACAGCGGCATTTGCGCCGCTTCGCTCACGCTGGCCAGGCACAGCAAAAACGCCAAGGCAATGATGCGCATGATCGGATGCCTTCCGGTTCTGTTGAAGAAAGGCCCCCCGAAGGGGGCCTCAAGCGCAGCGATCAGAACGAGGTGTTGGAGATGGCCAGCGAGTTGCTCTGCTGGTTGCCCACACCGGCTGCCACGTTCACGCCCAGGTTGCCGCTGCCACCGTTCACCGAACCGCTAAGGGTTGCAGTGTTGGTAACAGGGTTGGCCCAGCCGGTCGGGGTCAGCACTTGGAAGGACACGGTATTGCTCAAGTCGTAGGCACTGCTTTCGCTGTAGCTCTTCGACACGTCGTTCGACGATTGAGACGATTTCTCGCCAGACTTTTCAAACGCCGATTCCGATGCATTGGCATAGGACGACTCGTGAGCCTTCTCATACGAGGAGTCGCGAGACTTCTCGTAGCTCGATTGGCGGGCCTTGTCGTACGACGAGTCGAACGCCTTCTCGAACGACGCGTCGTGCGAGCTTTCCCGCGAACGGTCGACATCTACATTGAGCGAGGCATTGAGCGAGGCATCGAAGCTATCGGTGCGGGTGCGCTCGCGACGGCCGTCATCGGTGGTCACGGTACGGGTCGCATCGGCAGCAGCGGCCAGGGTGGCGTTCAGGCTGGAACTGCTGGACGAACTGGCGTTGCTGGCCATGGAACCACTGGCATTCCAGCTATTGGAGCCGCTGGCAGTGGAGCTGCGCGAACCACTGGCGTTCATGCTGCTCGAACCGCTGGAGTTCCAGCCACTGGACCCACTGGAGCTGGCACTTTGCGAGCCGGCCACGCTGAAGCTCGAGGACGAGCTGCGGTCGTCGGTCGAGTTGAACGTGCCCTCACGCGAGCTGGAGCCGCTCTTGGTGGTGGTGATGGTCAGCGTATCCACCCGGTAGGTGCGGTCGGCGCCGTTGTTCACCGTCAGGCCTGGGCCGTTCTGGTCGGCAGAGGCGGTGGCAGTGGCGTTGCCCAGTGGGGCTCCGGTGTTGGCGATGGCCATGGTGTTCTTCTGCTGGTTCAGGTCGCCGCCAGCGATGTTGACGCCGACGTTACCCTCTGCACCATCGGCCGAGCCGGTCATGACTGCCGAGTTCTGGGTGGACCAGTTGTCGACACGGTTGTTGTTGCTGAACTGGCTAACGTCAGCGGTGGCTTCGGCGGAGCCGAACACGAAGCTGTTGTCCAGGCTGGATTCGGACGATGCGTTGGCAATGGCCGCAGCATTGTCCTGCTGGTTGCCGTTACCGGCCGCCACGTTGACACCTACGTTGCCGCTGGCACCAGAAGCCGAGCTGCTCATCTCGGCTTCGTTGATGGTGCCTTGGTTGGTGATGGTGTTGCCGGTGCTGCGCTGGCTGTCCATGGCGTTGGCGGTGGCAAACACAGGGATCCTGGTGGGAGGAGGCGTGTGCTGCCCGTTGTTGTGGTGACCATTGTGGTGCCCGCCACGCCGGTCGTTCTGATCAGCTTGTACAGCAACAGCCATGACCGCAGCAATTGCGAAAACCAGAGGCTTTATTGCCATCGAGGGTTTCATGGTGATTCTCCGTACGATTAGGTTAAGTGTCGTTCTTGACTGGCAGGGTCAATCCGCGACCCGGATGCTCAGGGTGTTGGCCATGCGGTTTCCCACCCCGGCACTCTGGTTCAACTGAATCACTCCACGGCTACCGGTGAAGGCCTGGTCACTGGTGGTGACCTGGCGATGGCCAGTTGAAGTGTCAATCGGACCGGAGTTGTTGAGCAGCGCCACGTTCTGCTGCATGAGGACGCTGTCGTCGATGCTTTGCGGCTGGGCACCGATACTGATGCTCAGTGCGTTCGCTTGCTGGGTGTTGGCGCCGGCGCTCTGGTTGATTCCGAGGGCGCCGCTACCGTTGCTGAAGGCGTCGCCCTGTATGGTCGAGCGTGCGTTCATTGCGGGGTCTGCTGGGGTGTTCAGGCGCTGGCGGATCTGCGTGGTGGCGCTGGCCTCGGGCCCAACGGCGAAGGCGCGCGCGTTGGCCTGTTGCTGTTGGTCACCGGCCGCTTGATTGACCGACAGGTTGCCCTGGTAACGGCTGCCCGAATTGTCGATATCGGCGTTGTTGATCACGGGAACCGGGGATTGCGCGAAGGTCGATGTACTGCACAGCGTGATCAGGATCAGCAGCGTGTGCTTCATCTCACTTGCCTCCGGTCAGGATCTGCAGCGGCGCCAGGCCGCGCTGCAAGCTCGAATTGACCATGTTCGAGATGCCATTGCCCGAGCCCGTGCCGCGGCCACCGGCCAGGTTGGGCAGCTGGGACTGGTTGTTGAGGTTGCCGCCCAGGTTGTTGGTCTGCTGGGTAATCAGGGTACTGATACCTGCACCGCTGCTGATGTTGGCGAAGTCGCCATCACTCAGTTCGTTGGTTTGCTTGAGGATGTGGGCGGAAGGGTTGGCATTGACGGTGGTGGGGTTGGGGTCGGGTCGTAACGGCGGGACAACGGCGTTGCGTGTCTGCACGTCACGGGTTATCACGATGATGCCGTTGTCGGCCTGGGCCGTCAGGCTCAACGAGCCCAGCACACATCCCATAAGCAACAGGTGATAGAGGCGTTTGTCAGTTTTCCTCACGACGGCAACTCCTTCAATGAGCGCTGGCCCTGTTCAGCGATGCGAACCAGGCAGCAGAAGGTGTGCCGCTTTTGAGAAGCGTTTTCAGATCAAAAGCTTAAGGTGAGTACCATGACAAGCTGCGGCGTATTCTGTCTCGGGATTGAAACAGGCAGCCGCTGGCGGTGCAGGCAAAGCCAGTGTTGGCCTTGATTGGAAGGGTTTTTGCAGGAGTGTTTCAGCGCCTTGACACTACCTTCGACGCCCAGCAAAACCCCATGTTTTCAGGGGCTTCGCCCCACAGGGGTGTGTCGGGGGATTAACACTCGGTGGGGCAGGATGGCGCATCGCTACCAATGAGCTTAGCCACTGTTTGCAGTGCCAGCAACTGGCGTTGTGGCCAATTGCCCTCAATTATTTTGTACGCTTGGTCATGCCGTTGCAGCCAGTGCAGGCTGTCGTCGAAAAAGCGCTGGCGGTCGCGCAGTTCGGGCTGGCTGCGCTGGCCATCGGCAACCCAATCCACGCCTTGCGGGCTCAGCAGCAGGTGCAGGTGGTAATGCCGTGCCAGCAGCGCCTGCTCCAGCCAGGCCGGGCAGTCGCCGAACAGGGCGCGGCTCCAGAGCATGTTGCTGAGCAGATGGGTGTCGAGAATCAGCAGCGGCGGTGCCTGCTCGCGTGCGTGGTCTTCCCAGGCCAGCTGGCCGCGGGCGATGGCAGGGATGTCGGCATAGCAGGTGTCGCGGCATTCCTGGTCGATGAAGTGGCGCACGTATTCGGCCACCACCACGCCGCCGAAATGCGCCTGGATCACCCCGCTGAGCCAGCTCTTGCCGCTGGATTCCGGGCCGCACAGCACCAGTACTTTCATGGATTGTGCCGCGCTCATGGCTGCACCAACGCCGGGTCACGGCGCCATTCCAGCCAGCCACGCACGGCAATCAGGGTGAGCACGGCGAAGAAGCCTGCGGTGAAGTACAGCTGCTGGTGCAGGTACTGGCCCACGTAGATGATGTCTACCACCACCCACAGGGGCCAGCACTGCAGGCGCTTCTGCGCCATCCACAGTTGTGCCACCAGGCTGAAGCCGGTCAGGGTAGCGTCCAGCCAGGGCAGGGCGGCGTCGGTCCAGGTGGCCATCGCCGCGCCCAGGGCGGCGCTCAGCAGCACCCCGCCGGCCAGGCCGGCGAGCAATGCCGGGCGCTGCAGGCGGGTGACCTGGCGGGCGTCTTCAGCATGGCCCGGGCGCTTCCATTGCCACCAGCCGTAGACCTGCAGGATGGCATAGGCCACTTGCAGCAGCATGCCCGAGTACAGCTTCACCTCGTAGAACAGCCAGCCATAGATCAGCACCATGACCAGGCCGATCGGCCAGCACCAGGCGTTCTGCTTGACCGTGAGCCAGACAGCGGTGACGCCGAGGACGGCGGCGATGAGTTCAAGGCCGGACATCGGCGATCCTTGGAGACTGCGGGGGAGGGGCGCGATTGTAGCGGGTCGGCCGGGTAAGGTGTAGGGCGTTGGGGCCTTTGGGGCTGCTTTGCAGCCCATCGCGACACAAGGCCGCTCCTACAGGGGGACGCGATCG
This sequence comes from Pseudomonas sp. B8(2017), assembly GCF_002113575.1. Taxonomy (NCBI): domain Bacteria; kingdom Pseudomonadati; phylum Pseudomonadota; class Gammaproteobacteria; order Pseudomonadales; family Pseudomonadaceae; genus Pseudomonas; species Pseudomonas sp. B8(2017). The sequence continues at coordinate 553,325 of NZ_NEIO01000002.1, read as the reverse complement.
TCTGTAGGAGCGGCCTTGTGTCGCGAAAGGGGCGCAAAGCGCCCCCGGCATTCTCAACCTTATACCCGGAACTGCCGCAACAACTGCTCCAGCTCTTCGCTCAGCTGCCCCAGCGCCATCCCGGCATCGCTGGACTGCCGCGCCGCATCGGCGGTCTGCTGGGACAACCCGGCAGTATCCAGCACGTTGCGGTTGATCTCTTCGACCACGTGCGACTGCTGCAAGGTGGCGCTGGCAATTGAGGCATTCAACGCAGTGAGGTTGTTCAGCGACTGGTTGATGGCATCCAGGCTGGCACCGGCCTCGCGGGCCTGCTCGACGGTCTGGCGCGAGGCCTCGCTGCTGGTGTCGATGGCCTTGACCGCAGCGTCCGACTGGCTTTGCAGGTGCTCGATCATGGTATGGATCTCGGCCGTCGACTGCGCCGTGCGCTGGGCCAGCAGGCGCACCTCGTCGGCGACCACGGCAAAGCCACGGCCTTGCTCGCCGGCCCGCGCCGCCTCGATGGCTGCGTTCAGCGCCAGCAAGTTGGTCTGTTCGGCGATGGAGCGGATCACGTCCAGCACACCACCGATGCGCGTGCTGTGCCCGGCCAGGTCGCGGATCACCTGCACGGCCTGGTCGATGGTCAGCGACAGCCGGTCGATCTGCGCCAGGCTGCCGTGAATGGCCTCCTGGCCGTGTGCTACCTGCTGTTGTGCGGTGCGCATTTCGCCAGCGGCCTGTTCGGCGGTCTTGGCCACATCCTGCACGGCGTAGGTCACTTCGTTGACCGCAGTGGCCACCTGGTCCATCTGCAGCGATTGCTGGGCGCTGTGCTGTTGCGCGGCACCGGCATTGTCGCCGACATGCCCGGCGGACCGGGCCAGGGCATGGGCCGCCCCTTGCAGCTGGCCGACCACGCCTTGCAGCTTGCCGTTGAAGCGGTTGAAGTGTTCGCCCAGGTGGGTGATTTCGTCACGGCCGTGAGTGTCCAGGCGCCGGGTCAGGTCGCTTTCGCCGCTGGCGATGTTGCCCATGGCCTGCACCGCTTCCTGCAGCGGGCGGGCGATGCTGCGGGCAATCAGCATGACCACCAGCGCCATCAGCAGGGCAATGGCCACGCCTACCAGCGAGGCGTCACGCAACTGGCGAGCGAATTCGGCCTGTACATCGTCGACATACACGCCTGAGCCGATGATCCAGCCCCAGGGCTTGAACAGCTGGATGTAGGACGTCTTGGCCACCGGCTCGCTGGCACCGGGCTTGGGCCAGCGGTAGTTGACCGGCCCGGCGTCCTGCTGCCGGGCCAGGGCGACCATCTCGTTGAACACGGCAAAGCCGTCGGGGTCGCGGATGGCCGACAGGTCCTGGCCGTCGAGCTTGGGGTTGGCCGGATGCATGATCATCTTCGGCCCCAGGTCATTGATCCAGAAGTAGTCGTTCTGGTCGTAGCGCAGCGCGCGCACCACTTGCAGCGCCTGTTGCTGGGCCGCTTCGCGGCTGAGTGTGCCGGCTGCTTCCAGGCCTTGGTAATAGGCCAGCACACCGGCTGCGGTCTGTACCACGTGGCGGGTCTTTTCCGCTTTGGCCTGGTACAGGTCACCGTGGATCTGGCGCAGCATCAGCAGGCCCAATACCACCAGCATGGCCACCGCCACCAAAAGGATCAGCCACAGACGGCGGCTGATAGACATCGATCTCAGGGTTTTCATACCACAGCTCCCGCATTGTTCTTTTTATTCAGGCGCATCCAAGCATGCTTTGCGCCACGCCCCCACTCGACTAATGGCTAAGTGCTGTCCATCCAATAGTCTGCAGCAGTTTGTACAAGGCGATTGCAAACGCGCTCTGCTAGGATTTCGGCCGCGCAAGATGAAACCTTTAGGCGGCGTGAACTTTTCTACTGGCATTGCGCCCAACAGTCGCTGTAAAACAGCCGGGCCGCGTGCGGCAACTTCAAGCAAATCAAGAACAAGGGGCCTGCAACGAGCAGCGCTCCATCGGGGGAACGATGGATTTTTGGACTGCCTTCCAGGCAATCATCTTAGGCGTGGTCGAAGGGCTGACGGAGTTTCTGCCGATCTCCAGTACCGGCCACCAGATCATCGTCGCCGACCTGATCGGGTTTGGTGGCGAACGGGCCATGGCTTTCAACATCATCATTCAGCTGGCGGCGATCCTGGCGGTGGTGTGGGAGTTTCGCGGCAAGATCTTCGACGTGGTCTTCGGCCTGACCAGCCAGCCCACGGCGCGGCGTTTCACCGGTAACCTGTTGCTGGCGTTCCTGCCGGCAGTGGTGCTGGGCGTGCTGTTCGCCGACCTGATTCACGAATACCTGTTCAACCCGATCACCGTGGCGGCTGCGCTGGTGGTGGGCGGGGTGATCATGCTCTGGGCCGAGCGCCGCGAGCACCGTGTGGAGGTGGACCACGTGGACGACATGCGCTGGAGCCACGCGCTGAAGATCGGCTTCATCCAGTGCCTGGCGATGATCCCGGGCACTTCGCGTTCCGGCTCGACCATTATCGGTGGCCTGCTGTTCGGCCTGTCGCGCAAGGCGGCGACCGAGTTCTCGTTCTTCCTGGCGATGCCGACCATGGTCGGTGCGGCGGTGTATTCGGGCTACAAGTACCGCGACCTGTTCCAGCCCGGCGACCTGCCGGTATTTGCCATCGGCTTCGTGACCTCGTTCATCTTTGCCATGATTGCCGTGCGTGGCTTGCTCAAGTTCATTGCCAACCACAGCTACGCGGTGTTCGCCTGGTACCGCATTGCCTTTGGCCTGCTGATCCTGGCGACCTGGCAGTTCGGCTGGGTCGACTGGGCGACGGCACATGGCTGAGGCAGCGCGGGGGCAAAGGGGGGAGGGCGTACGTAATGTGCGCTTGAAGCTGCTGCTGTTGGGCCTGCTGTGCCTGCTGCCGGGCCTGGGCGCGGCGCGGATGGCCTGGGTCGACCAGGCCTGGTGGCCGCTGGCGCTGTACCCGGCAATGAGCCTGATCAGCCTGTTGCTGTATTGGCAGGACAAACAGCAGGCGCGTACCCAGGCCTGGCGTACGCCCGAGAAGGTGCTGCATGCCAGTGAGCTGCTGGGCGGCTGGCCGGGGGCACTGCTGGCGCAGCAGCTGTATCGGCACAAGACTCGAAAGGTGGCGTACCAGCTGGTGTTCTGGGGGATTGTGCTGGTGCACCAGGTGTTCTGGGCGGACTGGCTGTTTCTTGGCGGGCGGTATCTGCCCTTCAGTTGATATGTGACTGTGCCGGCCTCTTCGCGGGCTTGCCCGCTCCCACAGGGTTTTCACTGCCCTCAAGACCAGTGGAATACCTGTGGGAGCGGGCAAGCCCGCGAAGAGGCCGGCACAGGCTAGCTAGATTACCAACCCCACCTGCAACCGCTTAGGCAACCGCCGCACCACCAACTGGTGCGAGCGCTGCAACAGATCACACAGCTCCTCACGCCCCATGGGGTAGGGCGATGCCATGCTGATCCACCGCGCCCGCGCCAGGTACGGCGCAGGCCGCACCCCCGGGCGATCGCAATAGCCGAGAAACAGTTCGTCGGCCACCTTGAACGATAACCCCGCACCCGCCAGGTCGAGCACCGCGAACATTTTGTTGCCCGCCACCGAGAACACCCGGATGCCGCCCCATTTGTAGTCTTCCCGCGCACCCGGCAGGCTCAGGCAGAACGCTGCCACCTGGGCTTCGCTCATGTTCCGCTCAGACATACTTTTCTCCACAGGCCTCGAACGACGCCGCCAGGTGGTCGATCCATACCCGTACCGCAGGCAGCAAGCCGCGCCGGTGCGGGTACACCGCCTGCAGGTAGCCACCCGGCAGCGACCAGTCCGGCAGCAGGCGCACCAGTTCGCCGCGCGCCAGTTCTTCTTCACAGAACATGCTGGGCAGCGCGGTAAACCCGAGGCCTGCCCGTACAGCAGCATTACGTACTACGAAATCATCGATGGCGAGGCGCGGTTCCAGGGCGATTTCCTGCTGTTTGCCATGGGGGCCGAACAGGCGGAAGTGTACCAGCCGGTCCGCCTCGGCAGCGCCCAGCACCGGCAATGATGCCAGTTGGCCCGGTTCGCGGATGTGGTCGGCGAAACCGGGCGCTGCAACCAGCTGCATCTGCGCCTGGCGCAGGCGGCGGGTGACCAGGGCCGGGTCTTCATCGCCCAGGTCGCGTACGCGCAGGGCCACGTCGATACCTTCGGAAATCAGGTCGACCCGGCGGTTGAGCAGCACCATGTCCAGTTGCACCAGCGGGTACTGCGCGAGAAAGCGGCTGATCACATCCGGCAGAAAGGCGTGGGCCAATGCCACCGGGCAGGACACCCGCAAGCGCCCGCGCGGTTCGCTGCTCATGCTGGCGACGGCCTCGTCGGCGGCTTCGGCTTCTAGCAGCATGGCCTGGCAGTGGTGCAGGTAGCGCTCGCCCACCGCGGTGAGCTTCAGTTGCCTTGTAGTGCGTTGCAGCAGGCGCGTGCCCAGGCGTTCTTCAAGCTCGGCGATACGCCGCGACAGGCGCGACTTGGGGATGCCCAGCTGGCGGCCGGCTGCGGCGAAACCGCCGGCTTCGACCACGCGGGCGAAGTAGAAAAGGTCGTTGAGGTCTTGCATGGGAATGTCTCACTGTTCCACCTGTAGGACAAACTAACGCATTTTTGCTGCCTTATCAGCTATTGTTGATGTCGGTAGGATTCTCCCCATCGTGATCGCCCAACGTCGCGGTCTTCATTCACAGGAGAGTCCCATGAAACTGTTGCATATCGATTCGAGCATCCTGGGCGACAATTCCGCCTCCCGCCAACTGAGCCGCGAAGTGGTCGAAGCCTGGAAAGCCGCCGACCCGAGCGTGGAAGTGGTGTACCGCGACCTGGCCGCTGACGCCATCGCCCACTTCTCCGCGGCTACCTTGGTAGCGGCTGGCACCCCGGAAGACATGCGCGACGCAGCCCAGGCCTTCGAAGCCAAGCTGAGCGCGGAAACCCTGGAAGAGTTCCTGGCTGCCGATGCCGTGGTGATTGGTGCGCCGATGTACAACTTCACCGTGCCGACCCAGCTCAAGGCCTGGATCGACCGCGTTGCCGTCGCCGGCAAGACTTTCCGCTACACCGAAGCCGGCCCGGAAGGCCTGTGCGGCAACAAGAAGGTAGTGCTGGTGTCCACCGCCGGTGGCCTGCACGCTGGCCAGCCGACTGGCGCCGGGCATGAGGACTTCCTCAAGGTGTTCCTGGGCTTCATCGGTGTCACCGACCTGGAAATCGTCCGCGCCCATGGCCTGGCCTATGGCCCTGAGCACCGCAGCCAGGCGATGGATGCTGCCCAGGCGCAGATTGCCAACGAGCTGTTTGCTGCTGCCTGATCCTGCTGTCTTGCGCAAGCTTCAAAGGCTTGCGCGAACTCTGTGGGAGCGGCCTTTCGCGACACAAGGCCGCTCCCACAATCAACCTCAGGCCACTGGAATAGCCGGGTCAGCCGCTGCCAGCGCTGCAGCACGTTCGGCCGCCGGCGGATAGATCCACACGGTATTGATCTGCGCCTTCAACACCTTGGCCTCGGCCTTGTCCTCCGGTGGTGACACCGTGCGTTCCCACCCTTCGGTATACACCGCCCCCCAGGCCCCAAGGTCCAGGCAGGTCACGTACTTGGGCTGGCTGTAGGTCTTAGGTGCCACGCCAATCAGCTCGGCCGCCGCATTGTTGCCCGCATGACGCCCCAGCGGAATCGCATGCTGGCAGGACATCACTGCGTAATTGCCAGCCTCGTCGCAGGCGGCGTAGGCCACATCACCTGCCGCGTACACGGCATCATTGCCTTTCACCTTGAGATTGCCGTCGACATGCAAGCGGCCCTGGCGGTCGCGCTCGCCACTGATCTGCTCGGTGAGCGGGTTGGCCTTGAAACCCACGGTCCAGATCACCGTGCTGGCGTCGATGCGCTGGCCGTTGTCCAGCAGCACGCCGCCAGGGTCGACCGAGGCTACCGTGGCGCCACAGATCCACTCCACGCCCAGGGCCTCGGAGGCCTGCTCGATGGCGGGGCGGATGCCGTCACCCAGGGCCGCGCCAATCCTCGCCCCACGGTCGACTACCACCACGCGCAACGCCGCGTCCTCGCCGAGGATTTCGCGCAGACGGGCCGGCAGTTCGGTGGCGGTCTCGATGCCGGTAAAGCCACCGCCGGCCACCACCACGGTATTGCGCGCCGGTGTGTCGGGCAGGTTCGCCAGTGACTTCAGGTGGGTTTCCAGGCGCGCGGCGCTGTCGAGCTTGTCGACATCGAACACATGCTCGATGCCGACCATGTCGGGCCGGTTGAGCACGCTGCCGCAGGCCATGATCAGGCGGTCGTAGGGCAGGTTGCACTGGGTGCCGCTGCGGGTGCGGTAGCTGACGCGGCGGGCCGCTTCATCGATGTGGAAGGCCGTGCCCTGCACGAAGCGGACGTTGACGGCATCGAACAGCTCTTGCAACGGCGCGGCCATGGCATGGACGTCGGGCTCGTAGAAGCGCGGGCGCACATGCAGCTCGGCCTGGGGGGCAAGCAAGGTGACCTCGACATCCTTGCGGCCGTGGAGGTCAAGCTGGCGGACGGCGCTGAGCGCGCTCCACAGGCCGGCAAAGCCCGCGCCAATGATCAGGATCTGCTTCATGGTTGTGCTCCTCTGAATTTCGGTTAACAAGGTAGACCCTGTTGCTGGATGTTGGGGAGCGAGCATGCTTCAGAATGTTGGCGGCGTGATCACCCAGATCACTACGGCATCCACCTCGCCGGGGTTGCCATAGCGGTGCGGTTCCTGGCTCGAGAAGCTGAAACTGTCCCCTTCACCCAGCTGGAAATGCCGCTCGCTCACCCACAGCTCGAAGCTGCCGCTGAGGATGTAGCCGGCCTCTTCACCGTCGTGGCTATAGCTCTGCTGGCTGTAGCTGCCCGGAGGGAAGCGCGAATGCAGGATTTCCAGCTGGCGGTTGGGCTGGGGCGTGAGCAGTTGATCGACGATGCCATCTTCGTAATGCACGCTCAGGCGGCTGTTGCGCCGTACCACATAGCCCTGGTCCTCGGGCGCAGTGGTGGCTTCGCTGGCGAAGAACCACTGGATAGTCACCCCCAGGCTGCGGGCGATGTTGAACAGCGCCGGAATCGATGGATAGGAGAGGTTGCGCTCCAGCTGGCTGATGTAGCCAGCAGTCAGTTCACTGTGCGTGGCCAGCTCCGCCAGGGTCATGCCACGGCGTTTGCGCAGGCCGCGAATGCGGCTGCCGAGAAACTGCGGCGCGGCGCCCCCGGCTTCGCTGGCGGGGGGCTGGGGGAGTTGGCTCATGCACGTCGGTCCATCGTGAAAAGCCGCAGTATGTACAGCCTCAGAGCGCCCAGGCAACCGTCAGGCCATCGTGAATCGCTTCTTCGGCGGTACGCGGCGCCAGGCAGTCGCCAATGCGGCGCACCTCGACCAGGCCGGCCAGCTCCGTGGCCAGGCGGTCTTCCGGTTGATGGCCCAGGCACAGTACCAGGGTGTCGATGCCTTCGAAGATCATCGGTTCGCCGCTGGCGGTGTGCTGCAGGTACACCGTGTTGTCGTCGCTGCCATACAGGCGGGCATACGGTGTGACGGGAATACCCAGGCGATGCAGCTCGCCGGCCAGTTGGTCGCGCACGTACAGCGGCAGGCTTTCGCCGCAATGGGTGCCATTGACCGCCAGTTGCACCTGGTGGCCCTCGCGTACCAGGCGTTCGGCGATGCCTGGGCCGATCCAGTCGCAGCGCCAGTCGATCACTAGCACCGAGCGCCCCGGTTTTACTTCATTGCGCAGTATTTGCCAGGCATCCACCACCTGTAGCTCACCGGTGCGCTCGAAGGCCGGCCAGTAGGGGGTGGCACCGGTGGCCGCGATCACCAGGTCGGGGCGTTCTCGTTCTACCAGTGCGCGGTCGACCCGGGTGTTGCGCACAACTTCCACGCCTGCCAGGGCCATTTCCCGCTGCAGGTTGGTGCTGGCGCCACCGAACTCGCTGCGTCGTGGCAGCAACTGGGCCAGCAGCACCTGGCCACCGAGCTGCGGGCCAGCCTCGTACAGCGTGACCTGATGCCCACGCGCAGCGGCCACGGCGGCGGCTTTCATGCCGGCGGGCCCGCCACCGGCCACGAGGATGCGCTTGGGGTGGGTGGTGATGGACAGTTGCTCGTACTGCAATTCGCGGCCGGTTTCTGGCCGCTGGATGCAGGAAATGGGCAGGCCGCGGTGGAAGTGCCCGATGCAAGCCTGGTTGCAGGCGATACAGGCACGTACGTCCTCGACCTGGCCATGCTCGGTCTTGTTCGGCATCTGCGGGTCGCAGATCAGCGCACGGGTCATGCCGCAGACATCGGCCTGGCCACGGGCCAGGATCAGTTCGGCTTCCTGGGGCTGGTTGATACGCCCGGTGACGAACAGCGGGATGCCCAGGTGCTGCTTGAAGGTGCCGGCCTCCCGGGCCAGGTAGGCCGGTTGAATGGCCATCGGCGGCACGATATGCACGGCGCCGCCCAGTGATGCCGACGTGCCGGCAACGATGTGCAGGTAGTCGAGCTGGCCCTGCAAGGCAACCGCTGCAGCCAGCGATTCGTCCTCGCTCAGCCCCTGGCTGTCGCGCTCGTCGGCACTGATGCGCAGGCCGATGATGAACTGCTCGTCGGTGGCCGCTCGTACTGCAGCCAGCACTTCGCGCAGGAACCGCAGGCGCTGTTCGAGCTCACCGTTGTAGCCATCCGTGCGCTGGTTCACCCGCGGGTTGAGGAACTGCGCAGGCAGGTAGCCATGGCTGGCCACCACTTCAACGCCATCCAGCCCGGCCTGGTGCAGGCGGCGGGCAGCGCTGGCATAGCCCTGGACGATCTCGTCGATCATTGCCTGGTCCAGCGCGCGTGGCATCACCCGGAAGCGTTCATTGGGCACTGCGGACGCCGAGTAGGCCACCGCCAGCAAGCCGTCCGCCGACTCCATGATCTCCCGCCCGGGGTGGAACAGTTGCGACAGCACCACGGTGCCATGCTCATGGCAGGCCTCGGCAAGCTGGCGATAGCCGTCGATGCAGGCATCGTCGGTGGCCATCAGCACATGCGAGGTGTAGCGGGCGCTGTCATGCACCCCGGCCACCTGCAGCACGATCAGGCCGACGCCACCGGCGGCGCGGGAGCGCTGGTAGGCGATGAGCTTGTCATTGACCAGGTTGTCGGTAGGCAGGCAGGTGTCGTGGCCGGTGGACATGATGCGGTTCTTCAAGCGTTTGCCGCGGATCTGCAAGGCTTCGAACAGGTGAGGGAAGGCGGTCTGCATACAGGCGGCTCCGGTGCGGTGTTGTTCTTGTTTTTTTATGAAAGTGTAGCGCCAGTAAAAAATCAACTTGTTTTTTTACTGGTCGACGACTAGGTTTTTCTCACCCTCATGGCGAGGGCGTGACCTCACAACAACAAGAAAACGGGCCCCTCGGGCACCGGCAGGAGGCAACTACGATGCAGGTATTCCCACGTGTAAGCAGCCTTTGCGCAGCGTTGCTGGCCATGGGCCTGGGCAGTGCGCAAGCGGCGCCGCAGATGGTCGTGGTCGGCTATGGTGGTGCCGGCCAGAAAGCCCAGGACGAGGCGATCTTCAAACCGTTCAGTGCCCAGGATGGCAGCAAGCTGATCCAGAGCGAGTACAACGGCGAAATGGCACGGATCCAGGTAATGGCCGACACCGGCAATGTCGACTGGGATGTGGTGCAGATCGAAGGGCCTGACCTGATGCGTGGCTGCGACGAGGGCATCTACGAGCAGCTGGACTGGCAGCGCATGGGCCATGCGGGTGAACTGATTGCCGACGCGGCACAAGCCTGCGGCTCGGCCGCGCTGGTATGGAGCGTGGCCATTGCCTATGACCGCAGCAAGCTGGCCCAGGCGCCTGCGTCGTGGGCCGACTTCTGGGACGTTAGCAAGTACCCGGGCAAGCGCGGCCTGCGCAAGCGTGCGGTGTACAACCTGGAGTTCGCCCTGCTCGCCGACGGGGTCAAGGTCGAGGATGTATACAAGGTGCTGGCCACGCCGGCCGGGGTCGAGCGTGCCTTTGCCAAACTCAGCGAACTCAAGCCGCATATCCAGTGGTGGGACGCCGGCGCCCAGCCTGCCCAGTGGCTGGCGGCGGGTGACGTGGTGATGACCTCGACCTACAGCGGGCGCATCGCCGTGGCGGCCCAGCAGGGCAGCCCGCTGGCAGTGGTCTGGCCTGGCAGCCTGTATGGCATGGATTACTGGGCGATCATCAAGGGCTCGCGGCATGTCGACCAGGCCAAGCGGCTGATTGCCTACGCCAACCAGCCGGACACCCAGGTGCGTTATGTGCAGCAGATCCCCTATGGGCCGACCAACACCCAGGCGGCAGCGAAGCTCGACCCGTCCCTGGCCAGTTGGGTGCCTACTTCGCCGCAGAACCTGCAGGGGGCGTTGGCGATGAATGTGGAATTCTGGGTCGACCATGGCGAAGAGCTGGAACAGCGCTTCAATGCGTGGGCCAGCAAATAGCGTTCTGCAAAGGAATAACGATGATGACCGCAACGGAACAAAGCCTGCGCCAGGAGCTGGCCGCCTGCTATCGGCTGATCGCCCATTTCCGCATGAGCGACCTGATCTTCACCCATATTTCCCTGCGCCTGCCGGGGCCGGAGCACCACTTCCTGATCAACCCGTACGGCTTGCTGTTCGATGAGATCACGGCCTCCAGCCTGGTGAAGATCGACCTGCAAGGCCGGCCAGTGGAAGCGACGCCGCACCCGGTCAACCCGGCCGGTTTCGTCATCCACAGCGCCATCCATGCTGCCCGCGAGGATGCCCGTTGTGTGCTGCACACCCACACCCGGGCAGGTTGTGCGGTGGCGGCGCTGGAATGTGGGCTGCTGCCGCTCAACCAGATGTCCATGGAGTTTTATGGCAAGGTGGCGTACCACGGCTATGAAGGGATTGCGCTGGACATGGATGAGCAGCGAAGGCTGGTAGCCGACCTGGGCGACAAGCCCGTGATGATCCTGCGTAACCATGGCCTGCTGACCACCGGGCGCAGCGTGGCTGAAGCATTCCTGCGCATGTACTACCTGGAGAAGGCGTGCGAGATCCAGTTGGCGGCACAGAGCGCCGGGCAGGTGATTTTACCGCCCGCCGAAGTGTGTAGGCATACCGAGCGGCAGTTCAATGATCCGGGGCGGGGCTTGAAGCAGGGCGAGCTGGCGGATCCGGATGCGCTGCAGCTGGCGTGGGCGGCGTTGTTGCGGATGCTGGAGCGAGTCGCGCCGGACTATCGTCGTTGACATTGGCGCGCTCGCGGTGAAAGCCGTCTTGCCCTCGCATCGCGTTTGCGGCGCGAGGGCAAGACGTTTCTACGCTGTCGGCGAGAGCTTACCGGACCTCAGGCGCGATCATCGCTGCCGGTGCTTCGTGCGCCCGCCCCCGTGCCACCCAGTAGTACAGCACGCTCGGCACTACCAGGCCGATCAGCCACGAAATATCCACACCGCCCAGGTGCGCGACTAGCGGCCCTGTGTACAGTTTGGTGTCGATGAACGGCATCTGTATCAGCACGCCCACGGTGTAGACGATGATTCCAGGCCAGTTCCAGCGGCCGTATCGGCCTTGCGGGTCGGCGAGGGCGGGGATGTCGTAACGCTCCTTGGTGATGAAGTAGTAGTCGACCAGGTTGACCGCGCTCCATGGCACGAAGAACGTCAGCAGGAACAGGATGAAGGACTTGAACGCACTGAGAAACGAATGCTGGCCAAGCAAGGCCACCAGGGTGGCGGCGCCGACGATGCCCAGTACGAACAGCAGGCGTTGCGCACGGCTGATCGCCAGGTGGCCGCGGAAGCCGCTGATGATGGTTGCGATGCACATGAAGCTGCCATAAGAGTTCAGCGTCGAGATGGTCACCTTGCCAAAGGCGATGCAGAAATACAGCAGCGCTGCGGTGCTACCGGCGCCACCCAGGCCGACGATGTAGGCCACTTCGTGACCGGAGAACTGGGCACCGGCGATGGCGGCGGCGAACACCCCGAGGATCATTGATGCCTGGGCACCGATCACCGAGCCCAGGCCTGCGGCGAGGAAGGTCCTCACTGGCGATGTACTGCTTGGCAGATAGCGCGAGTAGTCGGCCACATAGGGGCCGAAGGCGATCTGCCAGGACGCAGCCAGTGATACGGCGAGCAGGAACGATGCCCAACTGAAGTGGCGGTTGTCGAGTAACTGCCCGATGTCGGCCAGCATCATGATGCGACTGAACAGGTAGACGAAGGCAATGATGCCCAGCACGCTGGCGATTCGGCCGATCCAGTGGATCACCCGGTATCCGGCCAGGGTGGCGAGCACGATTATGCTGGCGAATATCAGGATGCCAGTGCTGTCGCTGACGTCGAGCAATTGGCCGATCGCCTGTCCGGAGAGCACCGTGCCGGTGGCGGTGAAGCCCAGGTACATCAGGCATACCAGCACCATCGGTATGGCCGCGCCGTAGACCCCGAACTGCACGCGGCTGGAAATCATCTGCGGCAGCCCCAGACGAGGACCTTGAGCGGCATGAAGGGCCATGACCGCGCCGCCGATCAATTGACCGAGCAGCAGGCCGATCAGCGACCAGAACACGTCGCCACCGAGCACCACGGCCAGGGCGCCGGTCACGATTGCCGTGATCTGCAGGTTGGCTCCGAGCCACAGGGTGAACTGACTGTACACGCGTCCATGGCGTTCAGTCTCGGGTATGTAGTCGATCGAGCGCCGCTCGAGTACGGGTTTGCTGGACATTCAGTGGCTCCGCTTCATTGTTTTTGTGTAAGCGAGTCAGTCATCGGCGGGACGCAAGGCGGATGACCTCGCATGATATGAGCATGTATATACAAGTACGGTCAAGCCATCTCTTGCGAGTGAAACAGTCGTGCTGTTGCGCAATGATGGGTTGCAACTGTGCTGGTCCCTGTCGAAGGAATAGCCTTATGCTGTAACGAAATATGTCTAGAACGCTTGAAGAAGGATGTCGCAATGCCGCTCAAGGACCTGCTCATCGCCCTGGTGGTGATTGTTGCCTGGGGAGTCAACTTCGTGGTCATCAAGGTTGGCCTCGATGGGTTGCCGCCGATGCTGCTGGGGGCATTGCGCTTCTTGCTGGTGGCGTTCCCGGCGATCCTGCTGGTCAAGCGGCCCAAGCTGCCCTGGCGCTGGCTGATCGCCTATGGTGCGACCATTTCGCTGGGCCAGTTCGCTTTTCTGTTCCAGGCCATGTACAGCGGCATGCCGCCAGGGCTGGCCTCGCTGATCCTGCAGTCGCAGGCGTTCTTCACCCTCGGCTTTGCCGCGCTGTTCCTTGGCGAGCGGTTGCGCCTGGCCAGCGTGCTGGGGCTGCTGGTGGCCGCCAGCGGCCTGGCGCTTATCGGCAGCGAAGACGGCGGCCATGTACCGATGCTGGCGCTGGTGCTGACCCTGTGTGCCGGCGCCATGTGGGGCATGGGCAACATCATTACCCGGCGCTTTGGCTCGGTTGACCTGGTGGCGCTGGTGATCTGGGGCGGGTTGATTCCGCCACTGCCGTTCCTGGCATTGTCCTGGTGGCTGGAGGGGCCGGAGCGTATTGGCCATGCCCTTGCCAATATCAGCTGGAGTTCGGTGTTGGCCCTGGCTTACCTGGCGTTTGTCGCCACCATGCTCGGCTACAGCCTGTGGAGCAAGCTGCTGTCGCGCCACCCGGCCGGCAAGGTGGCGCCGTTCTCGCTGTTGGTACCAGTGATTGGCCTGAGTTCATCGGCGTTGTTGCTGGGCGAGCGTTTGACCGCGACCCAGGGCTGGGGCGCATTGCTGGTGATGGCAGGTTTGCTGGTGAACGTGTTTGGCGCAAGGCTTGGGCGCCGGTTAAAAGCTGTCAGCGCGTAGCTGACTCTGTGGGAGCGGCCTTGCGTCGCGAAAGGGCTGCGAAGCGGCCCCGGGTTTCTGCATGCTGTTGAGATCCTGGGGCCGCGTTGCGGCCCTTTCGCGACGCAAGGCCGCTCCCACAAATGCGCGTTGCAAACAGGGCGCTCTGTTAGAATCGGCCTCTTTTGCCAGGCCAATGGAGTGCACCCCATGATCATTTCCACCACCAGCCAGCTCGAAGGCCGCCCTATTGCCGAATACCTGGGCGTGGTCAGCTCCGAATCGGTGCAGGGCATCAACTTCGTGCGCGATTTCTTTGCACGTTTTCGCGACTTCTTCGGTGGCCGTTCGCAAACCCTGGAAAGCGCACTGCGCGAAGCCCGGGAACAGGCCACCGAAGAACTGAAGGCGCGGGCACGCCAGTTGCAAGCCGATGCGGTAGTGGGGGTGGATTTCGAGATCAGCATGCCGTCGGTACAGGGCGGCATGGTCGTGGTATTTGCTACCGGCACAGCGGTGCGCCTGAAGTAGAGCGTCTGCCGCTGGTCGGGTCCAGGGCTTCGGTCTGGGCGGTCCGCAAATGACCAGCTAGTCTCACCTTCACAGGTCGCGTTTGGTGGAGCAACTGTTCTGGTTGCCGGCGCGTCCGCCACTGGAGGGAGACAGGGCATGAGCGAATCCTTTTTCGAAGACCTGAACGACGCGTTCCCCATCAACAGCCAGGTGCGTTGCGGCCAGGCGGCATTCCGCCTGGGCTTCGCCCACATGACGCTGGATGATTCCGAACAGCTCCAGCCTGCACACCTGCAGCGCAGCAAAAAAGGCCGCTTCATGCCGCGGGTTCCGCTGAAGAAGTGATCCCGCTCCAGCACAACCCCGCCGAATGGCGGGGTTTTTATTGCCATTTCTTGATCCGCCTCATGGCATTGCCGGGTAGCGCTCGCAGGATGGCCAAGGCTGTGGTTTTCTTGCGCGGCATTCCAGCAACGGAGGATTGAATGCTCATGCGAGTCAGGGAAGAGACCTATTGGCAATGGGCCGACGCCCAGCTGCACAGCCGCTGCCACGACGAAGCACTCAGTGACGGCACCACGCTGGACGTGCAGGTGCGCTTGTCGCGCCTGGGGGCGACCCAGCTGTTCCTGGGGCTGTATGCCGGGGATGGGCGAGCATTGCTGGAGGAGTATTACCCCGCACGGCCAGGCGAGACCATGACCCGCGCCCTGGTGTGGGGTGTCGACCGTGCCCGGGCGATGGCAACCGGCGCCTTGCCGCTGCCAGAGCACCGCAGCCAGCGGCGCCAGGCATGAAAAAGCCCGGCCTATGCGGGCCGGGCTCAGGTAAGGGTGGGAACCCTCAGTTGAGCGGTTCGATCACCTTGACTGCCTGCTGCTCACGGGCAGCGGGCCATTCTTGTTGCAGGGTCTGCAGGACGCGGCCAACGAACTCGGTGTCGGCGGCGGCCTTCTTGCCGACGTAGCCTTGGCCACGGCGGTAGACCTTGAAGCGGGCACGCATGCTGGGCAGGTGCTCTTCGAATTCATCTTCGACGGTGTTCGGTGGCAGGCGGTCGAGGCGCACTTCACCGGTCTGGCTGACCCACAGCAGATGGTCGTCAAGGCTGTCCTTGCGTACGGCGAACAGCTGAGCCAATTGGTCGATAGTCGGATTGTTGTTCAAGTTCATCATAAAGCCCCCATTACCCATTCGTAGGTGATTTTTCACAGTTGGCGCTACCACGGTGTAGCGCACTACCAAGGCTGCTACAGCAGCATCGCAACAGGGGCTTTCTCACGCTGCCTTTTGGACAGTTTCCCTCTCCACGGACGGCCTGCGTTACCGCGCAGGCCGTCTGGAACACCCTTGCCACCGCTCCCGATCAGGGAGACGGCTTCATCATGCCCAAGGGCGATGAACGGCGTCAACCATTTTGTAGTGAATATTTTTAGCCACTACATCGTGTCGTTTTGTTCGACAATCGCTGCCCGCACTACAGCCCGGACAGAATGTCGAAGGCCGCGCGCACCCGGGCTTCGTTCGGGTAATTTCGGTTGGCCAGCAACACCACGGCCAGCTGTTCGGCGGGCACGAACGCGGCGTAGGCGCCGAAACCATTGGTCGAGCCGGTCTTGTTGTACCAGGCTGCCGGCAGCGGCGGCAGGGCTGGATGCAAGCGCGTGGTTGCCTGCGGTTCACGGATAAGCTGCGGGCCGTTGCCATCGACCAGTGTGCCCAGCGTGACCGGGTAGGGGTAACGCTCCCAGCCCAGGCCCTGGGTCATGGCGCCGACCTGGAAGTAGCCCCGCTGGGTGATGGCGGTGGCTTGCGCCAGCGCCGGCGGCAGCCCCTCCGGCTGCATGTGCAGGCGCACATAGCGCAGCAGGTCGCTGGCGCTGGTCTTGATGCCGTAGGCTTCGTCGGCGTAAGGGCCGGGGCCGACACGCACCGGTTTGTCGGCACTGTCGTAGCCTTGGGCATACAACCCCTGGGCGCTGGACGGGACCTGCAGATAGGTGTTTTCCAGGCCCATCTGTTTCAGCAGGCCCTCGCTCATCAGCGTGGAAAACGGCTGATGCTGCGCGCGGGCGGCCAGGTCACCGAACAGGCCCAGGCTGGGGTTCGAGTAGCAGCGCTGGGTGCCAGGTTTGGCGCGGGGTTGCCAGTGACGGAAGAAATCGACCACCTGCTGCGGGGTCTGCACCGCATCCGGGAACTGCAACGGCAGGCAGTCGGCACTGTAGGCGCCCAGTTCCAGCACGCTTGCGTCGCCGATGGGGGCGCCGGCGAGGGCAGGGTGATAGCGCTTGGCCGGGGCATCGAGGTCCAGCTTGCCTTCGGCACTGGCCAGTGCGGCCAAAGTGGCGGTGTAGGTCTTGCTCAGCGAGCCGATCTCGAACAGCGTGTCGCGGCTGACCGGCACATTGTCTGCCTTGCTGGCCACGCCATAGCTGAAGTAGTGCGCGTGGTTGCGAGCATAGATGGCCACGGCCATGCCGGTGATGCCTTGCTCCTGCATCAACGGGCGGATGATCTGGTCGACCTTGGCCTGCAACTGGTCGTCGGCCTGGGCGGCACTGTAGCCCAGGGTGAGAGTGATGGCGGCTGCAAGTGCAGCCAGGCGGGAGAGGGGCATGAGCGGGTCCTGTGCTGGAGCGTGTCCGTTGAGCGACACCGGTGGGGGTTCCGGCGTTAGCGGCGAAAAACCGAAGACCTTATCGTCTGCCCTTGCACAATGACAAGACGGAAACTGTGATGAAGTATTTGCGCATGTTATTCGACAATTTCACCCTGGCCTTGCTCGGGGTGGTGCTGATTGCCACCGTGCTGCCTTGCTCGGGCGACGGCGCGGTGTACTTTGGTTGGCTGACCAACCTGGCTATCGGCCTGCTGTTCTTCCTGCACGGCGCCAAGCTGTCGCGCGAGGCGATCATCGCCGGTGCCGGGCACTGGCGCCTTCACTTGCTGGTGTTCTCCTGCACCTTCGTGCTGTTCCCGTTGCTGGGCCTGGCGTTCAAGCCACTGTTCGTGCCGCTGGTGGGCAACGAGCTGTACCTTGGCGTGCTCTACCTGTGTGCCTTGCCGGCCACCGTGCAGTCGGCCATCGCCTTCACCTCGCTGGCGCGTGGCAACGTGCCGGCGGCCATTTGCAGCGCGGCGGCATCCAGCCTGCTGGGTATCTTCCTCACGCCGTTGCTGGTGATGATGTTGCTGGGGGCCAGCGGCGATACCGGTTCCGGCCTGGATGCGGTGCTGAAGATCACCCTGCAGCTGCTGGTGCCGTTCGTGGCCGGGCAGGTCGCCCGGCGCTGGATCGGTGCGTGGGTCAAGCGCAATGCGCGCTGGCTCAAGGTGGTGGACCAGGGCTCGATCCTGCTGGTGGTCTACACCGCGTTCAGCGAGGCGGTGGTCACCGGGCTGTGGCACACGGTATCGCCGCAGCACCTGGCCGGGTTGTTTGCCGTGTGCGGGATTTTGCTGGCAGTGGTGCTGTACGGTACCCGGCTGCTCGGCAAGCTGCTGGGCTTTGACCTGGAGGACCGCATTACCATCCTGTTCGCCGGTTCGAAGAAGAGCCTGGCTACCGGGGTGCCAATGGCGCAGGTATTGTTCGTCGGCAGTGGCATTGGCGCGATGATCCTGCCGCTGATGCTGTTCCACCAGATCCAGCTGATGGTCTGTGCGGTGCTGGCGCAGCGTTATGCCAGCCGTGAGCAGGTGGCTGAAGAAGCTTCGGCGGCATCCTGACAGGGCCCTATCGCCGGCAAGCCAGCTCCCACCTCGACCGCACAGCTCTCAAGGCCTGTGCAGTCCCTGTGGGAGCTGGCTTGCCGGCGATGGGCTGCAAGGCAGCCCCAGACTTACCGGACCTGCCCTGAACCACGCTCGCGCAGCGCCTTGCTTACCTCGCCCTCGATCTTGTAGGCCGGCGCTTCCAGGTCGTCGTAGTTGCGCGTGTAGCGCCGGGCGAACTCTTCCACACCCAGCTGCTGATACTGCTGCACATGCTTGAGCTCGTGTGCCCACAACGCCACGTTGTCCTCGGCATCGGCGGGGCGGCGGAAAATGATCGTGTCGATCAGCGTCACGGCGTTCACGTCGGGGTTCTGCAGCAGCGCATTGGCCGCGCTCATCTGCTGTTCGTCACCCACCCGGAAGCGCGCCGCGTCGAGCACGGCAAAGTCGTACCAGGGTTCGAGTTGCGCACGGATATGCAACGGGATCGGCTCGACGCCGCTGGCGGTGGCTTCGTCGCGGGCCTGCTGCAGGGCGTAGGTCAGGCTGGACGAAGCCAACACTTCCACATCCTTGAAAATCTGCCCGGCCTGGCCGGGGTCGATGGGCGCACAGAAACACCCCATCAGGCACACCTGGTACTGCCCTGGCGGGCAGGCCTGTTCGGCCAGTGCAGGCAGGCTCAGCAGTAGCCCCAGCAGTAGACTAATCCGCTTCATGCAGGGCCTTCTCGACAAAGTTGCGGCTGGCGTCCAGTACCTGCGACTGCACGCTTTCAGTGGCCAGCATGCGCCCGACCAGCAAGGCACCGACGCACTGGCTGATCAGCACCCAGGCCAATTCGTCGTCCTCCAGGGTTTCGCTCCAGGCCTGGTGCAGCTCCACCAGCCAATGCTCGGCCACGGCGCGCACGGGTGCTTCGGCCCGGGCAATCTCCACCCCCAATGGCGGCAGCGGGCAGCCACCTTCGGCATTGTGCAGGTGGGCCAGGCTCAGGTACTGCTGCAGGCAACGGCCCAGGCGTTCGCGGCTGGCGCCCTGGTTGGCCAGGCGCGCCAGCGGGCTGTTGCACAGTTCCTGTCGCACTACCTCGGTGAACAGGTCGTCCTTGGACGGGAAGTGGTTGTAGAAGGCGCCGCCGGTCAGGCCGATCGCCTTCATCAGCCCGGCCACGCCGGTGCTGGAAAAACCCCCGCGTTTGGCCAGCGAGCCGCTGCTGGCCAGCAGCCGCTCGCGGGTTTGCTGCTTGTGTTCGTTGGTGTAGCGCATTCAGTTGCCTCTGCAGGCGGGCTTGACGGTGGCGGCGATCATAACATAGCGTTCGTTTACTAAACGATCATTCACCAATGGAGGCAGGCATGACAGAACAACAAAAAGTGGTGCTCGTGATTGGCGCGGGGGATGCTACCGGCGGCGAGATCGCCAAGCGCTTTGCCCGCGAGGGCTACATTGCCTGTGTTACCCGGCGCCAGGCTGACAAGTTGCAGCCGCTGCTGGACGAAATCCGTGCTGCCGGCGGCCAGGCCCACGGTTTTGGCTCCGATGCGCGCAAGGAGGAGGAGGTGGCGGCGCTGGTCGAAACCATCGAGCGTGATATCGGCCCGATCGAAGCGTTTGTGTTCAATATCGGTGCCAATGTGCCCTGTAGCATTCTCGAGGAAACCCCGCGCAAATACTTCAAGATCTGGGAGATGGCCTGTTTTGCCGGTTTCCTCACCGCCCAGGCGGTGGCCCGGCGCATGGTCCAGCGCGAGCGCGGCACCATCCTGTTCACCGGTGCCACTGCCGGCACCCGTGGCGCGGCGGGCTTTGCGGCATTCGCCGGGGCCAAGCATGCCTTGCGCGCCCTGGCCCAGAGCATGGCGCGCGAGCTGGGGCCGCGGAACATCCATGTCGCCCACGTGGTGGTTGACGGGGCCATCGACACCGCTTTCATCCGTGACACTTTCCCCGAGCGCTATGCCCTCAAGGACCAGGATGGCATCCTAGACCCGGCCCACATCGCCGACAGCTACTGGTTCCTGCACGCCCAGCCCCGCGACGCCTGGACCTTCGAGCTGGACCTGCGCCCCTGGATGGAGCGTTGGTAAGCCCCTTTCTCCGAGCAAGGACCGCAACCATGCATAAGACTGTCGATTTCTTTTTTGACCTGGGCAGCCCGGCCAGCTATCTGGCCTGGACCCAACTGCCTGGCCTGTGTGCCCGCCAGGGTGCCACGCTGCGTTACCGGCCGATGCTGCTGGGCGGGGTTTTCCAGGCCACCGGCAACGCCTCGCCGGTGATGATCCCGGCCAAGGGCCGTTACATGTTCACCGACCTGGCGCGCTTCGCCGCGCGCTATGGAGTACCGTTCGAGTTACCGCCGGGGTTCCCGGTCAATACCTTGACCCTGATGCGCGGGGCAGTGGGCACCCAGCTGCGTTCGCCGGAGCGGTTCGAGGCGTTGCTGGCGGTGCTGTTCAATGGGCTGTTTGCGCAGCGCCGCAACCTGGGCGATAACGCTGTCCTCGACGACACGCTGAGCCAAGGCGGCTTCGACCCGCAGGCATTTCGCGCGCTGGCGGGTGATGACGAGGTGAAGGCCGCGCTCAGGCACGCGACCGAAGAGGCAGTGGAGCGCGGGGTGTTCGGCGCGCCGACCTGTTTTGTCGGTGACGAGATGTTCTTCGGGCAGGACCGCTTGGACTTTGTCGAAGAGGCGCTGTGTCAGGGCGCCGGTAGCCGTTCCAGCTGAGTGCACAAGCGGTGTGGGAGCGGGCGTGCCCGCGAAACGGCCAACGCGGTGTATGGCACCGGCTGCGCCGGTGTTCGCGGGCATGCCCGCTCCCACAAGGGATTGTGACACGCTCTCGAATATTGTTCCCTGTGCGACAGCGCAGCCCAAAGGGCTGGGCAATCTCCCACAAAGACCGCGTACGTCGGGGCTGGGAAAGGGCAGCCCCTGCATCACCCAATCAGAAGTTAGCCGGGGTGTTGGCGCTGATGATCTCGGCCTCGTCCGGGCCGATGTTCTTGAAGCTGTGCGGCAGGGTAGTGGGGATGTAGTACCCGTCGCCCGAGTTGAGCACGCTCACCTGGCCATCGACCCACAACTCGACGGTGCCGCGGGTGACCAGGCCACACTCTTCACCCTCGGCATGCACGATCGGTTCGCCCGAATCGGCGCCCGGTGCATACAGTTCACGCAGCATGCGCATCTGCCGGCCTTCGACACTGGCGCCGACCAGCAGCATGCGCAGGCCGTTGCGGCCCAGGTCTGGCTGCTCGCCGCCACGGAACACGTAGCGCTCTTCGCGCACCGGCTCGTCGAAACTGAAGAACTCCGCCAGGCTCATCGGAATGCCTTCGAGCAGTTTTTTCAGGGAGCTGACCGAAGGGCTGACGCGATTCTGCTCGATCTGCGAGATCGTCGAATTGGTCAGCCCGCTGCGGCGGGCCAGTTCCCGTTGGGAGAGGTTGTTGCGTTCACGCACCAGTTTGAGTCGCGTCCCCGTGTCCATAGCCGCCTTGTAATCAGAGGTGTCAATAATAATGAGCGATGCGCATTAAAACACACTCTGCGCGCTTGCGCGCTGTGCTTGTCAGGCCCGCTGATCGCGGGGCATCGGCCATGACCCGACCAGCAGCAACAGCGCCGCCACCGCCAGGAATGGCAAGCGCGGATCGACGGCATAAACCAAGGTGCCGGCCAGCGGCCCGATCACTGCGCCCATGCCCTGGGCAGCACCGATGGAGCCGGCCGTGGCGCCTTGCTCGGAAGCATGCATGGCATTGGCCGCCAGCGCCGAAAACGCCGGGAAGACAAAGCCCATGCCCGCCGCCGCGACAAAGTAGCAAGCCCACAGCCAGGGCGCCGTGGTTGCCAGCGAGCCGCAGGCAAAGCCCAGGGCCGAAACCGTGGCGCCGACCCGGATCATCTTCAACGGCGGCCATTCCAGCTGGCGCAGCAGCACCTGTGCCAGGATCAGCGCCACACCCACCGTGGTCAGGGCGATGCCGGCGGCCTGGGCCGCCTCGGCAGGGCCCAGGTGCAGGCGGTCGAGGGCAAAGAAACCGACGATGATCTGCGATACCGTGACACTGAGCATGGCGCTGAACGCCACCAGCAAGGGCCGACGCAGGCGCGGGTCGTTCAGCCGCACCGGGCTGGGGGCATGGCTGTGCGGCAGCGCCTGCGGCTTGAGGGTGAACAGCAGGACCAGGAAGGCACTGGCCGGCAGCAGCGACATGATATGGAACGGCAGGCTCAGGCTATGCCGCGCCAGCAGCGCCGCCAGCGCCGGCCCCACCACCAGGCCGACGGCGTTGGCCGCCCCCAGCGAGGCCATGGCCCGGGCCCGGCGTTGCGGTTCGACATGGTCGGCGATCAGCGCATTGCAGCCCACCGGGATGGCAGCATAGAAGGCGCCGATACAGCCGCGCGCGACCATCAGGCCGATAAAGGCCAGGGTCGCCCCCGGCAGCCAGCGCAGCGCACCTTCGACGAACAGGCACAGCAGCCAGTAGGCAAGGGTGAAACCGGCGCTGCCCAGCAGCAGGATGCGCCGACGGCCCAGGCGGTCTGCGGCGCGCCCCCAGGGCCGGGCCAGCAGCACCCAGACCACGCCCGCCACGGTCACGGCGGCACCGGCTTGCCAGGTGGCCATTCCGAGCTGGCGGGCGATCGGGCCGATCAGGGCGACGAAGGCCATCATCGACATGGTACAGGCCATGTTGGCCAGCAGCAGCGGACGCAAGTCCAGGGCGCTGGCGGGTACAAGGGTGGCAGGATCCTTTGCGACGTTCATAGGTCAGTCCAGGGGGTACGGCAAATAGAAAGCCGATCTTGTTGGGAATTGTTATCGATTGTCGACCCCCTGGGCTGCCGAGCTTCATTCGCTGCGGCGCAGTGGGCCAGGCCACATGCTACGCAACACACCATCGTGGCGCACCCACGCATGCATCAAGGCCGCACCCACATGCACCAGCACCGTGGCGAACAGCAGGTAGCCGGCCCAGCCATGGGCCTGACGCAGCACGGCGTACAACTGCAGGTCATGCGGGGCAATCGCCGGCAAGCCCAGCGGGCGGGGGTAGCCACCGGCCGACAGCATGGCCCAGCCCAGCAGCGGCATGGCCAGCATCAGGCCATAGAGCAGCAGGTGCGAGGCCCCGGCGGCCCAGCGTTGCAGTGTGGGCAGGTCGTGCGGCAGGGCTGGGTGGGGCAGGGCCAGGCGAACGGCAATGCGCAGCAGCACCAGCACCAGCAGGGCCAGGCCGGTTGCCTTGTGCAACCCGATCAGCACGGGGTGGCGCGGCGACAGGTCGGCGACCATGCTCACACCGATGAACAACATGGCCAGGATCAGCACGGCCATTAGCCAGTGCAACAGGCGGGCGAGGGGGTGGAAGGCGTCGGTTTTCATGGGTGGGCTCCGGTGCCGAGCGATTCGCGGCTGCGGCGATTGAAGGATTCCGAGTAGGCGGCCGAACGGGCGGCGAGGATCGGGTCGGCGGAGGCCTGGATGCCCCGGGGCAGGATCAGTGGGTCGAAGTTGAGGTCACGGCAGGCACCTTGCTCGGGGCCGTCGACCTGCTCCAGTACCAGCGTGCCGGCGTCCACGCTGCGTCGTTCGGCAGGCCAGGGGCTGGCCGGGTCGTCCACCGCATCGCCAGGTTCCGCCAGCACCAGGCGCAGGGTCCAGCGCAGCGGGCCTTGGGCCAGCCTTTGCTGCAGGTCGTGCTGCAGGAACTGTTTGTCATCGACTTGGGCAGGCAGGGCGGCAAACGCTGTTTGCGGCTCCAGTTGCCAACGCACGGGGTGGGCCGCGCCGCTTGCATCGATCAGGCGGAAGGCGTTGATGCTGTGGTACTGCGTGCTGGCGAAGCTGTTGCTGGGCTTGTAACCCGCCGCCCATTGGCGAAACGCCGCGCTTTCCGGGTGGGCGGCGAAGAACGCCTGCAGTCTGCCCGGGTCCGGCTTGCCGGTGGCCGGGTCTGGCGCCCCCGCCAGCACCTGTTCATAGAAGGCTTGTGGCGTGCTTACCGCCAGCACCGGCGGGTTGTTCATGCCGGTACGCCAGACCTGCCCGTCGTCGGTGCTCAGCTCGATGGCCAGGCTACGCACCGGTATGCCGGTATCCGGCGCGAACGGGTTGGCGCCGCCGATGGCGAAGCGGCCGATCACTGGCACCCGCGGCTGGCTGAACGCCCGTGCCGTGGACAGGCTGGCGGCCTGCCCGCTGGGCTGGAAGTAGCCGCTGACGCACAGGCCCTTGGCGTGGTTCTTGCGGTAACCCGGGTAATGCCCGGCCTGGGCTTCGAAGGTGTCGATGATGCGCTGCGGGGTCAGGCGGGTTTCGCCAAGCCAGCCGGCGGCATAGGCAAAGGCGGCGCCCGCGCCCAGCATCACGGCGCCGATGGCGGCCAGGCGCAGGGCCTTGGCCGGGCCGTGCAGGGGTGAGTTCATGGTCATTGTCCGGTTCGGTGAAGGTGCCGGTACGACGGCGCAGGGAAAAACTTATTCCCTCGCCGGGAATAGAATTTCCTCACAGGCGTCTGCCTCTTACACTGACAGCCCCAGAGGCCGGGACTTTGCCATGCATGATCTGGACGACCACCAGTGGCGCGAGCTGCTGGCCCGCCTGCGCCGCTTTGCCGTATGGCTGACCCGCGAGCCGGGCAGCGCCGACGACCTGGTGCAGGCCACGGTCGAGCGGGCCTTGAGCCGGCGCGACCAGCAACGCGACGCCGATGCCTTGCGGGCCTGGCTGTTCACCATCCTTTATCGGCTGTTCCTCGACGGCAAGCGCCGCGAACGCCTGCATGCGCGCTGGCTGTCCTGGTTCGGCCGTGGTGAGCGCGACGACGAGCCGGTTGGCGGCAACCTCGAGGCCATTGTCCTGGCCCAGGCCGACCTGCAGGCTTTCGCCCGGCTCACGGCAGAACAGCGTGCGCTGTTGCTGCTGGTCAGCATCGAGGGTTTGAGCTACAAGGAGGCCGCCCAGGCCCTGGGTATCCCTATCGGCACTGTGATGTCGCGCCTGTCGCGCGCCCGCAATGCCTTGCGCGAACTGACCGAGGGCAGCCCGCAGCCCCCGGCCTTGCGGAGACTGAAATGACGCGCCTGATCCCCAGCGAAGACGAACTGCACGCTTACGTCGACGAGCGCCTGGAGCCTGTGCGCCGGGCCGAGGTGCAGGCCTGGCTGGCGGCCAACCCGCAGGCCGCGGCCAAGGTCGAGGGTTGGCGTGCCGACGCCCGCCGCCTGCGCACGGCACTGGCCGGGTTTGGCGAAGTGCCCGGGGCGGCGCAGCTGGACCTGGGGCAGTTGCGCCGGCAATTGCGCCAACGCCGCCAGCGCCGCTGGGCCACGGCGGCGGTGTTGCTGCTGGCGTTGGGCGTGGGTGGCCTGGGTGGGTGGCAGGTGCGCGACGCGACCTTGGCGCGTGCCGACCTGCCGATGGCCGATGCCGTCCAGGCACACCGCTTGTTTGCCGGTAGCCAGGCGCTGGATATCCAGGCCAGCGACCCGGGCCAGTTGCGTGACTGGCTGGGGCGCCACTTCAGCCGCGTGGGCCAGTTGCCGGACTTGGCGGGCTACGGCTTCAAACCGGTGGGCGCGCGCCTGCTGAGCAATGAGCAGGGGCCGGCGGCGTTGCTGGTGTTCGAGGATGGCAAGGGCCAGCGCATCAGCCTGTTCCTGCGCTCACCAGGTGATCAGTATCGGCGCATGCCGGACGGGCAGCGGGTGGATGGCCAGCTGGAGGCGCGGTATTGGTCGCATGGGGCCTACAACTTTGCTCTGGTCAGCGCGGCGGACGATGTGCGCGGGGCGGGGGTGGGGGAGGCGTTGCGGTTGGGTTTGTAACAG
This sequence comes from Pseudomonas sp. B8(2017), assembly GCF_002113575.1. Taxonomy (NCBI): domain Bacteria; kingdom Pseudomonadati; phylum Pseudomonadota; class Gammaproteobacteria; order Pseudomonadales; family Pseudomonadaceae; genus Pseudomonas; species Pseudomonas sp. B8(2017). The sequence goes on along the minus strand of NZ_NEIO01000002.1, from coordinate 527,355 downwards.
ATGCGCGGTCCCTGTAGGAGCGGCCTTGTGTCGCGAAAGGGCCGCATGGCGGCCCCAGCAATTTGTGCATCGAAGCTGAAATCCTGGGGCCGCGTTGCGGCCCTATCGCGACACAAGGCCGCTCCTACAGGTGCTGGCGATCAGCTCAATTCCAGCCAGATCGGCGCATGGTCCGACGGCTTTTCCATCCCGCGCAGTTCATAGTCCACACCCGCCGCCTTGATCCGCGGCACCAGGTGCTGCGAGGCCATGATCAGGTCGATGCGCAGGCCGCGCTTGGGTTCGTCCTCGAAGCCGCGGCTGCGGTAGTCGAACCAGCTGAAGCGGTCGGAAACTTCCGGGTACAGGTGGCGGAAACTGTCCACCAGGCCCCAGCCTTTCAAACGTTCCATCCACTCGCGCTCTTCCGGCAGGAAGCTGCACTTGCCGGTCTTGAGCCAGCGCTTGGCGTTGTCCGGGCCGATGCCGATGTCGCAGTCCTGCGGCGAGATATTCATGTCGCCCATCACCAGCAGTGGCTGGTCGTTGCGGAACTGGCCTTCCAGCAGCGCCTGCAGGTCGCTGTAGAAGCGCTGCTTGGCAGGGAACTTGGTGGGGTGGTCGCGGCTTTCACCCTGGGGGAAGTAGCCGTTCATGATGGTGATCGGGTTGCCATCGGCATCGGCGAAGGTGCCCCAGATGAAGCGGCGCTGGGCGTCTTCTTCATCGCTGGCAAAGCCTTTGTGCAGGCTCAGCGGTGCCTGACGCGACAGCAGGGCCACGCCATAGTGGCCTTTCTGGCCGTGGTAATGCACGTGGTAGCCCAGCGCCTGCACGTCGGCCAGCGGGAACTGATCGTCGCTGACCTTGGTTTCCTGCAGGCCGATCACGTCCGGCTGGTGCTTTTCGATCAGCGCCGCCAGCTGGTGCGGGCGGGCCCGCAGGCCGTTGATGTTGAAACAGACGATCTTCATGGAAAGATAATCCCGGTAAAAGGCGCGATGCTAGCCGACATCGCTTGCCATCACCAGCATGGCGGCTTCGGGAGCCTGCTGCTAACGTCCTTCCCAGGGCACTGTAAGCCCATTCCAGGAGGACTGCCCGCAATGCCCGAAACCACTGCCACTCCGGCCCGTGTCTGCCTGCTCGATGACGGCTACAGCCGCGAGGCGCGTTCGTTGCTGTACAACGCCTACCGTCACGAACCTACCTTCGCCTATATCTTCGAGGCCCAGCGCCCAGGCTATGAGCGGCGCCTGCGGGTGATGGTGCGCGAGTGGGTACGCCAGCACTTCTACCTGCAACTGCCCGCCATCGGCCTGCTGGTGGAGGACCGCCTGATCGCCCTGGCCCTGATCGTGCCGCCGCTGCGCCGGCTGGGCGTGGCCGACAGCTGGGCCTGGCGCCTGCGCATGATGATGGGCACCGGCCTGCGCTGTACGCGCCGTTACATGGACTACCAGGCCGCCCTGGCCACCTGCCTGCCCACCGACGAGGTGCATGTGCTGCCGCTGTTGGGCGTGCACCCGCAATTTCAGGGCAAGCACTACGGCGAGCAATTGTTACAAGCTGTGCATGACTGGTGCGCAGACGACCCTGGTACCCAGGGTGTGGTGCTGGACACCGGCAACGAGCACTACCTGGCCTTTTACCAGCGCCAGGGCTATGAGGAAATTGGCGAGGTGGCTGTAGGACCAATCCGTGAGAGGGTGTTCTTCCATCCCAACCCGGTCTCTTCCAATTCTGCTTTTGCCTGAGCAGACTGCGCGGCGGCTCCCTTGAGCGCCCGGCTCTGGTAGCATGCGCCGCATGACGTATTCAGGAAGATTGACCTGGGGCCTGGTTATCTGGGTCGCCAGTTTCGCAGCATGGGGCCAGAGCGAGTTGCTGGTGAAGGTCAAACCGGCCAACAAGGCGCTCAAGGCCAATGTCGAAGGCTATATCGGTACCCTTGGTGACCGCGATGAAGAAGCGCTGCTGCGCTTCAGTCGCGGCGCCCAGGAGCAGGCGCGCAAAGCCGCGCAGGCACTTGGCTACTACCAGGCGCAGATCGACACAGAGGTCAAGCCCGCCAGCGAGGCTGACCGCTCCCCGCAACTGATCATCACCATCGACCCCGGCGAGCCGATTCGCCTGCGCAACGTGACCGTACGCATCGAAGGCCCCGCCAGCGAGATGAAGGCCTTTCGCGTGCCCGACAGCAAGGCCCTGCGCGCCGGCGAACAACTCAACCATGGCCATTACGAGGATGCCAAACGGCTGATCCAGAACCAGGCGTCGCGCTATGGCTTCTTCAGTGGGCGCTTCAGCCGCCAGCGCCTGGCGGTCGACCCTCAGGCGGGTGTGGCCGATATCGAACTGGTCTACCAGAGCGGCCCGCGCTATCACCTGGGCGCCGTCACCTTTGGTGGCGACACACCGCTGGACGACGACCTGCTGCAGCGCATGGTCTCGTTCAAGCCGGGTACACCTTACGACTCGGAACTGATCGCCGAGCTGAACAATGACCTGCAATCGAGCGGCTACTTCGAAGGCGTGCGCGTGGATGCGGCGCCCACCGCCGCCGTGGGCGAAGAAATCCCCGTGGATGTCCGCCTGGAAACCCGCAAACCGCGCACCATGGGCCTGGGCCTGGGCTTCTCGACCGACGTCGGGCCGCGCGGCAAGGCCAACTGGACCCGCCACTGGGTCAACCCGCAGGGCCATAGCTACGGTTGGGAAACCGAACTGTCGGCGCCCCGGCAGAACGTCGGCCTTTGGTACGACATCCCGCTCGACCCGCCGCTGACCGACAAGTTGCGCTTTGCCGGCGGTTACCAGAACGAAGAAATTGCCGGCACCGACACCCTCAGCAAACTGCTGACGGTGGGTCCCGAGTGGCACAGCAAGCTGCCAAGCGGCTGGCAGCGGGTGATTTCCCTCAAGTACCAGCGCGAGGAGTACCGCCTGGGTGATGACTCCGGGCTGAGCAACCTGCTGATGCCGGGGGTGAGTTACTCCTTCCTGCGCAGTGACAACCGCATCGACCCGCATAACGGCTACCGCCTGCAGTTCGATGTACAGGTGGCCAAGGAAGGGCTGGTCTCGGACACCAACCTGCTGCATGGCAACGTGCTGCTCAAGGGCCTGACAACGCTTGGCCATGACCACCGCTTGCTCGGCCGGGTGCAGTTCGGTGGCAGCGCGACCAATGGCTTCAAGAACAACATTCCGCCGTCGCTGCGCTTCTTCGCCGGTGGCGACCAGAGCGTGCGTGGCTATGACTACCAGACCCTGTCGCCGAAGAACAGCGACGGCGACCGCATTGGCGGGCGCTACCTGGTCGCCGGCAGTGTCGAGTACCAGTATTCGCTGACCGAAAAGTGGCGGCTGGCAACCTTCGTCGACCAGGGCAACTCGTTCAACGACCTGGAGCTGCCAAGCCTCAAGACCGGTGTCGGTTTTGGCGTGCGCTGGGTGTCGCCGGTCGGGCCGCTGCGCCTGGACCTGGCCAAGGCGCTGGATGATGAAGGGGGAATTCGCCTGCACTTTTCCATGGGGCCTGAGCTGTGAAACGCGTGATCAAGTACATTCTGGCGGGCCTGCTCGGGGTAACCGCAAGCCTGGGCCTGGTACTCGGCCTGCTGCTGGGGACCGAGGCCGGCAGCCGCTGGGTGCTGGGCAAGGTGCCCGGGCTTGAGGTGGCTGACTTCCAGGGCCGCCTGGCCGGTAGCTGGCAAGCCAGCCGGCTGAGCTGGGCCGATGCCGGCAGCACGGTAGAGGTGCAGGCACCGCTGCTGGCCTGGTCGCCGGCATGCCTGCTGCGCTCTACCTTGTGCATTGACCAGTTGCAGGCACAGCGCATCGACATGGCCTTCGCGCCCAGCGCCGAATCGGCCGACAGTGGCCCGCTGCAGTTGCCTGCCCTGCGCTTGCCGCTGGCCATCGAACTGGGAGAGGTCAAGGTTGGCCAGTTGCGCCTGGATGGCAGCGACCTGCTTGGCGACTTGCAACTGGCGGCGCACTGGACCAATACAGGGCTGCGCATCGACAGCCTGCACCTGCAGCGCGATGACCTGCAATTGAACCTGCAGGGCGACCTGCAGCCCGAAGCTGACTGGCCGGTGCAACTCCAGGCGCAGCTGCAACTGCCAGCGGTGGACGGCAAACCTTGGCAGCTGGCGCTGACCGCCACCGGCGAGCTGCAGAAAACCCTGAAACTCGCCGGCACCAGCAGTGGTTACCTTGACGCCACGCTGAACGGGCAATTGCAGGCGTTGGCCGAGCACCTGCCGGCGACCTTGCAGATCCGCTCCGAGGCATTCAAGCCGGCCGCCTCGTTGCCCGACACCGTGCAGTTCAACCAGCTCAAGCTCGACGCCCGGGGCGACCTGCTCAAGGGCTATCAACTGTCGGGGTCGGCCAGCCTGCCGGCCGAGCAGTCGCCGATCGCCTTGCTGTTGTCCGGGCTGGTCGACAGCAAAGGCGCCAGGCTCGATGCCCTGGACCTGAAAGCCAGCGATACCCAGCGGGTCAAGTTGCAAGCCACGGCTGACTGGCAGCAAGGCCTGGTCGCCGACGCCCGACTGGACTGGCAGGACTTCCCGTGGCTGCGCCTGTATCCACTGGAGACGCCGCCCGAGGTTACCCTCAAGCGGTTCATGGCCCAGGTGCATTATCGCGATGGCAACTACCAGGGCACCTTCAATGGCGACCTGGATGGCCCGGCCGGCGCGTTCAGCCTGGCCAGCCCGTTCGAAGGTGACCTGAGCCAGGTGAAGCTGCCGCAGTTGGCGCTGAGCGCCGGGCAAGGCAAGGCTGCCGGCAGTGTCGCCGTACGCTTTGCCGACACCCTGGCATGGGATGTCGACCTGCAGTTGTCGGCGCTCGACCCGGCCTATTGGCTGGCCGAGCTGCCGGGTACCCTGGCGGGGCCGCTGCGCAGCAAAGGCCAGATGAAAGGCGACGCCCTGAGCCTCGATGCCCAGCTTGACCTGAAAGGCCGCCTGCGCGGCCAGCCGGCAATGCTCAAGGTCGAGGCCCAGGGGGCAGGGCAGAGCTGGACCTTGGGCGCCCTGGCAATCCAGCTGGGGGATAACCGCATCAATGGCAGTGGCAGCCTGCAGCAGCGCCTGGCCGGGCGGGTCGACCTCGACCTGCCGCGCCTGGGCCAGTTGTGGCCAAGGTTGCAGGGCCAGGTCAAGGGTCGGCTGGACGTCGCTGGCACCTTGCAGGCCCCGCAAGGTACGCTGACCCTGCAGGGCCAGCGGCTGGCCCAGGCGGAAAACCGCTTGCAGCAGCTGGACCTGGATGCCCGCCTGGACAACGCCCAGCGCGGCGTGATCGAACTCAAGGCCAGCGGCATTCACCTGGGTGACACGGTATTGGGCACCTTGCAGGCCAACGGCAAAGGCGACATTCGCCAGCAAGCGTTGACCCTGGCGCTGGACGGCCCGCAGCTCAAGCTCGACCTCGGCCTGGACGGCCAGTTGAACAAGGGGGACTGGCGTGGGCGCCTGGCCAGTGGGCGGATCCAGGCCGGCGGCCAGGACTGGCAGTTGCAGGCACCGGCGCGCCTGCAGCGGCTGGCCAGCGGCCAGCTGGACTTTGCTGCGCACTGCTGGCGCTCCGGCCAGGCCAGCTTGTGTGGCGACGACCAGCGTCTGGCCCCCGAGCCACGCTTGCGCTACCACCTCAAGCAGTTCCCGCTGGACAGCCTGGCCCAGTGGCTGCCGAAGGACTTCGCCTGGCAGGGCCTGCTCAATGCCGACATCAATCTGGATATCCCGGCCAGCGGCCCCAAGGGCAACATCGTCGTCGACGCCAGTGGCGGTACCCTGCGCGTGCGCGACAAGGACCGCTGGGTCGACTTCCCGTACCAGGCCCTGCGCCTGGACAGCATGCTGGCGCCACGGCGCATCGATACCCGCCTGGCGTTCCGCGGCGAGCGCCTGGGCGAGCTGAACGTCAACACCCGCCTCGATCCACTGGGCAAGAACAAACCGCTGTCGGGTGATTTCCGCCTTGCCGGTCTCGACCTGTCGGTGGCGCGCCCGTTCGTGCCTATGGTCGAGCGCCTGGCCGGGCAGCTCAATGGCAGTGGCCGGCTGTCGGGCACCTTGCTGGCGCCGCAGGTCAACGGCAACCTGATGCTCAGCGGTGGCGAAGTCAGCGGTGCCGAGCTGCCGGTCAGCCTCGAGGACCTGTCATTGCAGGCATTGATTGCCGGCGAGCAGGTACAGCTCAATGGCGGCTGGCGCAGTGGCGAGGTGGGGCGTGGCCAGTTGAATGGCAACCTCACCTGGGGCCAGGCACTGGGCATGGACCTGCGTCTGCAGGGCCAGCAACTGCCCGTCACGGTCGAGCCCTATGCGACGTTGGAGGTCGCCCCGGACCTGACCTTGCGCCTGATCGACGACAAGCTGGCGGTGACCGGCAAGGTACAGGTGCCCAAGGGCACGATCATTGTACGCGAGCTGCCACCATCCACTGTCAAGGTCTCGGATGACACGGTGATCGTCGGCCACCAGACCGAAGAGGGCAAGCCACCCATGGCGATGGCCATGGACATCGATGTCGAAGTGGGCCGCGACAAGCTTTCGTTCAGTGGCTTTGGCCTCAAGGCCAACCTGCTCGGCCATGTGCACATCGGCGACAACCTCGACACCCGTGGCGAGCTGAGCCTGGCCGATGGCCGCTACCGTGCCTACGGCCAGCGCCTGACCATTCGCCGTGCGCGGCTGCTGTTCGCAGGCCCGATCGACCAGCCGTACCTGGACATTGAAGCGATCCGCAAGGTCGACGACGTGATTGCCGGTATCCGCCTGAGCGGCAGTGCCGAGCAGCCCACCAGCAAAGTGTTCTCGGAGCCGGCCATGAGCCAGGAGCAGGCGCTGTCGTACCTGGTACTGGGGCGGCCTCTGGGCGCGTCCGGCGAAGACAACAACATGCTTGCCGAAGCGGCCTTGGGCCTGGGCCTGGCGGGTAGCGCGGGGATCACCGGCAGCCTGGCCTCGAGCCTGGGTATCGACGACTTCCAGCTGGACACCGAAGGTTCGGGCAATACCACCAGCGTGGTCGCCAGCGGCAACCTCACCGAGAAACTGAGCCTGCGCTATGGGGTGGGGGTGTTCGAGCCTGCGAACACCATTGCATTGCGCTACAAGCTGAGCAAGAAGGTTTACCTCGAGGCTGCCAGCGGGCTGGCCAGCTCACTGGACATCTTCTACAAGCGCGACTTCTGAGCCGTCGCGGGGGCGGCCGTCAACGGACGATGGCCGCCTCGATGAACTCATTGGTGTCGGGCGAGGGCGGCGGGCTGGGGGCGCGTACTGGGATGATCAGGCTGGTGTACTCCTCGATCAGCCGGTTGAGGGCTTCTGGTGGTTCGCTGGCCTGGAACTGCATGCGGATCTGCACTTCATCGGGGTCACGGTTGTCGCCCTGACGGCTTTGGCCACCGATGGTCACCTTGAAGCTGGCCGCCTTGTTTTCGCCTGCGGTCAGCAGTGCCTGCTGTGCTTCGGTGCCTTTGACCCTTACCGAAAGGTCGACCTGCATGCGCTCGAGGGCCAGGCCCTTGGGCGACACCAACGCGAACAGCGGTACGCGCATGATGTGCTGGCCGTCCATGGCCACTTCGACCATCTTGGCTTTCATGGGCGCGCCCAACGCTTCGGTGTCGCATTCGAAGAACTGGTCGAACAGGTTGATGTACTGCTGCGCGATCAGGCTGTTGGTAGCACTGGCGGCTTCCTGCAGGCCACGGGTGATTTCGCGCAGGTCGATGGAAGTCATGGGGGCGGGGGATTTATCCAATGCTTCGACTCCTCAGGCCAGGTGGTGCCCCCCTGTTGCTGGTCAGGGGGGCTGTTCGGGGCGGGGAGGTGCGCCTCAAGAGGTGGCGGTGCCGAGGGCCGGAGCGCCGTCGGCCGCAGGGTTCTTCAAGGTATCGGCCTGGGAAATCAAGTCCTGGCTTTCCAGTGTGGCGGTTTTGACCACGGTCGGCTTTGTCGCGGCGTCGGTCAGGAAGTCGATCACCCGCATCATCGCTTCAGGCGGGTCCTGGCGCTTCAAGGTCGTGTTGAAGGCGTAGCGGGCGCGGGTGTCAGTCTTGCGGGTTTGCGTGGACTTGTGGCTGACGCTGCCTTTCACGTTGAGCCTGAACGGCCCCCAGCCCAGCGAACCGCTTGCCTCGGCATTCATGTCCTTGCTGGAAACGTCTTCCGACATCTGGTTGATGACCAGTTCGAACTCGACATTACCTTCTTCGATGGAAATGTTCGGGTGGGTGATGGCTGCCACCAGCGGCACTTTCATGGTCTTGCTGACCACGCCCTTGTACTCGCCTTGTTCGTCGACGATGGTTTCGTCGTAGTCGAACTGGATGGCCACGGCCTTGCCGTCCTGGACGCACACCTGCATCAGGAAGTCGGCGTAGGATTTGCTGGCCGTGACCTGGGCCTGGACCATGGCCTGCAGGGGGCCTGCGATCATGCGGTCCATCGGCAAGGCATTGATTACGGAACCGATGAGGCTGTTATCTATCGACATTGCTGGGTTCTCTTCTGGTTGAGTTCAAAACGTGGCTATCAATCGTGGTCACGATGCCTGGGCTTTAGCGCGCGCAATGTTCCTGGCGGCGGATGTTGCCGATCTGGCGCAGGCTCAGGCCGTACTTGTCAGCGAGCAGGCTGCGAGACAAGCCGCTGGCGCTTTCCTTCTGGATCTGCAGGTTGCGCAACTGGCGCATGAAATGGTCAGCCTTGGGAATTTCCAGGGCGACACCGGCAAAGCGCTTGATCAGTGCGTCGAGCGCTTCGGCCGGCAGCACGTCGGCAAGCTTGGTGCGCTCGCGGTGCTTGGGGATGTACTTGGGCCTGCCGCCGTAGGCGCAGGTCAGCTGGTAGGCGTTGTCGATGCCGATGCAGTCGATCAGGGCCTGCAGCGAGTGGGGCAGTTGGCTGATATCGATGTGGCTCAAGTCTGGCAGTTGCATATGGCGCTCCTTCGGGACGGATGGGCTGTGCTAACCGATCACCAGCGGCGTTATGTCGAAGGTGTGGCTGAATTTTCTGTGACAGCCGAGGCATGTCGCTAGGCGCCATATGGGTTGGGGCTTGTAGCTTCCGCGAACAGGTTTTGCAGGCAGCGATATCCGGCGTTGTAGGACATGGCTTCAACATTTGGCTGTGGCGGGTGATTTCCCATCACGTCACTGCCTGTGCAGCGCGTTGGGTGTGGTAACCCTCAATCGCACGGATAGCTGCTCAGCAGGCTGGCGCTGCGCAGGTAGGCCTGGGGGGAGTCGCGCATGCCTTGTGGCAGCGTGCGCCAATCGACCAGCAGGCACAGCGCATGCAGCGGCTGCCCGTCACGGTGGCCGATGACCTGGTCGGCAAAGCTGCGGCGGTACAGTGCCTGGGTCTGCTGCTGCGCTTGTACCTGGTCGGCCTGGGCCAGGGTTTGCCGGGCCAGCTCGGGCAGTTGCGCCAGGGGGACACTGAAATGCACCGACGCACCTTTTGCCTGCAGGTAACCGGCCTGGCGCACGCGCTGCCACAGTTGTTGCCATTGGCTGGCGCCAGCTTGGCCAGCCAGTTCGCGGCCCAGTTCGAGCAGTTGCTCGGCCGAGGTCTGGCGGGTGTCCAGCGCATGAAGGGAAAAGGGGGTCAGCAATAGCGACGCGAACAGAAGGGGTTTGTACATGGTGCCTCCGGCATGGGTGCTTGGGAGCCCCATGCTTTCAGGCAGGCGCCGCCCCACCCAGCAGGAAATGCAGCGCCGGGGCCGGTGGCCGTTGTATCATTGCCGCGGCTCGTTGCGAGCCATTTGCCCCTGATGTTGCAAGGAACCTTCGATGACACACGTGCAGCGCCTCAAATATTCCCTTCTGATCATCCTGGTGGTACTGGGTCTGATGCTGGGCCTGTCCCACCTGCAGAAGCAGGGCACGATCAGTGAGCAGACCTTCCAGATGCTGGCCATTGCCATCGCCGTGGTGGTCGTGGTGATCAACGGCATCCTGCGGCGCAAGGTCAAGCCCTGATCCTGGCGGGCCGGCCAGGTATGGCCGGCCATGCGCTCAGCGCACAGGCGTTCGCTCCAGCACGGCGCGTGCCTGCGGGTCGAGGCTGTAGCATTTGTCGCTGCCCAGTTGGATGACGCCCTCGCTGCACAGCCGCTTGAGCACTTCGCGCACGCTGAGGAACGACAGCGGGATATCCAGCTGTTCCAGTTGCGCGTGCACGCCGCGCACGCCAATGCTGCGGCCATTGCGGTCGGCGGCGTGCAAGGCATCGATGACCTTGAGGCGGATCAGGCTGGTACGCAAGCCGAAACTGCGCAACAGCTCGCGGATTTGTTCGTTGCCGATGCGTTCGTCAGCAAAAACGTCCTGTTCCCTGGGCGCTTTGCCTGGGACGCGCCCAGCCTGGATCGAGGGTTGCGGGTTGTACATGTGAATGCTCCTTTTCGTGGACGAACCCGAAATTTGGGTGCCTCACTTACTAGGACGAATGAGAACGGAAAAACTGCAGCCCACGCGCAAAAAAAAGCCTGGTTCTGTTCAAGACGTTTCATTGCCTGGTAATACGTAAAATTTTCATCTGGCCATTCGTCTGATCGGGATGACCCCCGAACCCGAGGAGTGCCCGTGTTTCCACTTTCCCGTCCCATGACTTGCGCTGGCCTGGTCGCCGCCCTGGTAGCCTTCAACGTCGGCGCAGTGCCGGTGCAGTCCGCCGCCGCCGATGCCAGTGCGCAGATTCGACGAACCAGTTACGGGGTGCCGCACATCGTGGCCAAGGACGAGCGCGGCCTGGGCTATGGCATCGGCTACGCCTACGCCCAGGACAACCTGTGCCTGCTGGCCAATGAAGTGCTGACCGTGAGTGGCGAGCGCTCACGCTACTTCGGTGCCAAGGGCAAGACCCTGGAGCAGCGTGACAACCTGGCCAGCGATGTGTTCTTCGCCTGGCTCAACACGCCGGCGGCAGTCGAGGCGTTCTTGCAGGCGCAGCCAGCGCCAGTACAGGCGCTGCTGGCAGGTTATGCCAGCGGCTACAACCGGGCGCTCGCCGAGCGCCGCAGCCAGGGGTTGCCTGCCGAATGTGGCAACGGCGAGTGGCTGCGGCCGATCAGCAGCGAGGACCTGATCAAGCTGACCCGCCGGCTACTCGCCGAAGGCGGTGTCGGGCAGTTCGTCGAAGCGCTGGCGGGGGCGCAACCGCCAACGCTGGCCAGCCAGCAGGCGCCGGCAGGGTTTGCCGCGGCGCTGGCCAGGCAGCAGCGTTTTGCCACGGAACGCGGTAGCAATGCGGTGGCCGTCGGGGCGCAACGTTCGGCCAATGGCCGCGGCCTGTTGCTGGCCAACCCGCACTTCCCGTGGATGGGGGGCATGCGCTTCTACCAGATGCAGCTGACCATTCCCGGCCAGCTCGATGTGATGGGGGCGGCATTGCCGGGCCTGCCGGTGGTCAACATCGGTTTCAACCAGCATCTGGCCTGGACGCACACCGTCGACACATCGAAGCACTTCACCCTGTACCGCCTGCAACTCGACCCCAAGGACCCGACCCGTTACCTGCTCGATGGCAAGTCGCTGCCGCTGGCCCGGCAAACCGTCAGCGTTGCGGTCAAGGCCGAGGATGGCAGCCTGAGCCAGGTACAGCGCCAGGTCTACAGCTCGCAGTTCGGCCCGGTGGTGCAATGGCCGGGTCGCCTGGACTGGGATGCGCATGCCGCCTACAGCCTGCGCGACGCCAACCTCGAGAACACTCGGGTGTTGCAGCAGTGGTACCAGATCAACCATGCCGACAGCCTGGCTACGTTGAAAGGCTCGGTCGAACAGCTGCAGGGTATTCCCTGGGTCAACACACTGGCGGTGGACTCGGCAGGCAAGGCCTTGTACCTGAACCAGTCAGTGGTGCCTTATGTGGATCAGCAACTGCTGAGTGCGTGCAGCAACCCACAGGCACAAGGGCGCCTGGTGGTACTGGATGGATCACGCAGCGCGTGCCAGTGGAAGGTCGATGCGCAGGCCGCACAGCCGGGGATCTTCCCCGCGCGGCTGCTGCCGAGCCTGGAGCGCGAGGATTTCGTGCAGAACTCCAACGACCCGGCCTGGATGGCCAACCCGGCGCAGCCGCTGACCGGTTACTCGCCGCTGGTAAGCCGCAGTGACCAGCCGCTGGGCATGCGTGGCCGCTTTGCCCTGCAACGCCTGCAGGGTACGGCCCGCCTGGGCGTTGACGACCTGCAGCGCATGGTGACCGATGACGAGGTCTACCTGGCCAGCCTGCTACTGCCTGACCTGCTGCAATGGTGCAAGGGTGCCGACGTGGACGTGCGGGCGGTATGCAGCAGCCTGGCGGCCTGGAATGGCAAGGCTGACCTGGGCAGCGGCATTGGCCTGGTGCATTTCCAGAACCTGTTCGATGCCCTGGCCGAGCACCCGGAAAGCTGGCGGGTGGCCTTCGACCCGGCCGACCCGCAGCACACCCCGCGCGGGCTGGCGGTAGAGCAGGCGGCCGTGCGCAAGCTGCTGCACCAGGCCGCGCTGGCGTCGCTCAAGCAGGTGCGTGACAGCGGCATGGCAGGGGAGGCGCGCTGGGGGCAGGTGCAACAGGCGAGCGATGGCACGCCGGTGCCGGGTGGCCCGCAGGCGTTGGGCGTGTACAACGCGATCTACAGCGTGCCGCACGGGCAGGGCAAGCGGCTGGTGGTCAGTGGTACCAGCTACCTGCAACTGGTCAGCTTTACCGACAAGGGGCCGCAGGCCCGTGGGCTGTTGGCGTTTTCCCAGTCGAGTGAAGCGGCTTCGGTGCATGCCGGTGACCAGACCAAGGCGTTTGCGGCCGGAAAACTGGCGGTGATTCCGTTTACCGAGGCGCAGATCAAGGCTGACCCGGAGTATCGGGAAGTGGTGATCAGCGAGCGGGACAAGGGGGCGGTGGTCCAGCAGTAAGGCATGCCGGCCTCTTTGCGGGCTCGCCCGCTCCCACAGGTACTGCACCAGGGCTACAAGCGGTGCGGTACCTGTGGGAGCGGGCGTGCCCGCGAAGAAGGCGACTCGGTCGCTCAGGAAAACTCGAACGGCGCCAGCTGAAACCCTTGCTCGTCAACCTGCAAGGCCCAGCCACGGCGGTCCCAGTCGCCCAGCACGATACGCCGTGCCGGTTGCCCGTCGACCAACAGCTTGTGTATCGCCGGCCGATGGGTATGCCCATGCACCAAGGTACGTACACCATGCGCCGCCATCACCTTCGGCACTTCCTCCGGCGTGACATCGACGATCTCGGTGGACTTCATCCGCGTTTGCGAGCGGCTTTCGCTGCGTAGCTTGCGTGCCAGCTTGTAGCGGGCCGACAGCGGCAGGTGCCGCAACACCCACAGGCTAAGCGGGTTGCGCAGCAAGCGGCGCATTTTCATATAGGCCAGGTCGCGGGTGCACAGGGTATCGCCATGCATCAGCAGCACCTGCTCACCACCCAGCTCGATCACGCTGGGGTCGTGCAGCAACGTGCAGCCCGCAGCGTCGCAGAAGGCCTGGCCAATCAGGAAATCACGGTTGCCATGCATCAGGTAGATGGCCGTGCCGCTGTCGCTCAGCCGCCGCATGGCCTGGCAGACCGACTGCTGGAAGGGCGTCATGGCGTCGTCGCCGATCCAGGCTTCGAAGAAGTCGCCAAGGATGTACAACGCCTTGGCGTGGCGGGCACGGCCATCGAGCAGATCAAGAAACGCCCGGGTAATGTCCGGGCGTTCTTCTTGCAGGTGCAGATCGGAGATCAGCAGGATCACTCAACGATCTCGGCTTTCTCGATGACCACGTCGTCCTTCGGCACGTCCTGGTGGCCAGCCTTGGAACCGGTGGCGACCTTTTCGATGGCGTCGACGATTTCACGGCCTTCGATCACTTCGCCGAATACCGCGTAGCCCCAGCCCTGCACGTTCTTGCCGCTGTGGTTGAGGAAGTCGTTGTCGGACGAGTTGATGAAGAATTGCGCCGAGGCGGAGTGCGGCTCCATGGTACGGGCCATGGCGATGCTGTACTTCTTGTTCTTCAGGCCGTTGTCGGCTTCGTTCTGGATGCTGGCGCGGGTCTTCTTCTGGCTCATGCCAGGCTCGAAGCCGCCGCCCTGGATCATGAAGCCCTTGATCACACGGTGGAACACGGTGCCATTGTAGTGGCCGTCCTTGACGTACTGAACGAAGTTTTCGGTAGTCAGCGGCGCTTTCTCGGCGTCCAGTTGCAGGACGATGTCGCCGTGGTTGGTGCTCAGTTTGACTTTGGACATGCTGAAACTCGCTCTTTCAAGGCAATCGGAATTAGGGTGCGCAGGGCGCGGGTTATCACCTGACGCAGGATCAGGCGATCGCGACACATGGCGCGCACTGGCCATTTTGCCAGGCTGCGGCAAAAAGCCGTGATAAATCACGCCAGTTTGTCCGGGCCCGACTGTCAGCAGCTTGACTGCTTCGGCTATGATAGGCCCTTTGATTCAATCGGCCTACCCAGGCCGGACACGTGCATTCAAGGATCCTATGAGCAAGCCCACTGCCGACAACGCGCCCAACGCCGCTGCCAAAGGCGCCCCCGCTGTCCCTGCGAACTTCCTGCGGCCGATCATCCAGGCCGACCTGGACTCGGGCAAGCACAGCAGCATCGTCACCCGTTTCCCGCCGGAGCCCAATGGCTACCTGCACATCGGTCACGCCAAGTCGATCTGCGTCAACTTCGGCCTGGCCAAGGAATTCGGGGGCGTCTGCCACCTGCGTTTCGACGATACCAACCCGGCCAAGGAAGACCAGGAGTACATCGACGCCATCCAGAGCGATGTCAAGTGGCTGGGCTTCGACTGGGCCGGCGACGTGCGCTACGCCTCCGACTACTTCGACCAGCTGCATGATTGGGCGGTCGAGCTGATCAAGCGTGGCAAGGCCTACGTCTGCGACCTTACCCCAGAGCAGGCCAAGGAATACCGTGGCAACCTCAAGGAGCCGGGCAAGAACAGCCCGTTCCGCGAGCGCAGCGTTGACGAGAACCTCGACCTGTTCGCCCGCATGAAGGCCGGCGAGTTCAAGGATGGCGAGCGCGTGCTGCGGGCCAAGATCGACATGGCCTCGCCGAACATGAACCTGCGCGACCCGATCCTGTACCGTATCCGCCATGCCCACCACCACCAGACCGGTGACAAGTGGTGCATCTACCCGAACTACGACTTCACCCACGGCCAGTCGGACGCCATCGAGGGCATCACCCACTCGATCTGCACCCTGGAGTTCGAAGGGCATCGTCCGCTGTACGACTGGTTCCTCGACAACCTGCCGGTGCCGGCACACCCGCGCCAGTACGAGTTCAGCCGCCTGAACCTGAACTACACCATCACTTCCAAGCGCAAGCTCAAGCAGCTGGTGGACGAAAAGCACGTCGAAGCCTGGGACGACCCACGCATGTCGACCCTGTCCGGCTTCCGTCGCCGTGGCTACACCCCGGCCTCGATCCGCAACTTCTGCGAAATGATCGGCACCAACCGTTCCGACGGTGTGGTCGACATGTCGATGCTCGAGTTCAGCATCCGTGACGACCTGGACCGCACCGCACCGCGCGCCATGTGCGTGCTGCGCCCGCTGAAGGTGGTCATCACCAACTACCCCGAAGGCCAGGTCGAGCAGCTCGAACTGCCGCGCCACCCGAAGGAAGACATGGGCGTGCGCGTGCTGCCGTTCTCCCGTGAACTGTACATCGACCGCGACGACTTCATGGAAGAGCCGCCGAAGGGCTACAAGCGCCTGGAACCGGCCGGTGAAGTGCGCCTGCGCGGCAGCTACGTGATCCGCGCCGACGAGGCGATCAAGGATGCCGACGGCAACATCGTCGAGCTGCGCTGCTCGTACGACCCGGACACCCTGGGCAAGAACCCGGAAGGCCGCAAGGTCAAGGGCGTGATCCACTGGGTGCCGGCCGAGGGCAGCGTCGAGTGCGAAGTGCGCCTGTACGACCGCCTGTTCCGCTCGCCGAACCCGGAAAAGACCGAGGAGGGCGGCAGCTTCCTGGACAACATCAACCCAGGCTCGCTGCAAGTGCTCAGCGGCTGCCGTGCCGAGCCGTCGCTGGCCCAGGCGCAGCCCGAGGACCGCTTCCAGTTCGAACGCGAAGGTTACTTCTGCGCCGACCTGAAAGACAGCCAGCCGGGCCGCCCGGTGTTCAACCGCACTGTCACCCTGCGTGACTCCTGGGGCAGCTGAGGAACCGCCGTGCTTACCATCTACAACACGCTGAGCAAAGCGAAGGAAACCTTCAAGCCGCTGGATGGCAACAAGGTGCGCATGTACGTGTGCGGCATGACCGTATACGACTACTGCCACCTGGGCCATGGCCGCAGCATGGTGGCCTTCGACCTGGTCACCCGCTGGCTGCGCAAGAGCGGCTACGAGCTGACCTATGTGCGCAACATCACCGACATCGATGACAAGATCATCAACCGGGCCAACGAGAACGGCGAAAGCTTCGACGCCCTGACCGCCCGCATGATCGACGCGATGCACGAAGACGAGCGCCGCCTGAACATCCTGCCGCCGGACCAGGAGCCGCGTGCCACCGACCATATCGCCGGCATGCACGCGATGATCCAGACCCTGATCGACAAGGGTTATGCCTACGCACCGGGCAATGGCGACGTGTACTACCGCGTCGGCAAGTTCGTTGGTTACGGCAAGCTGTCGCGCAAGAAGATCGAAGACCTGCGCATCGGTGCCCGTATCGAGGTCGACGAAGCCAAGCAGGACCCGTTGGACTTCGTGCTGTGGAAGGGCGTCAAGCCGGGCGAGCCGAGCTGGGAATCGCCATGGGGCCCGGGGCGTCCGGGCTGGCACATCGAGTGCTCGGTGATGTCCACCTGCTGCCTGGGTGAAAGCTTCGACATTCACGGCGGCGGCAGCGACCTGGAGTTCCCGCACCACGAGAACGAGATTGCCCAGAGCGAGGCGGCCACCGGCAAGCAGTACGCCAACGCCTGGATGCACTGCGGCATGATCCGGATCAATGGCGAGAAGATGTCCAAGTCGTTGAACAACTTCTTCACCATCCGCGACGTGCTCGAGAAGTACCACCCTGAAGTGGTGCGTTATCTGCTGGTGGCCAGCCACTACCGCAGCGCGATCAACTACTCGGAAGACAGCCTGCGCGATGCCAAGGGCGCACTGGAACGCTTCTACCACGCCTTGCGCGGCTTGCCACGGGTGGCGGCCAAGGGTGGCGAAGAGTTTGTCGAGCGCTTCAGCGTGGCCATGAACGACGACTTCGGCACCCCCGAAGCCTGCGCCGTGCTGTTCGACCTGGTGCGCGAGATCAACCGCCTGCGCGACAGCGACCTGGAGGCCGCTGCCGGCCTGGCCGGTCGCCTGCGCGAGCTGGGTGATGTGCTGGGTGTGCTGCAGCTGGAAGCCGATGACTTCCTGCGTGCCGGTGCCGAAGGCAAGGTGGATGCCGCTGAGGTCGAGGGCTTGATCCAGGCGCGCCTGCAGGCGCGTGCGGACAAGAACTGGGCCGAGTCCGACCGCATTCGCGACCAGTTGACCGCCATGGGTGTGGTGCTGGAAGACAGCAAGGGTGGGACTACCTGGCGTCTGGCTGACTGATCGATGTCATCGGGGCTGCTGCGCAGCCCATCGCCGGCAAGCCAGCTCCCACAGGAACCGCGCAATACTGAAGAACTGCGCACTCCCTGTGGGAGCTGGCTTGCCGGCGATGGGCCGCATAGCGGCCCCAGCTTCTATTTGGCTAGCCCGGCGAGCGGGCAGTGCAGTACCAGCCTCGCTCCACCCAGCTCGCTTTCCCCCACCTCCAGCCCGAACCCATGCAGGTCGACGATCGCCGCAACGATCGACAACCCCAGCCCGAACCCCGCATGGCGGTGGCCTTCATCGCTACGGTAGAAGCGCTTCAGCACTGCCGCCCGTTCCTCTTCCGGAATACCCGGCCCGCTGTCCTCGATGGCCAGGCGCAGGCCCTTGTCGTCCTGGGTCGCAGTAATCCGCACCAGCCCACCCTCGGGCGTGAACTTGATGCCGTTGCCCACCAGGTTGGCCAGTGCCTCGAACAGCAGTTCGCGGTCACCGTGCAATGCCGGCAGTTCGGCTGGCTGCTGCAGTTCCAGGCGGATGCCGACGTCTTCGGCCAGCGGCAGGTAGAAGTCGTGCAACTCCACCAGCAGTTCGTGCGGGTCAAGCTGGACGAAACCGGCCCGCCGCTGGCGGTCTTCCAGTTCGCTGATACGCAACAAACCGCGAAAGCGCGCCATCAGGGTGTCGGTTTCGCCGATGGCCTGGTCCAGTGCCTCGGCTTGGGTGGAGTCGACGTCACTTTGCTGGCGAATGCGGTACAGCTGGGCGCGCAGGCGCGTTAGCGGGGTGCGCAGGTCGTGGGCGATGTTGTCGCACACGCCCTTGACCTCGTGCATCAGCCGCTCGATGCGGTCGAGCATGGCGTTGACGATGGCCGCCAGCATGTCCAGCTCGTCACGCCGGGCCGACAGCGGCAGGCGGTGGGTAAGGTCACCGGCGACGATCAGTTCGGCCTGGGCCTGGATGGCGCGAATGCGCTTGAGCGGGCGGCGCCTTAGCAGGTACCAGCCGGCAAAGCCCGGGATCAGGGTCAGCGAGATCCCCCAGAGCAGGGCATGCAGGATGATCCGGGTGACCACGAACAGCGAGCCGTTGTCGCGCACCAGCACCAGCCAGCGGCCATCCTGCACCTTGATCGCCACCGCGTCGCAGCTGTCACGCGGCATGTGTGGGTCGTCGGCGTCCAGGCAGCGCTTGAGTTCGTGAACCTTGCCGTCCAGCCCCAGCTCTGGCGGGATGGCGCGAATGCGCCCGCCGATCGGGTTGAGCTGGTTGTCGAACAGGCCGTAGGCGTCGAAGCTGCGCTCTTCGAAGGCCTGGCTGGCGACCAGGGCGTCGTCCAGCTGTTTGCCGCTCATGTGCGCGAACAGGTGCTGGCGCTGCAGCATCGAATGGCGGGTGAGTTTGTTCAGGTAGCTGGACACCTCGAAGTACAGCACCCCCATGAGGATGCTGCTCCAGGCCACGAACAGAAAGCTGTACAGCGCCAGCAGGCGGCTGGTCGAGGAGCTCCAGCCCTTAGACGGGTTCAGCAATGGCATAGCCGGAGCCCCGTACCGTACGGATCAGCGGCGATTGGCCGGGTGAGTCGATTTTCTTGCGCAGGCGGCCGATGTGCACATCGATCAAGTTGGTGCCCGGGTCGAAGTGGTAGCCCCAGACTTCCTCGAAAATCATCATCCGCGTGATCACCTGGCCGCTATGGCGCATCAGGTACTCCAGCAGCTTGTACTCGGTGGGCAGCAGGTTGAGGGTCTGTTCGCCACGGCGGGCTTCGTGGCTGATCAGGTCCAGTTGCAGGTCGGCGACCTGCAGGCGGGTCTGGGTCATGGGCACGCTGTTGCGGCGCAGCAGCACTTCGACCCGCGCGGCCATCTCGTCGGAGGCGAACGGTTTGGTCAGGTAGTCGTCACCCCCGGCACGCAGGCCGCGTACCCGCTCGTCGACGTCGGAGAGGGCGCTGATCATCAGGATCGGCGTGGCGATCTTGAGGCTGCGCAGGGTGGTGACGATGGTCAGGCCATCGACCTCGGGCAGCATGCGGTCCAGGGTAATCAGGTCGTAGCCGCCGGCAATGGCCTTGGCCAGGCCTTCACGGCCATTGTCGGCCCAATCCACCTCAAGGCCGTGGCTGGTAAGTTCGGCGACGATTTCCTGGCCGGTGACGGCGTCGTCTTCGATGGTCAGTACGCGAGGCATGCTGGTTCCCGGGCATCTAATGGAGACTTGATTGTGCCAAAGAATAGCCAAACGGCGATTTAAGAAAAATTCATCTGGCGCGTTTTGCCTGCACTGGCCCTATCGCCGGCAAGCCAGCTCCCACAGAGACCCCACAGGCCCCGAAGGCAGCGCAGTACCTGTGGGAGCTGGCTTGCCGGCGATAGGGCCCTGAAAGGTACAAAGCAACCCCCTAGCGTGCGCCGATACCCTCGGCATGCATGATCTGCGCAATGATCGGCACCGGAGTCATCAGGTGCGAACGCATCATGGCGCTTGCGCGCTTGGCGTCCCGGGCCAGAATCACCTCGACCAATGCCGCATGCTCCTGGCGCTTGAGCTCCAGGGCCTGTTCGGAAAACACCGTCTGGGTCAGCCACAGATGCCGGTAGCGCTCGGCCTGATCGAACAGATAGGTGCGCGCCTGCAGCAGGTGCTTGGAGCCGCAGCCCGAGGCAATGGCCGTGTGGAACGCCTTGTGCCGTTCGTCCCATACATCCAGGCGTTGCTCGCGGGTCTTCACTTCCACCACCTTGGCCAGGGTATGCGAATGGGCCAGTACCGACGCCTCCCAGGCGTCGTCGCCACGTTCGATGGCCAGGGTGATGATCATCGCCTCCAGGTTGGCGCGGGCATCGTAGATGTCGTTCATCTCGTCCAGCGACATGGGCGCCACACGGTAGCCCTTCTGGCTGATCGCGTTGACCAGATGCTCGGCCACCAGCTGCGACAGTGCTTCGCGCAGCGGGCCCACGCCCAGGTCGTAGCGTTCCTTCAGGGTGCTCATCAGCAGCTTTTCTCCGGGCTTGAACACGCCGCGGATGATGTCCTTCTTGAGCCTCTCATACCCGCTGAATGCTGAGTTTTGTCGGGGGGCGAGCGCTTCCAAGGTCCTGTTCCTCAAACGGTTTTGTCGATCATACCGAAAGCGTTCGCTGGCGAAAAACAATGGACAAACACGTGTTTTGTCTGTGAAAAATAAAAATGTAGACATTTTGCGTTTATGGCGATAATTTTAGCTCGCCCGCACTGATCCAGGTCATGACCGGACGGCGCCACTCACTTTCTCTGCCAGGACACTGCCATGAACGCTTTTACGCAGATCGACGAACTTGTGATGCCACTGCCGCTCGAACCGCGTGGTTTCACCATCGCCCCCTCGAAACAGTCGCCGCGCCTGCTTGAGCTCACCTTTGCCCGCGAAACGGTCGAAGCGTTCGTCCAGGCTGTTGCCCAGTGGCCGGTGCAGGCGCTGGAGTACAAGTCGTTCCTGCGCTTCCGGGTTGGCGAGATCCTCGACGAGCTGTGCCAGGGCACCCTGCGGCCGGTACTGCTCAATACCATCCTCAACCGCGCCAGCGGCGGCATGCTGATCACCCCGGTCGGCCTGGATGACGTGAGCCAGGCCGAGGACATGGTCAAGTTCACCACCGCCTGCGCACACCTGATCGGCCGCTCCAACTACGACGCCATGAGCGGCCAGTTCTATGCCCGCTTCGTGGTGGTCAACACCGACAACTCCGACAGCTACCTGCGCCAGCCGCACCGGGTCATGGAGCTGCACAACGACGGCACCTTCGTCAACCAGATCACCGACTACGTGCTGATGCTGAAGATCGACGAAAAGAACATGGAAGGCGGCAACTCGCTGCTGCTGCACCTGGACGACTGGGAACAGTGCGACGAATTCTTCCGCCACCCGCTGGCCCGTCGCGAGATGCGCTGGACCGCACCGCCGAGCAAGAAGGTGTCCGAGGATGTATTCCACTCGGTATTCGACACCGATGCCGAAGGCCGCCCGACCATGCGCTACATCGACCAGTTCGTGCAGCCGGAAAACTACGAGGAGGGCATCTGGCTGAACGCCCTGTCCGAATCGCTGGAAGGCAGCGAGAAGAAGCTTTCGGTACCGGTTGGCGTGGGTAGCTTCCTGCTGATCAACAACCTGTTCTGGCTGCATGGCCGCGACCGCTTCACGCCGCACGAAGGCCTGCGCCGCGAACTGATGCGCCAGCGCGGCTACGTGGCCTTCCCCAAACCGCTGTACCAGCGCGGGCAATAATGACAGGGCGCGGGGCGGGCGCCCGCCCACGCGTCTTTGCACAAAACGATGCCACCAGGGCCCGCGCGGGCCTTGGTGAGCCAGTCAGGCAATGCCTGCGTGTGAGGTAAGGCTGTGTACGATTTCATCATCATTGGCGGTGGCATTGTGGGCATGTCCACGGCCATGCACCTGATCAAGGTCTACCCGGATGCAAAGATTCTCCTGCTGGAGAAAGAGTCCGGCCCGGCCCGCCACCAGACCGGCCACAACAGCGGCGTGATCCACGCCGGCGTGTATTACACCCCCGGCAGCCTCAAGGCGCGCTTCTGCCTGGAAGGCAACAAGGCCACCAAGGCTTTCTGCACCCAGCACGGTATCCGCTTCGATGAATGCGGCAAGCTGCTGGTGGCTACCAACGACCTGGAAATGCAGCGCATGAAGGCGCTGTGGGAGCGCACCGCGGCCAATGGTCTGGAGCGCTACTGGCTGTCGGCGGCCGAACTGCGCGAGCGCGAGCCCAATATCGTTGGCATGGGCGGCATCTTCGTGCCCTCCAGTGGCATCGTCAATTACGCCGAAGTGACTGCTGCCATGGGCGCCGAGTTCCAGCGCGCCGGCGGTGAAATCCGCTATGGCGCCGAGGTGGTCGGCCTGCAGGAGCTGGCCAGCGAAGTGGTCGTGCGCACGCAGGGTGACGAATTGCGCAGCCGTTTCCTGGTGACTTGCTCGGGCCTGATGGCCGACCGAGTGGTGAGCATGCTGGGCCTGCGTACCGAATTCGTCATTTGCCCGTTCCGTGGCGAGTACTACCTGCTGCCCAAGCAGCACAACCAGATCGTCAACCACCTGATCTACCCGATTCCCGACCCGTCCATGCCGTTCCTGGGCGTGCACCTGACACGCATGATCGACGGCACCGTCACCGTTGGCCCCAACGCCGTGCTGGCGATGAAGCGCGAGGGCTACCGCAAGCGCGATATCAGCCCCGGCGACCTGTTCCAGACCTTGACCACCCCCGGCATCCTCAAGGTGCTGGCGAAGAACTTCCGCCCTGGCCTGATCGAGATGAAGAACTCGCTGTTCAAGGGTGGCTACCTCAAGCAGGTCCAGAAGTACTGCCCGAGCATCACCAAGGCCGACCTCACGCCTTACCCGGCCGGCGTGCGTGCCCAGGCCGTGTCGCGTGACGGCAAGCTGATCGACGACTTCCTGTTCGTCAACACCGCTCGCAGCGTCAACGTGTGCAATGCACCGTCGCCGGCCGCCACCTCCGCCATCCCGATCGGCGCCTACATCGTCGACAAGGTATGCGAGCAGGTCGGCCGCCAGGGCGGCAGTTTCCCCAAGGCCGATCTGGCGCCCCGTCAGCGGGCTGCCGGCTGACCTACCCGTAATACGTTCTGCGGTTTCGTTTTACTCAACCCGTACTGCCCTACTCACCACCTGGGGCAGGGCGGGCTTTTTCGCGCCTGCGTCGGTGACGTGCAAGCCGGCGGCCCCTGCGTGGGCATGACAAAAACAACAAGGTAGCGCCATGCAAACCCACAAGAACAATTTGAGTCATGGATTGAAATCCCGGCATGTCACCATGCTGTCCATTGCCGGCGTGATCGGTGCCGGCCTGTTCGTCGGCTCCGGCCGTGCGATTGCCGAAGCAGGGCCAGCCACCATCCTGGCCTATATCCTGGCCGGCGCGCTGGTGGTGCTGGTGATGCGCATGCTGGCCGAAATGGCCGTTGCCTCGCCGGACACCGGTTCGTTCTCTACCTATGCCGACCTCGCCATCGGCAAGTGGGCCGGCTACACCATCGGCTGGCTGTACTGGTGGTTCTGGGTACTGATCATCCCCATCGAGGCCAATATCGCCGCCACCATCATCAATTCCTGGGTCCCGCAGCTGGAGATCTGGGTCTTGTCGTTGGTGATTACTCTATTGCTGACTGCCACCAACCTGTTCAGCGTGAAGAACTACGGTGAGTTCGAGTTCTGGCTGGCGTTGGTGAAGGTGGTGGCCATCGTCAGTTTCATCGCGCTGGGGGTGTGCGCCATCTTCGGCCTGCTGCCAGGCTCTGGTGTCAGCGGCGTGTCGCGCCTGTGGGATAGCGGCGGCTTCATGCCCAACGGTTTTGGTGCGGTGCTCAGCGCCATGCTGATTACCATGTTCTCGTTCCTCGGTGCCGAGGTGGTGACCATCGCCGCGGCCGAATCCGACGAAGCGGGCAAGCATATTTCCAAGGCCACCAACTCGGTGATCTGGCGAATCACCCTGTTCTATATCCTGTCGATCTTCATCGTCATCGCGCTGGTGCCGTGGACCGACCCGCGCCTGGCCACCGAAGGTTCCTATGTCACGGTACTGGACACCCTGGGCGTGCCGAATGCCAAGGCCATCATCGACTTCGTGGTGCTTACGTCGGTGACCAGCTGCCTCAACTCGTCGCTGTATACCGCGTCGCGCATGGTCTACTCGCTGAGCCGCCGCGGTGATGCGCCGGCCTGTGCCCAGGTGACCAGCCGCAGCGGCACCCCCGTGATAGCTGTGCTGCTGTCCACTGGCGCAGCTTTCCTGGCAGTGATCGCCAACTACCTGGTACCGGCCAAGGTGTTCGGCTTCCTCATGGCAAGCTCCGGCGCCATTGCCTTGCTGGTGTACCTGGTGATCGCCGTTTCCCAGCTGCGCCTGCGCCAGCGCCTGACCGCACAGGGCAAGACACTGGGCTACCGCATGTGGCTGTTCCCGTGGCTGACGTGGGGCGTGATCCTGTTCATCAGTGGCGTGCTGGTGCTGATGCTGTTCCGCCCGGACCACCGCCTGGAAGTGGTATCGACCATGGTGCTGGCGGTGCTGGTGGTGTGTTCGGGCCTTCTGGTCACACGGCGTCGGGCGCGCGAGGTGGTGGTTGGCCGCGTAGGGCAGGGCGCCTGAGCCGTTCGGCCTGAAGACAGACGAGCAAGTCGCATCAGGCTGTGAGAGGATGTCCGTCATCACAGCCAGGACCCCGAACGCAGCCTGATGAAGACACCCAAAAGAATCGAACCCCTGATCGAAGATGGCCTGGTCGACGAAGTACTGCGGCCGTTGATGAGTGGCAAGGAAGCCGCCGTGTATGTGGTGCGCTGTGGCAGCCAGGTGCGCTGCGCCAAGGTTTATAAAGAAGCCAACAAGCGCAGTTTCCGCCAGGCTGCCGAGTACCAGGAGGGCCGCAAGGTTCGCAACAGCCGTCAGGCCCGGGCGATGGCCAAGGGCAGCAAGTACGGCCGCAAGGAAGCCGAAGACGCCTGGCAGAACGCCGAAGTGGCGGCGCTGTTCCGCCTGGCCGGCGCTGGCGTGAGGGTTCCCAAACCCTACGATTTCCAGGACGGCGTGCTGTTGATGGAGCTGGTGACCGATGCCGACGGTGACGCGGCCCCGCGCCTGAACGACGTGCACCTCGAGGCCGAGGATGCCCGGGCGTTCCATGCCTTCGTCATTCGCCAGATCGTGCTGATGCTGTGTGCCGGGCTGGTGCATGGCGACCTGTCGGAGTTCAACGTGCTGCTTGGCCCGGACGGGCCGGTGATCATCGACCTGCCGCAGGCGGTGGATGCAGCGGCCAACAACCATGCCTTCAGCATGCTGCAGCGCGATGTGGCCAACATGGCCCATTATTTCGGGCGCTTTGCGCCGGAGCTGAAAAGCACCCGGTATGCGCAGGAAATGTGGGCCTTGTACGAGGCGGGCGAACTGCGCCCGGACAGCCCGCTGACGGGGCTGTTCGAGGATGACGAGCATGCGGCTGACGTGGCCGGGGTGATGCGCGAGATCGATGCGGCCCGGCTGGATGATGCGCGCCGGCGCGCCGCGCGGGCCGAGGCTGAGCATGGGGCGGCCAGGGCAGAGGAGCCTGCGCCGCCCTGGCTGCAGTAATGTGTTGCCTGTGCCGGCCTCTTCGCGGGCACGCCCGCTCCCACAGGATTCGCGCAGTACTTGTGGGAGCGGGCATGCCCGCGAAGAGGCCGGCACAGGAAAAATGCAGCCATTGCCTTTGACGCAAGACAATATCTCGTCATCTGGCCTTTTCACTGGCGCGTGACAGGCATAAGGTATACGCCGTTCAAATTCCCTGGAGCTGTCATGTCCAACCAATTCCCGTCCGTTCGTCCACGCCGCCTGCGCCAGAACGAGTCCCTGCGCACGATCTTCCAGGAAACCGAGTTCCGCCTTGAAGACCTGATCCTGCCGATCTTCGTCGAAGAGGGCATCGATGACTTCGTGCCGATCACCAGCATGCCGGGCGTCAACCGCATCCCCGAGAAGCTGCTGGCCCAGGAAATCGAGCGCTATGCCCGCGCCGGTATCAAGTCGGTGATGACCTTTGGCGTTTCGCACAACCTGGACGCCGTCGGCAGCGACACCTGGAACGAAAACGGCCTGGTCGCGCGCATGTCGCGCATCTGCAAGGACACCGTGCCGGAAATGGTGGTGATGTCCGACACCTGCTTCTGCGAATACACCAGCCACGGCCACTGCGGCGTGCTGCACGACCACGGCGTGGACAACGACGCCACCCTGGCCAACCTGGGCAAGCAGGCGGTCATCGCCGCTGCTGCCGGTGCCGACTTCATTGCCCCGTCGGCGGCGATGGACGGCCAGGTCCAGGCCATCCGCAGCGCGCTGGATGGTGCCGGCTTCCACGACACCGCGATCATGGCCTATTCCACCAAGTTCGCCTCGTCGCTGTATGGCCCGTTCCGTGAAGCCGGTGGTACCGCGCTGAAGGGCGACCGCAAGAGCTACCAGATGAACCCGATGAACCGCCGCGAAGCCGTGCGTGAGTCGCTGCTCGACGAGCAGGAAGGGGCGGATGTGCTGATGGTCAAGCCGGCCGGTGCCTACCTCGACGTGATCGCCGATATCCGTGCCGCCTCGCGCCTGCCGCTGGCGGCGTACCAGGTGAGCGGCGAGTACGCGATGATCAAGTTCGGCGGCCTGGCTGGCGCCATCGACGAAGGCCGGGTGGTGCGTGAAAGCATTGGCGCGATCAAGCGTGCCGGTGCCGACCTGATCCTCACCTACTTCGCCATGGACCTGGCCCGCGAAGGCATCTGACCGCGAGCCGTTGCCCATGCAAGCCGCTGCCATCGCAGCGGCTTTTCTTTGCCTGCGCCGCAACCGGTGAGGAAAAGCACAAAAAAACCGTAAGCGCTGAATTATTTAGTGTCCCGTTGTATCTCATCCCTTAGAGCATTCATCGACAGGGATACGGACATGAAACCTCGCAAGAAAAGCCTCCAGCCAATCGGCCTGAAGGACATCACCATTGTCGACGACGCCAAGATGCGCAAGGCAATCACCGCGGCAGCCCTGGGCAATGCCATGGAGTGGTTCGACTTCGGCGTCTACGGCTTCGTCGCCTACGCCCTGGGCAAGGTTTTCTTCCCCAATGCCGACCCGAGCGTGCAGATGATCGCGGCGTTGGCCACGTTCTCGGTGCCGTTTCTGATCAGGCCTCTGGGCGGGCTGTTCTTCGGTGCCTTGGGTGACCGCTTCGGGCGGCAGAAAATTCTCGCTGCGACCATCGTGATCATGTCGCTCAGCACCTTCGCCATCGGCCTGATACCGTCCTATGCCAGCATCGGTATCTGGGCGCCGATCCTGCTGCTGCTGGCCAAGATGGCCCAGGGCTTCTCGGTGGGGGGCGAGTACACCGGTGCGTCGATCTTCGTCGCCGAATATGCCCCAGACCGAAAACGGGGGTTTCTCGGCAGTTGGCTGGACTTCGGCTCGATTGCCGGGTTCGTGTTGGGTGCCGGTGTGGTGGTGTTGATTTCTACGGTGCTGGGTGAGGACAAGTTCCTCGAATGGGGTTGGCGCCTACCGTTCTTCCTCGCCTTGCCGCTGGGCATCATCGGCCTGTACCTGCGCCATGCGCTTGAGGAGACGCCAGCCTTCCAGCAGCACGTCGACAAGCTGGAAAAAGGCGACCGCGAAGGCCTGGCGACCGGGCCCAAGGTGTCGTTCAGGGAAGTGGCCACCCAACACTGGCGCAGCCTCGTGACCTGCATTGGCGTGGTGATCGCCACCAACGTCACCTACTACATGCTGCTCACGTACATGCCCAGCTACCTGTCGCACAACCTGCACTACAGCGAAGACCATGGCGTGCTGATCATCATCGCGATCATGGTCGGCATGCTGTTCGTGCAGCCGATGATCGGGCTACTCAGCGACAAGTTCGGCCGTCGACCGTTTATCATCGTCGGCAGCGTCGGCCTGTTTGCGCTGGCCATTCCGGCATTCATGCTCATCAACAGCGGCGTACTGGGGGTGATCTTTGCCGGGCTGCTGATCATTGCCGTGATGCTGAACTTCTTCATCGGCGTGATGGCCTCGACGCTACCGGCAATGTTCCCCACGCACATCCGCTACAGCGCCCTCGCCAGCGCCTTCAATATCTCGGTGCTGATCGCCGGCCTCACCCCGACCATCGCCGCCTGGCTGGTGGAAAGTACTGGCAACCTGTACATGCCGGCCTATTACCTGATGGTGATCGCCGCCGTGGGGCTGGTCACCGGCCTGACCATGAAGGAAACCGCCAACAAACCGCTGCGCGGCGCGGCACCGGCAGCATCGGATATCGAGGAAGCGCGTGAGCTGCTGCAGGAGCACCACGACAACATCGAGCAAAGGATCGAGGACATCGATGCGCAGATTGCCGAACTGGAGGCCAAGCGCAAGTTGCTGGTGCAGCAGCACCCGCGCATCGAGTGATCAGTGTGGCATGTAGCCACGCTGCCAGGTCCGTGGAATGAACCGCGACACCAGGGCCAGCACGCAGGCCAGCGCACAGCTGCCGGTCAGTGCCTGCAGGCCCAGGTGGTGCTCCAGCCAGGCACCCAGCGAGGCGCCCAGCAGCATGCCGGCCCAAGGCACCAGTTGCACCCGCCAGCCATCGCGCCGCTCGCCCAGCAGCCAGCGCCCCAGCCCACGACCGAAGCGTGACAGAGCGCCGGTGACGTAGGTCAGGCCGATGGGCAGGCCGTTCACCTGCTCGACCACGGCATTGATCATGCCCATGGCCAGTGTGGCAGCGAGCAGCGCTGGAAAGGTGGCTGCCAAGGGCCATGCGGCTGCAAAGCCCAGCAGGGCGGCGACTACCAGCAGCACCGGCCACGCCCGACGGCGGAAAGCGCGCGCCAGTAGCACGCCCAGGGCGTTGCCGACGACGAAGCCCAGCACAGCAGCACTCAGGCGCAGCACCAGGGCCAGGTCCGTATCGCTGATGGCGACGGCCAGGCGCGTGGTGTTGCCACTCATGAACGATACGAAGTCGCCCAGCGCCAGCAGGCCGATGGCATCGGTCATGCCGGCCAGTACGGACAGGCCGGCGACCAGGCCGAGGCCCACGCGACCACGCAGCATCTGCAGGCGCAGCCGCTTGGCTGTGCGCGCGGGGAGGGTGTTGGGCAGCATCCTCGGGAACTCAGCGAGGCATTTCGCGGGCCAGGGTGCTCTTGATGGTGCGCTCCACTACATCGACCAGCACCATTGTCTGGTGGTCCACTTCGATGTTGAGCAGCTCGCCGGCCTTGTAGCTGGGGAAGGTGGTCTGGCGCAGGGTTTCCGGGATCAGGTTGATGGTGATCACATTGTCCTCGACATCGGCTACGGTCAGGCTGCAGCCGTTGACCCCGATGAAGCCGCGCGGGAACACGTACTTGCCCCATTCCGGTGGCATACGGAACCTGATGAAGGCGCCGGTTTCCTTGATCGACAGCTCGACGATTTCTGCGGTGGTGGCGATGTGGCCGGCCATCAGGTGGCCGCCGACTTCGGCGTTCATCTTCGCCGAGCGTTCGATGTTGACGCCCTGGCCGGCCTTGAAGTTGCGCAGGTTGGTGCGATCGAGGGTGGCGGTCATGGCGTCGAACCTGACCTGGGTGCCGTGTATTTCGGTGACCGACAGGCAGGTGCCTTCGACACTGACGCTGGCGCCGATCTTCAGCTCGTCGAGCAGCTCGGGGGTGAGGTCGATGGTGAACTGGTTGTGACCCGGGTAGGTGGTCACATCAAGCAGAGGGCGGACGGCCTGGACGATGCCGGTGTACATGGAGTTGCTCCTGGGCACGGAAAAGAAAACTTCCGAACGCTATGCCCGTGGAGCGGTAAAAGCAAGCCGGCCATTTGTCTGGACACTTGAAACCCACAGGTATGGCGCACTCCTTCAGCTGGTGGGTCCACCCTGTGGGAGCGGGCATGCCCGCGAAGCAGGCGACGCGGTGGATGGCACCGGCTGCGCCGGTGTTCGCGGGTGAACCCGCTCCCACAGGTACGGCGCATTCCTTCAGTTGGTTGGGGCCCTGTGGGAGCGGGTTTACCCGCGAAGCAAGCGACGCGGTGGATGGCACCGGCTACGCCGGTGTTCGCGGGCGCGCCCGCTCCCACAGGTATCGCGTGGCTACCGTTCTGAGCTTCACCGGCGAAGGCAATGGGGCAAATGCAATTCAGACATGGCCGCTGCTGTTGACGATCCGCAGGCACAGCGCCTCATACGGGTCCAGGTTCACCATCAGGCGCCCATCCTCGGTCAAATCCCCTTCGACCGTTTCATTGATCATGTCCACCACCGGCCCCGGCGTGAACCCGGTCAGTTGCAGCTCCTCGGCAATCACTTCCTGGCCAAAGTTCAGCGCAGTGATCTGGATGCCACGCCCGGCCGGCAGTTCATGCACCATTACCAGCAAGCCGGGGCTGCTGACTTCAGGCACCAGCACCTGGCGGCTGGTGGCGATGCCATAGGCCTGGCGCACCGCCAGCAGCTTCTTCACCTTGCAGGCAAACGAATCGCCATTTTCCAGCTGGCTGTCCAGGCTGCCATACAGCGCCCGGGCACGGGGCATGCCACGCACCGACGTCTGGGCCTGCGGCTCCAGCCCGGCCAGGTCGTAGCCGCCGCGGTGAATCCAGCGGGTATCGCCATCCAGCATCCGCTGCGCGACCGCTTCGGCGGGCAAGGGCAGGGCGCCCACCAGGTCCCAGCCGGACAGCGCCACCACCCCCGGCTGCATGGCGTTGTACATGACCAGCAGCAGGTGCACCTTCTGGATCAGCTCGATTTCTGCAACCCCGATCTGCCCGAGGTCGCGGATGCCCAGTGCGGCAGCGATCAGGCTGGCCGTGGTGCAGGCTATGCCATTGGTGACGAAGCGCAGGTTGTACGGCGCATGCTCGCCCGACAGCCGTTCGTAGATCTCTTCGCGGATGTGCTCGCGCAGGATGCCGCCGGGCAAGGTCTGGCCTTTGTACAGGTACATGTCGTGGGCATGCAGGGTCCAGAAATGCACCAGCTCCACGGTCAGCTCGTCATGGTTCTGCAGGGCATGGATCAGCGAGGCCGGGTCGATGTCGAAGGCATGCATCTCCTTGAGCATCAGGCGCAGGAACTCGGTGTCACCGGTCAGCAGCGCATGCTGGTAGGCCGGCCGGGTAATGAAATCGTAGGACAGGTCGGCACCGCCCCTGGACATCTGTGCGATGTCGTCGAGGGTCAGGTTCAGTTCCTGGAAGCTGAAACCGCCGGCCTTGCGGATCATGCCGCCGATCAGCTGGTTGCCGACGATCGACAGCGGGTGGCTTTCCGACCAGGCAGTGCCGCTGGCGCGGGTCTCCACACCGAGAAAACCGTTGGCATCCAGGCGCAGGCCGCGTGCACCCAGGCAGTCCAGGGCGTGCAGGGCATCGCCAATGATCATCTGCTGGGCGGCGAAGGTCGGGTCCAGCCAGTTCAGCGATGGCTGGCCTTCCTTGAAGTAGTGCAGGTACACCCAGCGCCGGGTCTTGCCATCTACACCGGTCACCGGCGGCGTGGCGCTCCAGTCGGTTTCCTTGACACCTGGTTCGAAGAAGATCACCCGTTGCAGCTGGCCGACGATGTAATGGCGGGCCTTGAGCTCGTCGCACTGGGCCGGCAGCAGGTTGACCGCGTCGCGCCCGGCAGGCACTTCGGGCAGCAGCGGCCAGTCTTCCTCGCGGATTTCGACCATGTGGTACAGCCCCGGATAGGGGCCGTGGGCCAGCTCGGCCAGGCGGAAGTCGGCGCCCTTGCCCGTGTGCGAGGGGATCAGGTCGTCGATGGTCACGGCGTTGTGCGCGGCGGCCATGCGGCTCATCTGGATCAGCTCCTGTTCGCTCCCGTACAGCGGGTCGATGTCGAAACTGATGCGGTCGAAGTTGCCGTCCACGCTGGGGGTGAGTTCACGGCCACGAATGCCGCCGGACAACTTGATCGGGCCGGTGTGCAGGCCCTGGATGCCGATCTCCGACAAGCGCTTCCACAGCGCTTCGTGGGCCAGGGCAGCGAGCACCGAACAGCCTTCGGGGGCGATGATGGCGTCGGGGTAGACGGTCAGCCAGACCGAAGCGATTTCAGTGGCGCGGCGGGGCTGGGCTTCGGCGTAGGGCTGCTGCCACAGGCGGGACTGGCCCGAGTACAGGTGGGTGCGTTGCTGGGAGGCCCTGAGCATGGCGCGGTCTTCGAGCCATTTGACGTATGACGGGTCGGGTTGGGTCATTTCGCGTCCTCTTTGCGTGTCGGCAGCGGCTCAGGTTATGACGGCTGTGGCGGCTGATCGTTCGGCTTGAGTATGGTTTGGCTGCTTCGCGGGCGCGCCCGCTCCCACAGGATCTCCACACACGTTGAGAACAGTGCACTACCTGTGGGACCGGGCATGCCCGCGAAGAAATCCCCACTGATCAAGGTTTGCGAATACGCAACTACCGTGTGGGCTTGCTGATCTGTTTGCCAGCCTGGGAGGCGACTTCCAGGGCTTGGCCATCCCGTTGCTTGCCTTGCCGAGCCAGGCCTTCGAGCTGCGGAATCAGCATGCCCTCCGGCAAATGTCGCCAGAACCGCCCGGGCATGTGCAGGCGCAAGGCGTCGGGGTTGAGGCGGGCAGGGTTGAAGGTATGGCGATAGTAGGTGCGCCACAATTCGGCGCCAGGGTCTTCGGCGTTGCGGGCCCACTGGCGCCAGGGCTCGGGGCACTGGCGCTGGTAGTCGAATGCCTGGCCGTCGAAGCGTATGCCGTCGTGCGCCGTGGCAATCATCCAGCGCAAACGCCCCAGGCGGTCGGCGAAATGCGCACTGGCGCTTTCCAGAATGTCATGCGCCGGCTCGTGATAGGCCACCAGGTCGAGTTGCAGCTGTTCAGCCAATACTTCGGGTAGTGGCACGAAGCGTACAAACGCATGCAGGTGGTGCGCTTCGCGATTGACCTGCTTGATCCGTCTTTGCAGCTCGCTGCCCAGTCGGTCACCCGCCAGCATTGCAGTGCGGTCGCCATGGGCCACCCGCCAAAGTACCTCGTAAAGCAGGTTCCAGCGGTGCTCGCCACGGTAGCGGGCGGCCTGTTCCAGCTGGCTCAACAGCGCCGCTGGCACCTTGGCGCGAAAAGGACCGGAGCCTTCCGGCAGCGCTGTCGGTACGGCCAGCAAATCAGCCACCGGCCCTTGCGCCCAGGTCACCTCCGAGGGGTCGATGCCATGCCCCAACAACGCCCGGGCCTGGTCACGCCAGGTGGCGAACAGGCCGTCGCAGTCGAGCGCGATCATCCCCACAAGCCCATCTGCACCGGCGCCTGCGGCTCACGCAAGCGCGCCCTCAGCAGGCCGCTGCGCAGCTCGGCCTGGGCCGGGCGGTAGTCGCTGGTGACAATGAACGGCCGCGCCTTGTCCAGCACGCAGCGCAACTGGATCAGGTCATCGTAGCGAATGCGCCGTTCGCGTCGCAGGGCTACCAGGCGCTGCACGCTGCGCAGGCCGATGCCGGGGATGCGCGCCAGTAGCGCCGGCTCGGCACGGTTCACGTCCAGCGGGAACACTTCGCGGTTGGCCAGCGCCCAGGCCAGCTTGGGGTCGATGTCCAGTGCCAGGTTGCCGCTCTGGCCCAGCAGCTCGCCGGCCTTGTAGCCATAGCCACGTAGCAGGAAGTCAGCCTGGTACAGGCGGTGCTCGCGCAGCAGCGGTGGTGCGGCCAGGGGGACGCTGCCGGGGCTGTCAGGGATGGGGCTGAAGGCGGAGTAGTACACGCGCTTGAGGCCGTAGCCTTGGTACAGCGATTCGGCATTGCGCAGCAATGTGCTGTCGTCGGTGCTGTCGGCCCCGACGATCACCTGGGTGCTTTGCCCGGCCGGGGTAAAGCGCGGCGCCTTGGGTTCGTGGGCCACGGCTTGCTGGCCCTGGTGGATCACGCCCATGGCCTGGCGAATGGTGTGCGCCTGTTTCTCCGGTGCCAGGCGTTTCAGGCTGGCGTCGGTCGGCAGCTCGATGTTGACGCTGAGCCGGTCTGCCAGGCGCCCGGCCTCTTCGATCAGCAACGGGTCGGCATCGGGGATGGTCTTGAGGTGGATGTAGCCACGGAAGTCGTGCTCTTCGCGCAACAGCTTCGCCACGCGGATCAGCTGCTCCATGGTGTAGTCAGCAGACCGGATGATGCCGGAGCTGAGGAACAGGCCGCTGATGCAGTTGCGCCGGTAGAAGTCCAGGGTCAGCCGGACCACTTCCTCGGGGCTGAAGCGCGCGCGTGGCACGTTGCTGGAGCGGCGGTTGACGCAGTACTGGCAGTCGTAGAGGCAAAAGTTGGTCAGTAGCACCTTGAGCAGCGAGACGCAGCGCCCGTCGGGAGTGTAGCTGTGGCAGATGCCCATGCCATTGGTAGCACCCAGGCCATCAGCCCCGCGCGAGTTGCGCTTGGGTGCGCCACTGCTGGCACAGGATGCGTCGTACTTGGCAGCATCGGCAAGGATGCCGAGTTTGGCGATGAGTTGCATGGGGCTGACCTGTGATACTGAATATTCATACAGTATTTTGAGATGTGACGGATTGCAAGCGATTGTGCGCCGGCCATGCCCGACTACCTTGGCGGGCAGCCCGCTCCCACAGGGTTAGCGCGTAGCCTGAGCTCGGCGCCAAACCTTTGGGAGCAAGCGTGCCCGCGAAGTCCTGCAAAAACGTTGGCAGGCACTAAGGCGAGCCCGTCCAGGCGAAGTGGTAGACGTGGCTGGGGGCCGTGGCCTGGCACTGGCCGTTATCGGCATCGGCACCGACCACATACCACTCTGCGCGCGAGGTCTCGCCCAGCCTGCGTGCCTTGTCGGCACTGAAGCAGCGGCCCAGCTCCGAAGCCGGTACCAGGGCGAAGGCCGTGGGGTTGTGGCGCAGCCAGTAAGCGGCCGTGTCCGCCCTGGGCTGGCCGGTGAAACCGAAGTGCACGATGGGTTGCCGGGCAAACAGCCAATGCCCCTCGCGCCAGTTGACCAGCACCAACTCGGCGCCGCCGGTGGCCCGTGCGGCTTCACTCATCAATGTTTCATGCGGGTTGCGGCCTTCCTTCAGCGGCTCGACGAAGCCGCGTGCGAACCACAGCGCGAACCATGCCAGGGCCACGGCAGTGAACGCCTTGCGCCAGGCTGGCCGGCGCTGCAGCCAGCGCTTGAGCAGCCACGGCAGCAGTGGCGCGATGGCCAGCACGAGGCCCGGCAGCGCCGGGAAGATATACAGCTTGCGCTTGCCGCTGCTGAGGCTGAAAAACAACAGCACCAGCACCACCCAGCCGAGCAGCAGCAGAAAGCGCCCGTCGCGTTTTTGCAGTTGCCGGCGCCAGGCCGGTACCAGCCAGGGCAGGGCCAGCACCAGTGGCAGCCAGTATTTGGGGATGACCTTGACGAAGAAGTACCAGAACGGTTCGCGATGGTCCCAGGCATTGGCATAGCGGCTGGCGGTCTGGCGCAGGAGTATTTCCTTCAGGTAGGCCAGCTCCGCCGCGCCACCACCATGGGCAATCGAAACCAGCAGTGGCAGCAGCCACACCGCGCAACCGGCCAGCAGCCACGCCAGCCCCAGGCTCCAGCGCCAACCCTGGCCGGGCATGGCCACCACCCCGTGCCAGCGGTGGCGCACCGCCCAGGCATAGGGCAGCAATAGCAGCGCCGGGACAAAGCCCACGCCCTTGCTGATAATTCCCAGGCCCATCGCCGCGCAGGCCAGGTAGAACCAGCCCCAGGCCGGCCCGAGCAGCAAGTGGCGCAGCATGCCGTAGAAACCCAGTGCCACCCACAGGCACAGGAAGCTGTCGATCTGCCCGGTGCGCAGGATGCTGTAGCTCTGGTAGGTGGCCAGGAACAGCAAGGCGGCGATCACGCCGATGCGTCGGTTCCACAGGCGCCGCCCCAGGTCATGCAGCACCCAGGTAATGGTCGCCGCCGACAGCAGCCCAGGCAGGTACAGGGCAACCTTGGGCGAGCCGGTGAGGTGGCTGAACAGGGCCACGGTCCACATGAACAGCGGCGGCTTGTCGCCGTAGATTTCCGCCGCCCGGTGCGGGATGAACCAGTTGCCGCTCTGCAGCATTTCCAGGGCGACGCCGAGAAAGCGTTCTTCATCCACGTTCATCGGCTGGCGCCAGCCGATACCCGCGCCCACCAGCAACACCGCGAGGGCAATCAGGGCCAGGCGTTCGGCCCCGAGCGTGTTGAACCTTGGCAAGGGCTATTCCTTCTGTTCCTGGTGGCGAGCGATCAGCTGCAGGTTGCGCAGGTAGACCAGGAAGCCGAAGCTCTGGCCGATGATGAACACCGGGTCCTGGCGATAGATGGCGTAGGTCAGCAGCAGCGCGCTGCCGAGCATGCTCAGGTACCAGAAACCCACCGGGATCACGCTGCGGCGCTTGAACTCGCTGTACAGCCACTGCAACACGAAGCGCCCGGTAAATACGGCCTGGCCGGCGAAACCGATGACCAGCCACAGGGTTTCGCGGGTCATCCTTCGAACTCCTGGGGGCGCGTGTCCAGGCGGGTGCGCCGGATCAGCCACCAGACCCCGAACAGGTCGAGGATGCCGACCAGGGCGCGGTCCAGGTTGCCGTACTTGGACACCCCGGCCTGACGTGGCCGGTGGTTGACCGGGTGCACCAGCATGCGGCCGTTGTGGCGCAGGATCAGCGCCGGGATGAAGCGGTGCATGTGGTCGAAGTAGGGCAGGCGCAGGAAGGCCGCGCGTTCGATCAGTTTCAGCCCGCAGCCGGTGTCTGGCGTGGCGTCCTTGAGCAAGCGGCTGCGCAGGCCGTTGGCAAGCCGCGACGCCCAGCGTTTGCTGGCGCTGTCGCGGCGGTTGACCCGGTGCCCGGCCACCAGCTTGACGCCGCCGGCCAGGTCCTGGTTGGCGCGCACCAGGGCCAGCATGCCGGGGATGTCCGCCGGGTCGTTCTGGCCGTCACCGTCCAGGGTCGCCAGCCAGCGCCCGCGCGCCGCCTGGGCGGCATGCCACAGCGAGGTGCTCTGGCCCAGCGAGCGCTCGTGACGGAGGATGCGCAGTTGCGTGTAGCCCTGGCTTTTCAGTTGCAGCAGTACGCTCAGGGTGCGGTCGCTGCTGCCGTCATCGACCACCAGTACTTCATGGTCTTCGGCCGCCAGTGCGATGCGTATTTCCATCAAGAGTGACGGCAGGTTGTCGACCTCGTTCCTGGCGGGAATGAGCACCGAGAGGTCAAGTGGATCTGTCATGAGGCTACCTGTGATCTTGTTGTGATTGCGCGGCTCAGACCCGGTAGAAATCCCGGTACCAGCCAACGAAGGCGTTGACGCCGTGTTCCAGCGATGTGCCGGGGGTGTAGTCGATCCAGCGTGCCAGCGAGCCGACGTCGGCCCAGGTTTCCAGCACATCACCTGCTTGCAGCGGCAGGTAGTCGCGTCGGGCCTTGATGCCCAAGGCACGCTCCAGGCATTCGACGAAATGCAGCAGGCGTACCGGCTGGCCTCGGCCGATGTTGAACAGCTGGCAGGGCGGCTGCCCCTCGGCCGGCAGTGGCGGCTTCAGGCGCAGGCGCACAATGCTCTCGACGATGTCGTCGATGTAGGTGAAGTCGCGCCCCATCAGGCCGTTGTTGTAGACCTCGATCGGCCGGCCCTCGAGCATGGCGCGGGTGAATTTGAACGGCGCCATGTCGGGGCGGCCCCAGGGGCCGTATACGGTAAAGAAGCGCAGGCCGGTGGTCGGCAGCTGGTACAGGTGCGCGTAGCTGTGCGCCATCAGTTCATTGGCGCGCTTGCTGGCGGCATACAGCGACAACGGTTGCTCGACCGGGTCGTCGACGCTGAACGGCAGCTTGGCGTTGGCGCCGTACACCGAACTGCTGGAGGCGTAGATCAGGTGGCGGGGCGGCTGCTGGCGGCAGGCCTCGAGGATGTTGAGAAAGCCGACCAGGTTGGCCTGGCCATAGGCGCCGGGGTTGTCCAGCGAATAGCGCACCCCGGCCTGGGCCGCCAGGTGGATCACCTCACTGAACGCCTGGCCGGCGAACAGCTGTTGCAGTTCGCTCGGGTGGGCGATGTCGAGGGTGTGGAAGCGGAAATTGGCAAAGCCGAACAGCTGCTGCAGGCGCGCCAGCTTCAGTTGGACGCTGTAGTAGGCATTGAGGTTGTCGATGCCGACCACCTCGATGCCTGCTTCGCACAGGCGCCGCGAAACGTGGTAGCCGATGAAGCCGGCCACGCCGGTAATCAGTACGGGCATGCTGGCTGCACCTGGCCACGGCCGATGCCGTAGTAAGTCAGGCCGGCGGCGGCCATGTGTTCGGGTTCGAACAGGTTGCGCCCGTCGAACACCACCCGGTCGGCCAGCTGTTGCGGCACCTTGTCCAGGTTGAGCACGCGGTAATCCTGCCATTCGGTGACGATCACCAGGGCATCGGCGCCGCGCAGTGCATCGTCCTTGCATGGCACCAGTTGCAGGTCGGCGCGCGGGCCATAGTGCCGCTGGATTTCTTCCATGGCCTGCGGGTCATGGGCCTGCACCCGCGCGCCGGCGGCCCACAGCGCTTCCAGCAGGACCCGGCTGGAGGCCTCGCGGATATCATTGGTATTGGGCTTGAACGACAGCCCCCACAAGGCGAAGACCTTGCCCCGCAGGCCGCGTGGGTAGTGGCGCTGGATCTTGCTGAACAGCCGGCCCTTTTGCTGCTCGTTGACCGATTCCACCGCACGCAGCAGCTGCGGCTCGAAGCCTTCGGCCTCGGCGCTGCGGCGCAGGGCTTGCAGGTCCTTGGGGAAGCACGAGCCGCCAAAACCGCAGCCGGCATAGATGAAGTCGTAGCCGATGCGCGGGTCCGAGCCGATGCCACGGCGCACCATTTCGATGTCGGCGCCCAAGTGCTCGGCCAGGTTGGCGATTTCGTTGATGAACGAGATCTTGGTCGCCAGCATGCAGTTGGCCGCGTACTTGGTCAGCTCGGCGCTGCGCGCATCCATGACCATGAGCTTTTCGCGGTTGCGGCTGAACGGCAGGTACAGCTCGCGCAGCAACTCCACCTCGGCAGGTTCCGCGCCACCGATGATGATGCGCTCCGGGCGCATGCAGTCATCAACTGCCGAGCCTTCCTTGAGGAACTCGGGGTTGCTGACGACGTGGAAGCGGCTGGTATCGGCCACGGCCTGGGCGATGCGCGCCTTGATGCGGTGCACCGTGCCGACCGGCGCGGTGGATTTGTTGACGATCAGCTTGGGGCCGTCGGCATGTTCGAGGATGCTGTCGACTACGGCGAACACGTGCTTCAGGTCGGCGCTGCCATCGGCCTGTGGCGGGGTGCCGACGGCAATGAACTGCAACCTGGCGTAGTTGGCCGCTTCGCTGGCGTCGGTGGTGAAACGCAGGCGACCGCAGGCCAGGTTCTTCTCCAGCATCGGCGCAAGGCCGGGCTCGAAGATCGGGCAATGGCCTGCATTGAGGCTGGCGACCCGCTCGGCGTCGACATCCATGCACAACACCGAGTGCCCCACCTGGGCCAGGCACACTGCCTGGGTGAGGCCGACATAGCCGGTACCGAAAACCGTGACCTTCATTTGACAGCTCCTTGGCGAGAAAGCTGAAAAAAAATGTCACAACGTTGTTTAGATATTGTTACTTGCGCAGGCCGCTGCTTCCTGGGCGACGTTCCACAGCTGCTGGCGGAACCAGCGCCGCAACGGGTCGGCGTGGGTGCGTTCATGCCATATCTGCATCACCTCGATTGCGGGCAATGTCAGCGGCAGCGGGTACATGCGCAGGTCGTCATCACGCTCGGTGGCTTCGATGGCCAGCGAGCTCAGGCAGGTGAGCAGCAGGTCGGTGCCGCGCAGCAGGCGCGTGGGGGCCACGAAGCTCGACAGGCCAGCCACGACCCGTCGTTGCATGCCCTGGCTGCGCAAGGCGCGGTCGACCAGGCCATCGAGGTCGCCGGTGAGGGTGGTGAGCAGGTGGTCGCTGGCGAGGAAGGTATCCAGGCCCAGGCCGTTTTCCAGGCCGGAATGGCTGCGCGAGGCCAGCACTACCAAGTGTTCTCTGAGCAGGCGCTGTTGGTGGAAGGTTTCCGGCAGGTCGGTGTAGAAGCCGGCAACGGCCAGGTCACAGGTGCCTTTCTCCAGTTCTTCGCGAGGCAGCTGGCCGCGGGTGTTACAGGTGACCAGCGTGAGGTTCGGTGCCTGGCTGCGCAGGATCGGCAACAGCCTGGGCAACAGGGTCTGCTCGACAAAATCGGTGCTGTACAGGTGCAGGCGGGCAGGGCGGGCGAGGAAGTCCTGCCCTTCGCAGCGTTCATAGAAGCCCTCCAGGCCCACTACCAGGCGTTCTACCTCGGGCGCCAGTTCGTGGGCGCGTGGCGTCGGGGTCAGGCCCCTGGGCGCGCGGACGAACAGCGGGTCGCCAAACTGATGGCGCAGCTTGTTGAGCTTGTGGCTGAGCGCGGGCTGGCTCAGCGCCATGCGCTGGGCGGCGAGGGTGGCGTTGCGTTCCTGATACAGCACATGAAACAGGTACAGCAGGTTGAGGTCCTTGCTGGAGATATTCATTTTCTGGATCGCAGACATGAGAGCTTTCGAATTATCGAATCATAGCCTTGCCATTAGCATGAACGCATCCCGCCGATATGAGCGGACGGCTCTTTTTGCCTGATCAGGAGATTGTTGCATGACCAAGATGTCCCGGCTTGCCCTGGCTGTTGCCAGCACCCTGCTTGCCGCTGGCGCCCAAGCTGCGCCCAAAGGAGAGGTGCTGGTGCTGTTGTCCAGCGAGAACCAGCTGCCCCTGCAGGACGGCAAGCGCTACGCCACTGGCTACTACCTCAACGAGTTCGGCGTGCCAGCCGACCAATTGCTCAAGGCTGGCTACAAGCTGGTGCTGGTAACCCCCAAGGGTAATGCCCCGAGCGTCGACCAGCGTTCGATCGACCCGCGTTACTTTGCCGGCGATGCGGTGGAGATGCGCCGGATCGAGAAAGTCGTGCAAGGCCTGCCGGGCATTGACGATACCCTGTCGGTAAAAGAGGTACTGGCAGGTGACCTGGGCCGCTATGCCGGACTGTTCATCCCCGGCGGCCATGCGCCCTTGATCGACCTGGCCAACAACCCGGACGTGGGCGCCTTGCTGCGGCATTTCCACCAGGCCGGCAAGCCCACAGCCGCCATCTG
Source organism: Pseudomonas sp. B8(2017) (assembly GCF_002113575.1). NCBI lineage: Bacteria > Pseudomonadati > Pseudomonadota > Gammaproteobacteria > Pseudomonadales > Pseudomonadaceae > Pseudomonas > Pseudomonas sp. B8(2017). Next base: position 486,035 of record NZ_NEIO01000002.1, on the reverse strand, counting down.
CCACGGCCCCATCGCCTTGCTCTCGGCTCAGCAGGACCCGGCGAGCTACCAGTCGGCGCTGGCGCGTGGTGAAAAGCCGGCAGCCACAGACTGGCTGTACAAGGGTTACAAGATGACCATCTTCTCCGACCCGGAGGAGCAGGTGTTCGAAGGTTCGCTCAAGGACCAGAGGCTGTTGTTCTACCCGGCCAACGCCATGGCAATGGCAGGGGGCGACATGGGCTACGCCAAGGCCTGGCAACCCAATGTGGTGGTGGACCGCGAACTGATCACCGGGCAGAACCCGTTCTCGGACAAGGCGCTGGCCAAGGTACTGCTGGAAAAGTTGGCCCGGCAGGCAAAGCCCTCTGATCAAGGCATCTAGACTTACAAGTGGCCTGCATCGGGTAACGCTCGGCAGGCCCATACCATTCAACCGACCACCGCCTCCCCGGAGCGGATGTCCCTCGCTGGCGATGGCCTTCTTTGCAGAGGAGGGCAGGTCATGGACGAGGCAAGGCTTCACGACTTCATGGGCAAGCTGGTGGGCGACATGGGCGCGGCGGCGACCTTGGCCAACGTGATTCTCGGTGACGAACTGGGGTTGTACCGGGCCATGGCCGACAGCCAGCCGACCACCCCCGAGGCGCTGGCGGAAAAGACCGGCTGCCACCCGCGGCTGGTGCGCGAATGGCTCAGCGCCCAGGCCGCCTCGGGCTACATGGTGCATGACAAGGGCCGTTTCGTGTTGCCTGAAGAGCAGGCCATGGCCCTGGCGCTGGAGGATTCCCCGGCCTACATGGCCGGTGGTGCGGCGGTGGTGGCCGCGCTGTTCCACGACAAGGACAAGCTGGTCGCGGCCATGCGCGGCGATGGCGGGCTGGCCTGGGGCGACCATCACCCCTGCATGTTCAGCGGCACCGAACGGTTCTTCCGTCCGGGTTACCGCACCTTCCTGGTGGCCGAATGGCTACCGGCGCTGGAGGGCGTGGTGGCCAAGCTGCAGGCGGGCGCCAAGGTGGCGGATGTGGGCTGTGGGCATGGCGCTTCCACGCTGGTCATGGCCCAGGCGTTCCCGGCATCCACCTTCGTCGGCTACGACTACCACGGGCCTTCCATCGCCACCGCCAACGAGCGTGCGCGTGAGGCGGGGTTGGCGGGGCGGGTGAGCTTCCAGCAGGCCAGCGCCAAGGACTACCCGGGGCATGACCATGACTTGGTGTGCTTCTTCGATTGCCTGCACGACATGGGCGACCCGGTGGGGGCTGCGAAGCATGCCTACCGTGCGTTGAAGGCCGACGGCACGGTGATGCTGGTGGAGCCTTATGCCGAGGATTCGCTGGAGGGCAACCTGACACCGGTCGGGCGCTTGTTCTATGCGGCATCGACGTTTATCTGCACGCCCAATTCGTTGTCGCAGGAGGTGGGGTTGGGGCTGGGTGCGCAGGCGGGGGAAGCGCGGTTGCGGGCGGTGTTCGAGGAGGCGGGGTTCGGCCGGTTCCGGCGGGCGACGCAGACGCCGTTCAACCTGATTCTGGAGGCTCGGAAGTAGAGGTCAGCCTGTGCCGGCCTCTTCGCGGGTGAACCCGCTCCCACAGACCTGTGAAATACCTGTGGGAGCGGGTTCACCCGCGAAGAGGCCGGGCCTGCAAAAGCAGAAGGGGCGCCTCGATGGCGCCCCCTCTGTCTTGCTGCTTAGGCTTCAGCGTCCCAGGGACGATCGCCTTTTTCATCCTTGACGCGGGTCGGCAGGCCCATCACGTCCAGCGCCTTGAGGAACGGCTCGGCCGGCAGCTCCTCGACGTTGACCATGCGCTTGGCATCCCACTCGCCACGGGCGACCAGCAGGGCGGCAGCCACTGGCGGTACACCCGCGGTGTAGGAAATGCCCTGGCTGTCGGTCTCGGCGTAGGCTTCTTCGTGGTCGGCCACGTTGTAGATGAACACTTCGCGCGGCTGGCCATCCTTGGTGCCCTTGACCAGGTCACCGATGCAGGTCTTGCCGGTGTAGCCCGGGGCCAGCGAGGCTGGGTCCGGCAGCACGGCCTTGACCACTTTCAGTGGTACCACTTCCAGGCCTTCGGCGGTTTTCACCGGTTGCTCGGAGAGCAGGCCCAGGTTCTTCAGCACGGTGAACACGTTGATGTAGTGCTCGCCGAAGCTCATCCAGAAACGCACGTTCGGCACGTTGAGGTTCTTCGAAATCGAGTGAACTTCATCGTGGCCGGTCAGGTACAGGTTCTGCGAACCTACCACCGGCAGGTCGTCGGTACGCTTGACCTCGAACATGGTGTTGCTGGTCCACTGGCTGTTCTGCCAGCTCCACACTTGCCCGGTGAATTCACGGAAGTTGATTTCCGGGTCGAAGTTGGTGGCGAAGTACTTGCCATGCGAACCGGCATTGACGTCGAGGATGTCGATCGAGTCAATGCTGTCGAAATACTGTTGCTGCGCCAGCTTGGCGTAGCTGTTCACCACACCCGGGTCGAAACCGACGCCGAGAATGGCGGTAATGTTCTTTGCCTGGCACTCTTCGAGGTGTTTCCACTCGTAGTTGCCGTACCACGGCGGGGTCTCGCAGATCTTGCCCGGCTCTTCGTGGATGGCGGTGTCCAGATAGGCGACACCGGTATCGATGCAGGCACGCAGCACCGACATGTTGAGGAAGGCGGAACCAACGTTGATCACGATCTGCGATTCGGTCTCGCGGATCAGCGCCTTGGTTGCCTCGACATCGAGGGCATTGAGCGAGAAGGCCTGGATGTCGGCGGGTACCTTGAGGCTACCCTTGGCCTTGACGCTGTCGATGATGGCCTGGCATTTGGAGATGTTCCGTGACGCGATGGCGATACGACCCAGTTCGTCGTTATGCTGCGCGCACTTGTGGGCCACCACCTTGGCGACACCTCCTGCACCAATGATAAGAACGTTCTTCTTCAATTTATCCCTTGCTCCTTACTGAAAGCCGGTCTTACGACAGGCTGGAAACGTAGTCTTCGAAACCGAACTCGCGCACCACTTCGACGCTGCCGTCGAGTTGCTTGACCACGATGGATGGCATTTTCAGACCGTTGAACCAGTTTTTCTTGACCATGGTGTAACCCGCCGCGTCGACGAACGACAGGCGATCACCGATGGCCAGCGGACGATCGAATTGGTATTCGCCGAAGATGTCACCGGCCAGGCACGACTTGCCGCAGACCATGTAGGTGTGCGCGCCGTCGTTGGGGGCCATCTTGGCGTTGAGGCGGTAGATCAGCAGGTCGAGCATGTGCGCTTCGATCGAGCTGTCGACCACGGCCAGGTGCTTGCCGTTGTACAGGGTGTCGAGCACGGTCACTTCCAGCGAGGCGCTGTTGGTGATGGCCGCTTCGCCCGGCTCCAGGTACACCTGCACGCCGTATTTTTCCGAGAAGGCTTTCAGGCGCGCGCAGAAGGCGTCCAGCGCGTAGTCTTCACCGGTGAAGTGGATGCCGCCACCGAGGCTTACCCACTCGACCTTGTGAAGCAGGTGACCGAAGCGCTCTTCGATGTGCGTGAGCATCTTGTCGAACAGGCCGAAGTCGCCGTTCTCGCAGTTGTTGTGGAACATGAAACCGGAGATCTGCTCGATCACCTGTTCGACCTTGGCCGGGTCCCATTCGCCCAGGCGGCTGAACGGGCGGGCAGGGTCTGCCAGCAGGTAGTCGGAGCTGCTGACCTGCGGGTTGACGCGCAGGCCGCGGACCTTGCCTTCGGACTGTTCGGCGAAGCGCTGCAGCTGGCCGATCGAGTTGAAGATGATCTTGTCGCAGTTCTCGAGCATTTCCTCGACCTCGTCGTCGGCCCAGGCCACGCTGTAGGCGTGGGTTTCGCCGGCGAACTTCTGGCGGCCGAGCTTGAGCTCGTACAGCGACGAAGAGGTGGTGCCGTCCATGTACTGTTGCATCAGGTCGAAGACCGACCAGGTGGCAAAGCACTTGAGGGCGAGCAGCGCCTTGGCACCGGAGTGTTCGCGCACGTAGGCGATCTTCTCCATGTTGCCCAGCAGCTTGGTTTTATCGATGAGGTAGTACGGCGTCTTGATCATTTAAAGGCCCCCGGCCAGGCCGGCCAAAAAAAGGACACGCATTGTGCCTTCACTTGCCGCAGACCGAAAGGGTGGGTTACGCATTTCGTCGTGGTTGACGCTGTTGCGAGAGGATTTTTCCGGTTGCGGCGGGCTCAGTAGAACAGCGGCATGTGACTATCGTAATCAGCAACCGGGTGCCGCAAGGAGAATCCGATGAGTGTTTTATTGGATGGCACCGGCTCCGCCGGTGTTCGCGGGCTTGCCCGCTCCCACAGGTTTAGCGCGAGGCTCAGAAAATGCGCGGTTCCTGTGGGAGCGGGCAAGCCCGCGAAGAGGCCGGTACAGGCAACCTCAATCAACCTGCTGCAACCACGCCTGGATCTGCTCCAGCGTGGCGGTTGCCCCGCCACAAACCACCACCAGCACATTCTGGTACTGCGCCAGGGCGCCCGGTGCATAGGCCAACGCCAAAGCAGCCCCACATGCAGGCTCCACCAGCACGCGATGGTCCAGCAGGAACCGCTCGCACGCCTCCAGCGCAGCGCGGTCAGTGACCAGGTGGCTGTGCACCGGATGCTCCTTCACGCACACCAGCGCCTGGTCAGCCACACGCTTGGCCCCCAACGAGGTCGCCACCGAGGCAATACGTTCCAGCTCCACCGAATGCCCCGCCTGCATGGCCGCATGCAGCGATGCCGCGCCCTCGGTTTCCACCGCCAGCACCGGCACATCGCCCCAGCCGTTGCGCTGTAGCCCCTCGACCACACCACTGAGCAAACCACCACCGCCTACCGACAACACCACGGCATCCGGTTTCACGCCGGCCTCGGCGACTTCATCCACCAGGCTGGCATGCCCGGCCCACAGCAGCGGGTCGTCGAATGGGTGAATGAAGGCGTCATCCGGGCCGACCAAGGTCTGCGCCAGGGCGTTGGCCTCTTGCCAGGAGCTGCCATGCACCTCCAACTTGGCGCCCTCCAGGCGCAGCAGGTCCTTGGCCCGCTCGGTGGTGGTCTCGGGCACTACCACGGTCACCGGCACGCCCAGCTTGCGCCCGGCATAGGCCACTGCCAGGCCGGCGTTGCCGCCCGAGGAAGACACGAAGTGCCGCGCACCACGGGCATGGTGCACCTCGCAGGCGTGGCCCACGCCGCGCAGCTTGAACGAACCGCAGGGCTGCAGGGCATCGAGCTTGAGCCAGATATTGCTGCCCGCGGCCAGTGACAGCGGGCGGGATTCGATCAGGGGGGTATGAATATGCAAGGTCATTGGCTGGCTCCGCGCAGTTGCTCGAGGTAGTTGTAAACGGTGTAGCGGGTCACACCCAGGGCGCTGGCGGCCTTTTCCACGCCGCCCTTGACGATGAACAGGCCACGCTCCTGCATCACGCGCACGGCCTCGACCTTGGCCTGCTTGTTCATCCGCCCCTGGCCGCTGCGCTGCAGGGATGCCTGGATTATCTCGCTCATCAGCAGTTCCATGTCGCCGGGCTCACTGACGGCAGGTGTGGCCCCCAGCGGTTGGAACTGCTGAAGAAAGTTCATGGCGGCATCCAGGCCGGTGACGTCGGTGTTGACGCAAAGGCTGGCGAAGGGGTGGCCGTTGCTGTCACGGAAGATGGCCGTGGCGCTGCGCAGCGTGCGGCCCTTCAGCGTGGTGGGGTAATCGGGCAGCACCACCGGCGCACAGCCGTGCTGATCGGCCGAGGCCTGCATCAGTGCCTTGAAACCCAGGTCCTGTTCCGGGGCGGCGAGGATCGGGCTACCGACGCTGCGGCCGGAAAGGTGGCCGTTGACGATCGCCACCACGGAGTGTTCCGGGTGATCGAGGTCGTGCAGGAGGATTTCCATGTTGCGCGCGGCAACGCTACCCAGGGCCTGGATGGCGGCCTTGAGGACGGTGAGGGTGAGTTGGCGTTCTTCGCTTGGGGTGATAGGCATGGCAGATCGCAAAATCAACGTTTTGTGTATTTTTACACATAAAGTTGAATTAGGCGATTTGCTTTTCCAGGCCCATTCGCGGGTAAACCCGCTCCCACAGGGGCCCCACGGTATTCAACACCTGTGGTGAACCTGTGGGAGCGGGTTTACCCGCGAATGGGCCGCAAAGCGGCCCCTTTAACCCTCAGCCCAGGGCCGGGGTGCGCGGTGGGATCATCCGCCGCGACCCGGTCGCCTCGAAGGCCGCACCAAAGCTCAGCAGCGCATTGTCGCTGTAAGCCCGGCCAGCAAAGGTCAGCCCCACCGGCATGCCGATATCGGCCATCACGCCCATCGGCACGGTCACGGTCGGCACGCCCAGGTGACGGATCGCCAGGTTGCCGTTGGCCACCCAGATGCCGTTGCTCCAGGCGATGTCCGCCGATGCCGGGTTGACGTCGGCATCGGCCGGGCCCACGTCGGCCACGGTGGGGAACAGCACCGCGTCCAGGCCCAGGTTGTCCATCCAGTCTTCCAGGTCGATCTTGCGGGTCTGCTCCAGGCCGCGCAGGCCGTCGGGCAGGGTCTCGATCTGGTCCCAGGTCTTCAGGCCACGCTTGGCCATGTTGACGTACTCGTCCATGCCGGCGGCCAGGTCGTCCTCACGGTTGGGCAGGGTGCCCGGGTCGTGGGGGAAGATCTGCGGCCCGTCGACATCGGCCAGGCGGTTGAGCCTGGGGTCACCGTTGGCGCGCAGGAAGTCGTCGAAGGCCCAGCCCGACAGCTCCCACAGCTCGTCATGCAGGAACTCCTTGCTGACGATGCCGCGGTTGTACACGGTCGGTGCGCCCGGGCGGTCGCCCTCGCAGTTGGACACCAAGGGGAAGTCCACTTCCAGCACTTCGGCACCAGCAGCCTCCAGTGCCTGGCGAGCCTGCTGCCACAGGTCGATCACCGTGGCGCGGGTGTTGATGCGCTGGCCAGTCGGGCCGCCGATGCCAGGCTTCTCGGAAGTACCGGCCTCGGCATCGGCATTGATGTACATGCGCGGCACGCCAAAGCGCTTGCCCTTGAGCGCGCTGGCATCCACGGCCAGGTCCAGGTACGAAGCCGGGCGCACCGTCGAAGCCGCCGGGATTGGCACCCAAGGTTGCAGGCGCCACAGGTCGCCGCGCTTGTCGGCGTCGTCGGCTACGACCACGTCAAGGATTTCCAGCAGGTCGGCCATGGTGCGGGCATACGGCACCACCACGTCCATGGTCGGTGTCAGCGGCCAGTTGCCACGCACCGAAATCACCCCGCGCGACGGGGTATAGGCGCACAGGCCGTTGTTGGACGCCGGGCCTCGGCCGCTGGACCAGGTTTCTTCGGCCAGGCCGAAGGCACTGAAGCTGGCAGCGGTGGCGGTGCCGGCACCGTTGGACGAGCCCGAGGCGAACGGTGCGGTCAGGTAGTCGGCGTTGTATGGGCTTTCGGCGCGGCCATACACGCCGCGCTGCATGCCACCGTTGGCCATGGGCGGCATGTTGGTCTTGCCCAGGCACACGGCGCCGGCGGCGCGCAGGCGTTCGATGGTGAAGGCGTCGCGCTGGGCCACCAGGTCCTTGAAGGCCGGGCTGCCGGAGGCAGCGGTCAGGCCTTTGACCAGGTAGCTGTCCTTGGCGGTGTAAGGGATGCCGTCCAACGGGCTCAGGACCTGGCCTTTGGCGCGACGGGCGTCGGAGGCTTCGGCCTCTTCCAGCGCCTCGGGGTTGCGCACCACCACGGCGTTCAGGGCAGTGGCGGTGTCGGCGCCATCGTAGGCATCGATGCGCGCCAGGTAGGCCTGGACCAGCTCGACCGCCGTCGTGCGGCCCGACTCGAGCGCGTCGCGCAGCTCGGCAATGGAAACCTCGGTTACCTCGATCATGCGTTCACCAAAAAAATGTGCAGGTGGGGGCTAATGCGAGGAGTGTACAAGAAGGGCTTGGCGGGCGCAGGTTTGCGCGGGGGCAAATGGTTTTTTGCAGGCGGGCATTGTCGGGCCTCCCAAGCCCGGCGCGAACCCTTGTAGGAGCGGCCTTGTGTCGCGATAGGGCCGCAAAGCGGCCCCAATGATTTCACTGTGATACGAAGACCCTGGGGGCGCTTCGCACCCCTTTCGCGACGCAAGGCCGCTCCCACAAGGGTGCCGCGTCAACCGTCCAGGTCTGCCGCTGCATGCCGCTCCGGCACCTGGCTGGCCTCATCCCCCCAGGTCCGGTTCACCCGTGTGCCACGCTGCACCGCCGGGCGCAAGGCAATCTCCTCGGCCCAGCGCTGCACATGCGGGTACTCGTCCACCGCCAGGAACTCCGCCGCGCCATACAGGTTGCCGCGCACCAGCTGGCCATACCACGGCCACACGGCAATGTCGGCGATGCTGTATTCCTCGCCGCCCAGGTAGCGGCTTTCGGCCAGGCGCCGGTCGAGCACATCCAGCTGGCGCTTGGCTTCCATGGTGAAGCGGTTGATCGCGTACTCGAACTTTTCCGGCGCATACACATAGAAGTGGCCAAAGCCGCCGCCCAGATAAGGCGCCGCGCCCATTTGCCAGAACAGCCAGTTCAGGCTTTCGGTGCGTGCAGCTGGGGCTTTCGGCAGCAAGGCACCGAACTTTTCCGCCAGGTACAGCAGGATCGAACCCGACTCGAACACCCGCACCGGCGGCTCGACGCTGCGGTCGAGCAGGGCGGGGATCTTCGAGTTGGGGTTGACCTGGACGAAGCCGCTGGAGAACTGCTCACCCTCGCCAATGCGGATCAACCAGGCATCATATTCGGCGCCCGGGTGGCCCAGCGCGAGCAGCTCTTCGAGGGCGATGGTGACCTTGACGCCATTGGGCGTGGCCAGGGAGTACAGCTGCAGCGGGTGCTTGCCCAGCGGCAGGTCCTTGTCGTGAGTCGGGCCGGCAACCGGGCGGTTGATGCTGGCGAACTGGCCGCCGGACGCTGCGTCGTTGCGCCAGACCTTGGGTGGCACGTAGGCGGGCTTGCTCATGCATGAATCTCCTTCAATGGCGCGAAACGGTCACGTAGAGACGTGGACCTGCATCTATGCCACGGGTTCGACGAAAAGCGCAAATGCATAGGGCGCGGGCGTGAAGTGCATGACTTCGGTTTCATCCAGGTTTCATCCGGTGCAGCCCAGGCCAGTTCTATGCTGAGCTATCTCTTCGCCCTGCAAGGAACCGCCGGCCGATGACTCTCCCACGCTGCGTGTTGGCGCTGGCCCTGTTCGGCAGCCTGCTGGCCCACGCCGAGGCCGCGCCCTGGGTTGCCGGCCTGCACCACATGACCCTGGCCGACCCGGTCGACGCCCGGCCCATGCAGGCGCTGGCGTTCTACCCGGCCATCGGCAATACCCGCAGCAGCCGGATAGACGGCTACCCGATCGATGTGAGTGAAGAGGCGCCGGTAGCGTTGGGCCAGTTCCCGTTGCTGGTGCTGTCCCACGGCAATACCGGCAGCCCGCTGGCCTTGCACTACCTGGCGACGTCGCTGGCGCGCCAGGGCTTTATCGTGGTGGCGGTGGTGCACCCCGGCGACAACGCCCGCGACCACAGCCGCCTGGGCACCTTGAGCAACCTGTATGGCCGGCCGCTGCAAGTGAGTGCCGCGATTACGGCTGCCCGCGATGATGCCTTGCTGGGGCCCTACCTGAACGGTGGCAAGGTTGGGGTGATCGGCTACTCGGCCGGTGGTGAAACCGCCTTGATTCTCTCAGGCGCGCGCCCCGATCTGGACCGCCTGCGCAAGTATTGCCTGGAGCGCCCTAACGACGCCGACGCCTGCAGGACACACGGTGTGCTGATTGCCGACCGCAGCGAGCTGGTGCCAGAGGCCGACCAGCGGGTGGGGGCGGTGATGCTGATGGCACCGCTTAGCCTGCTGTTCGGGCGCCATGCCTTGGCCGGGGTGCAGGTGCCGGCGCTGATCTACAGTGGCGACAGCGACCAGTTGGTGGCGGTGGACCGCAACGCCGAAGCCCTGGCCCGCAAGTTGCCGGTCACACCGGACTATCGCCTGCTGGCTGGCGCCGGGCACTTCGTGTTCATGGCCCATTGCGATGCCGAGCAGTCCATGCGGATGCCGGTGCTGTGCAAGGATGCCGCAGGCGTGGACCGTCGGCACATCCACCATTCCCTGCAACGTGAAGCCGCGGTGTTCTTCAGCCAGGCGTTGGGCGCGCCGCAGCCGGCCGAGCGTTCAGCCGCGAGCGGCGCGCCGCGCCAGCAACAGCGTTAGGCCGACACCCGCCAGGGCGAGCAGGGCGGCCACGCAGAAGATCGAGGCATAACCCAGGTGCGCGGCCACCGCGCCCATCACCGGCCCGGCGATGGCCAGGGCCATGTCGAAGAACACCGCGTAGGCACCCAGCCCTGCGCCGCGGCTGCTGCTGGGCACCTGCTTGATCGCTTCCACCCCCAGCGCCGGGTACACCAGCGACAGCCCGAAACCGGTAAGCCCGGCGCCGATCAGTGCCCACGGCGGAGACGGTGCCAGCCACAGCAGGCTCAGGCCGAGCACTTCAGTGGCCATGCACGCGACCGCCACGTTGTAGCCACCAAAACGGTTGACCGCGTTGACGAACAGCAGCCGGGAAATGATGAAGCACACGCCAAAGGCACTCAGGCACCAGGCCGCGCCCGCCCAGCCGCGCTCCAGGTAATACAGGGTGACGAAGGTGGTCAGCGTGCCGTAGCCGATAGAGGCCAGGGTCAGGCCCAGGCCACAGGGTGCGACCCGGCCGAAGGCCGACCAGAAGGGCAGGCGCTCGCCACGCACCACCACCACGTCCGGCCGCTTGCGCAGTACCAGCAGGGCCGATACCGCCAGCACCAGCAATGCCGGCCCCAGCACGCTGAAGTCCAGCCCGTCCACGGCCAGTACACCCAAGGGGGCACCAATGGCGATGGCGCCATAGGAGGCGATACCGTTCCAGGAAATCACCCTGGCGGTGTGCTCGGGCCCGACCTGGCTGATGCCCCAGCTCAGCGTGGCCACGCCGATCAGCCCTTGGGCGAGGCCCAGCAGCAGGCGCCCGCCGAGCAGCAGCGCCAGGCTCAGCAGCGGTAGCGTCAGGGTCCAGGCCGATAGCAGGGTCAACACCCCGCAGCCGGCAATCCCCAGCAAGCCGAAGCGAATCGCCTGCTTGCCCCCCAGGGTATCGGCCACGCGCCCGGCAAACGGGCGGCTGAGTAGCGTGGCCAGGTATTGCAGGCCAATGGTCAGCCCGGCGACCACCGCGCCAAACCCCAGCTGGTCGTGCACATGGCTGGGCAAGACGGCGATCGGCAGGCCGATGCAGAGGAAGGCAATGAAGGTGTAGAAAACGATCGACAGGATCTGCAGGGTAATTTGCAGCGTGTTGCTGGCGGGGGCGGGTTGTTGCGCGGTCATGGGCTCGTTCGCGGGCGGGCGGTTGGGCGTGGCCCCATCATGGCCGTTGCGCGAAGGAAATGAAAGCAGGCTAACGAATTATTCGTCGGGCAGTGCCAGCCTGTGGGATCGGCGGTGGATTCTTCGCGGGTGAACCCGCTCCCACAGGATTTGCATAGGCCTCAAATGCTACACAGTCCCTGTGGGAGCGGGCATGCCCGCGAAGAGGCCGGCCCAGCCATACAAGATGGCCAGGCCGCCGCATCAATCAGACCACTACACCCTGGCTACGCAGGTAATCGTCATTCGCGGGCTCGGCCGCTCCCACAGGATTTGCATTGGCCTCAAGTGCTACGCAGTCCCTGTGGGAGCGGGCATGCCCGCGAAGAGGCCGGCCCAGCCATACAAGATGGCCAGGCCGCCCCATCAATCAGACCACTACACCCTGGCTACGCAGATAATCGTCATTCGCGGGCTCGCCCGCTCCCATAGGATTTGCATAGGCCTCAAGTGCTACGCAGTCCCTGTGGGAGCGGGCATGCCCGCGAAGAGGCCGGCCCAGCCATACAAGATGGCCAGGCCGCCGCATCAATCAGACCACTACACCCTGGCTACGCAGGTAATCGTCATTCGCGGGCTCGGCCGCTCCCACAGGATTTGCATTGGCCTCAAGTGCTACGCAGTCCCTGTGGGAGCGGGCATGCCCGCGAAGAGGCCGGCCCAGCCATACAAGATGGCCAGGCCGCCCCATCAATCAGACCACTACACCCTGGCTACGCAGATAATCGTCATTCGCGGGCTCGCCCGCTCCCATAGGATTTGCATAGGCCTCAAGTGCTACGCAGTCCCTGTGGGAGCGGGCATGCCCGCGAAGAGGCCGGCCCAGCCATACAAGATGGCCAGGCCGCCGCATCAATCAGACCACTACACCCTGGCTACGCAGGTAATCGTCATTCGCGGGCTCGCCCGCTCCCACAGGATTTGCATTGGGCTCAAGTGCTACGCAGTCCCTGTGGGAGCGGGTTTACCCGCGAAGAGGCCGGCCCAGCCATACAAGATGGCCAGGCCGCCGCATCAATCAGACCACTACACCCTGGCTACGCAGGTAATCGTCGTAGGTACCGCTGAAGTCCACCACGCCATCAGCCGACAGCTCGATGATGCGCGTGGCCAGCGACGACACGAACTCACGGTCATGGCTGACGAACAGCAGGGTGCCCGGGTAGTTTTCCAGCGCCAGGTTCAGCGCCTCGATCGATTCCATGTCCAGGTGGTTGGTCGGCTCGTCCATCACCAGCACGTTCGGCTTCTGCAGGATCAGCTTGCCGAACAGCATGCGGCCTTGCTCACCACCGGAAATCACCTTCACCGACTTGAGAATCTCGTCGTTGGAGAACAGCATGCGCCCGAGGGTGCCGCGGATCACCTGCTCGCCGGAGGTCCACTGGCCCATCCAGTCGAACAGGGTCATGTCGTCTTCGAAGTCGTGGGCGTGGTCCTGGGCGTAGTAGCCCACTTCGGCGCTGTCGGTCCACTTCACTTCACCCTTGTCCGGGGTCATTTCGCCGACCAGGGTGCGCAGCAGGGTGGTCTTGCCGATACCGTTGGGGCCGATGATCGCCACGCGCTCGCCAGCCTCGATGGTGAAGCCCAGGTCCTTGAACAGCACTTTGTCGTCGAAGGCCTTGGCCATTTTCTCGACGGTGACGGCCTGGCGGTGCAACTTCTTGGTCTGTTCGAAGCGGATGAACGGGCTCACCCGGCTCGACGGCTTGACCTCGGCCAGCTGGATCTTGTCGATCTGCTTGGCCCGCGAGGTGGCCTGCTTGGCCTTGGAGGCGTTGGCCGAGAAGCGGCTGACGAAGGTCTGCAGTTCGGCGATCTGGGCTTTCTTCTTGGCGTTGTCCGACAGCAGCTGCTCGCGGGCCTGGGTGGCAGCGGTCATGTACTCGTCGTAGTTGCCCGGGAATACGCGCAGCTCGCCGTAGTCCAGGTCGGCCATGTGGGTGCAGACACTGTTGAGGAAGTGCCGGTCGTGGGAAATGATCACCATGGTGCTGTTACGCGCGGTGAGGATGGTTTCCAGCCAGCGGATGGTGTTGATGTCCAGGTGGTTGGTTGGCTCGTCGAGCAGCAGCACGTCCGGGTCCGAGAACAGCGCTTGGGCCAGCAGGACACGCAGCTTCCAGCCCGGTGCCACTTCGCTCATCGGGCCGAAGTGCTGTTCCAGCGGAATACCCAGGCCCAGCAGCAGTTCACCGGCACGGGATTCGGCGGTGTAGCCGTCCATTTCGGCAAATTCGGTTTCCAGCTCGGCGACGGCCATGCCGTCTTCCTCGGTCATTTCCGGCAGCGAGTAGATACGATCGCGTTCGGCCTTGACCTTCCACAGTTGGCCGTGGCCCATGATCACCGTGTCGATCACGGTGAATTCTTCGTAGGCGAACTGGTCCTGGCGCAGCTTGCCCAGGCGGGTGTTCGGCTCGAGCATGACCTGGCCGCCGGACGGCTCCAGGTCACCGCCGAGGATCTTCATGAAGGTCGACTTGCCGCAACCGTTGGCGCCGATCAGGCCGTAGCGGTTGCCGTTGTTGAATTTGACGGAAACGTTTTCGAACAGCGGCTTGGAGCCGAACTGCATGGTGATGTTGGCGGTAGAAATCAAGTGCTTGTCCTGCGGGGGTTCCAGAGGTGTATTTAGGCCATCTCGTCAGTCTTGGGCCAATTTTGGGCCAATTCGACTCGGGGCGGCAGCTTCTCCAGCTCCCTCCAGTCCGAGGAGGAGCTGATCCATTTCGCGTAGGTAGAAAGCAACATCTCGACGCTGTGACCAAGCTGGTTCGCGATGAACGCGGGTTCATCCCAGACATCAGGCATAGGGTGGCGTAGGTGTGGCGGGTGTCGTACTGACGGCGTTCACGGATGTTCAGCGCCTTGGGCGCCGATTTGAAGTGGCGGATTGTAACACTTGGTTCGTTGATCCACAGCCCACCTTTGCTCGGCTGGAACAGAAATGGGCGGATCGGGTGCGCTGGCTTGGGATGTCATGCGCTTGAGAGTTGCCATCCTCTAGGCCTGCTGGATGGCATTCAGCGCGCGCTCGTTGAGCAGCACTGATCTGCAAATACTTCCAAGCGTCGCATAGAGGCGTGAGATATCATCGTCAGCGCTTTACTCAGGGATGATCACTAGCTGAAGGGATTGCTTACATGGAAAGAAGCTATTTCGTAACGATGCTTGCACTGATTCTTCATCAAATAGATGCCGCGTATTGGCACGAATGGGAGATGTTTTTCCTACCGGGTGGGGTACAGGGCTTCCTCCTGTTCAATATCTTGGCAATACCCGTGTTGCTGGTTGGTTATCGAAGCGTGTTGCTGGGTAAGGTTAACGCGGTGTTCTTCGCCAAAGTTTGTGCCGGCCTAGGCCTGATCACGTTCCTTATCCATGCCGGCTTCGGATTGGCTGGATATCACCAGTTTCACCTGCCTGCTTCGATCTCCATCCTCATTCTGTGCTTGGCCAGCTCTGTATGGCTGATGGCAGGGATACGATCGTCATCGCAATGATCGCAGGCGCCGCGCTTACGATCCTGCATCGCTGCGCATTCAAATCATACGCTGAAGCGGGTTCATCAGCTCGGCACCTTGGTTACGCACATTCCCCACGGCGATACCCACCCGGTACCACTCGAAGGCTTCGGCCGGCTCACCCAGGTTGAGCACCAGTTGTTCTGCGCGCTCGCTGGGCATTGCTGCCGCGATCCACTCGTACGCCAGTTCTGGCGACAACACGACAGGCCGGCGGTCGTGAACGTCGACCATTCCGCCCTGAGCGTCGGCGGTAATGATGACGAACCCGTCGTGCTCGGTGCCGGTGAACTGGCCGATCGAGGCGCAAAGGGCAGGGTGCCCATCCTGGCGGCGGATGTAGTACGGCTGCTTCTTCGGCCCACCTTCATCAACCCATTCGTACCAGCCGTCGACAGGGGTGATGGCCCGGTGCGGCCAGATCGCCCGGAAGAATGGGCCATGCGCCACCTTCTCGACCCGCGCGTTGATCGGCGCAGCGCGATCGTTCGCCCAGTGCGGTCGCCATCCCCACCTCACCAGGTCCGCTCGTGGGCCTGCGTCATCCATCCGCAGTACTGCCACCAGCGTGGTCGGCGCGATGTTGTACCGGCCAAGCGGCTGGTCGCCGACGTTGTTCCGCCAGGCCTCTGGCAGGCTCAGGGTTTCAACGAAGTCATGTATGCCACGGTACTGGCTGAGCCTTCCGCACATACGCCCTCCTACCGAAACCTGAAGGATAGCCGTTGGCTGGTAGTAGTGCCGGCAGTCATACGGGGACGGCCAGGCTCTCCGCTTGCCACGATGCAGGGCGAACGGATTTCAGCGCCTGCCCGCAACGGGGTCAGCCTGCCGTTGCGGGCGATGGCTGCAGGCTGCCTGCCTGCTCGGGAACCCTGATGAACACGTTGTATCTGCCACCTTCCATTTCTTCGAAGGCAATCAGTTTTTTCACCAGCGCACCGTTCAGTACCTTGCCGGCATTCAATAGCAGCATGCCATTGTCGGCATTCAGGTTACGCGCCAGTATCATGCCCTCTGCCAGTTCGTGCGTGCTCAATACCTTGATCGCCGGGTCGGTCAAGGTAATGTCGCGCATGTACTCGGCACAGACGTTGACGAAGTCTTCCACCAGATCTGGGTCATACAGCTTTCCAGCATACTTGCGTATGTAGAGCAGTGCCTCATCGCTATTGAGCTGGCGATCCAGGACCAGTCCGCGCTGCAATTCGATGAAATCCACGGCCATTTTCAACCAGCGGGCGCCCAGTGGAATTGCCGCGCCCTTCAGGTGGCCCGGAAAACCGCTGCCATCCCAGCGTTCCTGGTGGTGAAGTATGAGTTGTGCAGCCTCTTTTATTGGCTCCAGGGTCATGACCAGCGCTTCGCTCTGTTTCGGGTATGACCGGTACAGTTCGCGCTCTGGTGGAGGAATGAGATCGGCAGGGCAGGTGAGCATGCTGTCGGTCCAGCTCATCTTGCCGATGTTGTAGAGGGCTGCAGCCATGGTCAGGTTGCGACAGCTACCTTCGTCCAGCCCATGGCTGGTGCAATACACCCGTATCAATTCTATGACTTGCCGGTTGGTCTGCTTGGCCTTGGGCAGACGCAGGTTGCCTAACTGCGAAAAGAACTCGGTGCTGGTCACGTAACTGCGCTTGAGTTCTTCATAGGCAAGGTCAAGCATGTCGGCAGTTTGCTGCAACTCGGCGGTGCGCGCCGCTACACGCTGTTCAAGGCTTTCGTTAAGCGCCTTGAGTTGCTTGATCTGAACCTGAGTCAGCTGTTCCAGTCGCTTTCGTTCGCTTTCCGAATGTTGGTGGGCCAATGCCTGGCGCAATGTGACCAACAGCTCTTCATCATTCCAGGGTTTGCTGATGTAACGATAGATGTGCCCATCATTGATGGCTTTCGCAATGGTGTCCGTGTCAGCGTAACCCGTAAGCAGAATGCGCAACGTGTCGGGAAAACGCTCATGTACGTGGGCCAACAGTGTTGCCCCGTCCATGTTTGGCATGCGCGCATCACTCATCACCAGATTGATTGGGCGTTGTTGGAGCAGTTGCAGGGCGTCGGCACCGCTTTCGGCAAGGAGGAGTTCGTAGGGTTGGTTGCGAAGTAGACGACGAAGGCTGCTGAGAATCGAGGGCTCGTCGTCAACCAGAAGTATCACCGGCTTGGCTGCTGCGCCATCGGTAACGGGTAGCTCCATGGGTCCCTCCCTGCCGGTCTCGGCCAGACTACTCCCTGGCCACAGCCTAGATGATATTTGCCCCCGCCGTTAGCTTTTGTCTGTTGGCCTCACTATGCTCGGAGGCAGGTGCATCTCGCCAGGGAGGGTTGTGCTGTGCCGACTAGTCTGCAGGTTCGCATCGTTGCCTCGATGCTTGTCGTTTTGCCGGCATGGGGGCTGGCCCAGAGCATTGGTGGGCCGCTCACGCCATTGCCGGCGGTGCCTGAGCTTGACCCTGCCCGGGTGGAGCTGGGGCGCAAACTGTTCAATGACTCGCGTTTGTCCCTCGATAACAGCCAGTCCTGTGCTGATTGCCATCGCCTGGATCGTGGTGGCGCGGACGGGCAGGCGCGCTCGCCTGATGCAGATGGCAAACCCTTGCCAGTTCACACACCCAGCGTCTTCAACGCCAGCCTGAACTTCCTGCAGTTCTGGGATGGGCGCGCGCAATCGTTTGACGGCCTGGTGCACCTGGCAACCGGTAATACGGACGGCAAAGAAGATGGCTGGGCTACCGTGGTTCAACGAATTGCTGACGATCCGGCCTACCAGACGGGGTTCGCCGAAGCCTATGGCAAACCAGTGACCGCCATCGATGTCAAAGATGCCCTGGTTACGTACCAGCGCACCCTGCTGACACCCGATTCACGCTTCGATCGCTATCTGAAAGGAGATACCAGCAGCCTCAGCCTGGAAGAGAAGCATGGCTATCAGCGCTTCCAGGAGTACGGTTGTATAGCCTGCCACCAGGGCGTGAATATCGGCGGCAACATGCTGCAGAAGTTCGGTGTTTTCGATGATTATTTCACCAACCGTGGCAATGTTACCGGGGCAGACCGGGGACGCTACAACGTGACAGGTGACCCGGATGACCTCCACCTGTTCAAAGTTCCAAGCCTGCGAAACGTGGAGGTGACCGCCCCTTATTTTCATGACGGTTCGGCGCCCACCTTGGAAGCAGCCGTCGATGCCATGTTTCATTATCAGTTGGGACGTACGCCGAGCGACGATGATAAAGCGCTGATCATCAAGTTTCTCCAGACCCTCACCGGCCAATGGGAGGGTAAACCGCTATGAGGTTGAACGCTCGGCGCAGTCTGCTGCTGTTGGCTGCGTGCGCCATGTCGCTGGCTTCCGTGCTGGTCTACCTGTACTGGATGTCCAGGTCCGATGAGAGTGCCAACTACGCCCAGGCGCGCGATCTGATTCGCCAGATCAAGCAGTACGATGCGCAGTGGGAGGGTGCGGTGCTCAAGGCGCGCACCACCACCAATTACAACTACGACCCGCTGGTGCTGCCGTTGATTGAAATGAAGCGCCTATGGCGGGAATTCGACACGCTGGAAGGGCGTCATCAAAAAGCAGAAATGCTCGCTTGGCAAAAGGCTTTTCGCGATTACCAACAGTCCTTTGACGACAAGGTCCTGCTGGTCTCGCGCTTCAAGACGCACAATGCGATCCTGCGAAATTCCCTGGCTTTTCTCCCGGCTGCAGCCGATGTAATACAGGTGCACCTTCGTCAATTGGTCGATGCCGATACACTGCGCCTGCGCAGAATCACCAGCGATACCTATGACTTGATGCTGAGCAGCCTTGAGTTTGCCCAGACCACAACCGATGAAAAAGCTGCCGACATCCTTGTCGGACTGAACAATCTTTCGGTCAACAAGGAGCGCTTGCCCGTCGATTTTCAGGTGCCCATCGATACCATCAGCAAACACATAGAGTTGATTCTTCGTGAGCAACCCAAGGTCGACCAACTGCTCGAAGCGATCGAGGCGGTTCCGATTGCCGAGAGTCTGGACGCCATTGCGCTGATGTTGGACCGCGACGAGCAAGCAGCAGCGCTGACGGCTCAGCGATACCATTTCTATCTGTTGGTGTTTTCCACGCTGCTGGTATTGCTATTGCTGTACATGGGGATGTGGTTGATGCGTAGCTACGCCGAAATAAACCGTGTAAACCGAGCGCTGGTGAGTGCCAACGACGAATTGGAACAGCGGGTCGAACGGCGTACCCAGGCACTTACCCAAGCCAGCGCAGCACTGCAGCGCGAGGTGGATGAACGCCGGTTGCTCGAGAACCAGTTGGTCCAGTCCGAAAAGCTCGCCTCGCTCGGTCAGCTGGCAGCCGGCGTAGCCCATGAAGTCAACAACCCGATTGGGTTTGTCTCTTCCAACCTCGGTGCACTGGATGATTATTTCGGCCGTTTGCAGGACATGCTGAAGGCATATGCCGACGCGGAAAATACTCTGGTTCCGAACGCGCTCGGCGCGGAGCTGGCGAAGTTGCGCACGGAAATCGAGCTGGATTACTTGCTGGAGGATATTCCGGCGCTGATCCGCGAATCCAAGGACGGTATCAGTCGCGTTGCGCGGATCGTCAAGGACCTCAAGGACTTTTCGCGAGTAGAGAGCAGCCATGACTGGCAAGTGGCAGACCTGCTTCAAGGCATAGAGTCAACGCTGAACATTGTTGCCAGCGAACTCAGGCACAAGGCGGACCTTGTCAAGGATTACAGCCCATTGCCGCCGGTCGAGTGCCTGCCTTCGCAGATCAATCAGGTAATCATGAATCTGCTGGTCAATGCCACCCAGGCGATGGGTGCCGAGCGTGGCAGAATTACCCTGCGAACCGGTGCCAGTGACAAGTGGGTGTGGATTGAAGTCGCAGACAATGGTTGTGGCATTCCTGCCGAAAGCCTGCAAAAGATCTTCGATCCCTTCTACACGACGAAGCCCATCGGCCAGGGCACCGGGCTGGGATTGTCACTTTCGTACGGAATCATCAAGCGTCATGGTGGCGAGATCCGCGTAGACAGCGAGGTGGGAGTCGGTACGACATTCAGGGTCGAACTGCCCATCCATCAGGCCCGGTCGGCCTGAGAGCAGCAGGGAAGTGGAATGCAAATTGCTGTGACCCTCTGGGGCATCGATCATGCGGAGTACGCAGAAATGACTCAGAATGACCGCTACTACATGATCTTCGTTGTGGTTGCTGTACTGGTCCTGGATCTGGCGGCGACATTTGTGTTTCTCAAGGCAATCGCCTGACCCCCGTTTGTGGGCCTGGTTGTACCCGAAATCGGGGTCATCTGCAGAGTGACTACCCGGTTTGGGACAAGTTTTGTCCGCCCCCTGTCTGGTTCATGGCCACACGGCGCTGCACGCCCTTGAGTCGACCGCCAGCTGAAATCTCGCCCGCAAGATGACCAGCGGCGTTCCTCTGCCTGAACATCCCTCCTTTGTGCGGTCCAACGTAAGCAAGGCCTGGTTTCACCTGGCCGGAGGTACGCACATGAAACGCAAGACTGCATGGGTCGTAGTGTTGTCAGGGTTGCTGCTGCTCGGTGGTTGCTGGCCATATTGGCACCACGGTGGGCATCACGGCGGCGGCCATCACCGGCATTTCAACGATGGACACCATGGTGGTCAGGACTACCGCCGCTATTGATGCAGGCAGCAATCCCTTCCGCTAGCGGCCACGCCTGTGCGAACACACTGCAAGACTACGCATGCTCGCCCAGGCTGGCCTGTCTGGAACTTGCCCGCTTATCCATGAACGAAGGTTAACTTCGCGGGGAACGCCCGCCCTGAAACCGATATAGCAAACAAGCATATTGCCCGGCTGACGTTGAGCAGTAACATGGGCAAACAAAAACAAAAAAGGTGCATGCGGCTTGGCAACACTTTCCCAAGTTACTCGATGGGGCGGCAGGAGCGTGTCGCGTGAAGAGCTCAAGATCGGTAGCAGGTGCAATACTGATGTCCACCTTCGCCACACTGTTCATGGCAGGCTGCGCACATGACCCCGATGTGCGTGAGGGCCATGGGTATGCGGCCGGAGCCACGGAAAGAAGTACGCCGGCGTATCTGGGATGCGTCAAAAGCGAACTTCAAGGGAATGTGAAAACCTACCAGGTCGATGGTGATAACTCGGTCAGACTGTTCGTCGATAGTACCGACCCCGACAAGGCGGGTGGCCTGGTCGAGGTGCGGGGCACGGGTAACCAGCGCCAGTTCGCGGCCTATCAACGCGATGCCTGGTACGACCATGGCAGGCTGCTGGACGCCGCGCTGATGTGTTCTAAAGCATGATCAACTGACCCTCGCGAACAAAATGCCCGCCCTCGAGAGCGGGCTTTTTGCATTTGCTGACTCCAGCGGCAATAATCCGCTCATTTGAACGGAGAGCACCAGGTTGGAAGCAAGAAGCATTGTCGCGGAAATGTTCATTGGAATGCCGACGCATTTCTGGGTGTTGCCGGTTGCCGGCCTGGTCGCCTGGTTCGGCCTGAAATGGGCCGAGCAGTCCGATAACCGCGCCACCATGCTGCGGACCGTGACCTACCTGCTGCTCATCGCGTTGGCGGTGTTGCCCAACGGCTTTTATGCGCTGTTTCCCCCGTCGCCCGACATGCCCGAGCTGTTGTTGAATCGTGAACCGCTACCGAACTACGAAGGCCGCTTCTATCTGGACGCGTTCTACGTGTTCAGTGGGTGGGCACTGAGCAAAGTGGCAAAGCTCAAGTTCAACTAAGGAAACGCTGAACGAGCCGCTCGAAGGCCAGCACCGAGCGGCCTACTGTCTCATGTTGCTCGATAATCTGCCTTGCTGTCGGGCTTACCCAGGCTCAAGTTGAAAGGTCCGTCAGGAGCTGGAAGCAAACACGATTTGTTTGCATTTATCAAGGTGTGGGGGCGGCTACTTTTCAACTAATACCTTCCTGTTAACACCAACTTTCAGTTACGCCATCCTGCGGTGAGGAAGGGCTAACTCAAAAGTAATAGACCAAGTAGATTTTTGCGAACCTTGATGATAATCCTCCCCGCAAGACACCTTCCTTAAATATTTTAAGGCCCGTCTGGCGTTTTATCGGGGTCGTGCTATTTGTGGATATACGCGTGCGATCGCTCGGTCGTGCTGTAGACAAAAGGACTGTCACGTATGTCGATTCAGGCCAAGGTATCTCCCCTCGCTCAAAGTGTTACTTCTGCCGCCCCCATCGCAATCCCCGATAACGGAATCCTGACGCTTACTCAGAGCAGTAACATTGTTCTGGATATTGCTCCCGAAAGCGTGACGAGCTACACAAAAAGCGGGGCGGACCTGATCGTACAACTGAAGTCTGGCGAGAGCCTGCGCATTGCCAACTTCTATGTCGAGGGGCAGCCGGTAAGCCAGTTGTACCTGGTAGACCGGGACAAGCTGCTTGCCGTCGACCTGCCACCGGTCGCTGCCGATGGGCCGCTGGTGGCAGGTTATGTGCCCCAGGAAACTGCGGCCGGGTTCGAGTCGCTCACTGGCGCCGACGGCACCATTGCCGGGCTCAGCCCCGGCGCTGCATTGCTGGCTGGGGCTGCGATCATTGGCGGCGGCGTCGCGATCGCCAACAGCAACGATGGCGGTGGTGGTGGCGGCGGCGGTGACAGTGTGCCGCCTGACACCACGGCTCCGGCGCCCGCCAGCGGACTGCAGATTGCCCCGGATGGCAGCAGCATCAGCGGCACGGCCGAGCCGGGCGCCACCGTGGGCATCGACAGCAACGGCGACGGGCAAACCGACGTCAGCGTGGTGGTCGGCTCTGACGGCAAATTCCAGATTCCACTGAATCCGCCACTGACCAACGGTGAAACGGTTACCGTGGTGGTGACCGATCCGGCCGGCAATAGCAGCCCGCCCGCGACCGTGCAGGCCCCTGACTTCCCCGACGCGCCGCAAATCAACCCGAGCAACGGCTCCAGCCTCAGCGGTACCGCCGAGCCGGGCAGCACCGTGGTGCTCACCGACGGCAACGGCAACCCCATCGGCCAGACTACTGCCGACGGCAACGGTAACTGGTCGTACACACCCGATAGCCCACTGCCCGATGGCACGGTGGTCAAAGCAGTGGTAGTGGATGCCGCCGGTAACAGCGGCCCGCCCGCCAGCATCATCATCGACGGCGTGGCGCCAGCGGCACCCGTAATCAACCCGAGCAATGGTACCGAGCTCAGTGGTACCGCCGAGCCGAACAGCACCGTGACCCTCACCGATGGCAGCGGTAACCCGATCGGCCAGGTGACGGCCGATGGCAACGGCAACTGGAGCTATACCCCCGCGACCCCGCTGCCCGATGGTACCGTGGTCAACGCGGTGGCCCAGGACGCGGCTGGCAATACCAGCGGGCAGGGCAGCACCACCGTGGATAGCGTGGCGCCGGGCGCTCCCACCATCGACCTGAGCGACGGCAGCAGCCTCAGCGGTACCGCCGAGCCGAACAGCACCGTGACCCTCACCGATGGTAGCGGTAACCCGATCGGCCAGGTGACGGCCGATGGCAGTGGCAACTGGAGCTACACCCCCGCGACACCGCTGCCCGACGGTACCGTGATCAACGTGGTGGCCCAGGATGCAGCTGGCAACACCAGCGCTCCGACGAGCACGATAGTGGATGCGCAGGCCCCGGCCGCACCAGTGGTCAACCCCAGCAATGGCACCACGATCAGTGGCACCGCCGAACCGGGCAGCACCGTCACCCTGACCGATGGCAGCGGCAACCCGATCGGCCAGGTCACCGCCGACGGCAGTGGCAACTGGAGTTTCACACCGGGCAGCCCGTTACCCAACGGCACCGTGGTGAACGCCACCGCGACCGACCCGACCGGCAACACCAGCGCTCCATCAAGCACCACAGTGGACTCGGTGGCCCCGGCCGCGCCGGTGGTCCAGCCGAGCAACGGTAGCGAAATCAGCGGTACCGCCGAGCCGGGCAGCACCATCACCCTGACCGACGGCAGCGGCAACCCGATCGGCCAGACCACTGCCGACGGCAGCGGCAACTGGTCGTTCACCCCTGGCACACCGTTGCCGGATGGCTCCGTGGTCAATGCCACGGCGACCGACCCGGCCGGCAATACCAGCGGGCAGGGCAGCACCACCGTGGATGGCGTGGCCCCGGGCGTACCTACCATCAATCTCAGCAACGGCAGCATTCTTAGCGGCAGCGCCGAGCCAAACAGCACCGTGACCCTCACCGACGGCAGTGGTAATCCGATTGGCGAAGCCACCGCTGACGGCAGCGGTAACTGGACGTTCACCCCAGCCACGCCGTTGCCCGATGGCACCGTGGTCAATGCCACGGCGAGCGACCCGGCTGGCAACACCAGCCCGGCAGCGACGGTCACCGTCGATTCCAGCGCGCCGGCTGCACCGGTAATCAATCCGAGTAACGGCGCGACCATCGGCGGTACCGCTGAAGCAGGTGCCACCGTCACCCTGACCGATGGCAGCGGCAACCCGATCGGCCAGGTCACCGCCGACGGCAGTGGCAACTGGAGTTTCACACCGGGCAGCCCGTTACCCAACGGCACCGTGGTGAACGCCACCGCGACCGACCCGACCGGCAACACCAGCGCTCCATCGAGTACCACAGTGGACTCGGTGGCCCCGGCCGCGCCGGTGGTCGAGCCGAGCAACGGCAGCGAAATCAGCGGTACCGCCGAGCCGGGCAGCACCGTCACCCTGACCGATGGCAGCGGCAACCCCATCGGCCAAACCACCGCCGACGGCAACGGCGACTGGTCGTTCACGCCAGGCACACCGTTGCCGGATGGCTCCGTGGTCAATGCCACGGCGACCGATCCGGCCGGCAATACCAGCGGGCAGGGCAGCACCACGGTGGACGGTGTGGCCCCGGGTGTGCCCACCATCGACCTCAGCAACGGCAGCAGCCTCAGCGGCACCGCCGAGCCAAACAGCACCGTAACCCTCACCGACGGCAATGGTAATCCGATTGGCGAAGTCACCGCCGACGGCAGCGGCAGCTGGACGTTCACCCCAGCCACGCCGCTGCCCAATGGCACCGTGGTCAATGCCACGGCGAGCGACCCGGCCGGCAACACCAGCCCGGCAGCGACGGTCACCGTCGACTCCAGTGCGCCGGCTGCACCGGTGATCAATCCCACCAACGGCACGACCATCGGCGGTACCGCTGAAGCGGGTGCCACCGTCACCCTGACCGATGGCAGCGGCAACCCGATCGGCCAGGTCACCGCCGACGGCAGCGGCAACTGGAGCTTTACCCCCGGCACACCGCTGGCCAACGGTACCGTAATCATCGCCACGGCAACCGACCCGACCGGCAACACCGGTCCGCAGGCCGCCACCACGGTGGACTCGGTAGCCCCGGCCGCACCAGTGGTCGAACTGAGCAACGGCAGCGAAATCAGCGGCACCGCCGAGCCAGGCAGTACCATCACCCTGACCGATGGCAGCGGCAACCCGATCGGCCAGACCACTGCCGACGGCAGCGGCGACTGGAGCTTCACCCCCGGTACGCCGCTGGCCGACGGAACCGTGATCAACGCCACGGCGACCGACCCGGCCGGCAATACCAGCGTGCCGGCCAGCACCACCGTGGACGGCGTGGCCCCGGGCGTACCTACCATCAATCTCAGCAACGGCAGCATTCTTAGCGGCAGCGCCGAGCCAAACAGCACCGTGACCCTCACCGACGGCAGTGGTAATCCGATTGGCGAAGCCACCGCTGACGGCAGCGGTAACTGGACGTTCACCCCAGCCACGCCGTTGCCCGATGGCACCGTGGTCAATGCCACGGCGAGCGACCCGGCGGGCAACACCAGCCCGGCAGCGACGGTCACCGTCGATTCCAGCGCGCCGGCTGCACCGGTAATCAATCCCACCAACGGCGCGACCATCAACGGTACCGCTGAAGCGGGCGCCACCGTCACCCTGACCGACCTCGGCGGCAACCCGATCGCCCAGATCACCGCCGACGGCAGCGGCACCTGGAGCTTCACCCCCGGCTTGCCGCTGGCCAACGGTACCGTAATCATCGCCACGGCAACCGACCCGACCGGCAACACCGGTCCGCAGGCCGCCACCACAGTGGACTCGGTAGCCCCGGCCGCACCAGTCGTCGAGCCAAGCAACGGCAGCGAAATCAGCGGCACCGCCGAGCCGGGCAGCACCGTCATCCTGACCGATGGCAGCGGCAACCCCATCGGCCAAACCACCGCCGACGGCAACGGCGACTGGAGCTTCACCCCGACCACGCCGCTGGCCAATGGCACGGTGGTCAACGCCGTCGCCCAGGACCCAGCCGGCAACACTGGCCCGCAGGGCAGCACCACGGTGGATTCGATCGCACCCGCCGCGCCAGTGGTCAATCCGAGCAACGGCGCCGTGATCAACGGTACTGCCGAGCCGAACAGCACCGTGACTCTCACCGATGGCAATGGTAATCCGATTGGCGAAGTCACTGCCGACGGCAGCGGCAACTGGACGTTCACCCCGGGCACGCAACTGCCCAATGGTACCGTGGTCAACGCCACGGCGACCGATGCCGCCGGCAATACGGGTGCTCCAGGTAGCACCACCGTGGACTCGTCGCTGCCGTCGATTCCGCAGGTCGACCCGAGTAACGGCTCGGTGATCAGCGGTACTGCCGATGCCGGTAACACCATTATCCTCACCGATGGCAGCGGCAACCCGATCGGCCAGGTCACCGCCGACGGCACCGGTAACTGGTCGTTCACACCCGGCATTCCGTTGCCGGATGGCACCGTGGTCAACGCGGTGGCGCGCAACCCCGGTGGGACCGATAGTGCACCGGCGGTCATTACCGTGGACGGCGTGGCGCCGGCCGCTCCGGTGGTCGAGCCGAGCAATGGCACGGAAATCAGTGGTACTGCCGAAGCCGGCGCCACTGTCATCCTCACCGACGGCGGCGGCAACCCGATAGGTCAGACTACCGCCGACGGCAGCGGCAACTGGTCGTTCACGCCCGGCACGCCGCTGGCCAACGGCACGGTGATAAACGCCGTGGCCCAGGACCCGGCCGGCAACACCAGCGGGCCGGCCAGCGTCACCGTTGACGCCATCGCCCCGGCTGCACCAATCATCAACCCGAGCAACGGGGTGGTGATCAGTGGTACCGCCGAAGCCGGAGCCGAGGTGATCCTCACCGACGGCAGCGGCAACCCGATCGGCCAGACGACCGCCGATGGCAGTGGCAACTGGGCCTTCACGCCTTCGCCTGCGCTTGGCAACGGCACGGTGATCAACGCCGTGGCTCAGGACCCGTCCGGCAACACCAGCGGGCCGACCAGTGCCACCGTTGACGCCGTCGCGCCGGCCGCACCGGTCATCAACCCGAGCAACGGGGTGGTGATCAGTGGTACGGCTGAGGCCGGGGCCAAGGTGATCCTCACTGACGGCAGCGGCAACCCGATCGGCCAGACCACTGCCGACGGCAGCGGCAACTGGTCGTTCACGCCCGTTACGCCGCTGGTCAACGGCACGGTCATCAATGCCGTGGCCCAGGACGCCGCTGGCAACACCAGCACCCCACAAGTCAGCACCACGGTGGATGCGGTAGCTCCTGGCCAGCCGACGATCGAGCCGAGCAACGGTACCGAGATCAGTGGTACCGCTGAAGCCGGCGCCAGGGTGATCCTCACCGACGGCAGCGGCAACCCGATCGGCCAGACCGTCGCCGACGGCAGCGGCAACTGGTCGTTCACGCCCGGCACGCCGCTGGCCAACGGCACGGTGATCAACGCCGTGGCCCAGGACCCGGCCGGCAATACCAGCGGGCCGGCCAGCGTCACCGTTGACGCCATCGCCCCGGCCGCACCGATTATCAGCCCGAGCAACGGGGTGGTGATCAGTGGTACCGCCGAAGCCGGGACCAAGGTGATCCTCACCGACGGCAGCGGCAACCCGATCGGCGAGACGACCGCCGACGGCAGTGGCAACTGGACCTTCACGCCTGCGCCTGCGCTGGCCAACGGCACGGTGATCAACGCCGTGGCCCAGGACCCGGCCGGCAATACCAGCCTGCCGGGCAGCACCACGGTGGATTCAGTCGCACCTGGCCAGCCGACGATCGACCCGAGCAACGGGACCGTGATCACGGGTAGCGCTGAAGCCGGGGCGAAGGTGATCCTCACCGACGGCAACGGCAACCCGATCGGCGAGACGACCGCTGACGGCACTGGCAACTGGGCCTTCACGCCTGGTGCGCCGCTGGCCAACGGCACGGTGATCAACGCCGTGGCCCAGGACGCCGCCGGCAACACCAGCACCCCACAGGTCAGCACCACGGTGGATGCGGTAGCCCCCGGCCAGCCGACGATCGAGCCGAGCAACGGCACCGAGATCAGTGGTACCGCCGAAGCCGGGGCCAAGGTGATCCTCACCGACGGCAACGGCAACCCGATCGGTGAGACGACCGCCGACGGCAGTGGCAACTGGTCGTTCACGCCCGGCACGCCGCTGGCCAACGGCACGGTGATCAACGCCGTGGCCCAGGACCCGGCCGGCAATACCAGCGGGCCGAGCAGCGTCACCGTTGACGCCATCGCCCCGGCCGCGCCGACTATCGAGCCGAGCAATGGTGTGGTCCTCACGGGTACTGCTGAGCCCGGCGCCACCGTCATCCTCACCGATGGTGGCGGCAACCCGATCGGCGAGACGACCGCCGACGGCAGTGGCGACTGGAGTTTCACCCCAACCACGCCGCTGGCCAATGGCACGGTGGTCAACGCGGTGGCCGAGGACGCCGCCGGCAACAGCAGTGGCCCGGCCAGTACCACGGTCGACTCGGTGGCGCCGTCGGCACCGCTGTTGAGCATCAGTGCCGACGGTGCGCTGCTGACCGGTACCGCCGAGCCGAACAGCCAGGTACGCCTCGTGATCGACGGCGATACCGCCAACCCGATCACGGTGAATGTCGACGGCGCCGGTAACTTCAGCCTGCCGTTGGCGCCACCGCTGATCACCGGCGAGCTGATCAGCGGGGTTACCGCCGACGCTGCCGGTAACATCAGCGGCCCGGCGACGATCAACGCGCCGGACCTGGCGCCGCCGACCATCAGTGTGCCGGAAGCCTCCGACACCTGGATCAACGCTGCGGAAATCAGCGACGGCATCCAGGTCGACGTGACGATCCGCCCGACCATGCAGGTCGGCCAGGTGATCACCGTCGCCTTCGCCGGGCAGAACGGCTACGAGACGCAGGCAACGCACACCATCACCGCCAGCGATATCCTGGCCGGCAGCGTCACCGTGACCATTCCCCCTGGCGGTGGCATGGGGCCGTTCCCGGAGGGCGCCTCTACCGTCACCGCGGACATCAATGGCGGTACTGCTTCGACCCCGGTGCCGTTCACCGTCGACACCATCCCGCCTGCGACCCCGGTGCTGTCGCTGGTGGGCAGCATCCTGACCATCTCCACCGATCCGGGAACCGAACTTACGGTTGAAGTGGACATCGGCGGCGTCACCGCCACCGCCACGGTGACAGCCGACAACAGCGGGCTGGCTTCGCTGAACCTGCTCACCGACCTGGACATCGACCTTACCCTGGACCAGTTGCTCAACGCCCAGGTTTCGGTAACCGGCGAGGATCCGGCCGGCAACACGAGCAATGTGGCAACCATCGGCGTTGGCGGCAGCATCGAGCAGCCAGTGACCATCGGCAACTTCGGCGTCGATGTCAGCCTCAACCCGCTGAACCCGCGGTTCGGTTTCAGCGGCACCACCGAGCCGGACTCCAGCGTGGTGATCCGTGTCATCACCCCTGCGCTGAACGTCGAACTGCTGCCGATCCAGGCGGACAGCTCGGGCAACTTCTCGCTGAACCTGCTGAGCCCGACCGTCCTCACCCAGCTGGGGCTGAACATCACCGATATCCTCAACCTCGGTTCGCAGATCTCGTTCAACATCGTCGCCACCGACACCAACGGCAACGACAGCTCGGCCTACGGCATCACCCTGGCCCCCAACGGGCTGTCGCTGAATATCGGCCAGATCGACGTCAACGGCACCTCGGGGGACGATGTCATGTCCGGGGCGAGCGGCAGTTCGGAGCACATCAATGGAGGTGATGGCAACGACCTGATCTTCAACGTGGGGACCGGCGATCAGGTAGTGGCCGGCGACGGCAACGACGCCATCCAGATCACTGCGACCAACTTCACCAGCATCGACGGCGGCGCGGGCTTCGACACCCTGATCCTGGCCGATGGCATCGACCTTGACTACAACGCGGTCGGCGTCGGCACGCTCTCCAACATCGAGCGTATCGACCTCGGCAAGGGCGACTCGGGGAGCGTGCTGACCCTGACCGCGGCGGAGGTCGACGCCATCACCGATGCCAACAACGTGCTGCAGATTACCGGCGAGAGCAACGACACCCTCAACGTGGTGGGTGCCGTGAACACCGGGACCACGCAGCAGCTCAACGGCATTACCTACGATGTCTACAACTTTGGCAGCAGTACCCTGCTGATCGAGGACAACACGGTACAGGTCGTGGTCTGATGCGCGGCCTGTCCGTGCTCAAGGGACGGCGCCGTGGCGCGGGAGCCCTCTGGCTCCTGTGCCTGGGGCTGCCGTTGTCCGCCCCGGCCATCCCGCTCGACCAGGCGGTGCGGGCGGGGTTGGCGATCCACCCGCAGGTGCGTTCGGCGATGGCCGAGGCGGACCGTGCGGGCACCGAGGTTGAGATCGCCAAGGGCGGCTATTACCCCTCTGTCACCATGTCCGGAGGGCCGCAGGAGTTCGACGTTGGCGAGGTCGTCTACGACGTCACCGTCTCGCAGATGCTGTATGACTGGGGAAGGGTGACGAGCAAGGTCGACAGCGCCAGTGCCACCCGGCGCAAGCTGTCCGAGGCGGTGCTGGTGGCGCGCGACGATGCGGCGCTGGATATCGTCGAGACCTATCTCGATGTGCTTGCTTCGGAGCGCCGGGTGGAGACGGTGCGCCAGCACATCCAGCGCCTCGACGGCATCCGCGAGATGACCCAGGCGCGCGGCAGCGACGGTTACGCCGACCGCAGCGAACTGGACCGCGCCAACCTCGAACTGGCGCGTGCCCAGGAACAGCTGTCGCTGGAGAAGGGCAACCTGCAGGACGCGCGCAACCAGTACGCGATCCTGGTTGGCCAGGACCCCTCCGAGCTGGTGGAGCCCGAGCCGATGTCGCTGCAGCGCTACCTGGCTGCCAGCGACATGACGCGGGTGATCCGCGAGTCACCGTTGCAGCGCAAGGCGTTGGAGGACGCCAATGTCGCCGAGGCGCAAGTCCGCGAGGCCAAGGCTTCATTGCTGCCGCAGTTGAACCTGGAGGCCTCCGCGTTGCGCCGGGAGATCGGCGGTCGCCCGGAAAGCGACTCGGTGATGTCGCTGCGCTTTCGCATGGATACCTTCCAGGGGCTTTCCAACTTCCGCCGGCCGACCGCTGCGCAACAGCGTCTGGAGTCGGCGCAATGGACGGCCGATGCGATGCAACGTGACATCCGCCGGCAGTTGCAGACGCTGTTCGACAACGGTGACACGCTGCGCTGGCGGGAGCAGTCGCTGAGCCAGCAGGTGACGGAGTCGGAGCAGGTGGGCGAGCTGTACCGCGAGCAGTTCGAGGTCGGCCGGCGCGACGTGATCGACTTGCTCAATGTGCAGCGCGAACGCTTCGAGGCCGAGCGGCAATTGATCAATCTGCACATCGAGCGCAAGCGCATCGAGTACCGGGCGGCCGCGCAGGTCGGGCTGTTGGGGGCATTACTGGAGAATCGGTTGAATCATGGAAGTTGAACAAACCCCGGATAATGTCGTGACCCTGAACCACGACGACCCGCTGCGCCAGGGCCTGCTGCTGCTGTGCCGGCAACTGGGCCGGCCGCTGGGCGACGCCGAGCTGGTCGACGGCCTGGCGCTGGAGCACGGACGCCTGCCGCTGCGCCTGGTCGCCCGCGCCCTGCGCCGCGCCGACATCACTGCCAGGGTTGCGGAGCTGCCGTTGCGGCAGATGGACGCCTACCTGCTGCCGGCCCTGCTGTTGCTCGACGATGGCCGCAGCCTGCTGCTGGTTGGCATCGAGGGTGAGCAGTACGAGGTGCTGGTGCCGCAGAGCGACGGCGGCCGTGAGTGCATGGCGCTGCCCGTTCTGGAGGCGCTTTACAGCGGCACGGCGGTGTTCGCCAAGTGCCGCTACCACCCCGACGGGCGGGTGGGCGACTACGCCAGCGGCCTGCCGGAACACTGGTTCTTCGGGCCGCTCAAGCGGCTCTGGCGCTCTTATGCGGAAGTCACGGCGGCGGCCCTGGTGGCCAACGTCCTGGCCGTCGCCTCGGCGCTGTTCGCCATGCAGGTGTACGACCGCGTGGTACCCAACGCGGCCTTCGATACCCTATGGATACTCGCCAGCGGCGTGGCCCTGGCGATCATCGTCGACGGGGTATTGCGGATCCTTCGCGGGCACCTGCTGAACGTTCTCGGCAAGCGCCTGGACCTGCAGTTGTCGAGCCTGCTGTTCGCGCGTGTGCTGAGCACCCGGATCGCCGCCAAACCGGCGTCGATGGGCGCGTTCAGTACCCAGGTGCGTGAGTTCGAGTCGGTCCGCGAATTCTTCACTTCGTCCAGCGCCGCACTGATCAGCGACCTGCCGTTCGTGGTGATCTTCCTGTTGATCATTGCCGTGATCGGTGGCCATGTGGTCTGGGTGCCGCTGGTGGCCTGCGTGTTGATGCTGCTGCCGGGGCTGCTGACCCAGCGCCTGCTGGGGCACCTGTCGCGCCAGAACCTGCGCGAGGGGGCGATGAAGAACAGCGTGCTGCTGGAAGCCTTCGAACACCTGGAGACGGTCAAGGCCGCGCGTGCCGAAGGCCGCTGCCGCCAGCAGTGGGAGACGCTCACCGGGGAACTGGCCGGTACCGCAATGAAGACCCACGCCCTGGCCTCGACCCTCAGCTATTCGGCGAGCATCGTCCAGCAGCTGTGCTATGTCGGGGTGGTGGTGTTCGGCGTCTACCGGATAAGCGACGGCGCGATGACCGTCGGTGCCCTGGTGGCCTGTTCGATCCTGGCCTCGCGGGCCATCGCACCGCTGTCCCAGGCTGCCGCCATTCTTGGCCGCTGGCAGCACACCAAGGTGGCGCTGGAGGGCCTCGACCAGCTGATGTCCGCCGAGCAGGAGCGGCCCGCCGGCAAGCGCTTCGTGCACCGCGACCGGCTCCACGGGCATTACCGCCTGGAGGCGCTGCGCCTGGCCCACGGCGACAGCCCACCGGTGGTCGACGTGCAGGCGCTGAACATCCAGGCCGGTGAGCGGGTGGCGCTGCTCGGCGGCAACGGCGCCGGCAAGTCGACCCTGCTGCGGCTGCTCAGCGGCCTGCTCGACGCGCAATCCGGCCGGCTGTTGCTGGACGATATCGCCCTGAGCCAGCTCGACCCGGCCGACCGCCAGCGCGGCATCGGCTACTTGCCGCAGGACGTGGCGCTGTTCCACGGCAGCCTGCGGGAAAACCTCAACCTGGCCAACGCCGCGCTGGGCGACGAGGAATTGCTGGAAGCCCTCGATGGCGTGGGGCTGGGCACTTTCGTACGCGCCCACCCGTTGGGGCTGGACATGCCGATCCAGGGCAACGCCAGTCTCTCCGGTGGCCAGCGCCAGGCGGTGGGGTTGGCCCGGGTGCTGCTGCAGGACCCGCCGATCCTGCTGCTCGACGAGCCGACCGCGGCCTTCGACCAGAACAGCGAGAAGCAGGTCATCGACTACCTGCAGAAATGGCTGGGCCGCCGTACCCTGATCATCACCACCCACAAGAAAAGCGTCTTGGCGCTGGTGGACCGTGCGGTGGTGCTGCGCAACGGCCAGGTGATCATGGACGGCCCGCTGAACCAGGTGGTGCTGGGCAACCAGGTGCAGGCGCCACAGGTCGCCGAAGGAGCCGGCCATGGCAGCTGAAAAAAGTTCTGTAGTGCTGCGCCGGCAACTGGCCGACCCGTTGCTGGCGACCACTCACCCGGTCTATCGCCCGCTGCTCTGGACCCTGCTCGGCAGCGTCTTGCTGTTCGTCGCCTGGGCCGCCTGGGCAGAGCTCGATGAAGTGACGCGCGGCGATGGGCGGGTGGTGCCGTTCAGCCGTATCCAGAAGATCCAGAGCCTGGAAGGGGGCATTCTCGACCGTCTGCTGGTGCAGGAGGGCGACCTGGTGGAGGTCGGCCAGCCGCTCCTGCGCCTGGACGAGACGCGCTTTCTCACCAATTTCCAGGAGTCGGCCAACCAGGCCGGGGTGCTGCGCGCGGCCATCGCCCGGCTGGACGCCGAAGTGCTGGGCAAGGCGGCCATCGAGTTCCCGCCGGACATCGACCCGCAAGGGCCGTTGGCACGTTCCGAGCGCGAGCTGTTCAAGTCGCGGCGGGACAAGCTGCTCGAAGGCAGCCAGGCGATCCAGAGGCAGATCAGCCTGGCCCAGAGCCAGCTCGACCTGGTCCGCCCGCTGGTGGCCAAGCGTGCGGTGAGCCAGATGGAGGCGCTGCGGCTGAGCCAGGACATCGCTACCCTCAACGGCAAGCTGACCGAGCTGAAGAGCAGCTACTTCCAGGATGCCTATACCGAACGCTCACAGCGCAAGGCCGACCTCAGTGCCCTGGAGCCGATTGTCCAGCAGCGCCAGGACCAGCTGCGCCGTACCGGGATCGTTTCGCCGGTGCGTGGGCGAGTCAACACCGTGCTGATCAACACCCGTGGCGGGGTGATCCAGCCCGGCGAGGCGATCATGGAAGTGATCCCGGTGGAGGACCGCCTGCTCGTCGAGGCCAGGATCAAGCCGCGCGACGTGGCCTTCCTGGTGCCGGGCATGCCGGCCAAGGTGAAGATCACCGCCTACGACTTCAGCATCTATGGCGACCTCAAGGGCACTCTGGAGCAGATCAGCGCCGACACCATCGAGGAGGACACGCCCCATGGCAAGGAGTCGTTCTACCAGGTGCTGATCCGCACTGACGGCAGCCAGCTCAAGCGCGGCGAGGAGGTGTTGCCGATCATCCCCGGCATGGTTGCCGAGGTGGATATCCTCAGCGGCAAGCGCAGCGTGCTCAATTACTTGCTGCGCCCGCTGATCAAGGCCCGTCTGTACTGAACTGGGGTGTCAGGCCATCAGTACGGATGCCAGCAGCTTGATTGCCGATGTGCGGTGATGGCCGGCACTGTAGGCCAGCACTATGTCGCGGCAGTACCTGGGTTCTTCGCTCAGAATCCGGGCGTTCGGCGATTGCTCCAGCAATGACGGCCATTGCGGTACCAAGGAAACACCTTGCCCCAGCGACACCAACAGGCTGATGGCCTCGAGCGCATCCAGGTCGCAAGCCACGCTGGGCGCGAGGCCCAGATCGTCCAGATAACGCTGGGTTATCAGGCCGCCCCAGGAGTCCACGGCATATCGGATATAGGGCCCGGTGGCCAGCATTGCCTGCGCTTCAGCCCGGGAGGCCGCGGCAGGTGCCAACAAGCACAGCGGTTCGCTGCGCAACGTGAGCGTTCTCAACGATTTTGCTGTCTTGAAGGGTGGCGCCACCAGAATTGCCGCATCCAGTTCCTGATTGATCAGCTTGTCATGAAGCAGTTTCGAGTCACCGGGCGTGATGGTGAGTTTGAGGTCGGGCGCGGAGGATGACAAATGCTCCAGTGCTGCCGGTACAAGGCCGGTGAGGGCGGTTGATATGGCGCCAATGCGCAGTTCCCCGGTCAGCGTATCGGCGTTCAGGTCGTTCCTGAGCTGATTGGCATGCTCGACGATGCAACGTATCCGTGGAATCAATGCCAGCAGCTTTTCTGTCGGCCTTATCGCGTGTGCCTCTCTATTGAAGAGAGTGCAGCCCAAGTGTTTCTCCAGGTTTCGAATGCGCAAACTTATTGCGGCGGCTGAAACATTTGCTTTCTTTGCCGCACCCGCAATGGAGCCGCATTCAACAACAGATATGAGGCTTTCCAGATTTTGAATGTCCATAAGTAATGCTTATGCTCAGACCAAGTGTCAATTGGTGTACATGAATGCCGGGCGGTGTGAGGATAGTGGCTCCGTTCGAGGAGTACCATCATGTTGACACCCTTTCATGTTGCTTATCATGTCAAAGATCTGGATGAAGCAAGAAAATTCTATAAAGAGGTTCTTGGCTGTGTCGAGGGGCGTAGCACTGATACGTGGGTAGACTTCGAGTTCTTTGGTCACCAGATATCTCTGCATGTGGGCAAGCCCTTTGAAACCAGCCGCACTGGCAAGGTCGGCCCGCACCTTGTACTGATGCCTCATATCGGGGTGATATTGCCTCTGGATCGCTGGCAAGCCTTGGCTGAACGCCTTGAATTTCTGGGCGTGCAGTTCGAAATTCCACCGGTTGTACGTTTCGAGGGTGAGCCTGGCGAGCAGAGGACAATGTTTTTCCTGGATCCAAGTGGTAACCCGATCGAAATCAAGGGGTTCAAGAATTTGAATGCAGTCTTTGCTTTCTAGTGTATTATAAAAACAGAGATCAGTCCTGTGAGAATAAAAATAAATTTAATCACGCAAATTGCAATTGGTCTGGCTGTCGGTATATGCGTTGGCGTGTTGTTGAATCATTTTCCCGATTACAAGGGGGGGTGGATCGAGCAAGTGCTACAGCCGGCGGGCGACGCGTTTATAAAACTGATGAAAATGATCATCGTGCCGCTGGTGTTTTCCTGCATGGTGGTAGGCATAGCCGGCTCTGGCAAACGCGCCTTGGGGCGGGTGGGAACAAAGAGTCTTGTCTATTTCTTTGTCGTGACCGGGGTCGCAATCATTTTCGGCCTGCTGGTCGGTAACGTGCTCCAGCCAGGCGCCGGTGCGGGCTTCGTCGTTTCATCGGCGAGTGAAGCAGTGCCACCGGTGCAAAATGGTTCGGCAGGGCTCGGCAAGGTATTGTTGGGCATCATTCCTGACAATGTAGTGGCCGCAATGGCAGAGGCGAAGCTGTTGTCGGTACTGTTCTTCGCCATCTTGTTCGGGGTGGCACTGTCTACGCTGGATGAACCCAGGAGGCAGCCTTTGGTTGCCGTGCTGCAGACGGTAGTGGATACCATGTTCAAGGTCACTCATATGGTCATGGCCTACTCACCGATCGGCATCTTTGCGCTGATAGCTGTCACGGTGTCGACCTTCGGGATTGATTCACTGATGCCGCTGGCAAAACTGATAGCCATTACTTATGTGGCGGTACTGTTCTTCGCGATTGCCGTGCTGGGCCTTGTTGCCAGGGCTGTTGGCGAGAACATCTTCGAGATCATCAAGGCCTTCAAGGATGAACTGATACTGGCCTTCAGCAGCGCGAGTTCCGCCACCGTCATGCCGCAATTGATGGCCAAGACCGAAGCTCGGGGTGTGCCGCGAGCGATCACGTCGCTGGTGATCCCGTTGGGTTATTCATTCAATCTGGATGGCGCGTCGCTGTTTGCGGGCCTGGGTACGCTGTTTATCGCGCAGGCCTACAATATTGAACTGGCCCTGGCCGACCAGGTCATGCTGGTATTCATCATGGTATTGACGTCCAAAGGCGCTGCCGGAGTGCCCGGGTTCATGTTTGTGATTCTGACTGCAACCCTGACAGCGGCAGGTTTGCCATTGGAAGGCGTGGCCCTGATTGCAGGGGTATATCGATTGATGGACATGCCCGTTACGGCACTGAACGTACTCGGCAATGCCCTGGCGCCGATCGTGGTCGCCAAATGGGAAAGCCGCGCTGGAACATTACCGGCTGATGTGGTGGTTACGGAGCAATCATCTCGATAGCAGAGGGGAGGCTCGTTCAGCCAGGCGTTTGGAACGGGAATTGCTGCATCCCTGAAAACCTGCCCATTTGGGGATACGGCCATGTTTCCAGAAGATCTGTACTTCATGTTTCTCTTCGCCGTTGCCGTGTTGGCACTCGATGTGGCAGCCATCATGCTCTATCGGAGTGCCAAGCCCTGACCCGGGTTTGGGGACTTTCACCCTGAACCGGGTTTTGGTCTACAGTGCTGGGACGTCTCTGGTGTAAGGAAACAGCTATGGCAAAGCGTCGATGGGCTGTTATCGCTACCTCGATCGCGCTGGCAGTGGGGCCGGCGCTCACTTATGCCGACCCGGGTAATGGTAAAGGGCAGGGCCACGGCAAGGACAAGGGCCAGCATGGTCAAGGCCACGGGGGCTCGTATGGTGGGCCGTCGATAAACCGTGGCGATGTGCTTGGCATTCTTGACGGGCACCGTGGCTACTGGAGCGCAGGGCCGGCGCTGCCCCCCGGCATTCAGAAGAACCTGGCCCGTGGCAAACCGCTGCCGCCGGGTATCGCCAAGAAGCTCGATGGCAGGCTGCTGGGGCAACTGCCTCATTACGATGGCTATGAATGGATGCAGGCGGGTGCGGACCTGATCCTGGTGGCAGTTGCTACGGGTATTATCTACGAGGTGTTGAACGGCGCGCTGGATTGACGTCAGGCGCAGGTGTCAGCGAGCGCCCCCGGCAGGCGACGCGGTGGTTGGCACCGGCTACGCCGGTGTTCGCGGGCACGCCCGCTCCCACAGGGACAGCGCATTCCTTCGGCAGGTGGGGGCCTTGTGGGAGC
This sequence comes from Pseudomonas sp. B8(2017), assembly GCF_002113575.1. Taxonomy (NCBI): domain Bacteria; kingdom Pseudomonadati; phylum Pseudomonadota; class Gammaproteobacteria; order Pseudomonadales; family Pseudomonadaceae; genus Pseudomonas; species Pseudomonas sp. B8(2017). The sequence continues at coordinate 447,475 of NZ_NEIO01000002.1, read as the reverse complement.
GGGCATACCCGCGAAGCAGGCGACGCGGTGGCTGGCACCGGCTGCGCCGGTGTTCTCGGGCACGCCCGCTCCCACAGGGACAGCGCATTCCTTCGGCAGGTGGGGTCCTTGTGGGAGCGGGCATGCCCGCGAAGCAGGCGACGCGGTGGCTGGCACCGGCTGCGCCGGTGTTCGCGGGCACGCCCGCTCCCACAGGAACGGTGCGTTCTTTCGGCTGATGGGGTCCCTGTGGGAGCGGGTTCACCCGCGAAGCAGGCTACGCGGTGGCTGATACCGGCTACGCAGGTGTTCTCGTTAGCGCCTGTTCCTCAGAATCAGGTGTTTTCCTGCACGTTCAGTACTGAACCCTTATCGTCCGTGGCCAGCAAGCCGCTGGAGTGCGTGCCTTCCGTTTGCAGTTCGGCGAGTGGCACATCTGTAGTACGGAAAATGCTGCGACCTTGTTCACCAACCCTCAGGGTGATCAGTTTTCCATTCTGATAGAAGAATTGCGTTCTGTTGGTGTTCCTTTGCATGGTGTGTGCTCCGAAGGCTATTGGCAGATACACTTTCCCAGCCTTCACTCACCCAGGCCACTGGCAGAAATATCAGTTGCGGCCCGTGCAGCGAGACTTTGGTTGATTGGTAAGCCAATACAACCCCCCGTTAAAATGCCGCGTATCCTTGATGGCCAATTGCAAATGTCTACGTTTCGTATCTTTCTCGCTACTGTGCTGGTCACCGGCCTTGCCGGCTGCGCAACCCCTGGCAAACCCACTGCCAGCAAACTGACCCACAAATCGCCCCAGCAGTATGCCGCCTGCGTACTGCCCAAGTGGCAAGCGCTGGCGCCACAGGCCACGCAGAAATCGATCGCCCACGGCTACCGGTTGACGGCTCCCAGCGCCGTGGCATCCGATGATGTGCTGGACGTAGTCGATTCCCGCGAGGGCAGCCGCGCGACCTTCTACAAAGGCAGCTTCCTGTCTGGCGACAAATTGCGCCAGGCTGCCAAGGAATGCCTGGACTGACTCAGTAACCCGATCCGCTAGAGCCGCCCATGCTGGGCAGGCGGGCCCTGCGCTGGGCATTGCTCCACTCGGCGCAGGTCATGAAAGCGGTATTGTCCACTTTGCCGGTGCCGTCGAAACTCACGCTGTAGGGTTGCCGGTTGTCGGCCTTGGTCAGCATGTAGTCGAAGCAGGTACCGGGCACCACGGTGCGTTCGGTCTCGGCATCGGGCTTGCCGCCGACCTGCATGACCTGGTCTCTGCTCATGCCGTTGGCGACTTTCGCCACCAGCGGCTGGTCGTGGTACAGCGCGGAGTTGGACGAGCAGGCAGAAAGCGCTGCCAGTGCAAGGATCAGCGCGTGAAAGGGTTTGTTCATGGCAGTGCTCCGGTAGAGGACGCCGATGAAGGCAGGTGCACCCCGCGCGAATGTGCGACCCCTGGCTCTGCGATCACACCATCAATCCGCTCGGCTTTTCATCATACGCCTGTACTGCCGCACCCGCAGTAACGTGCAGCCTTGCTCCAGCAACAAGGCGCGCAAGGGCGACGCATGCGCCTTGGGCCGGCTGCCGGCCGCCAGGCGGCGCATCTGCAATTTCACCAGGGCCATGTAGGCCAGTGCGGCAAATGCCTTGCGCTTCCAGCGAATGGGCTGCAGCTCGGCGGTTGCCGTCGGCTCGCCGTTCTGCCAGCGTCGGGGCAGGGCAGGCTCTACTGCCAACGCCGTGGCAATCCCCGCCATGGCCACACCGCTGGCCAGCACTTGCTCGACCACCGGCAACCGCCGGATACCACCGGTGACCATCACCGGCATCTTCGCGATGGCGGCGATTTCCCGGGCAAACTCCAGGAAGTAGGCCTCGCGAGCCAGGGTGCGCCCATCGCGGGCATCACCCTGCATCGCCGGTGCCTCATAGCTGCCGCCCGACAGCTCCACCAGGTCCACCGGCAATTCATTCAGCCACAGCACTACCTGGCGCGCATCCGCCGGTTCGAAACCGCCGCGCTGGAAATCCGCCGAATTCAGTTTCACTGCCACGGCGAAACCGGGCGAAACCACTTCGCGCACGGCCTTGACCACCTCCAGCAGCAACCGCGCGCGATTTTCCAGGCTGCCACCCCAGCGATCCTGGCGCTGGTTGCTCAGTGGCGAAAGAAACTGGCTCAGCAGGTAACCGTGGGCAGCGTGAATCTGTACGCCACTGAAACCAGTTTCTTCAGCCAGCGCCGCAGTGCGGGCGAAGCGCTGGATCAACGCGCCGATCTCGGCTTCGTCCAGTGCCTTGGGCAGGGGGAACAGTTTGGACAAACCGCCCATGTCCAGGGCAATGGCCGAAGGCGCCACGGTGGGCTGGCCGAGGTTGGCCTGCATCTGCCGGCCCGGGTGGTTGATCTGCATCCAGAACTGCGCGCCGTGGGCGCGGCCGATGCGCGCCCAGTCGCGAAAACGTTGCAGTGGCTGGCTGGCATCGAGCATCACGCCACCCGGGCCGGTCATGGCGCCAGGGTCGACCATCACGTTACCGGTCAGCAACAGCCCGGCACCGCCCTCGGCCCAAGCCTGGTAAAGGCGCAGCAGCTGGTCGGAAGGGGTCTGGTCCGGGTTGGCCAGGTTTTCCTCCATCGCCGCCTTGGCGATGCGGTTTGGGATGACACTGCCATTGGGCAGGTGCAGGGGCTGGAACGGCGTCATGGCGATCTCCGCAAAGGGTTGCCACGCATCGGTTTTTGCGCGCGTGGGCTAGGTTCGGGAGAAGGCTAAGGTTAAAGTCAGCTTTAAGGTCAAGAGGGGAATGCTGCCGCTATGAAAATTGGTGAACTGGCGCGACGCACGGGGCTTAGTGCATCGCGTATCCGCTTTTACGAAGCCAGCGGACTGATTACTGCGCGGCGCCTGGGCAATGGTTACCGGGATTACCCGGAGCAGGTGGTGCGGGCGCTGGAGATCATCACCTGCGGCCAGCAGGCCGGGTTCAGCCTGGAAGAAATGCGCAAACTCACCGACGCCTCCGGGGCTGCGGCGGGTGGGCATGATCTATTGCTGGGCAGCCTCAAGCGCAAGGTGGCGGAGATCGAAGCGATGCAGCAGCGGCTGGCGCACAACCGCGCGCAGTTGCTGGCGGTTATTGCAGGCATGGAAAACAAACCGCAGGGGATGGATTGCGAGGAGAATGCCCAGCGCCTGATTGCCGGTTGGCAGCAGGGCGAGGCCACGAACACGTAACCCCCTGTAGGAGCGGCCTTGTGTCGCGATGGGCTGCGTAGCAGCCCCCGGATCTTGCGTCGATGCACAGATTGCCGGGGCCGCTACGCAGCCCATCGCGACACAAGGCCGCTCCCACAGGGATCGAGCAAGGCTATTGCTTGCGCGATCAGCCTACATCGCGCTTGTTCATCTGCTCGCACTGCATCAGCGCATCCGTCCTGCTTGGATAACTGGGCTTGAGCCGCTCCTTCGCTTGGTTATCGTAAATGTCGAACCCCCCACAAACGGTAGCGGCGTAATAGCGGCTACCCACGCGGAACGACTCCTTTTCGATCGGCACAGCGGGAACGATAACGAATCTTGGTTGCATTTTTCGTGCCTCCCCAGGCAGAGACTTAAGTATTAGTCTGGCCATGGATAACCATCAAGGAGACTCATGAATAAAACCCGGTTTTCTTGATCGGCAGGTCGACGCACGTACTGTCATCAAATGAAAACCCGCTGTCGTCCGATGCGAAGCACCCCGCACCCCAAGGGCATACAGTCCAATCACCCAGAACTGACGCCATGCGTCCAGATCGATGATTGGAGAGACAAGCATGTCCAAAGTCGTACGTTTCCATCAGACCGGTGGCCCCGAGGTGCTGCGCTACGAGGACGCCGAGGTCGGCGAGCCCGGCCCGGGGCAGGTGCGCTTGCGCCAGGTGGCGGTGGGCCTGAACTACGCCGATACCTATTTCCGCAACGGCACCTACCCGATCCCGCTGCCCAATGGCATCGGCGTGGAAGCGGCTGGCGTGGTCGAGGCGCTGGGCGAGGGCGTGACCCAGGTGGCGGTCGGTGACCGGGTCACCTACACCGGCTTCCTCAACACCCTGGGCGCTTATTGCACCGAGCGCCTGATCCCTGCCGCCGCGCTGATCAAGCTGCCGGATACCATCGCCTTCGAAACCGCCGCCGCCATGACCATGCGCGGCCTGACCTCCGCCTACCTGCTGCGTCGGCTGCATGACTTCAAACCCGGCGACAGCGTGCTGCTGCATGCTGCCGCTGGCGGGGTCGGCCTGATCGTCGCGCAGTGGGCGCAGCTGCTGGGGCTGAACGTGATCGGCACGGTGTCCACCGAAGCCAAGGCTGAAGTGGCTCGCGCCCATGGCTGCAACCACGTCATCAACTACAGCGTCGAGGACGTTGCCACGCGCGTGCGTGAGCTGACCGACGGGGTAGGGGTGAACGTGGTGTTCGACAGCGTTGGCAAGACCACCTTCATGGGCTCGCTCGATTCGCTCAAGCGTCGCGGCCTGATGGTTTGCGTCGGCACGGCGTCAGGCACCATCCCGCCGTTCGACCCGCAGTTGCTGGCGATCAAGGGCTCGCTGCAGCTCACCCGCCCGGCTCTGGCCGACTTCATCGCCGACCCGGCGGAAAAGGCCGACCTGGCCGGCGAGCTGTTCGATCACGTCGGCAGCGGGCGCATCCGTATCGAGATCAACCAGCACTACGCACTGCAGGATGCCGTCCAGGCCCACCGTGACCTGGAAGCGCGCAAGACCACCGGCTCGTCGATCTTCGTCATCTGAAGAGGGCAACAGCATGCACATCGAACAACTGACCTGCGCGATCGGTGCCGAGGTAAGTGGGGTCAACCTGGCCGACGCGATCCACGACGACGACCTGTTCGCCCAGCTTCGCGCGCAGTTGCTCCGGCACCGTGTGCTGTTCCTGCGCGACCAGCACTTCAGCCGCGCCGAACACGTGGCGTTCGCCCGCCGCTTCGGCGACCTGGAGGACCACCCGGTCGCCGGCAGCGACCCGGAGCATCCGGGCCTGGTACAGATCTACAAGCGCCCGGACCAGCCCAACGACCGCTATGAAAATGCCTGGCACACCGACGCCACCTGGCGCGAGGCCCCGCCGATGGGCTGTGTGCTGCGCTGCATCGAATGCCCGCCCGTGGGCGGCGACACGATGTGGGCGAACATGGTGCTGGCCTATGAAAACCTGCCAGGCGATGTGAAGGCCAAGATCGAAGGCCTGCGCGCCCGTCACAGCATCGAGGCCAGCTTTGGCGCCGCCATGCCGCTGGAAAAGCGCCTGGCGCTGAAGGCGCAGTTCCCCGATGCCGAGCACCCGGTGGTGCGCACCCACCCGGAAACCGGCGAGCAGGTGCTGTTCGTCAACGCCTTCACCACCCATTTCAGCAATTACCACACCCCGCAGCGGGTGCGCTTCGGGCAGGACGCCAACCCCGGTGCCAGCGACCTGCTGCGTTACCTGATCAGCCAGGCCTACCTGCCGGAGTACCAGGTGCGCTGGCGCTGGAAGCCCAACAGCGTGGCGATCTGGGACAACCGCAGCACCCAGCACTACGCCGTCATGGACTACCCGCCGTGCCACCGCAAGATGGAGCGCGCCGGGATCAAGGGCAGCCCCACGTTCTGAGTTCGTCGCCGTCGCTGGCGGCAACCGCACAATAACAATAGCGAGGACTACAGCATGCAATTCTTCGACGATTCGTTGCACCCGGAAAACATGGAAAAGGTGGTGATCACCGTGGCCCCCTATGGCCCGGAGTGGATGCCTGAAGACTTCCCTGAAGACATTCCCCTGACCATGGACGAGCAGGTGCAGAAGGCTGTCGACTGCTACGAGGCAGGCGCCACCGTACTGCACCTGCACGTGCGCGAACTGGACGGCAAGGGCTCCAAGCGCCTGTCCAAGTTCAACGAGTTGATCGCCGGGGTGCGCGAAGCGGTGCCGGACATGATCATCCAGGTTGGCGGATCGATTTCCTTTGCCCCGGAAAGCGAAGGCGAGGCGGCCAAGTGGCTGTCGGACGACACCCGGCACATGCTCGCCGAGCTGACGCCGCGCCCCGACCAGGTGACCGTCGCCATCAACACCACGCAGATGAACATCATGGAGTTGCTGTACCCCGAGTACCTGGAAGGCACCTCGCTGGCCAGCCCGGCGATTCATGCCGCCTATAGTGAAATGACCGTGCCGGCCGGCCCGGCCTGGGTCCGCGAGCACCTGCGCCGCCTGCAGGCCAGCAACATCCAGCCGCATTTCCAGCTGACCGGCATGCATGCCCTGGAGACGCTCGAGCGCATCGTCCGCCGTGGTGACTACATGGGCCCGCTGAACCTGACCTGGATCGGCATTGGCGGCGGTTTCGACGGCCCCAACCCGTTCAACTTCTTCAACTTCATCCACCGCGCGCCGGACGGTTGCACCCTGACCGCCGAATCGTTGCTGAAGAACGTGCTGCCGTTCAACGCCATGGCCCTGGCCATGGGCCTGCACCCACGCTGCGGCAACGAAGACACCATCATCGACCAGCATGGCAAGCGCTTCACCTCGGTGCAGCAGATCCAGCAGACCGTGCGTGTGGCCCATGAGCTGGGCCGCGAGATTGCCAGCGGCAAGGAAGCACGCGCCATTTACCGCATCGGGCAGCAGTACGACAGCATCGAGCAGACCCTCGAGGCCAACGGCATGGCGCCGAATCGCCAGCCGGGCGTGAAGGGCGTGCCGCAGCGCGGCTGATGCTAGTACGGCAGGCCCGGCCTCTTCGCGGGCATGCCCGCTCCCACAGGTGCGGCACTGGCCCAAAGGTCGACGCTGTCCCTGTGGGAGCGGGCGAGCCCGCGAAGAGGCCCGCAAAAGCAACATGAATGTTGGCTGTAACCATAACAACAAGAACAACCTCACGCCCCGCACCCAAGGAGGCAACATGGCCACCTATCTCGCCAGTGCCGAAGATTCCGGCACCGACACCGCCCACAGCGTCCCCCGGCGCTATGCCTGGGTGGTCTTCGCTCTCACCTTTGGCCTGTTGATCTCCGACTACATGTCGCGCCAGGTGCTCAACGCGGTGTTCCCGCTGCTCAAGGGCGAATGGGCATTGAGCGACAGCCAGCTCGGCCTGCTCAGCGGTATCGTCGCGCTGATGGTTGGCCTGCTGACCTTCCCGCTATCGCTGCTGGCCGACCGCTTCGGCCGGGTGCGCAGCCTGGTGCTGATGGCGGTACTGTGGAGCCTGGCCACCCTCGGCTGCGCCCTGGCGGAAAACTACCCGCAAATGTTCATCGCGCGGTTTCTGGTCGGGGTAGGCGAGGCGGCCTACGGCAGTGTCGGCATCGCCGTGGTGGTCGCCGTGTTCCCCCGCGACATGCGCTCGACCCTGGCCGGCGCGTTCATGGCCGGTGGCATGTTCGGCTCGGTGCTGGGCATGGCCCTGGGCGGTGTACTGGCCCAGCACCTGGGCTGGCGTTGGGCATTCGCCGGCATGGCGCTGTTCGGCCTGGTGCTGGCGATGCTGTACCCGATGATCGTCAAGGAGGCGCGTATTGCGCCTCGATGCGCGCAGCAGTCGCAAGGCAAGGCCGGCCGCCCGTTGCGCACCCTGTACAGCAGCCGTTCGGTCATCGCGGCCTACGTCGGCAGCGGGCTGCAGCTGTTCGTCGGCGGCACCGTGATCGTGTGGATGCCCAGCTACCTGAACCGCTATTACGCCATGGGCACAGACCGCGCCGGGGCTATCGCGGCAGTCATCGTGCTGTGCAGCGGTATCGGCATGATCCTCTGCGCCATGCTCTGCGACCGCCTCGGGCGGCAGCGCCCGGACCGCAAGATCAGCCTGGCCATCGCCTACTGCCTGGGCAGTTGCGCGCTGTTGTCCCTCGCTTTCGCGCTGCCAGCCGGCACCGCCCAACTGGTGCTGATCTGCCTGGGCATGATGATCGCCGCCGGCACCAACGGCCCGTCCAGTGCCATGGTCGCCAACCTCACCCACGCCTCGGTGCACGGCACCGCGTTTGCCACCCTGACCCTGGCCAACAACCTGTTGGGCCTGGCCACCGGGCCGCTGATCACCGGGCGCGTTTCCGACCTGATCGGCCTGCATGCTGCCTTCCAGCTGGTGCCGCTGATGAGCATCGGCGCGGCGGCGGTGTTTTTCCTCGCCAAACGTCATTACCACCGCGACATGGAGCGTCTGCATGCACCGGCAGGCGACGCTGCCGCACACCGGGAGTTGAAACCGTGAAACAGCTGTTGTCCGTCGAAGTGTTCTTCGATTTCGTCTGCCCGTGGTGCCTGATTGGCCAGCGGCACCTGCAGGCCGCCCTGTTGCTGTTGCAGCGCGAACAGCCGCAAGTGCAGGTACAACTGCAATGGCGAGGTGTGCAGTTGTTGCCTGGCTTGCCAGCCGGTGGCGTGCCGTTCCATGCCTTCTATCTGCAACGCCTGGGCAGCGAGGAGGCGGTACGCGAGCGCCAGGCCCAGGTGCGCGCCGCTGCCCGTGTGGTAGGCGAGGACATCGACTTCTCGCGTATTCGCCGCATGCCCAACACCGGCAATGCCCATCGGCTGCTGCAACGGGCTGCCCAGTTGCTCGAACCATCGCAACTGGAAGCCTTGCTGGCGCAGCTGTTCATCGCCTATTTCCACCAGGGCCGCGACCTGGGGGATAGCCGCACCTTGCTCGACATCGCCCAATGTTGCGGGCTGGATACCGCGCAGGTGGTCGACTGCCTGCGTGACGACGGCAGCCCGTTCCTCGATGGGGCCGGGCGCGCTGGCAGTGCCGTGCCGCGTTTCCGTTTCAATCAGGGGCCGCTCGTTGCGGGTGCACAGCCTGCCGAGGTGTTGTATGCGGCCATGACCGAAGCGCTGCAAGAGGTTGAGAGGGCATGACCCGGCGCATTGCATTGGCCCCCCATCAGGTGCCGGAACGTGACGGCCGTGTGCTGTTGGCCTGCGAAGGGCGCAGCGTGGCGCTGTTCAACGTTGCCGACTCGCTCTATGCCATTGACGACAGCTGCCCGCACCAGGGCGCGTCGTTGTGCGGCGGGCGGCTGGAAGGCCGTGTCATCCAGTGCTGCGCGCATGGCCTGCGTTTTGACCTGGCCAGCGGCTATCTGGTCAATTCCAGGGCCTTGAAGGTTGCCAGCTACCCGGTCGAGCAGCAGGGCGGGCAGGTCTACATCGTGTTTGACAGTGAGGAGGCGGGGCAATGAATACACTGGCACTTGGCGCTACCCATCAGCGTATCCGTACCCTTGCCCCGGGGGTGGTGGTCAGCCTTATCGTCGGTGCGGCCGCCAGTTTCCTCAGTGAGCATTACGCGGCCCCGGTCATGCTGTTTGCCTTGCTATTGGGGATGGCGCTGAACTTTCTCGCGGTCGACGGCCCCTGCAAGGCCGGTATCGAGTTCACCGCCCGCACGGTACTGCGCCTGGGCGTGGCGCTGCTTGGCATGCGTATCACCCTGGACCAGATTGCCAGCCTGGGCTGGAAGCCCGTGGCCCTGGTCGTGACCCTGGTGGTGGTGACCATCCTGGTCTCGGTGGTGGTGGCCAAGGTGCTGGGGTTTTCACGGCTGTTCGGCATGCTCACCGGCGGTGCCACGGCCATTTGCGGTGCCTCGGCGGCGCTGGCGCTGGCAGCTGCCTTGCCACAGCACCCGCGCAAGGAGCATGCAACGCTGTTCACCGTGATCGGCGTGTCGGCGCTGTCGACCCTGGCGATGATCCTCTACCCGATGATTGCCCAGTGGCTGCACCTGTCCCCAGCGCAGGCCGGGGTCTTCCTCGGTGCGACCATCCACGACGTGGCGCAGGTGGTGGGGGCGGGCTACAGCATGTCTACCGAGACCGGCGACATCGCCACGGTGGTCAAGCTGATGCGGGTGGCCATGCTGTTGCCGGTCATTGTCTGCGCGGCCATGATCACCCGGCGCCAGGGCCTCGAGGCCGGTGGCCAGCGGCCGCCCTTGCTGCCATGGTTCGCGGTCGGCTTCCTGCTGCTGGCGTGCGTCAACAGCACAGGCTGGGTACCCACCGCGGTGCAAGCCGGTATCAACGACCTGTCGCGCGGCTGCCTGGTGGTGGCGATCAGTGCCCTGGGCATGAAAACCCAACTCAAGGCGCTGGCTTCGGTCGGGTTGAAACCCATTGCGCTGATGGTGGGGGAGAGCGTGTTTCTTGTGCTTTTGGTGCTGGCGTTGATGCACTGGGGCCTTTAGAAGGTGACCGTGGGTGACAACACTCCGCGGCGCCTGCTTCGCGGGCATGCCCGCTCCCACAGGGCCCGCGCTGGGTCGAGGGTTTGTACCATACCTGTTCTGGCCTCATCGCCGGCAAGCCAGCTCCCACAGGGATAGCGCATGGCTTGAGGTCAATACGGTCGAGGTGGGAGCTGGCTTGCCGGCGATGGGCTGCATGGCAGCCCCAATGGGCCAGCCCGCTGTGCCCGCCAACTGGCCGGCGGCATGCCGAACTGGGCGATGAACCAGCGGGTGAACGAGCTGGGCATCGAATAACCCAGCATGTCGGCGATACGCCCCAGCGAATAGCCGGGGTTTTCCAGGTAGCGCATCACCAGGTCACGGCGCACGCTGTTGATCAGGTCCTTGAAGGTCAACCCGCTTTCTTCCAGGCGCCGCTGCAGGGTGCGCACGTTCATGCCCTGGGTCTGTGCCACCTGCTCGATGGTGGCGCGGCCCATGGGCAGCAGCAGGTAGATGGTCTTGCGCAACTCCAGCTCCAGGGACGGCGTGCCGCCCGCCGGCAGGCTGTCCAGATAGCGCTGCGCCAGGCGCGCCATGGCCTCGTTGGCCTGCGGGCTGGCGCTGTCGAGGTCGGCGGCCGGGCAGACGATACCGTTGAACTCGCTGCCGAACACCAGCGTGCAGCCGAAAATGCGCCGGTGGGTGGCCAGGTCGGCGGGAGGCGCGTGGGTGAAGTTGGCGCTGATCGGGTGCCAATGCGCACCTAGCAGCGCCGCGCACAGGCGCATCATCACGCCGATCGCCAGCTCGGTGGCTTGGCGGCTGCAGGGCGCGCGTTCGTTGATCACCTCCTCACGGATGACCACGGTCTTGCCGGCTTCCTCGATATGAATGGCCAGGGCGTCATTGAGCAGGTGACGGTACTGTACGATCACCTGCAGCGCATCACGCAGGGTGCGTTGGTGGCTGAGCAGCAGGCTGATTTCGCCGAAGTCCGACAGTTGCCGCAACTCGGCCATGCGCAGGCCGAAGCTTTCGCAACGGGTGGCGCTGGCGGAGGCTTCCAGCAAGGTGATGACGCTGGCAACCGGGATACGCCGGTTGGGGTCATCGAGCAACGCGGCGCTGAGGCCAACCTGTGCCAACAGTGCATGGGGATTGAGGCCCAGGTGGCGGGACACCTCAAGGTAATTGGTCAAGCTGGCGGCACGGACTAGGGCAGGCATCTTTTGTTGTTTTCCATGCGGTTTCTTGTTGTTGGGTATGCCGACATGCGTTTTGTGTTTTATAGCCTGCGTGTCATGAATTGAAAAGCAAAGCCCTGTCTTGGCCATTGTCATCAAATGAAAAGCCCCTGACGCCCAATGTGAAGCACCCGGTGGGTGGGCTGTTTACTGTGAACCTCAAGAGCTACACCGCACACGAGGTTCACCGTGGAAAAACTGCAAACCACTGCCACCGTGCTGATCGTCCCCGGCCTGCGCGACCATGTCGCCGAACACTGGCAGACCCTGCTCGCAGGCCGCCTGGCCAAGGTGCGCAGCGTACCGCCGCTGCAGGTCGACGGCCTGAGCTGCACAGCCCGGGTCGAAGCGATCCAGCGCGAACTGGACCAGATCGATGGTGAAGTGATCCTGGTGGCGCACAGCGCTGGCGTGCTGATGGTCGCCCACTGGGCGGCGCGCTACCGGCGGCCGATCAAGGGTGCATTGCTGGCGGCGCCGCCCGACCTGAACGCGCAATGGCCGGTCCACTACCCAAGCCCGGCCAGCCTGGCCGAGCACGGCTGGTCGCCATTGCCCCAGCAGCCGCTGCCGTTCCCCAGCATTGTCGCGGCCAGCAGCAACGACCACCTGGCCAGCTTTGCCGCAGCCAGCGCCCTGGCCCAAGGCTGGGGTAGCGAACTGGTTGCACTGGGGGCCGTCGGCCACCTCAACCCGGCCTCCGGCTTCGGCCCCTGGCCGCAGGCCGAGGCGTTCATCCAGCGACTGGACCAGCCCAACCTGCAATAGCGCATGGACGCCCCAGCCACGCTCGCAAAAGACGGGCGGCGAAAAAAACAATAACAATACGTGGAGCCATCGTAATGCCAGAAGACCGCATTCACCGTGCTGTGAAACCACAGCGCTGCCTGCTCGCCTGCGCCATCGGCCTGCTCACGCTGCCCGCCGCCCAGGCGTTCGAAGTCGATACCGGTAATGAAAACTGGGCCGTGCGCTTCGACAACACCGTCAAGTACAACTACGGCGTACGCACCGAAAGCGCCGACAAGCGCATGCTGGGCACGCCCAACAGCAACGACGGTGACTACAACTTCCGCAAGGCCGGCACCAACATCACCAACCGGGTCGACCTGCTGACCGAACTGGATGTGGTCTACCAGGGCAACACCGGGTTCCGCGTCAGCACCGCCAGCTGGTACGACAAGGCCTATGACAACACCGGTTCCAACAGCAACCCGTTCGTCAACGGCAACGGTGACCAGTCCGGCATCAACCCCAGCCTCAATGGCCTGCCCGGCACCGGTGTGCCGCTGGGCAGCCCGCACCTGAGCAACTACGCCCAGCGTTACTACAGCGGCCCGTCCGGTGAAGTGCTGGATGCCTTCGTGTTCTTCAGCCGTGAAGTCGGCGAGGCTTCGCAGGTCAGCGCCAAGCTGGGCCAGCACAACCTGTTCTGGGGTGAAACCCTGCTCAACCCGGTGCACTCGCTGAGCTACGGCCAGTCGGGCCTCGACCTGGCCAAGCTGGCCGCCTCGCCGGGCACCGAGGCCAAGGAGCTGTTCGTGCCGCGCAACCAGCTGTCGACCTCGTTCCTGGTCAATTCCGAACTGACCCTGGGCGCCCAGTACTTCTTCGACTGGGACGCCGCCCGCCTGCCCGAAGCCGGTACCTACTATGGCGGCTCGGACGTGGTAGGCGAGGGCGCCCAAAGCTTCCTGCTCGGCCACACCGGTACCCCGGGGCTGATCCCGGTGCGCGGCGCGCTGACCACCATCCGCCGTGGCCATGACCTGAACCCGGGCAAGAGCGGCGACTGGGGCATCATGGCCAAGTGGTCGCCCGAGTGGCTGGGCGGCACCCTCGGCTTCTACTACCGCAAGACCTCCGAGATCCTCCCGCAGGCCTGGCTCGACGCGCGCGGTATGACCGTCGCCAATGGCCCGTTCGGCAACCCGCCGGGCAGCCGCCAAGGCGCAGTCGGCAACCTGTACAACTCGCTGCAAAGCACTACCTACCAGTTCGCCTACTCCGACGACATCGACATCTATGGCCTGAGCCTGTCCAAGGATGTGGGCGGCATCAGTGTCGGCAGCGACCTGAACATCCGCCACAACATGCCGCTGGCGAGCATCCCGGCAATCGTCAGCGCCCCCGGCCAGGGTGGCCTGGGCGGCGGCTTCGGCCTGCTGCCGGCACGCCTGCCCAGCAGCGGGGTGATCTACGACGTGCCCAAGGATGGCGACGGCCTGAGCGCCACCGGCGACACCTTGCACTGGACCTTGAACGGCCTGATGACCATTGGCGATACGCCACTGTTCGATTCGGCAACCCTGCTTGGCGAGCTGTTCTACAGCAACCTGCTCAAGCTCGATAGCCACAACGAGGCCTTGTACAAGGGCAAGAGCAGCTACCGCGGCATCGACAAGGCCACCCGCGACAACTGGGGCATCGCCGTCAACTTCACCCCTACCTGGTACCAGGTGCTGCCAGGCATGGACCTGAGCATGCCGCTGTCGGTCAACGTCGGCCTCGACGGCGTGTCGCCGGTGCAGGGCGGTGGCGCCGAGAACACCGGCAACTATGCGGTGGGCGTGAGCGCCGCGATCTACAACCAGTACTTCGTCGACCTCAAGTACGTCGACAGTTTCGGTGAGACCAAGGCCTGCAAGGACGGCCAGACCGACGGCAGCACCCCCAACGCCCTGGACGGCGAACAGGATTACACCTGCTACGGCGGCGGCTACGCCTCCTTCTCCGGCGGTGGTGCCACCACCGAGGACCGTGGCGCCCTGTACCTGACCGTCAAGACGACCTTCTGAGTCATGTTTCCTACAGCCTACACAGGAAGACAACCATCATGAATTTCGTACGTACCCTGCTGGCCTCGTGCCTGTCACTGGCCGCCCTGAACGCTGCCCAGGCCGCCGTTTCCACTGACCAGGCCGCGCGTCTGGGCACCAGCCTGACCGTCATCGGCGCGGAAAAGGCCGGCAACGCCGATGGCTCGATCCCGGCCTACCAGGGCGGCCTGCTGACGCCGCCAGCCAGCTACCAGAGCGGCGCCAGCATGCGCCCCGACCCGTTCGCCAGCGACAAGCCGCTGCTGGTGATCGATGGCAAGAACGCCGAGCAGTACAAGGGCCAGCTGACCGCCACCACCCTGGAACTGCTCAAGCGCTACCCCAGCTACCGCGTCGATGTGTACCCGACCCACCGTAGCGTGGCGCTGCCGCAAGCGGTACTCGACAACACCCGCAAGAACGCCACTGCCGCCAACAGCAAGGAGGGCGGCACTGCGGTAGACAACGTGCTGCCGGGCATCCCGTTCCCCATTCCGCAGAACGGCGCCGAGGCCATGTGGAACTTCCTGCTGCGCTATCAGGGCGTGAGCATGACTGCCAAGTACGACTCGTGGAACGTCGACGCTGCTGGCAAGCCATCGCTGTCGACCACCGGCCAGGCCAATATCAGCTACCCGATCTACGAAGACATGACCAAGCCGATCGGTGCCAAGGACACCTACTACCAGATGAAGCTGGTATACACCGGGCCCGCACGCCGTGCCGGCGAAGCGATGATGCTGCGCGATGCCGCCAACCCGCTGGTGCAACCACGCAGCGCCTGGCAGTACCTGCCGGGCCAGCGCCGGGTCAAGCTGGCGCCGAACCTGGCCTACGACACGCCCAACCCGGGTACCTCGGGTTCGGGTACCTACGATGATGTGTTCGTCTTCAACGGTGCGCTGGACCGCTACGACTGGACCCTGGTCGGCAAGCAGGAAATGTACGTGCCGTACAACACCTACCAGTTGACCTACAACACCGACGTCAAGCAGGTGATTACCCCCAACCACCTGGCGCCGCAGTTCGTGCGTTGGGAGAAGCACCGGGTGTGGGTGGTGGAAGGCAAGCTCAAGGACGGTGCGCGTCATATCTACCACAAGCGCCGCTTCTACCTCGACGAAGACAGCTGGATCGCCCTGGCCTCGGACCAGTACGACGCCCGTGGCCAGCTGTACCGCGGCTCGTTCGCCTTCCTCACCCAGAGCTATGACAAGCAGACCCCGGACGCCACGCCGTTCATGATCTACGACCTGATCGGCGGCACCTACAACCTCAATGGCGTGGTCGGTGCCTACGGCGGCATCCGCTACATCGACCCGCTGTCGAAAACCCAGTGGTCGCCTGAGTCGCTGGCCGGCAACGGCATTCGCTGAACGCACGCAGCAGAGGTGGCAATGTCTGTCTTCAAACGATGCAGCGTGGTAGTTCTGGCTTTGGCCGCGCTGCAGGGCGCGGCCCAGGCTGCGCCCTTCACCGATGTGCTGGACCTGCCCGCCATGCCCAGCGCCCTGGTCGCCAGCAGCGCCTTGCGCGATGTAACCCTGGCCGGCCAGCGCCTGGTCGCGGTGGGCCCGCGTGGGCACATCCTGTACTCCGACGACCACGGCGCGCACTGGCAGCAGGCCCAGGTGCCGGTCAGCGCCGACCTTAATGCCGTGAGCTTCGCCACGCCCGAGCTGGGCTGGGCGGTTGGCCACGATGGCGTGGTGTTGCACAGCCGTGATGGCGGCGTGCACTGGCAGAAGCAGCTGGATGGCCGGGCGCTGGTCGAACAACTGCCGGGCACAGGTAGCGACAATGCCTTGCTCGACGTTTGGTTCAGCGATGCCCGCAATGGCTATGCGGTCGGCGTGTTCAACCTGCTGTTGCGCACCGTTGATGGCGGCGAGCACTGGCAGCCCTGGCT
The DNA here is from genome assembly GCF_002113575.1 of Pseudomonas sp. B8(2017). Classification (NCBI taxonomy): domain Bacteria; kingdom Pseudomonadati; phylum Pseudomonadota; class Gammaproteobacteria; order Pseudomonadales; family Pseudomonadaceae; genus Pseudomonas; species Pseudomonas sp. B8(2017). Next base: position 431,290 of record NZ_NEIO01000002.1, on the reverse strand, counting down.
CGACCACAGCGATAACCCGCAAGGCCTGCACCTGACCAGCCTGGCCGCGGTGGGTGACGAGCTGTACATCACCGGCGAGCAAGGCCTGTTGCTGAAGCAGGACGGTGAGCGCTTCAGCCGTGTCGAGACACCCTACGCCGGCACACTGTTCGGTGCTGTCGGCAAGCCTGGCGTACTGCTGGTCTACGGCCTGCGTGGGCATGCCTACCGCAGCACCGATGGCGGCCGGCAATGGCAACCGGTCAGCACGGGTGTGAACACCAGCCTCACCGCCGCCGGCGTCGACCGTGATGGCCAGCTGTGGCTGGCCAGCCAGGCTGGCGACCTGCTGCTCAGCCGGGATGATGGCGCAAGCTTCAGCCCGGTGCCGCAAAGCGCCCGTGGCCCGGTGACCGCGCTCGCCACCGATACCGGCAACGGCCTGGTACTGGTGGGCGAGCGGGGCGTGCGCAACCAGCCCGGTAACCCCACGCTGCACCCATAACAAGAGAAGACCCTGATGGCCGCTACCCGCCAAGACACCCTGCCGGTAATCCGCAACCTCGACGATTTCGACCCACGCTCGGGCAATTGCCTGGAGCGCCTGGTGTTCAACCATCGCCTGCCGTTCCTGCTGTGCATGCTGCTGGCGACCCTGGTGCTGGGCTACATGGCGCTGACCCGCCTGGAGCTGCGCCCCAGTTTCGACAAGATGCTGCCGCAGAGCCACCCCTACATCCAGAACTACCTGGAAAACCGCCCATCACTGCGTGGCCTGGGCAACGCGGTGCGGGTGGTGGTGGAGAACACCCAGGGCGACATCTTCGACCCGGGCTACCTGCAGACCCTGCGCCACATCAACGACGAGCTGTTTCTCAGCCAGGGCGTGGACCGGGCCTGGGTGAAGTCGCTGTGGAGCCCGGCGGTGCGCTGGACCGAGGTGACCGAGGAGGGTTTCCAGGGTGGCCCGGTGATGCCTGACGGCTACCAGGGCGCTGCGGGTGACATCGAGCAGCTGCGGCAGAACATCGAGCGCGCCAATATCGTCGGCAGCCTGGTGGCGCGCGACTTCAAGTCGAGCATGCTGGTCGTGCCGCTGCTCGACCAGGATTCGGCCACCGGCAAGGGCCTCGACTATCACGCCTTCTCGCAGAAGCTTGAACAACTGCGCAGCCAGTATCAGGCCAGCGGCCAGTACCGCATCCATGTGATCGGCTTCGCCAAGCTGATGGGCGACCTGATCGACGGGCTGATCCAGGTGATGGCGTTCTTCGCCCTGGCGGTGCTGACCAGCCTGCTGATCATTTACTGCTATACCCGTTGCGTGCGCAGCACCCTGCTGGTGGTGCTGTGTTCGCTGACCGCGGTGGTGTGGCAGCTGGGCATCGTCGCCTGGCTGGGCTACGCCATCGACCCGTATTCGATCCTGGTGCCATTCCTGATCTTTGCCATCGGCGTGTCCCACGCGGCGCAGAAAATGAATGGCATCCTGCAGGACATCGGCCGTGGCACCCACCGTCAGGTAGCAGCGCGCTATACCTTCCGCCGCCTGTTCGTGGCCGGGGTGACTGCGTTGCTGGCCGATGCGGTGGGCTTTGCCGTGCTGATGCTGATCGACATCCCGGTGATCCAGGACCTGGCCATCACCGCCAGCATCGGCGTGGCGGTGCTGATCTTCACCTCGCTGCTGCTGATGCCGGTGGCGCTGTCTTATGTTGGTGTTGGCCGCAAGGCTGCCGAGCGGGCCCTGGAAATTGATGCTCGTTGGGGCCGCTCTGCGGCCCTTCGCGGGCATGCCCGCTCCCACAGGTATCGCGATAGACTTGAAGCTGACGCGGTCCCTGTGGGAGCGGGCATGCCCGCGAAGGGCTGCAACGCAGCCCCAATCAATCCATGGAGCCTGCTCGACCGCTTTACCGAACGCAAATGGGCCAGCGCCGCACTGCTGGTGGCCCTGGCCCTGGGCGCCCTCGGCATCTGGGGCAGCCTGCAACTGAAAATCGGCGACCTCGACAGCGGTGCCCCCGAGCTGCGCGCCGACTCCCGCTACAACCTCGACAACGCCTACATCACCCAGCACTACGCGCTGTCCAGCGATACCTTCGCGGTCATGGTCAAGACCGCTCCGGAAGGCTGCCTGCAATACCAGACACTGGTCCTTGCCGACCGACTGGCCTGGGAGCTGCAGCAACTGCCGGGTGTGCAGACCACCGTGTCGCTGGCCAACGCAGTGCGCCAGATCACCGCCGGCACCTACGAAGGCAACCCGCGCCTGAACAGCCTGCAGCGCAACCAGGACGTGCTCAACTACGCCGCCCAGCAGGCTTCGGTCAACGCCCCTGAGTTGTTCAACAACGACTGCTCGCTGATGCCGGTAATCGCCTACCTCAAGGACCATCGCGCCGACACCCTGGCCCAGGTGGCCGCCGTGGCCGAGCGTTTTGCCCAGGCCAACAGCAGCGCCGAACAGCAGTTCCTGCTGGCCGCCGGCAGCGCCGGTATCGAGGCTGCCACCAACGTAGTGGTCCGCGAGGCCAACCACCGCATGCTGTTGCTGGTGTACCTGGCGGTCACGCTGTTCTGCCTGTTCACCTTCCGTAGCTGGCGCGCCACGCTGGTGGCGATCCTGCCGCTGATGCTCACCTCGGTGCTGTGCGAGGCGCTGATGGTAGCCATGGGCATTGGCGTCAAGGTCGCCACCTTGCCGGTGATCGCCCTGGGCGTAGGCATCGGCGTGGACTACGCGCTGTACCTGCTCAGCGTGCAACTGCACTACCAGCGCGCCGGGTTGAGCCTGGCCCAGGCCTACCAGAAAGCTGTGGCCTTCACCGGCCGTGTGGTCGGGCTGGTCGGCATCACCCTGGCAGCCGGCGTGGTCGGCTGGGCCTGGTCGCCGATCAAGTTCCAGGCCGACATGGGCCTGCTGCTGACCTTCATGTTCCTGTGGAACATGCTCGGTGCGCTGGTGTTGATCCCTGCGTTGTCGCATTTCCTCCTGCGTGGCCAGGCCGCCCCGGCACCTGCCGAGGCCCAGGCCACGTCGCTTCCGCAAACCCAAGAAACCGAGTGTTCGCCTCATGTCTGATTACCTTCCGCCACTGCGCGACATGGATTTTCTGTTCAACGAAGTGTTCGACATCCCGGCTTGGTGGGCGCAAACGCCCGCCCTGGCCGAGCAGGTCGATGGCGACACTGCCCGGGCCGTGCTCGAACAGGCCGGCCGGCTGATTGCCGAGGTGGTGGCGCCGCTCAACCGCAGTGGCGACGAGCAGGGCTGCCGCTGGGAGGCCGGCCAGGTACACACCCCCGATGGCTTCGCCGATGCCTACCGGGCATTTGCCGCAGATGGCTGGGTGGGTGTGGCTGGTGCCCCGGAATATGGGGGCATGGGCATGCCGAAAGTGATCGGTGCCCAGCTCGAAGAAATGCTCAATGCCGCCAACCTGTCGTTCGGCCTGTACCCGATGCTCACGGCCGGAGCCTGCCTGGCGCTGCTCAACCATGCCAGCGAGCCGTTGAAGGCGCTCTACCTGCCGCCCATGTACCAAGGGCGCTGGACCGGTTCGATGTGCCTGACCGAGCCGCACGCTGGCACCGACCTGGGCCTGATTCGCACCCGCGCCGAGCCGGTTGCCGATGGCCGCTACCGCATCAGCGGGACCAAGATTTTCATCACTGGCGGTGAGCAGGACCTGACCGAGAACATCATCCACCTGGTGCTGGCGCGGCTGCCGGATGCGCCCGCCGGGCCCAAGGGCATCTCGCTGTTCCTGGTGCCCAAGGTGCTGGTTGACGCCGACGGCGTGCTGGGCGACGCAAATGCGGTGAGTTGCGGGTCGATCGAGCACAAGATGGGCATCAAGGCCTCGGCCACCTGCGTGATGAACTTCGACGGTGCAATCGGCTACCTGGTCGGCGAACCGAACAAGGGCCTCAACGCGATGTTCACCATGATGAACTACGAGCGCCTTGGCGTAGGTATCCAGGGCCTGGCCCTGGGCGAACGCTCCTACCAGGGCGCCATCGCCTATGCCCGTGATCGCCAGCAGGGCCGTGCGCTGACCGGCGCCGAAGCGCCGGGGCAAGCCGCTGACCCGATCGTCGTCCACCCGGATGTGCGGCGCATGCTGCTGACCATGAAAGCGCTGAACGAAGGCGGGCGGGCCTTCTCTACCTATGTGGCTCTGCAGCTGGACCTGGCCAAATACAGCGAGGCCCCGGTGGCACGCGCCCAGGCCGAGGCCAAGGTGGCGTTGCTCACACCGGTGGCCAAGGCCTTCCTCACCGACATGGGGCTGGAAACCACCGTGCACGGCCAGCAGGTGCTGGGCGGCCATGGCTATATCCGCGAGTGGGGCCAGGAGCAGTTGATCCGCGACTGCCGCATCACCCAGATCTACGAAGGCACCAACGGCATCCAGGCCCTCGACCTGGTGGGGCGCAAACTGTTTGCCGATGGCGGCCAGGCCTATCGCAGCGTGTCCGACGAAATTACCGCCTTTGTCGAGACGCTGCCCGCGGCGTGCGCCGAGTTCGGCGCGCCGCTGCTGGCTGCCGTGCGCAACCTCGACGAGCTGACTGCCTGGGTGCTCGACCGCGCGCAGGGCAACCCGCGCGAGCTTGGCGCGGCGGCGGTGGAGTACCTACAGGTGTTTGGCTACACCTTCTACGCCTACCTGTGGGCACGCATGGCCGTGGTATGCCAGTGTCATGCGGCCCCCGAGCCGTTCCACCTGAGCAAGCTGGGCACCGCGCGGTTCTACTTTGCCCGCCTGCTGCCACGCATTCATTCGCTGAGCGCCAGCGTCAGGGCCGGTAGCGACAGCCTGTACCTGCTCGAGGCCGGGCAACTGTGAAGGCCGCCGACATGATCACCACTCGCATCATGCCCGCGGCCGAGCAGGCCTATGCCTATCCGCTGCTGATCAAGCGCCTGCTGCTGTCGGGCGTGCGCTACCAGCCCAACCAGGAAATCGTCTACGCCGACAAGCTGCGCTACACCTACACTACGCTGCTCGAACGCATCCAGCGGCTGGCCAATGTGCTGACCGCTGCGGGGGTCAAGCCTGGCGACACCGTGGCCTTGCTCGACTGGGACAGCCACCGGGCGCTGGAGTGCTTCTTTGCCGTGCCGATGCTGGGTGCGGTGCTGCACACGGTGAACGTACGGCTGTCCACCGAGCAGGTGCGCTACACCATGAACCATGCCGAGGACCGCCTGGTCCTGGTACATGACGATTTCCTGCCGTTGATGGCGCAATTGCGCGATGACTTGCCGACGGTGGAGGGTTTCATTCGCCTCGGCGAAGGCGACCCCGCAACGCAAGAGGTGCCGCTGCTGGGTGAGTACGAAGCACTGCTGGCGGCTGCCGAGCCGCAATTCGACTTCGCCGATTTCGACGAGCACTCACTGGCCACGCTGTTCTACACCAGCGGTACCACCGGCAACCCCAAGGGCGTGTACTTCAGCCACCGGCAACTGGTGCTGCATACCTTGGTCGAGCAGGGCACCCTGGCTGCCTGCGGCGAGGTACCGCTGCTGCGCAGCGGCGACGTGTACATGCCCATCACGCCGATGTTCCACGTGCATGCCTGGGGCGTGCCCTATGTGGCCACGGCGCTGGGCATCAAGCAGGTCTACCCCGGGCGCTACGAGCCCAACCGCCTGGTTCGGCTGTACCGTGACGAGGGCGTGACGTTCTCCCATTGCGTGCCCACGGTGCTGCAGATGATGCTCGACAGCGAAGAAGGGCGCCGCGCCGACCTGACCGGTTGGAAGATGCTGCTGGGCGGCAGCGCCCTGACCCTGGGCCTGGCGCAGCGTGCCAGCGAGCGCGGCATCAGCGTGCATTGTGGCTACGGCATGTCGGAAAGCTGCCCGCTGCTCAGCATCACCCACCTGAGCGCCGAGCTGCTGGCACTGCCCATGGCGCAACAGTTGCCGCTGCGTATCGATGCCGGCGTGCCGATTGCCCTGGTGGACCTGCGCATCGTCGACGCTGAAGGCATTGATGTGCCCCGTGACGGCGAAAGCCTGGGTGAAATCGTGGTGCGTGCACCGTGGCTGACCCAGGGCTACCTGCATGAGCCGGAGCAGGGTGCCGCGTTGTGGCTGGGGGGCTGGATGCATACCGGCGACCTGGCCTGCATCGACCCGGCGGGTGTGGTGCGTATTCGTGACCGGATCAAGGATGTGATCAAGACCGGAGGCGAGTGGGTCAGCTCGGTGGCGCTGGAAAACCTGATCAGCCAGCACCCGGCTGTCGCGTCGGTGGCGGTGATCGGCATCCCGGACCCGCAGTGGGGTGAGCAACCGTTGGCCTTGGTAGTCTGTTGTGACGGCATGCAGTTCGACCAGGCGGGATTGGTCGGGCATCTGCAGCCGTTTGTCGACAGCGGGCACCTGAACAAATGGGCGATACCACGGCAGTTGCGTTGCGTGGACGAGATCCCCAAGACCAGCGTTGGCAAGATCGACAAGAAGCGGATCCGGCAGGCATATCTCTGAATGCTGGCAGCACCGGCTGATGGCACCGGCTACGCCGGTGTTCGCGGGTAAACCCGCTCCCACAGGTACGGCACATTCCTTCAGCTGGTGAGGTCCCTGTGGGAGCGGGCATGCCCGCGAAGCAGGCGACGCGGTAAATGGCACCGGCTACGCCTGTGTTCGCGGGCGCGCCCGCTCCCACAGGTACGGTGCATTCCTTCGGCTGATGGGCATCCTGTGGGAGCGGGTTCACCCGCGAAGCAGGCAATGCGGTGTATGGCACCGGCTGCGCCGGTGTTCGCGGGTAAACCCGCTCCCACAGGTACGGCACATTCCTTCAGCTGGTGGGCACCTTGTGGGAGCGGGTTCACCCGCGAAGCAGGTAATGCGGTGGATGGCACCGGCTACGCCGGTGTTCGCGGGCGCGCCCGCTCCCACAGGTATGGCGCATTCCTTCAGCTGATGGGATCCCTGTGGGAGCGGGCATGCCCGCGAAGCAGGCGATGCGGTGGATGGCACCGGCTGCGCCGGTGTTCGCGGGCGCGCCCGCTCCCACAGGTATGGCGCATTCCTTCAGCTGATGGGATCCCTGTGGGAGCGGGCATGCCCGCGAAGCAGGCGACGCGGTGGATGGCACCGGCTGCGCCGGTGTTCGCGGGCGCGCCCGCTCCCACAGGTATGGCGCATTCCTTCAGCTGATGGGATCCCTGTGGGAGCGGGTTCACCCGCGAAGCAGGCGACGCGGTGGATGGCACTCTGGCCCGGGCAATATGCCGACGCCGATGTTCCGCTTGCATGATTGCCTGAGCAAGAAAGCGGATGCAGGCAGGGCTGTGGATGCGTACAGTAGGTTGATCGCAACCTGGCAGGAGCCTGCTTATGTCCAGCGCATTCACCTTCATGCAGTCGCCCGTCGGCACCTTGACCCTGGTAGCCCGTGGCGAGCGCCTGGCTGCCGTACTCTGGGAGGAGGAGCGGGAAAACCGCGTGCGCCTTGGCGCCCTGCACCGTGATGACCAGTGCCCGGTACTGCTGGAAACCGCCCGCCAGCTCGGCGAGTACTTCGCCGGCAAACGCCAGCGCTTCGAACTGGCGCTGGATTTTGCCGGTACCGAATTCCAGCGTCAGGTATGGGCCGCGCTGTTGGCGATACCGTTCGGTGAAACCCGCAGCTACAGCGACATCGCCCGGCAGATCGGCAACCCCAGCGCGGTGCGCGCGGTAGGCGCCGCCAATGGCCGCAACCCGATCTCGATCATCGCCCCGTGCCATCGGGTGATCGGTGCTTCGGGCAGCCTCACCGGCTTTGCCGGTGGCCTGGCGGCCAAGCAGTACCTGCTTGCGCTGGAGGGCCGGCAAAGCCTGGCACTGGACCTGTAAGGCGTCAGCAGAACCAGCTGGCGGCCAGGCAGACCAGCACGGCCAACGTCGTGCCGGCCATCAGGGTGTACTGTCGATGAGCCCGGCGCGCATGAGGCTTGACTGCGCGCAGGTACTCGCCAGGTGTCGGCGCGTCGGGCCGGTGGCGCAAACCCTCGGCCACATCGGCCAGTTGCCCCTGAATGAGCAGCCCCGTCAGGTAGTAGGTACAGGCATAGCTCAGCAACGCCAGAAACAGATAGATCATGTCGGGTGCGGGGCCAGGGGCACCGCCATGGCACTGGCGTTGGCGGTGTCCAGCACGATCAGCCCTTCGCTGTGGTCGTCCAGGCTGGCCAGCAAGCGCCCCTGGCTGTCCCAGGCCGCCGAGCCACCGGCGCCGATGAAGGTGTCGGCTGGCCCCACGCAGTTGGCTAGCAACACCGTCATGCCCAGCTCACGAGCCACCTCGGGGTAGTGCTGGTAACCCTCGCGGATGCCCTTGGCGGTTTTCGCCACGCTGACCAGGTACAGGTCGGCACCGTGTTCCCGTGCGGCTGCCGCATGCGCCATGAACATCGATTCGTAGCAGATCGCAGGCGCTACCCGGTGCGCGCCCACCTGCAGCAGCAAGGCTTGATCACCTGGGGTGAACCAGGGCAGTTCATCATCATGCAGGCGCCGCTTGGCATAGGCCTGGCGCGGTGCACCGGGGCTGAGGATTGGCATGCCGATACGAATGCCATCAGGCGTCGGCAGTGGCAGGCCTGCGGCGACGGTGATACCAAGCCGGTCGCAGGCTGCCTGCAGCGGGTCCAGCCGCGTCGAACTGACGGGCAGGGCGGCCTGGCGCGCTAGGGTTGGCTCATAGCCGGTCAGCGACAGTTCGGGAAATACCACCAGTTCGGCGCCAAGGGCCGCGGCCTGTTCCATGCAGGCCAGGTGGCGTTCGAGGTTGGCTTGCACATCGCCCTTGAGCGACGCCAGTTGCACGGCGCACAACTTCATGAAAAACCCTTCCCTGGTACAGGTTGAAGGGCCGAGCATACTACCGGCACCAACGCCTGTACCAGTGAAGGGATTTTCAGGATGCCGGGTGGACGGCGAAGCGTTGGCGGAACCAGTCGTCGAGCATGGCCTTTTCGGCATACAGGCGGTCGCTGCTGCTCGTGACCCGGCCCGGGCGGCTGAGGTACATCTTGTCGCTGACCCGTTCCTGCGCCTGCTGGTCGGGTTTGCCCGGTTGGCTGAGGGTGTAGCTGAGGTCGATGGTCGGCCAGGTGATTTCGCGCATGTAACGTACATCGTAGGCCTGGCTGTGCCAGGGCTCGAAACGCCCGGCCAGGTCGATGTCGCGAATGTCGATGACCAGTTGCTGGCCAGGTTGCAGGTAGCGTTGGCCAAGCTTCTGCAGGTACTGGGTCAGGGTTTTCATCACATAGGTGTCGGCGCCACGCTCGTACCCGTGGCTGTCGAGGCTGGCATCGCGGAATTTTTCCGGATGGTCGAAACGTACCTCGACCTGCGCGGCCGGGGCACCTTGTGCCATGCTGTCCAGTGACAGCGCCATGAGCACGGCACACACGAGGGCGGTACGCATGATGCACCTCCGGGGCAGATTGCGTGTGCCTCCATTTTACCCCTGGCATGGCGGCACCAGCAGAGGAAGATTGTAATGGCACGGTTTCGGCGTCTGATTGCCAACCTGCGGGGGCGTGACCTGGCAGTGGGCGATATCCATGGTCACTTCCAGCGCCTGCAGCAATGCCTGGAAGGGGTGGGGTTCGATCCGGCCGTGGACCGCCTGTTCAGCGTGGGGGACCTGGTCGACCGTGGCCCGGACAGCGAGGCGGCGCTGGAATGGCTGGCGCAGCCCTGGTTCCATGCCGTGCAGGGTAATCACGAGGCCCTGGCAATCACCCGCGTACGCGGAGGGCGGCTCGATCTGGACATGTACCGCGCCGCCGGGGGTGGCTGGTTTCTGGACCTGCCGAGGGCTCGGCAGTTGCGTTTCGTGGAGCGCTTCGAGGAGCTGCCGATTGCGATAGAGGTTGAAAGTGCGGCGGGCCTGGTAGGGCTGCTGCATGCCGACAGCCCATATGCCGACTGGACGGTGTTGAGGACCTGGCTGGAACTGGATGACGACCCGCAAGTACGGGAAGTGTGCCAATGGTCGCGGCGGCGGTTGAAGGTAGGTGATACCGAGCCCGTGCAGGGCCTGCGTGCCTTGTTGGTGGGCCACACGCCGGTACTGGAAGCCAAGCTGCTGGGCAATGTCTGGCACCTGGATACCGGGGGTTGGGCCAGTGGCCATTTCACCTTGATGGACATGCGGACCCTGCAACTGGTCAGCCCCAGGCCAGGTGAAACAACAGTGCCGCAGCCAATAGCACCAGCATGACCCCGGAGGCCCGCTCCAGCCACGGCAGGCAGCGGGCGAAGCGCCGCAGCACCAGCGGGTTGCCGATGGCCACGGCAACCAGCAGGTCCCACAGCAGCACGATGCTGAACATCCACAGGGCACAGGTTGCTTTCCAGGCAATGCTGGCGCTGGCGACCATGCTGACCAGGCTGGCATAGAACAGCGCATTCTTGGGGTTGAGGATGCCGGACAGGAACCCCATGCCCAATCCCCGCCACCACCCTTGGGCGGTCTGCTTGCCAGCGACTGCGCCCAGGCTGGTTTGCCCGGCATGGCGCAGGAACAGGGTGCCGATGTACAGCAGGTAGCCGGCGCCGGCCAGTTGCAGGGTTGTGAACAAGAGGCTGCCTTCCTGCAGTACCGACAGGCCGGTGAAAGCCATGGTGATGAACACGCCATTGGCCAGGGCGATACCCAGGCAGGCGCCGCTCGCGACGCGCCAGCCGGCGCTGACCGAGGTGCGTGAGACCAGGAAGAAGTCCGGGCCGGGAGAGAGCAGGGCGAGGAAGTGGGCGAGGGCGATGATCAGGAACTGTTGCATTGGGGTGTGGCTGCTCTGGAGGAAAGCCTGACTCTGCCCCTCAGCGCAAATGCCGTATTGAACAATATTGCAGGCTCAGCCAGCAGGCGCGGTACCTGTGGGAGCGGGCGTGCCCGCGAAAAATCCAGCGCGGAGAATGGCACCGGCGTAGCCGGTGTTCGCGGGCGCGCCCGCTCCCACAGGTACAACGTGAGCCCAAAACCTCAAAGGCGAAGCCGATCCCGATACTGCCCCGGTGTCACCCCCACATGGGCCTTGAACACCCGCTGGAAATGGCTTTGGTCGGCAAATCCGAGCCGATAGGCCACCTCCGCCAGGGCCTGCCCTTCACCCAACAATTGCCGCCCACGGTTGACCCGGGCATTGAGCAGGTAGGCATGCGGCGTAAACCCGGTGGCCGCGCGAAATGCGCGAATCAACTGGTAGCGCCCAAGCCCGGCCTGCCGGGCCAGTACCGCCAGGCTCAACTGCGCCGGGTCCTGGCCTTCGATGTGGGCGATCAGCCCACTCAACGCGGTCGCCCCCAGGGCCGGTGCCGGTGCCAGCGGCGCGTGCCTGGCAAAGTCCAGGTCACCCAGAAAGGCAATCAGCGCCGCATCCTTCTCACCACTGCTGGCGTTGGAGAACAGCAGACTGTTCATTTCGCAGAACTGCCGATACACCTCCGGCACCTGGCAGATACGTGCCGGCTCGCCGGGCCCGGCACCATCCAGCCCTGATTCCAGGTGCAGCTGTGCCAGCCAGTCGGCATCCACATGCAGCATCTGGTAGCTCCACGCCTGCCCGGGCTCGGGGTTGCAGGCATGTACCCGGCGGGCCGGGACCAGCACCAGCGTGCCGGGTGACAGGCGTTGCTGGCCGTTGCCGGCACCGGTGAAATGACTGTGGCCGGCGTCCACCACACCGATGGAAAACGTCGGGTGGCTGTGGGCCTTGTAGCAGGCGCGGCTATGGCAGGCGCGGCGGCTTTCGACATGCGGCAGGGCCGGGTCGCGCCACAGCGCGGCATGGGAACGGTGCATCACAGGGTCCTCGGTATGCGCGGCAGCTTATCAGGCGCCGCGCACCCATACAGTTTTTTCCGCTGGCTGTAACTTGACCGCAAGGCCCGCTACCCGCCGAAATAGACGCCTGTTGCCAAAGGAAAACAATAATGGACCTCTCAAGCCTGCTGCTTTTCATTCCTGCCTGCTTCGCCCTGAACATGGCGCCGGGGCCGAACAACCTGCTGTCGCTGCACAATGCCAGCCGTTACGGCCTGCGCACGGCCTGCGTGGCCGGTGGCGGGCGTATCGTCGCCTTCAGCGGCATGATCGCCCTGGCGGCCATGGGCCTGGCAGTGGTGCTGCACACCAGCGAATACCTGTTCCTGGCCATCAAGGTGGTGGGGGCGGCGTACCTGTTCTATATCGCCTGGCAACTGTGGCGGGCACCGGTGGGCGAGGCGGTGGTGGCAAGCGATCACCCACGCGGCACCTGGCGCCTGGCACGTCAGGAGTTCTGGGTGGCCGCTGGTAACCCGAAGGCAATCCTGATCTTCACCGCCTTCCTGCCGCAGTTCGTCTCGGTCGGCAGCGCCACCCCGGTGAGCGAGCAGTTCCTCTGGCTGGGTGTGCTGTTCATTTTGCTGGAATGGGCCGCCATCGCCATCTACGCCGGCCTGGGGGCGTACCTGCAGCGCTGGTTCAGCCAGCCTGGCCCACGCCGGCTGTTCAACCGGGTCAGCGCCTCATTGCTGGGCTGCGCCGGCCTCGGGCTGCTGGCTGCGCGGCGCTAGAACTGCGTACTCGGCACTTAGTCGCGGTAGAACGTCTGCACCAGGTGATAGCCGAACTTGCTCTTGATCGGCCCGTGCACCACGCGCAGGGGCTTCTTGAAGATCACCTGGTCGATGGCGCCGACCATCTGCCCGGGGCGGATTTCACCCAGGTCGCCGCCACGCTTGCCCGAAGGGCAGGTGGAGAACTTTTTTGCGAGCACGTCGAAAGCCTCGCCATTGGCGATGCGCTGCTTGAGCTTTTCGGCTTCGTCAGCGGTCTTGACCAGGATGTGGCGGGCTTGGGCTTTCATGGGGTACCTGTGCTTCGGGGGCGAAAAAGGTGGGCATTATGCCTCATAGTATTGTGCTGAGGCGATTACGCGTCCTTGTAGGAGCGGCCTTGTGTCGCGATGGGGCGCGAAGCGGCCCCGGCAACTTGTGCTGCGAAGCTGAAAACCTGGGGCCGCTTCGCGCCCCATCGCGACACAAGGCCGCTCCTACAGGGACGGTGACAAGGGTCAGGTTTGCAACTCCTCCCGATCCCGGAACTGCTCCAGCGCCTCGGGGTTGGCCAGGGCGTCGGTGTTCTTCACCGGCAAGCCATGCACCACATTGCGAATCGCCAACTCCACCAGCTTGCCGCTGATGGTACGCGGGATGTCATCGACCTGGGCGATCACCGCCGGTACATGGCGGGGGGTGGTGTACTGGCGGATCACCTGGCGGATGTGCTGGCGCAGGGCCTCATCCAGTTGCAGGCCGTCACGCAGGCGAACGAACAGCACCACCCGCACGTCGCCTTGCCAGTCCTGGCCGATGGCCACGCTTTCCAGCACCTGCTCGACCTTTTCCACCTGTCGGTAGATCTCCGCCGTGCCAATGCGCACCCCGCCGGGGTTGAGCACGGCATCGGAGCGGCCATGAATCACCAGCCCGCCGTCGGCACGCTGTTCGGCATAGTCGCCCTGGGCCCACACCCCCGGGAACTGGCTGAAGTAGGCGTCGTGATAGCGGCTGCCGTCCGTATCCTTCCAGAACCCCAGCGGCATGGACGGGAAGTTGCGCGTGCACACCAGCTCGCCTTTTTCGCCCTGCACCGGCTGGCCATGTTCGTTCCACACTTCCACCGCCATGCCCAGGCCCTTGCACTGGATCTCGCCACGGCGCACTGGCAGGGTCGGGTTGCCCAGCACGAAGCAGGAGACGATATCGGTGCCGCCGGACATCGACGCCAGGCACAGGTCGGCCTTGATCTTGCGGTACACGTAGTCGTAGCTGTGTGGCGACAGCGGCGAGCCGGTGGACAGCAGCAGGCGCAAGCGTTCCAGGCGGTGGCTTGCCGCAGGTTCGAGGCCCGCCTGCTCCAATGCCGCCAGGTACTTGGCGCTGGTACCGAAGGCCTGGATGCCCTCGGCGTCGATCAGGTCCAGCAGCCGCTCGGGGCCGGGATGGAACGGCGAGCCGTCGTACAGCACCAGCGTGGCGCCCACCGCCAGGCCGCTGGCCAGCCAGTTCCACATCATCCAGCCGCAAGTGGTGTAGTAGAACAATACGTCATCGGCCTTCAGATCGTTGTGCAGGCCATGTTCCTTCAGGTGCTGCAACAACACGCCGCCGGCGCGGTGGACGATGCACTTGGGCACACCGGTGGTGCCGCTGGAGTACAGGATGTACAGCGGGTGGTCGAAGGGCAGCGGGGTGAAGCGGGGCTCGCCGCCGGGCTGAAAGAACTCGTCCCACAGGCTGACGTTGGCGGCCTGGAATTCGTCGGCGCGCGTCCCGCTGCGGGTATGGGGCACCACGATCAGCCGTTGCAGACTGGGCAGCTGCGCGCACACCTGGTTGACCTTGTCCACCTGGTCGATGGCCTTGCCGGCGTACTGGTACCCGGCACAGGCGATCAGCAGCTTGGGCTCGATCTGGCCGAAGCGGTCGATGATGCCGTGTACGCCAAACTCGGGCGAGGAGCTGGACCACACCGCACCGAGGCTGGTGCAGGCGAGCATGGCGACCAGTGTCTGCCAGGTATTGGGCATGACCGCGGCTACCCGGTCGCCGGGGACGATGCCGGCGGCCTTGAAGGCTGTTTGCAGGCCGGCCACCTGGGCTGCCAGCTGGGCATGGGTGAACAGCTGGCGTTGGCCGTCTTCGCGCACGGCGACCAGGGCCGGGCGGTCGTCGCGGCGGCGCAGCAGGTGTTCGGCGAAGTTGAGGGTGGCGTTGCTGAACCACTGGGCATCGGGCATCTGCGGCCCTTCGCTGAGCACATGGCTGGGCGGGGTATGCCAGTGAACGTGGAAATAGTCGGCAAGGGTTTGCCAGAAGGCAGGGCGCTGCTCGATGCTCCAGCGGTGCAGCGCCTGGTAGTCGTCGAGTTGCAGGTTGTAGCGCAGGTTGACCCGGCGGCGGAAGGCATCCATCCGGCTGGCCTCGATCTGCGCCGTGGAGGGGCGCCAGAGCACATCGTTCATGCCGAACCTCCTGTTGCCTGCAAGGGCCCCATCGCCGGCAAGCCAGCTCCCACAGGAACCTCACAGGTATTGAGTGCAGTGACCAACCTGTGGGAGCCGGCTTGCCGGCGATGAAGGCACCATCAAGGCCAAAGGCTTGCGTTTTACTCTACTTTAGCCTTTTGCACGTCCTGCGACGCGGTCCAGACGCGGTAGCGCACTTCGACGTCCTTGGGCACATACACCACCACCGGCAGCTTGCTGTTGTAGCGCAGCATGAAGCCTTCGCCGACCACTGGCACGAAGGCCTCGGTCTTCTTGCCATCGGGGCAGGCCATCAGCGTGCTGGCCGGGCCGCTGATCTTGTCCAGGCGGTAGTAGCTGTAGCCCCAGCCTTCCAGGGTACGCTCCTCCAGGCTGCCGCCCAGGCGCTGGCGATTGCAGTCAACCTTCAGGGTCTTGCCGGCGAGGATTTCCAGTTGATAGGCCGACTCATCAGCCTGGGCCGGCAGGTGGATGACCTGCCGGGTGAAGCCTTTTTCCGCCTCGGGGTAGGGCGCGACGTCCTTCAGGCTGGCTGCCATCGCGGGTGCGGCGGCAGCCAGGGTCAGGGCCAGGATCGCGGTCATCGGGGTTGGGCGCATAGGGCCTCCTTGCAGATAAACGAATGCAAGACCGTCGCCAGGCCCAGGCCGCCCGTCACTGGGCCAACCAGCCACCATCGACGTTCCAGGCGGCACCGCGAACCTGGCTACCGGCCTCGCTGCACAGGAATAGTACCAGCTCACCCAGGTGTTCGGGGGTGACGAAGGCCAACGATGGCTGTTTTTCTGCCAGCAGATCGTGCTGCGCTTGCAGCGGATCGCCACCGTTGGCAGCACGATCGTCGATCTGCTTCTGCACCAGCGGGGTCAACACCCAGCCGGGGCAGATGGCATTGCAGGTGACGTTGCTGGTGGCGGTTTCCAGGCCTACCACCTTGGTCAGGCCGACCACGCCGTGCTTGGCCGCCACATAGGCCGCCTTGCCGGTGGAGCCGACCAGGCCGTGCACCGAGGCGATGTTGATGATGCGCCCCCAGTTGCGCGCTCGCATGCCGGGCAGGGCCAGGCGCGTACCATGGAACACGGCCGACAGGTTGAGGGCGATGATCTTGTCCCAGCTTTCCAGCGGGAACTGCTCCACCGGCGCCACGTGCTGGATACCGGCGTTGTTGACCAGGATGTCGACGCCGCCGAACTCGCGCTCGGCCAGGGCGAACAGCGCTTCGATCTGGGCCACGTCCGACAGGTCGGCCGGGTGATGGACTGCCTTCACCCCGTGCCGGGCGATCTCGGCCAGCGCCGGGCCAGGGTCGCCGAAGCCGTTGAGCACGATGTTGGCGCCTGCGCGGGCCAGCACCTGGGCAATGCCCAGGCCGATGCCGCTGGTGGAACCGGTGACGAGTGCGGTCTTGCCTTTGAGGGTCATGCAAAGCTCCTTAGACGATGCCGGTGGCGTAGAACGTGGCGATGACCACGAACACCGCCAGGGTCTTGATCAGGGTAATACCGAAGATGTCCTTGTAGGCCTCGCGGTGGGTCAGCCCGGTCACGGCCAGCAGGGTGATGACCGCACCGTTGTGCGGCAGGGTGTCCATGCCCCCGCTGGCCATGGCGGCCACCCGGTGCAGCACTTCGAGCGGGATGTTGGCGGCATTGGCGGCGGCGATGAAGCTGTCGCCCATGGCAGCCAGGGCGATGCTCATGCCGCCCGAGGCAGAGCCGGTGATGCCGGCCAGCAAGGTCACGGTGATGGCTTCGTTGACCAGTGGGTTGGGAATGCCGCGCAGGGCGTCCGCCAATACCAGGAAGCCCGGCAGCGAGGCGATCACCGCGCCAAAGCCGTATTCCGAGGCGGTGTTCATGGCCGCCAGCAAGGCGCCGCCCACGGCGCTTTTGGTGCCTTCGGCCAGGCGGGTGCGGATGGCGCCGAAGGCACATACAAGCACCATCAGGATGCCCACCAGCAACGCCGCCTGCACTGCCCAGATGGCCGTGAGCTTGGCCACATCGCTTTGCACCGGCGCGCTCATGCCGGGCAGTTGCAGGCTGTGGCTGGGGCCGTACCACTGCGGGATCCAGTGGGTGAACAGCAGGTTCATCACCCCCACCAGCAGCAGTGGCGACAGGGCCAGCCAGGGGTTGGGCAGCGCCAGGTCGGCAGCGGTTTCCGGTTCGTTGCGCAAGTCGCTGCCATAGCCTTCTCCGGCGCGCTGGGCCTTGTTGCGCTGGCGCTGCAGGTAGGCCATGCCGGTGCAGAACACGAACAGTGTGCCGATCAGGCCCAGCCAGGGTGCGGCCCAGGCGGTGGTGTTGAAGAAGGTGCTGGGGATGATGTTCTGGATCTGCGGGGTGCCGGGCAGGGCATCCATGGTGAACGAGAACGCGCCCAGGGCGATGGTTGCCGGGATCAGGCGCTTGGGGATATTGCTCTGGCGGAACATCTCGGCGGCGAACGGGTAAACCGCGAACACCACCACGAACAGCGACACGCCGCCGTAGGTGAGCAGGGCGCAGACCAGCACGATCACCAGCATCGCCTGGCGGGTGCCGAGCACGCGGATGGCGGCGGCGACGATCGAGCGCGAGAAGCCGGACAGCTCGATCAGCTTGCCGAACACGGCCCCCAGCAGGAACACCGGGAAGTAGAGCTTGATGAAGCCGACCATTTTCTCCATGAACACCCCGGTGAATGCGGGGGCCACGGCAGACGGGTCGGTGAGCAGTACCGCACCGAGGGCGGCGATGGGGGCGAAGAGGATTACGCTGTAGCCGCGGTAGGCAGCCAGCATCAGCAGGGCCAGAGCGGCGAGGGCGATGAGCACGGTCATCGGGGTGGGTCTCCTGGGTGAGTCTTGTTTTTATCGGTGAACAGGAGATAGCGGGAATCGTGCCAGATCTGTAAGTTGATGATTTTAAATGATTAATTTTGTTTTTCTAAATATCTTGTCTACATTTTGAGACTGTAGGGGCTGCTTTGCAGCCCATCGCCGGCAAGCCAGCTCCCACAGGGTTATCCAAAAGTTCTGAAAGCGGTGCAATACCTTGTGGGAGCTGGCTTGCCGGCGATCGAGGGCGAAGCCCTCGCAGCGATCTCAAATCAGAAACATAAGTCTCAAGTTAGAGACGAAATCCCCAGCGCTACCATCTTCTTGTACAACGTCGACCGCCCCAACCCCAATGCCTGCGCGGCCTGCGGCACATTTCCCGCATACTCGGCCAATGCCCCAACAATCAGCTCACGCTCAAACTCTTCACACGCCTCACGGTAAGTCTGGCGCACAGGCGCAGCCGCCACCGGGCTCAACGGCCCCAATGCCGCTCGTAGATCCGCCATCCCCAACCGCGGCTGATCCGCCAGCAGCGTGGCCCGCTCCAGCACATTGCGCAGCTCGCGAATGTTCCCCGGCCATGCATGCCGCGCCAATAGCTGCTGCGCTTCGGCCTCGAGCTCATACTGGCTGCCCAGTTCCCCCAGGATGGCCTCGCACAGCACCGGCAGGTCCTCCAGCCGTTGCCGCAGTGGCGGCACCTCGATCGGCAGCACATTCAGCCGGTAATACAGGTCGGCGCGGAATGCCCCGCGGGCGATGGCGGCCTGCAGGTCGATGGAGGTGGCGGCAATGATGCGCACATCACTGCGCAGCATCTGGTTCGAGCCAACCGGCTCGTACTCCTTCTCCTGCAACACCCGCAGCAGCTTGCTCTGCAGGGCCAGCGGCATGTCGCCGATCTCGTCGAGGAACAGCGTGCCGCCTTCGGCCAGTTGCAGCTTGCCGCTGCGGCCCTTGCGATCGGCGCCGGTAAAGGCGCCGGGGGCGGTGCCGAAGAATTCGGCTTCCAGCAGCGTCTCGGGGATCGCCGCACTGTTGATGCTGACAAACGCCTTGTGCGCCCGCGCCGACGCCGCATGGATGGCATGGGCCAGCAGTTCCTTGCCGGTGCCGGTTTCGCCCAGCAGCAGCACCGGCGAATCACTGCTTGCGCCACGCCGGGCGCGGCGCTTGGCCTCCAGGCTGGCGGCGCTGCTGCCAACGAACTGGGCGAAGCTGTACTTGGCCTGGCGGGCGCGCAATTGCGAGCGGGTCGAGGCCAGCTCCTGCTGCATGCTGGAGTAGCGTTTGAGCAGCGGCGACAGGCTGCGCAACTCATCGAACAGGGCAAAGCCGATGGCGCCGATCAGCGCGCCCTGGTCGTCGTGGATGGGCAGGCGCATTACCACCAGCGGCTCGTTCGGGGTGTCGAGCATGTCCAGCAGGATTGGCCGGCCATTGCTCACTACCTCGCGCATCAGGCTGCCCGGGATCACCGCCTCGCATGGCTGGCCGATGGCACTGGCGGCGTCGGCCAGGCCAAAGCGCCGGGCGTAGCGCTCGTTCATCCAGACGATGCGCGCCTGGCGATCGACGATTACCGTGCCCTCGCTGGACTGCTCGATGATCTCGAACAACGAGCGGATCGCCAGTTGCCGTACCTGGGGGTAGTCCTTGAGGCTGTCGCTGTCGTGCATGGGTAGAAATCCTGAAATCTGTGTAAGCAGGGCCGGCCTCTTCGCGGGCTTGCCCGCTCCCACAGGGTCACCACAAATCCTGAGGACTGCGGGGTACCTGTGGGAGCGGGCAAGCCCGCGAAGAGGCCAGACCTGAAAACCTATCCCCTGGGGTCGAACGCCTCGCGCAAGGCATCCCCGATAAACACCAGCAGCGACAGGATCACCGCCAGCGCAAAGAACGCGGTAAAGCCCAGCCACGGCGCCTCCAGGTGCTGTTTGCCCTGGGTCACCAGCTCTCCCAGCGAAGCACTCCCGGCCGGCATGCCGAAACCGAGAAAATCCAGCGCAGTCAGGGTGGTGATCGCCCCGGTCAGCATGAACGGCACATAGGTCAGCGTTGCATTCATGGCATTGGGCAGGATGTGCCGCAGCATCACCTGGCTGTCTGGCAACCCCAGCGCCCTTGCGGCCTTCACGTACTCCAGGTTGCGACCGCGCAGGAACTCGGCGCGCACCACATCGACCAGAGTCAGCCAGGAGAACAGCGCCATGATCCCCAGCAGCCACCAGAAGTCCGGCTCGACGAACCCGCTGAGGATGATCAGCAGGTACAGCACCGGCAACCCCGACCACACCTCCAGCAGGCGCTGGCCGACCAGGTCGACCCAGCCGCCGTGGTAGCCCTGCAGGGCACCGGCCGCCACCCCGATCAGCACGCTGACCACGGTCAGGGCGAAGGCGAACAGCAAGGATACCCGGGTGCCATACAGCACCCGGGCCAGCACGTCGCGGCCCTGGTCGTCGGTACCCAGCCAGTTGCTCGCGCTCGGCGGGCTGGGGGTGGGCACTTGCAGGTCGTAGTTGGGGGTATCGGCGCTGAACGGGATGGGGGCGAACAGCATCCAGCCACCTTGCTGCTCGATCAGCTGGCGTACATAGGCGCTGCGGTAGTCTGGCTGGAACGGCAGCTGGCCGCCGAACTGCTGCTCGGTGTAGCGCTTGAGCGCCGGCACGTACAGGTCGCCCTTGTAGCCCAGCAGCAGCGGTTTGTCGTTGGCCACCAGCTCGGCACACAGGCTCAGCAGCAGAAGGGCGGCGAACAGCCACAGCGAAACCCAGCCGAGGCGGTTGCGGCGAAAGCGTTGCAGGCGACGACGCGAGATCGGTGAAAGCATCAGCGCGCCCTCGTGTCGAAGTCGATACGCGGGTCGAGCAGGGTGTACGACAGGTCACCGATCAGGCGGATCAGCAGGCCCGCCAGGGTGAAGATGAACAGCGTGCCGAACACCACCGGGTAATCCCGCGCCACGGCCGCCTCGTAACTCATGCGGCCCAGGCCATCGAGCGAGAAGATCACCTCGATCAGCAACGAGCCGGCGAAGAACACCGTGATCAACGCCTGCGGCAACCCGGCCACCACCAGCAGCATGGCATTGCGCAGCACATGGCCATACAGCACCCGGCGTTGGCTCAGGCCCTTGGCGCGGGCGGTAACCACGTATTGCCGGGAAATCTCGTCGAGGAAGGCGTTTTTGGTCAGCAGCGTCAGGGTGGCGAAGCCGCCGATCACCAGGGCACCGACCGGCAGCACCAGGTGCCAGAAGTAGTCGGCGACCTTGCCCAGCAGGCTGAGCTCGTCGAAGTTGTCCGAGACCAGGCCGCGCACCGGGAACCAGCTGAGCGAGGTGCCGCCGGCGAACAGCACGATCAGCAACAGGGCGAACAGGAACGAGGGCAGGGCATAGCCGACCACGATCAGTGCACTGCTCCAGGCATCGAAGCGGCTGCCGTGGCGCACTGCCTTGCGGATGCCCAGCGGGATCGACACCAGGTAGGTGATCAGCGTGGCCCAGAAGCCCAGCGACAGGGTGACCGGCAACTTGTCGAGGATCAGGTCGGTGACCTTGGCGCCGCGGAAGAAGCTGTTGCCGAAGTCCAGCCGGGCGTACTGGCCCAGCATCAACCACAGGCGCTCGGGGGCGGATTTGTCGAAGCCGTACTGGCGCTTGATCTCCTCGATCAGTTTCGGGTCCAGGCCACGGGTGGCTCGTGACTCGCCGTGCACCACCTCGGCCCGGGCACCTGGGGCGCCGCCGCCGATGCCCTGCAGGCGTGCCACCGCCTGCTCCACCGGGCCACCCGGCGCGGCCTGGACAATGGCAAAGTTGACCAGCAGGATCGCCAGCAGGGTCGGGATGATCAGCAACAGGCGGCGCAGGATGTAGGTGGTCATGGCGAGGATTTCCGGCGCTCGGCCATTTGCGCGTTGGTCAGCGCGGTGGGGCTGACTTCCCACCAGGTGTCCAGGCCTTCGTCATAGGCAGCCTGGACCTTGGGCAGGCCGAAGCGGTTCCACCAGGCAGTGGAGCTGCCCGGTGGGTAGTAGTTGGGGATCCAGTAGTAGTTCCATTGCAGCACCCGGTCCAGGGCATGGGCGTGGTGCAGCATGTCGGCCTGGGTGTCGGCGCGCACCAGGCCGTCGATCAGGCGGTCCACGGCAGGGTCCTGAAGCACCATCAGGTTGTTCGACCCAGGGTCGTGGGCGGCTGCCGAGCCAAAATAGTTGTACAGCTCGGCGCCGGGCGACAGGGTGACCGGGTAGCCGGTGACGATCATGTCGTAGTCACGTGCCATCAGGCGGTTGACGTACTGGGCCGAATCGACGTTGCGGATGTCCAGGGTCACGCCAATCTGGGCCAGGTTGCGCTTCCACGGCAGCAGCAGGCGCTCCATGCCCGCCTGGCCGTTGAGGAAGGTGAACGCCAGCGGCGTGCCCTGGCTGTTCACCAGGCGGTCGCCTTCGGGGCGCCAGCCGGCTTGTTCGAGCAGCGCCAGTGCCTGCAGCTGCTGCTTGCGGATGATCCCCGAACCATCGGTGACCGGGGCGGTGAACACGGTGCTGAAGACTTCGTCCGGCACCTTGCCGCGCAACGGTTCGAGCAGTTTCAACTCGCCGGCATCCGGCAGTTGGCGGGCGGCCAGCGGGGTATTGGAGAACACGCTCTGCTGGCGGATGTACATGTTGCGCATCATCTGCCGGTTGCTCCACTCGTAGTCCCACAGCATGCCCAGCGCCTGGCGCACGCGACGGTCCTTGAACTGCGGCCGGTCGAGGTTGAACACGAAGCCTTGGGCAACCTGCGGTTTGGCCGGGCCCAGGTGGGCGCGCTGCAGGCGGCCGTCGTCCAGTTGTGCGCCGTTGTAGCCCAGCGTGTAGGCGGTGGCGGAGAATTCGCGGTTGTAGTCGTAGCCGCCGCCTTTGAGCACCTGCCGCGCCACTTCGGTATCACCGAAGTACTCGATGCGCAGCTTGTCGAAATTGTAGCGGCCGCGGCTGACCGGCAGATCGCGCGCCCACCAGTTGGCGTCGCGCTCGAAGGTGATGCTGCGGCCGTTGTCGATGCGCCCGATACGGTACGGCCCGCTGCCGACCGGCTTGTCGAACCCGGCGCCGTTGGCAAAATCGCGCTGCTGCCAGTCGTGTTCGGGCAGTACCGGCAGGCTGGCGAGGTCCAGCGGCAGGGTGCGGCCGTGGTCGGGCTTGAAGTCGAAGCGCACGCTGTGCGGGCTTTCCACGATGACGCCGACAACATCGGCGAACTGGGTGCGGTACTTGAGGCTGCCCTTGCTCATCAGCAGCTCGAAGGTAAAGCGTACGTCCTCGGCGCGCACCGGCTTGCCATCGGCGAAGGTGGCGCGCGGGTCGATCTCGAACCGCAGCCAGGCATCCTCCGGGCCGCGCTCCATGCGCCGGGCGATCAGGCCGTAGACGGTGTAGGGTTCATCGAACGAGCGCACGGCAAGTGGCGCGTACAGCAGGCCATCGACCTCGCTGACACCGATGCCTTTGTCGATGTACGGCAGGATATGGTCGAACTGGCCAATCTCGATGGCCGAGCGGCGCAGGATGCCGCCTTTGGGGGCATCGGGGTTGACGTAGTCGAAATGCTGGAAGCCGGCGTTGTAGCGGGGGGCTTCGCCGTAAACGGTGAGGGCGTGGGTGGAGGCGGCGTGGGCCATCAAGCTCATGCACGCAAACACAAGCCCCCAAAGTACTTGTGGGAGCGGGCGTGCCCGCGAATGCGTCAGATCAGACAATGAGATTGCCTGGTCTGGCCTATTCGCGGGCATGCCCGCTCCCACAGGGTATTTCATCGGCTGCGAGGACTTAGTCCTGGCGGCTGGTCACTTCCAGCAGGTGGTAGCCGAACTGGGTCTTCACCGGGCCTTGCACGGTATTGACCGGGGCGCTGAACACCACGGTGTCGAACTCCTTGACCATCTGGCCCGGGCCGAACGAGCCCAGGTCACCGCCCTGGCGGCTGGACGGGCAGGTGGAGTTGGCTTTGGCGATTTCAGCGAAGTCGGCGCCTGCTTCGATCTGGGCTTTCAGTTCGTTGCATTTATCGATGCTGCTGACCAGGATGTGGCGGGCGGTTGCACGGGCCATGGGTACTGCTCCTTGGGGTAAAAAAGGCAAGCCTAGCGCACTTGTCCGGGGTATGTCTCGCCAGGCTTGCATCCCGCTACCTAGAGTTTTTGTGCCGCCTCGCGCAACAGGGTTTCGGTCGAAGCCCAGCCCAGGCAACCGTCGGTGATCGACACGCCGTATTTCAGCGCGCCCTTGCCCAGCGCCTGGCAGCCGTCGAACAGGTGCCCTTCGATCATCACGCCGACGATCGAACGGTCGCCGGCCAGGCGCTGCTCCAGCACATCGTTGAAAACCGCCGGCTGGCGCGCCGGGTCCTTGCCGCTGTTGGCATGGCTGCAATCGACCATGATCCGCGCCTGCAGCCCGGCCTTGGCCAGCGCCTGGCGGGCCATGGCGATGCTGTTGGCGTCAAAGTTCGGGCCCTTGTGGCCGCCGCGCAGCACCAGGTGCGTGTCCGGGTTGCCCAAGGTCTCGATGATGGCCGGGTAGCCCTGCGCATCCATGCCGAAGTGGCGGTGCGGGTGGGCGGCGCTGCGCATGGCGTCGCTGGCGATGGCGATGCCGCCGTCGGTGCCGTTCTTGAAGCCGACCGGCAGCTCCAGGCCACTGACCATTTCGCGGTGGATCTGCGACTCGGTGGTGCGCGCGCCAATCGCGGCCCAGGCCAGAAGGTCATCGAAGTAGCCGGCGGCCATTGGCTGCAGCAGTTCGGTGGCAACCGGCAGGCCGCGTTCGATCATGTTCAGCATCAGCCCGCGGGACAGGGCGATGCCGGCGTGCATGTCGTCGCTGCCATCGAGGTGCGGGTCGTAGGCCAGGCCTTTCCAGCCGACCGTGGTGCGGGGTTTTTCGACGTAGGCGCGCATCACCAGCAGCAGCTTGTCGTCGACTTCGCGGCTGAGGGCGGCCAGGCGGTCGGCGTATTCCAGGGCCGAGCGCGGGTCGTGGATCGAGCACGGGCCAACGATCACCAGCAGGCGCGGGTCGCGGCCTTCGAGGATGTCGCGGATGGCCTGGCGGTGGGCATGGACTTGCTGGGTAAGTTCGCTGGACAGCGGCATTTGCTGCTTGAGCAGGTGCGGGCTGGGCAGGCGCTGGCTGACGGTGGTGTTGGCCGCTTGCGGCTGGGTCAGGGCGAGGCTGGAAGCTTGCATGGCG
The DNA here is from genome assembly GCF_002113575.1 of Pseudomonas sp. B8(2017). Classification (NCBI taxonomy): domain Bacteria; kingdom Pseudomonadati; phylum Pseudomonadota; class Gammaproteobacteria; order Pseudomonadales; family Pseudomonadaceae; genus Pseudomonas; species Pseudomonas sp. B8(2017). The sequence goes on along the minus strand of NZ_NEIO01000002.1, from coordinate 406,170 downwards.
TTTTTTCCCTGGGCGGACGGCGGGTTCTGGCCCGCGTGGTCGGCCCTATCGAGGTGTTCGACAGATCGTTGAATTCGTATTGGCTGCTGCATTGCCACCTGTGGAAGACCGAACGGAGGCGGCAGGCTGGCCCGAACGGGATTGGCTAAATCGCCAGGCGTAGGTGTTTGCGTAGTAATAAGTGGCGTAGTTCATGAATCTGTCCTCAATGTGAATCGGTGTTGTTCAAAGGCCTGAAAAGCAAAACCCCCGGTCGGGGAGCCGACCGGGGGTTTGAGTATTCTCATGTTCGGCGGCCCCTCGAAGGTGGGCGCCGTGTGGGTATCGGCGCCTAGTGGCTAAACCAATACCCAAAGTAATAGCTGGCAGGTGCCACGCAGCCGGCAACGGCCAGCACAGGGCGCAGGCTGCGACCGGTGTGGTTGGCGTGGTTGCGGGTGTGTTTCGGCATGTTGCTCTCCAGTGAATGAGCCCGAGCTTACTTCAGTTCGGCCGGGCCATTCAATGGATAAATGCTATGGGGGTGATCAATTGTTTTTGTACAGCACGGTTCAATGGCCATAGCGCCCGACCAGGCTCTGCGCCCCTAGCGCGTGACCTTGCAGCAGTTGCAGCAGGCCGCTGCGGTCCAGGCCTTCGGGCAGGGTGCCCAATGGCAGGTCGGTGGCGATCAGCGTCAATGCGTAGTGGTGCGGGTTGTCGCCGGCGGGTGGGCAGGGGCCGCGGTAGCTGAGCGTGCCCCGCGAGTTGCGCCCCACGGTGACGCCTTGCCCGGTCAGCCCGGCGACGCCTTCCTTAAGCCCATCCTGGGCCGGGTCGATGTTGTAGGCGATCCAGTGGACCACGCCAATGCCCTTGCCGCCGTCCGGGTCGAACATGATCAGGGCCAGCGACTGGGTGCCTGCGGGGAGGTTGTCCCAGCTCAGTTGCGGGGTGCGCTCTTCGCCGGCACCACAGGCCGGGTCCGGGCCAACCTGTTGCAAGGCGATCACGCCGCCATCGGTGAACGACGATGAACTGATCGACAGTGCGCCCTGGCCGCCAGCGACGGCCAGGGCGCTGCACGGCAGCAGGGCGGCGAGCAGCCAGGGTTTGAGGTTCATGGTGAATCCTTGGCAGGGCGTTCCGGCGCAGTGTAGCCCAGGTCGGCCTCAATGGCTGTCCTGGTCCTCGGCGGTGCCTCCCGAGTGCCCGGCGCCGGAGCCGGTGGCTTCGCCGGTGCTGTTGGAGCCACCAGCGGCGCCGTCGGCGGCATCGCTGTTGCTGCCGGTGTCGCTGCTGTCGTTGGCTTTGCTGCTGCCTGGGCTGTTGACGCTGCTGTCTTCACCGGCGGTCTTGCCACCGTACTGGTCGGTTTGCGGGCGGCTGTCGGTGTCGGTGTCGGTGGCGGCGAAGCTGGTGCCAGTGACGCTGGCCAGGGCAAGGGCAAGGCACAGTGAGAGTGGGCGAATGCGGATCATGGAACGTCTCCTTTGCGGATGATCTGTCATTCGTTGGGCTGGGGGCGGGGAGTGGGGTGCCGTCTGGGCGACGGATGGTCATTGTTGCGGGCTGCCGTGCAGCCCGCTCGGTTGCAAAGGGGCCGCGCAGGCCCCGAGGAAGGCGATCAGCGGCAGTTGCCCGCCTTGCGATAACCTGCTGCCTGCGCCTCACCCTCTGTGGCGAAGGTGACCTGGTTCTTCGCGGTAACCTGGGTATAGCCCGGGCAGCCGACGGAAAGGTGATAGACGTGGCTGTTGCGGTTGCCAAGCACCGCCCCCACCGACCCGGCACTGGCCAGGCTCGGCTTGGCCTCTGGCTTGGCAGCCTTCGCCGGCACCGCTTGCACCACGCCACTGCCGACCGGCTTGTAGTTGGCGGTCCATTTGCGTTCCCCGGTCACGAAGGGGTTGGCATGCCCCATGATCGCGGCAATGCGCCGGTCACGCTCTTTCTCCCAGGCCGACACCGGGTGCTGTTTGTCCCAGGCCATCAGCAACTGCTGCTGTTGGCGCGACATGCTCAGCTTGTAACGGTCGTACATGTAGAAGGTGGTGCGGGCGACCAGGCCTTTCACTTCGTCACGTGGTTCGGCAGCACGCTGCACGAAGTCGACCTTGGTGGAGCACTGCCCGTATTGCCCTGCATTACCAGCAACCATGCCGTAGTTGAAATTGCTGCGGTCGCCGTTGACCTCGCCTACTGCCGGGTACAGGTTGAACAGGTCGGCCTCCATGGCGCGGAATACCGGGTCGTCATCCACGCAATGCTCGCGGCCACCGTTCTTCCAGCACTGGCGCTGGTTGCCGAAGGTGTAGGCCGGCACGATGTGCTCCCATTCGGTGCGTTCGGCGCGGTTCTGCTGCTTGCGGGTCTGATAGCCGCACGAGGCGGCATCAATACGCCCGCCAGACTTGCCCACCCAGGCCCATTTGCAACCGCAGTACAGGTCGCCCATGGCACTGCTGGCCTGGTCCATGTACACCTTCTGCTTGGCCACCACCTTGGCCTCGGTGAAAGTCGCCGGCGGGCTGGCCAGGGCAGGGAGGGTGAAGGAAAACAGTAAGGATACGGCGTAAAGCAGTGATTTCATGGGAAAAACATATTTCAGGTTGGGGCGCGCATTGTAATCGTTTCCTTGGGGCTGGCCAGCTTGCTGATCCACACTTGAGCCCCTGGGGCTGCCTTGCAGCCCATCGCGACACAAGGCCGCTCCTACAGGGAATCGCGCACAGACCCGGACATTACGCACAGTCCCGGCCTGACGCGATCCCTTGTAGGAGCGGCCTTGTGTCGCGAAAGGGCCGCAAGGCGGCCCCGGCTATCTACGCCACTTCACCGGTCGCGCGGGCTGGCTCCGCCGCCAGATTCGCCGGCACTTCGCGGGCAATGACCTGCTCGCTGGCAAACAGGCTGCGCATCAGGCTATACCCGGTCAGCAACATGTAGAACGCAATCGGCAACCCGACCACGATGCTGGCCATCTGGATCGCCAGCAACCCGCCGGCAATCACCAGGCTGGCGGCGATCGCCCCCTCCAGCACGCACCACAGCACCCGGATCCAGTGCGGTGGGTTGATGCTGCCCAGCGAGTTGAGCATGCACAGCACCTGCGTTCCCGCATCGGCGGCCGTAACAAAATGCACGGCGAGCAACAGGCAGATGATCACGCTCAGCACCGCACCCAAGGTCGGGCCGTCAAGGCGGTCGAGCAGGGTGAACATGGCTGTGGTGGTCTCCTTGCGCGTGGCCTCCAGTATCGGGCCACCCTGGAACGGGCCGGCGGCTGCCTGTTCGGCGACCGGCAACTGCTGGTAGGCCTGTCGCGCCTGCTGCTCATCCTTCAGTGCTGTACCGCCAAACACCGCCATCCACAGGATCGTCACCAGCGTCGGGACCAGCAGGGCGCCGAACACCAGTTCGCGGATGGTGCGGCCACGGGAGATGCGTGCAATGAACAGCCCCACGAACGGGCCCCAGGTCATCCACCACGGCCAGTAGAAGGCAGTCCAGCTCTTTTGCCAGGCGCTGTCGGCCTGGGCGTCGGTCCAGAAGCTCATGCCGATGATGTTCTGCGCGTAGTCACCAGCCGATTCGAACAGCAGGTTCATCAGGTAGTTGGTCGGGCCCAGTGCCAGCACCACCAGCATCAGCCCCAGGGAAATCCACATGTTCAGCGTCGAAAGGCGCTTCATGCCGCGCGACACGCCGGCCACCAGCGAGATCGAGGCAATCACGGTGACGATGGCGATGATGCTCAGCTTGAACGACAGGGTGACCGGGGTGCCGAACACCTGGTGCATGCCCATGTTGATCTGCTCCACGCCCAGCCCCAGCGACTGCGAGACGCCAAAGGCGGTGACCGCGCCGCCGATGATGTCCACGGCATGCCCGATCGGCCCGTAGATGCGGTTGCCGATCAGCGGGTAGAGGATCGAGCGCAACGCCAGCGGCAGCCCCTCACGGTAGGCGAAGTAGGCCAGGCCCAGGCCGATCACGGTGAAGATTGCCCACGGGTGCAGGCCCCAGTGCAGCAAGGTGATGCGCATGGCCATGGATGCGGCCTGGTCGGTGAGCCCTGGGGTGAACGGATTGCTGGCATAGTGCAGCACCGGCTCGGCCACCGACCAGAAGATCAGCCCCACGCCCATGCCGGCGCTGAACAGCATGGCGATCCAGGCGGCGAAGCTGAATTCCGGTTTTTCGTCGGCACGCCCGAGCTTCAAGGTGCCAAAGCGGCTGAAGGCGATGAACACCAGCACCCCGAGGATGCCGCTGACCAGCGCCAGGTAAAACCATTTCAGATGGTCGAGGATGGCGTCGGAGGCGGCCTTGAATACCCCGGCGGCCTGGTCGCCATAGGAGGCGCAGAGCACCACGAAGGCCACGACAATGGAAAGCGACCCAACGGTCACAACAGGATTCAGGCCCTTGAACAGGCCTTCTTTTGCACGCATCGGCTATATCCTTTTTATTCTGGCAGGCAGGTGCGAACGCACCCGCCTGGCGGCGTTGCGGGTTGAAGGGACTGCAGATGAAAAACGGGCGCCTGAAGCTCAAGCGCCCTGGGTGTCGGTCAGAGGTCGACCACCAGGTCCGAGGTGGGGCGGCTGCAGCACAGCAGCCGCAGGCCCTTGTCGATTTCGCGCTGGCGGATGCCGCCGTTGTGCTTCATGTCGACGCTGCCTTCCAGCAGCGCCGTCTTGCAGGTACCACAAACCCCTTGGCTGCAGGACGAAGGCACCACGGCGCCTGCCAGCTTGGCAGCCGCCAGCACGGTCTGGTCGGCGCGCATGGTGAAGGTCTTGCCCGAGCGGGCCAGGTGCACCGTGAAGGTATCCAGGGCCTGGCCCGGGGCAACCGGAGCGGGTTCAGGTTCGGCATCGGCGTTGATGTCGAAGCTTTCCTGGTGGTAGCGGGCCAGGTCGAATCCGGCACCGGCCAGCAGCGCCTTGGTGGCGTCCATGTAACCCTTGGGCCCGCAGGTGAACACGGCGCGGTCCTTGAAATCAGGGATTTCGCGTTGCAGCGCTTCCAGCGACAGGCGCCCGAGCGGGCCGTTCCAGTCGGCCTCGTCACCCTGGTTTTCGCAGAAGAACAAGGTGCGCAGCTGTGGCATGCGACGCTCCAGCTGCGCCAGTTCCTCACGGAAGATGATGTCCTTCGGTGTGCGGGCGCTGTGCACGAAGACGATGTCCAGCTCCGCGTGCAGGTCGGCGGCAGCGCGGGTCATGGCCATCAGCGGGGTGACCCCGGAGCCGGCCGACAGGTACAGCAACTTGCGCGCCGGGCCTGCCACCGGGGTGAACACCCCGGCCGGGCCTGAGGCAGCCAGGGCCTGGCCCGGGCGCAGGTTGTCGTGCAGCCAGTTGGACACCGTACCGCCCGGCACCCGCTTGACCGTGATGGCAAAGGTGAACGGCCGGGTTGGCGTGGAAGACAGGGTATAGCAGCGCGACACGCTGGCCCCGCCGATCACCGGCGACACGGTCAGGAACTGCCCGGGTTCGTAGGCCAGGGCATGGTAATCCGGGCTGTGGAAGGTGAAGGTCTTCACGTCGTGGGTTTCGTCCACCACGCTGAGGCATTCGATGCGCCGGCTTTCGCCACTGGCCCATTGCGCCCCGTGGGCGGCCCAGTGGTCGCTGTCGGTAAAACGCTGGTCGGCGCGCAGGCCGGCGATGCTGTGCAATGCGGTCATGGCCTTCAAACCCCGTGTGCGGCGAGACGCGAGGCGTACCAGCGGGCGAACTGGTCGACGTACGGCTCGGTGAAGGTGGAGTAGGGGCCCGGCTCGAAGGCGGGGTCCTGGGTACCGCTGTGGGTGATGGCGACCAGCGCGGCATCCTGCTGGGTGGTGGCAACCCACACTTCGATCAGGCGTTGCAGGTCGTAGTCGACACCTTCGATAGCGTCGCGGTGCACCAGCCACTTGGTGCGCACCAGGGTGCGCTCCGGCGACAGCGGGATGATCCAGCTGATCATGGCGTGGTCACTCATCACGTGAGCCCAGGCGTTGTTGCCCCACAGGTGGGTGTCGCCGAGGTCGCGGCGGGTGAGGTTGCCCAGCAGCTTGCTGCAGGCCACCTTGGTGTCGAGGGTTTGCGACTCGCCGCTGCCGGCAATGATCATGCGCTGGGTGCGGAACTGGGTGGGCGAGCTGTCCTGCAGGTGTTCGACGGTCTCGTACAGCAGGCCGGCGCTGGCCCAGTCGGCTTCGATGCCGGCCTTGCGCACCTGATAGGCATCATAGGAGGCACGCGCTTCGTCGCTCATCTCCTCCAGGCTGACGCCGAGGTCCTCGGACTGGTACGAGACGATCAGTTCCGGGTGGGTGCCAGCGCAGTGGTAGCACTCGCGGTTGTTTTCCATCACCAGCTTCCAGTTGCCGTTCTCGATGTAGTCGAGTTCGTAGGCGATGCGGGTATTGGTCAGGTCGAAGGGGGTGAAGCGTGGACCCATGACTTCTTCGAGGTCGCTGATGTCGTCCGGTGGGGTGTCGCTCAGGCACACCAGCACATGGCTGCCGATGACCTTGCAGTGCACCGGGATCAGGCTGCGGCACTTGGGGTCGAAGGCCTTGCCCATGTGGCTGGCGTGCCTGAGGCTGCCATCGAGGTCGTAGGTCCACTGGTGGTAGGGGCACACCAGCATGCCGACGGTGGACTTGCCAGGCTCTTTCAGGCGTGCGCCACGGTGGCGACAGACATTGCGGTAGGCGCGGATCTGTTCGTCATCGTCGCGCAGGATCAGCACCGAAGCCTTGCCGATATCCACGGTAAACACATCGCCGGGCTCATCGACATCGGCAGTAACGGCTACTTGTATCCAGTGTTTGTGAAAGAAGATATCCATATCGGTGTCGAAGATATCCTGGCGGCTGTATAACTCGCCAGGCATGCCGAAGCCCGGTTGCCGCGCATCGACAAGTTCGCGATGGGTTTTATTGATTGGGCTGCTCATTGTTGTCCTCAGGCACTTTTATTTTTAATTGATAAAGCCATGTGCGGCGAATTATTGAAGTGCCCTCGAATAGCGTCAATGCGCTTAATTTTCCATTTCCCATTACCTGAGGTTATGCAGGAACGGGTTGTCGTGCGCAGGCGCCGGGCTTTGCAGCCAATGGGCAATCGCACGGGTGTACACCGATGCCGGCCGACCGTGCGGTACGACGATGTAATAGGATTCGCGGGTGCGTACGGTGAAAGGCTCCAACCGCACCAGGGCCCCGGTACTCACCAGGTGCTCCACCAGCCGCCCCCAGCCCAAGGCAATGCCGTAGCCGGCCAATGCCGCGTTGATGGCATCGGTGTACAGGCTGCAGCGCAGGTTGTAGCGGGGCGCTGCCGGGGCCAGGCCCAGTTCGCGGAACCATCCAGGCCAGTCGACCCAGCCCTCGGAGGTGGAGTCGGCATCCAGCAGCCCGGCCCCGGCCAGTTCCTCCAGGGTGACGGGCAGGTTGTTGCGGGCCAGCCAGGCAGGGGCGCAGACCGGGAAAATTTCTTCCTCGAACAACAGGATGGCTTCGCCGTCGTCCCACTGGCCGTTGCCGTAGCGTACGTCCAGGTCGTAATCGCGCTTGCGCAGATCGCCGGTGAACATCTGCGTGGCCAGGCGCAGCTGCACCTGCGGCAGGCCGTCGGCCAGGGCGTTCAGGCGGGGCATGATGCGCAGTTGCGAGAAGGGTGCGGTGGAGCCCAGCACGATTTCCTGATGGTGGCTGATGTGGGTGATCTGGTCGAACGCGCTGGCCACCCGCTGCAGTGATTCGGAGATGCTGGCAAAGAGGATTTCGCCGCCTTCGGTCAGGTGAATGCTGCGGTGCGAGCGATGGAACAGCAGCGCCCCGAGGTTTTCCTCCAGGGCCTTGATCTGTTTGCTGACCGCCGCCTGGGTCACGCCCAGCTCAATGGCTGCCTGGGTAAAACTGTTGAGCCGGGCCACGGCTTCGAATTGCAGCAAGGCGGTCATCGACGGAATGATTCTTCGATAACCTTTTTGTTGGAAGGCGCCTGTTTGAGTTGTCATTTTATTCCAGACACGGTTGTGGGGCAGGAAGAGCAAGTCGACCCGCCTGGTAATTGTTATTTTGATAAATGCACTGGCACGCACCTTGGCAACTTTTTTCATGATGCACAGTTGCCGATTGCTGTGATATTACAAACATGACAATTAATAGTAAGACTTGAAGAGTGCGCGATCTCCTGTAGGAGCGGCCTTGTGTCGCGAAAGGGCCGCAAAGCGGCCCCGGCGATCTCGGCTTCAGCGCAACAATAGCTGGGGCTGCTACGCAGCCCTTTCGCGACACAAGGCCGTTCCTACAGGGGATTGCAACAAGGCTTCAAGGCGTGAGGGTCGGCACGAACATGCCCGTCTTCACATTGCTCATCGACACCAGCGTCTTGAAGCGCTTGACGTTGTTGTTCTCGAAGAACAGTTCACGGGTCAGCTGGGTGTACTGCTCCATGTTCCGCACCAGCATGATCAGCACGAAATCGCATTCCCCGGCCACGTAGTAGCACTGCTGCACCTGCGGGCAGGCGAGGAAGGTGCGTTTCATCTCGTCCAGCAGGTCCAGCCGCTCGTTCTCCACTTCAACCTCGGTTATCACCGTCAGCGTGTACCCAAGCTGCTCTGGATTCACCTGTGCCACCGTGCCGCGGATCACGCCGTCGGCCGTCAGCTTCTTCAGCCGCCGATTGACCGCTGCCGAGGACAGGTTGACCTGCGCACCGAGGTCCAGCTGTGAAGTACCAGCGTCGCGCTGCACGGCATCGAGCAGGGCCAGGTCGAAGTGATCGAGGGGCATGAAGGGGCCTCTGTAGGTAAACAGCGGTAAACGCCGGGAATGCGTAATAAAAGTGCGCGCGAAGGCCAAAAATCAAGGTTTTCGTACATGGCGAGCGAATAGAATTCTCCCATGAACAAAAACGGCGGTGTAGAGCCAAGGCTTTGCACCCAGGGAGAAACGGTTGATGAATGCGAGTACCCCACTGCAACTGAACGGCGCTTTGCTGCTGCAGCAGATCCGTGCACTCGGCCAGGTAGGCGCTGACGCCACCCACGGCGGGCGCACCCGGATCGCCCTGAGCGATGCCGAAAAGGCCGGGCGCGACCTGCTGGTCGGCTGGATGCGCGAACTTGACCTCGACGTGCAGGTCGACCGCATCGGCAACATTTTCGGTACTTTGCGCGCTGCCGCCGACAGCGGTGAGCAACGCCCACTGATGATGGGTTCGCACATCGATACCGTTACCAACGCCGGAGCCCTGGATGGCTGCTATGGCGTGCTGGCCGGGTTGGCGGTGATTCGGGCCTACCGTGATGCCGGGCGCTTGCCTGAGCGTTCGATCACGGTCGGCGCATTCACCAATGAAGAGGGTGTGCGCTACCAGCCCGACATGATGGGCTCACTGGTATATGCCGGCGGCCTGCCCTTGCAGCAGGCGCTGGACACCCTTGGCACCGACGGTACGCGGCTTGGCGATGAACTGGCGCGCATCGGCTATGCCGGCACGCTGGAGCCTGGCGCCATCGTGCCGCATGAATACCTCGAACTGCATATCGAGCAGGGGCCGATCCTCGAAGCCGAGAACACCCTGATTGGCGTGGTCGAGAACCTGCAGGGCATTTCCTGGCAGCAAGTAGAGGTGAAAGGGCACGCCAACCATGCCGGCACCACGCCGACCCACCTGCGTCATGACGCAGGCTTCGTCGCCAGTGCCATCGTTGCCGAGTTGCGCGCCATGGCCGTGGACTCCGGTACGACCCTGGCCACCGTCGGTTGCATGCAGTTCGAGCCGAACGTGATCAACGTCATCCCGCGCAAGGCCACCTTCACCGTCGACCTGCGCGACCCCGACGAAACTTGCCTGGCTTACGCCGAAAACCGCCTGAGCCAATACCTGGAGGCGCTTGCCGAGCGCGAAGGGGTCACCATCACCACCGAGCGCCTGGTGCGTTTCGAACCGGTGATCTTCGACGCAGGCCTGGCCGATGCCATAGAAGCCTCGGCGCAGCGTTTCGGCTTCAGCCACCGGCGCATGACCTCCGGTGCTGGCCACGACGCGCAAATGATCGCCCGTATCGCCCCCGCCGCGATGATCTTCGTGCCCAGCCAGGGCGGTATCAGCCACAACCCGCGCGAGCATACCGACGACGCACAACTGATCCAGGGCGCCCAGGTGCTGCTGGATGTGGTCAGCCGTCGCCTGATCCACCCCTGATCCCCACTGTAATGCCCCGCCCGCTGAAGCCTGGTTTCAGCGGCATGGGCTTCCTGTTGCCTGCAGAAAGGAGTACCGCATGTTTGTTTCCAACCCCAAGGCTGGCCGCCGGCCTTACCCGCAAGCGTTGCAAGAGGTGATGAGCATTGCCAGGGCTGAAGAAAGCCGCCAGTGGCTGGCCGGCTGGGCGCGCTTGAACGCTGGCGCTACGCCGCTGTACAGCCTGCCTGACCTGGCCGCCGAGCTGGGTGTTGCCCAGGTGTCGGTGAAGGATGAATCGGTGCGCTCGGAACTGGGCAGCTTCAAGGCCCTGGGCGCGCCGATTGCCCTGGTCCGGCTGATCCGGCGTACCTTCCCCGCGCAGCAGTTCGACCCGCGTGGCTTGCTGGAAGGCCAGTACGCCGACCTGCTGGCGCAGTTCACCGTGGCCAGCGCCACCGATGGCAACCATGGAAAGGGCCTGGCGGCCGCCGCGCAAAGCATCGGCTGCCGCTGCGTGATCGTGCTGCATGCCAACGTCAGCATCGAGCGCGAACAGGCGATTGCGGCCTATGGTGCGCAGATCGTGCGCATTGCCGGCAATTACGACGAGTCGGTCGAGCATGCTGCGGAGCTGGCGACCAGCAATGGCTGGACCGTGGTTTCCGATACCTCCTATGAAGGCTACGAAGTGATCCCGCGTGACGTGATGCAGGGCTACGGCACCATCGCTGCGGAAATCATCGAAACCACTGCCGGGCAACCGCCGTTCACCCACGTGTTCCTGCAGGGTGGGGTGGGCGGCCTGGCGGCCGGCATCGTCAGCTACCTGTGGGAGCACTACGGCGCACAGCGCCCGCTGTTGGTCATGGTCGAACCGGAGCAGGCGGACTGCCTGTACCAGAGCGCCTTGCTCGGCAAGCCGGCCAGGGCGACCGGCGCGGTGGACTCGGTAATGGCAGGCCTGGCGTGCGGCGAGACATCGCCGCTGGCCTGGCGCTTCCTGGAGCCGAGCGTCGATTACTTCATGACCATCAGCGATGACCAAGCTGTCGCCGCCATGCGCCGTCTGGCTGCTGGCAGCGCTCGCGACATTCCGCTGGTTGCCGGTGAGTCCGGCGTCGCCGGCCTGGCCGGGCTTGCCCACCTGGTAACGGATGCTGGCGCATCTGCCGACCTGGGTATCGACGGCAACGCCCGCATCCTCTTCATCAGTACCGAAGGCGCCACCGCCCCCGGCGTATATGCCGACCTGCTGGGCGAGTCGGCCAGCTCGGTACTGGCCCGCCAGCAAGCCTGGGTACGTACCTGATCCACCCCTGAGGGCCGGGTATTACCTGCCCTCCGTCAGCTCCACACAAGAAAAACAAGCGGAGATTCCATGAACAAACTCAAACGTGACATCAGCCCCTGGTCGCTGATGCTGACCGGCCTTGGCTCCATCATCGGTTCAGGCTGGCTGTTCGGCGCCTGGCATGCATCGGCCATCGCCGGGCCGGCGGCGATCCTGGCCTGGGTCATTGGTGCGGTGGTGGTGCTGGCGATTGCCCTGACCTATGCGGAAATGGGCGCGATGTTTCCTGAGTCCGGCGGCATGGTGCGTTATGCGCGCTATTCCCACGGCTCGCTGGTGGGCTTCCTGGCGGCCTGGGCCAACTGGATCTCCATCGTGTCGGTGATCCCCATCGAAGCGATCGCCTCGATCCAGTACATGGCCTCCTGGCCATTCCCGTGGGCCCAGGCGCTGGTGCACCACGGCGAGTTGACCCATGGCGGGCTGCTGGCCAGTGCGGGCCTGGTGCTGGTCTACTTCGGCCTGAACTACTGGGGCGTGAAGCTGTTCGTCAAGACCAACACCGCAATCACCGTGTTCAAGCTGGTGGTGCCTGCGCTGACCGCCGTCGCGCTGATCTCGACCCAGTTCAATACACAGAACTTCGGCGACGGCTCGGTTGCCAGCTTTGCGCCGTATGGCTGGTCTGCAGTGTTCACGGCAGTGGCCGCCAGTGGCATCGTGTTCAGCTACAACGGCTTCCAGAGCCCGGTCAGCCTGGCCGGCGAGGCGCGCAACCCCGGGCGCAGCATCCCGTTCGCCCTGGTCGGCTCGGTGCTGATTGCGCTGGTGGTCTACGTGATGTTGCAGGTGGCCTTCATCGGGGCCTTGAGCCCGGCGAGCATCGCTGCAGGCTGGCACAACCTGAACTTCGATTCGCCCCTGGCGCAACTGGCACTGGCGCTGAACCTGAACTGGCTGGCCATGCTGCTGTACCTGGATGCGTTCGTCAGCCCTTCGGGTACCGGCTCCATCTATACCGCCACCACTGCGCGCATGATCTATGCGATGGAGAAGAACAACACCCTGCCGAAAATCTTCGGCAACCTGCACCCGCTGTATGGCGTGCCGCGCCAGGCAATGTGGCTGAACCTGGCGGTGAGTTTCATCTTCCTGTTCTTCTTCCGTGGCTGGGGCGTACTGGCGGCGGTGATCTCGGTGGCCGTGGTGATTTCGTTCCTGACCGGGCCGATCAGCCTGATGTCGCTGCGCGCTACCGCGCCGGAAATCCACCGCCCGCTGCGCCTGAAGGGCATGGGCATCATTGCGCCATTCGCCTTCATCTGTGCCTCACTGGTGCTGTACTGGGCCCGTTGGCCGCTGACCGGCCAGGTGATCCTCCTGGTGATCGGCGCCTTGCCTATCTATTTCTACTACCAGGCCAAAGCCGGCTGGGCGGGGTTCGCTCGCGAGCTGCGCGCCGCTGCCTGGCTGATCGGCTATCTCCCGGCGATTGCCCTGGTGTCGTGGCTGGGCAGCGAGGCGTTCGGCGGTATCGGCCTGCTGCCAGAGGGCCTGGACATGGTCGTGGTCAGCGCAGTTGCCTTCGCGTTCTACCGCCTGGGTGTGGGCAGCGGCTACCGCACGCCATACCTGAGCGAAAGCGTCATCTGGCACGGCCAAGCGCCTGCGGATGAACCCCAGCCTTCCGGTCAACGCCCGACGTTGGCCCAGTAACAGGAGCTTCAAGCATGAGCAACGACCCTGCATTCGAACTGCGCCTCAAGCATTGGCGGCACGCGTTTCACCGGCACCCGGAAACCGGCTTTGAAGAGTTCGACACCGCCGAACAGGTCGCCAGCATCCTCGCCAGCCTTGGCCTGGAAGTGCACCGTGGCATCGGTGGCACCGGCCTGGTTGCCAGCCTCACTGTCGGTGACGGCCCGGGCGTGATCGGCCTGCGTGCCGACATGGATGCCCTGAACATCACCGAACAGGCGCATCAACGGCCGCATGCGTCCTGCAACCACGGCAAGATGCACGCCTGTGGCCACGACGGGCACATGGCGATGGTGCTGGGTGCCGCAGACCTGCTGTGCCGCGAGCGTAACTTCAACGGTACCGTGCGTTTCGTGTTCCAGCCGGCCGAGGAGCATGGGCGGGGGGCCAAGGCGATGATGGCCGATGGGTTGTTCGAGCGCTTCCCGGTCGATGCCCTGTATGGCGCGCACAATATGCCGGGCATGCCGGCTGGCCATATCGCCACGCGGGCCGGTGGGATCATGGCCAGCGAGGACAACTTCGTCATTCACATCCAGGGCAAGGGCACCCATGCCGCCCGGCCGCACATGGGTATCGACCCGATGGTGATCGGCGCCGAGATCGTGCTGGCCTTGCAGACCATTGTCGCGCGCAATGTCGACCCGAGCCTGTCGGCAGTGGTTTCCTGCACCGAGTTCATCACTGATGGCATCCGCAATGCGATACCGACCCATGTCACGATCAAGGGTGATACCCGCAGCTACAGCCCTGAGGTGCAACGCCTGCTGGAAAAGCGCATGCGCGAGATCAGCGAGGGTATCTGCCACCTGCACGGTGCAACCTGCCGGTTCGAGTACAGCCACGAGTTTGCGCCGACGGTGAACTGGGCGGCGAACACGGAAATTGCCGTGGCGGCGGCGCGCAATGTGGTGGGGGTGCAGGCGGTGAATGCCGAAGTGATGCCGATGATGATTTCCGAGGACTTCGGTGCGTTTCTGCAGCAGGTGCCGGGCAACTTCGTGTTCATCGGCAATGGTGCAGAGGGCGAGGCGGGGGCTACGCCGTTGCACAACGCTTCGTATGATTTCAACGATGCGATCCTGGCAACCGGGGCCCGTTATTTTGCCGAGGTGGCCAGGGTCAGCCTGCCGCGTTGATGGTTGATTCGGGGGCCGCTTTGCGGCCCATCGCCGGCAAGCCAGCTCCCACAGGGACCGCACAAATTTCAGGTATTGTGCGGTCTCTGTGGGAGCTGGCTTGCCGGCGATGGGCTGCATGGCAGCCCCGTTCACGCTATCTGTCAGGCCTCAACCTTAGTGCCCACCCTTCATCCGCCGTGCCACCAGGTAGATCCCCAGCCCGACCAGCGCCGTAGCCGCGCCGATGTACCCGGTGCTGGTCCAGCCCATGCCTGCGGTAATCGCCATGCCACCCAGCCACGGCCCCAGCGCATTGGCCAGGTTGAAAGCCGCATGGTTCGACGCCGCCGCCAGGCTTGGCGCTTCATGGGCAATGTCCATCAGGCGGATCTGCAACGGCGCCGCCAGGGCAATCATGGTGCCGACCAGGCCAATGCCCAGCAGCAGGCTCCACAGCGCCTGCGCGGCAAAGCTGAAGAACAGCAGTACGGCAATCGACCACACCAGCACCAGCCCGACGGCGCGGAACTGCAGGCGGTCGAACAGCTTGCCACCGGCGATGTTGCCGACAATGCCACCGACGCCGAACGCCGCCAGGCCGAACGGAATCCACTGCGGCGACACCTGGGTCACCTGCAACATGGTCGGCGCCAGGTAGCTGAACACACAGAACATGCCGGCAAAGCCGATCGAGGCGATGCCCAGCGCCATCCACACCTGCGGCAGGGTGAAGGCTTGCAGTTCCTTGCGCGGGTCGCTGCGCACTTCATCGTGGCGCTGGGGCACGAAGCGCCAGACCAGGGCGATGGTGCACAGGGCGATCGCGCCAACCAGCACGAACGCCGAGCGCCAGCCGAAGTACTGGCCCAGCAAGGTGGTGATCGGGTTGCCGAGCAACATGGCCAGGGTCAGGCCCATCATCACTCGGGCCACGGCCCCCGCCCGCTGGTCCTTGGCCACCATGCTCGACGCCACCACCGCCGCGATGCCGAAGTAGGCGCCATGGGGCAGGCCGCTGATGAAGCGGAAGGCGACAAGGCCACCGAACGAGGGGGCGAAGGCGGTAGCCAGGTTGCCAAGGGCATACAGCGCCATCAACAACAGCAGCATGTGCTTGCGCAACAGCCGGGCACCGATGATCGCCAGCGTCGGGGCGCCGACCATCACCCCCAGCGCATAGGCGCTGATGGCATGGCCCACCTGGGGCTCGCTCAATTGCAGGTTGCTGGCGATATCGGGCATCAGGCCCATGATGGCGAACTCGCCGGTGCCAATGGCAAAGCTGCCCAGCGCCATGGCGGCTTCCATCTTCGCGACGGTAGTTTTGCTAGGGAGAGGGGGTAATTCCTGAACTGACATCTGGATCCTTGTTGAAACATGCTGAAACGTTCAAGGCGGGATCATAGTCAATCCGTGACGGTGACGTCGAGGAAGCTGGCCGGCTTCCTGGACCTGCGGCATGAACAGCACCTGTGGAAGCGGGCATGCCCGCGAAGAATCCAGCGCGGAGGATGGCACCGGCTGCGCCGGTGTTCGCGGGCACGCCCGCTCCCACAAGGCTCTGCATAAGCCTGGGAGGGGGATTACAACGTCAGCTTCTTGCTGAACTTGGTCTCCATGACAATGTGCGACGCCGTATGGGTCACACCCTTGATCATGTTTATACGGGTCAGTTCGGCATTCAGTTCGCCCAAGGTGTGGGTGGTCAGGTGGATGATGAAATCCATTTCGCCCGATACCGCGTACACCGCCTGCACCGACTCCATCTTGCGCAAGGTGGTCATCACGTCGGTGTAGCTCTTGTTGCTGCAGGAGGTCATGGTGAAGCAGTTGATCACCTGCTGCAGCTTGTCCTGGTCGATGCGCACGCTGTAGCCGGTGATCACGCCGGCATTCTCCAGGCGGTTGATGCGCTCCTGCACCGCCGAGCGCGACACACCCAGCTTGCGTGCCAGCGAGGCGGTGGGCTCGCGGGCGTTGGCCTGCAGCAGCGCCAGCAGTTGGCGGTCCTTTTCGGTAAGTTTGAACAGCGCGCCGGGGGGGAGGGGGTCCATGGCGATTCCTGGTTGTCGTTCTAGTTGTTGTACTGCGAGCGCGCTTCCTGGAACCGGTCCATCAGCTTCAGCCCGGCATACACCGCTTGTGCCGCAGCAGGCCCAAACGGTCCGCCGTTCCATTCCAGGCCATAGGCATCGAACAGGCGATAACGGTCGGTTTCGCCGCACACCGCCTCGGCGACTACCCTGGCGCCCACGGGTGCGGTGTTCATACCATGGCCCCCAAATGAAGTACAGGCCCACAACCCCGGGCCCAGAGGGCCGATGTGCGGCATCTTGTGGCGGGCGTAGCCCATCAGCCCGGACCAGGCCTTGGCGATTTTCAAACCCTGCAGCTGCGGATAAACGTTGAGGATGTCACGGGTCAGCAACTGCCCGAGGCGTTGTTCGTCCTGCAGATTGCGGGTGGTGATATGGCCACCCCACAGCAGGCGGTCACCTTCGACGATGCGGTAGTAATCCGAGGCGCGGCGGTTGTCGCCGACGGCATCCGTGGTACGTACCACGGCATTCAGGCGTTCACCCAGGTGTTCGGTGAGTACCACGTAGGTGGCGATCGGCAGGAAAGCTCGGCGCAGCCGGCCGAACTCGGCGCCGCCGTAACCGCCGCAGCAGTACACCACATCGGCACAGGTGACCGCGCCGTGGGCAGTGGTTACGCGGTGGCGCCCGGCCACGCGTGTTACCCGCAGCATGGGCGATTGCTCGTGGATACAGCCGCCGGCAAGCTCGACCAGCTCGGCCAGGCCCAGGCAGTAGTTCAGCGGGTGGAAATGAAAACCATGGCTGTCGCGCAGCCCCTGGTAGTAGCGGTCGGTGTTCAGGTGGCTACGTAGCGTCGGGGTATCCAGGTATTCCATCTCGAAACCGAAGTCACGGGCCATGCGGTCGCGGGTGCGCTGCAGGTTGTCGGCGTCGTCGTAGCGCACCACGCTGAGTTTGCCGGTGGTCGCGGCACAGCCTGGCAGCTGGTGGCGGGCGATGGTGTCGCGGACGATATCGACGCCCTCCAGTGACAGCCGGAACAATGCCGCTGCTGTCGGCTTGCCGCAGCGCCGCTCGATGGCCGACAGCCCTTCGGACCAGCCCTGCAGCACGAAGCCGCCATTGCGCCCTGAGGCCCCCCAGGCCACTCGCGCGGCTTCCAGCAATACCACCGAGCGCCCGCGCGACAGCAGTTCCAAGGCTACGCTCAGGCCCGCCAGGCCGCCGCCGATGACGCATACATCGGCCCGGGTTTCGCCGGCCAAAGCCGGGCGCTGCGAGGCCGGGCGCATGGTTCCGGTGTAGTAGTTGTTGCTGTAGCTGGACATCGGCTGGGTCATCCTTTTACTGAGCGTTGCAGGTTCTACGGGCACGCGGGGGCCGCACGCCCTTCAGCTGAGGGGCGCTGGCCTGTGGGTGATGGGGTTATTGCACTTGCGTGAGGTCGGCGCCGTACCACTTCTCGGACAGCTGCTTCAGCGTACCGTCGGCCTTCATGCTTTCGACGGCCTTGGCCAGTTCGGCATTGAAGGCGTCGTCGCCCTTGTCGGTGGCGATGGCCAGCGGTTCGTAGTAGGCGGGCTTGCCCTGCACCGGGGCAATCGGGTAACCGGCCTTGATCGCGCCCATGATGGTCGGCAGCGGCGACAGTGCGGCATCCAGGCGGATGCCGTTGCCCATGCGCAGGTCATCCAGCGGGCCCATGCTGTCGCCGTAGGTCTGCACATCACCAGGCTCCACGGTGTAGCTGAATGCAGGTACGTCCGCCGCGTCGATCTTCAGCCGGCGGTTGATGTAGTCCTCGGAGGTAGTGCCGGCCTCGACGCCGATGGTCTTGCCATTGAGGTCGGCAGCGCTGGCGCCGGCGGCATCCTTGTGCACTGCGAACATGTAGGGGGTGTAGTAGTAGATGGCCGGGAAGTCGAGTACGCGGCCACGCTCGGTGGTAGGCGTCATCGAACCGACCGACAGGTCCCAGCGGCTGGCCCAGCGCCCGGCAGTGATGATGCCGTACTCGGGGGTGACAAACGCTACCGTGGTGCCCATGCGCTTGCCGATTTCGTTGGCAACATCGATGTCGAAGCCCTTGAGGGTGTTGTCCTCGCCAAGGAACGACTGCGGTGGCCAGTTGGCGGCGGTGGCCACTTTCATGACCTTGCTCTGGTGGATGCGATCCAGGGTGGCGCCCGCCCAGGCGGCGCCGGTCATCAGGGCCAGGCTGCCGGCGACGGCAGTGAGGGCAAACAAGCGTGCAAGTGGGTTCATTCGGTAAGTCTCCGGGTATGCAATTGTTGTTGTGGTGTCGGCACAGCGGTAGACACAGGCCTCAGTGGCTGAGAATCTGCGAAAGGAACTCCCTGGCGCGGGCATGGCGCGGGTTGTCGAAGAAGTCGTTGGGCCGGGCCTGCTCGATGACCTGGCCTTGGTCCATGAAGATGATGCGGTCGGCGACCCGGCGGGCGAAGCCCATTTCGTGGGTGACACAGAGCATGGTGATGCCATCCTGGGCCAGCTCGCCCATCACATCGAGCACTTCCTTGACCATTTCCGGGTCCAGTGCCGAAGTGGGTTCGTCGAACAGCATGATCCGCGGCTTCATGCACAGCGCGCGGGCAATGGCTACCCGCTGTTGCTGGCCACCGGAAAGCTGGCCGGGGAACTTGTCGGCTTGGCTGGCGATGCGCACCCGCTCCAGGTACTCCAGGGCCAGGGCGCGGGCCTGGGCCTCGTTGAGCCTGCTGACCAGGCGCGGACCGAGCATCAGGTTTTCCAGCACGGTCAGGTGCGGGAACAGGTTGAACTGCTGGAACACCATGCCGACCTGGCGACGAATGGCGGCCACGCTGGCGGCATCACGGTCAAGCGGGTTGCCGGCAATCAGCACCTGGCCTTTCTGGAAGTCCTCCAGCAGGTTCAGGCAGCGAATCAGCGTGGACTTGCCTGAGCCTGACGGGCCGCAGACCACCACGATCTCGCCGCTGGCGATTTCCAGGTCGATACCCTTGAGTACATGAAAGTCGCCGTACCATTTCTGCAGACCGCGGATCGATACGGCGGCCTGGGCGGCAGCTGGGGTGACTACTTGGTTCATCGTGATGCTCCTCGATCAGCGGTGGGCGCGGTCGAAACGTTTTTCCAGGCGCGACTGCACGGCTTCGAGCAGGATCGACAGCACCCAGTACAGGACGGCGGCGGTAATCAGCATTTCCAGGTGGCGGAACTCTGCGCGGCCCTGTGTGCGAGCCAGGAACATCAACTCCCACACGCCGATCACCGACACCAGCGAGCTGTCCTTCAGCATGGAAATGAACTGGTTGCCGGTGGGCGGGATGATCAGTCGCATCGACTGCGGCAGGATCACCCGGGTCATTGCCTGGAAGGGGGTCAGGCCAATTGCTCGCGAGGCTTCCCACTGCCCGCGCGGGATGCTGCTGATGCCGGCGCGGAAGATTTCCGTCATGTAGGCGCCATAGCACAGCGACAGGGCCAGGATGCCCGCCGGCACTGCACCGACCACGTAGCCGAGTTGGGGGATGCCGAGATAGATCAGGTAGATCTGGATCAGCAGCGGTACACCGCGGAAGAACGAGGTATAGAAACTGGCGATGGCGATGGCGAAGCCGTTGGACGACAAGCGTGCAGTCGCACCCATCAGGGCCAGGACGAACGCGATGGCGATCGAGATCGTGGACACGTAGACGGTGGTGAACACCCCTTGGGTGATCATGAAGCCGACCTTGCTGGCGATGAAACTGTAAGACAGGTCGAAAGTGTCGAAGAACAGCAGGAACAGCAGCAACAGTTCGAACCAGACGGTAATTACCTGGGCCCGTAGCGCAAAGCGGCCGAGGATGAACAGATTCAGCACCAGGGTGACGGCCAAGGTGCCGGCCACGGCGATGTTGCGCATTAGCGGTGCCTGCAGGTCGAGCACGATCGGGCCCATCAGCCGGGCCAGGCTACCGTCGCCCACACCGTAGAAAAGGGCGAGTGCAAAGATCACGGCGGTGGCCAGGGCCATGAACGCAGGGTTGTCGGTCGCACGCGGTTTGACGATATGGTCTCTGTACATGGGGTCGTGCCTCACGGAGCTGGGCTCGTTTGTTGTTGTGAGGCCATTGTAGGGAGGCGAAGCGCAGGCAAGAACCTGACGGATTGCAACGATTGACAGGTTTGTAATGGCATTTGACGGGTGCATTGCCTGACATTTGCTGCCTGGCCCCGTCAAATCGTTTGCCACCGGATGCGCCGGTATTCGCGGCTAAAGCCGCTCCCACAGGGATCAGTGCAGGCTTGCGGTATGCACAACCCCTGTGGAAGCGGCCTTAGCCGCGAAGAGGCCGGAACAGGCTGGTATCAACGCTCCAGGTAATGGGTCTGCGCGGCAAAATCGATGAAGCGCTTGCTGGCCAGCGACAGGTATTCCCCCGAGCGCCAGCACAAGCGGAAGCTCATCTGCTGCGCTGGCTGGAACGGTACGCCGACAATGCCCGGCGTGCGTTGTTGCACCGAGCGCAGCAGGGTCGCCACGCCCATGTTGTCCAGCGCGGCCTGTACCACCAGCGATACGAAGTTGCTCTGCAGTGCTACCTGGTACGTGATGCCATGTTCGGCGAAGAACGCATCCAGCAGGTGGCGCTGCACGAAGGTGCGGTCGAATACCACCATGTCGGTATTGCGCAGGTCCTCGGCCGTGAGGAAGGCCTTGCCGGCATAGGGATGGTCAGGGTGCATGCACGCCAGCATCTCGTCGCTGCCCAGCAGGATCGATTCCTTGTCGGGCGGCACGCGCCTGGACTCCAGCAGCGCCAGGTCGATTTCCCGTTGTTCCAGGCGATGGCCAATGTCCTCGGCACTGCCTTCGAACACGGTCATGGCAATGCCCGGGTACAGCTGGCGGAAGGCGTTCATCAAGCCGGGCACATAATGCAGGCCGAACATCGGCGGGATACCCAGGCGCACCTCGCCGCGCTTCAGGTCGGCCATGTCGCGCAGTTCTTGCCGGGCCACATCCATTTCGCGCAGGGCCGATTCGATACGTGGCAGGAAGCGTTCGCCCTCGGCTGTGAGGATGACTTTGCGCGTGGTGCGGTTGAACAGGGTGACGCCCAGTTCTTCTTCCAGGCGGGTAACAGCCATGCTCAGTGCCGGCTGGGCAATATGCAGGTGCTGCGCGGCTTTGGTGAAGCTGCCTTGGCGCACGATCTCGACGCAGCAGCGCAATGCCTTGAGGTTCATTGAGGGGGTTTACCGTTCATAACAAACTGTGATGCCAAGCATCATAACAATATATTTATTATTATTAACCAGAGGGCCTACGATGCGCGCCACTGAGACATCCTGCAACATCTCAGTCACGCAGCTTAATAAATCTGCAATCCCACAAAGATTTTGAGGTAGTACCCCAAATGGCCAAGGCCGCCGATGTCGTTGTGCAATGCCTGGAAAACGAAGGTGTCGAGTATGTATTCGGCATTCCTGGTGAGGAAAACCTCGACCTGCTCGAATCCCTGCGCAAGTCGAAGATCAAGCTGGTACTTACCCGTCACGAGCAGTCCGCAGGTTTCATGGCTGCCACCTATGGTCGCCTGACTGGCAAGACCGGCGTCAGCCTGTCGACCCTCGGCCCTGGCGCCACCAACCTGGTCACCGCCAGCGCCTACGCCTACCTGGGCGGCATGCCGATGATGATGATCACCGGCCAGAAGCCGATCAAGAAGTCCAAGCAGGGCCGTTTCCAGATCATCGACGTGTGCGGCATGATGGACCCCATCACCAAGTACACCCACCAGTTCGCCTCCGCCGACAACATCCCTTCGCGCATGCGCGAAGCCTTCCGCCTGGCTGAAGAAGAAAAGCCGGGGGCCGTGCACCTGGAGCTGCCGGAAGACATCGCCGCCGAGCAGACCGACGCACTGCCGATCCCGCCAAGCCTGCACCGCCGTCCGCTGGCCGAGCACGTGGCGATCGACGCTGCCGTGCAAAAGCTGCTGAACGCCCGCAACCCGATCCTGGTGATCGGCGCCGGCGCCAACCGCAAGATGACCGCCAAGGTCCTCAAGCAGCTGATCGACAAGACCGGCATCCCGTTCATCACCACCCAGATGGGCAAAGGTGTGGTCGACGAGCGTCACCCGCGCTTCCTGGGCAACGCCGCGCTGTCGTCGGGTGACTTCGTGCACCGCGCCGTCGAAGCTGCCGACCTGATCGTCAACATCGGCCACGACGTGATCGAGAAGCCACCGTTCTTCATGGTCCGTGGCGGCACCGAGGTCATCCACATCAACTTCCGCTCCGCCGAAGTCGATGCCGTGTACTTCCCGCAGGTGGAAGTGATCGGCGACATCGCCAACGCCGTATGGCAGATCAGCGAAGCGCTGAACGACACATCGCACTGGGACTTCACCCGCCTGATGGCCATCCGTGAAGCCAACGAAGCACAGATCGCCGAAGGTGCCGACGACAACCGCTTCCCGGTCTACCCGCAGCGCATGGTCGCCGACATCCGTCGCGTGCTGCCGTCCGAAGGCATCGTTGCCCTGGACAACGGCATCTACAAGATCTGGTTCGCCCGCAACTACAAGGCGCACAAGCCGAACACCGTACTGCTGGACAACGCCCTGGCGACCATGGGCGCCGGCCTGCCATCGGCCATGGCCGCGCACCTGGTGCACCCGGACCGCCCGGTGATTTCGGTTTGCGGCGACGGCGGCTTCATGATGAACAGCCAGGAGCTGGAAACTGCGGTACGCCTGGGCATGCACATCACCGTGGTGATCCTGCGTGACGACGGCTACGGCATGATCCGCTGGAAGCAGGCCAACATGGGCTTCACCGATTTCGGCCTGGACTACGGCAACCCGGACTTCGTCAAGTACGCCGAAGCCTACGGTGCCAACGGCCACCGCGTGGAAAGCGCCGAAGGCCTGCTGCCGCTGCTCGAGCACTGCATCAAGACCCCGGGCGTGCACGTGATCGACTGCCCGGTCGATTACAGCGAGAACGACCGCATCCTCAACAGCGAGCTGCGTGAGCGCGCGCTGGCGGTGTAAGGCCTGACAGGTACGGCGCCACCTGAAGGCTGGCGCCGAACCTGTGTAGGAGCGGCCTTGTGTCGCGATGGGCCGCAAAGCGGCCCCCAGATTTCAGCGTCAACGCCACAATCGCCGGGGCTGCCATGCAGCCCATCGCGACACAAGGCCGCTCCTACAGGGACAGCGACCTGCCTCAGAATCCTTGACAGCATCGCTCAAAGGGCGAGTTCGGTGTCCTTGATATTGGCAATCGGGCCGAGAATGGCTGGGTCGAACGGCGCAAGCGCCTGTTGGCTCGCCAGGCGCCGCGGGTAGTCCGGATTTGCCAGCGCTGCCTTGCCGAGTGCAACGATATCGGCACCCTCATCCAGAACACTGTCGGCACGCTGCACATCCTGCAAGCCACCATTGGCAATCAGCAGGGCCCCAGGCGCATAACGCCGTGCCAGCTTTACCAGGCTGGCAGCACTGCTGGAAAATGCAGGTTGCCAGGCTTCGTGCTCGGTGACATGGATGAAGTCGACGCCCACATCACGCAGCGAGCCAAAGATGGCTTCCGCGTCCCGCTCGCCACCCGCCCACTTGTGCCCGAAGTCGTTGACCTTGCCTTGGGAAATACGCACGCCAAGCGGCACATCACCCACGTTGGCGCGAACGGCCCTGACCACCTCGAGCGTCAGTTGCACGCGCCGCTCGGTGCTGCCACCCCAGCGATCGCTCCGTTGGTTGCTGTAGTCGGTAAGGAACTGGTCGAGCAGGTAACCGTTGGCACCGTGAATCTCGATACCATCGAAACCGGCGACCTGCATGGCCCGTTTTGCGGCATTGGCGAAACCGGTGATGGCATCGGCAATGTCTTCATCGGTCATGGCTTTGGGCTCTGCATAGCGCCCATCCCCATGGTAGAACGGCATCTGCTCGCCTTTGGGCCGAACCGCCGAAGGCGCCGTGGTTTCGCGCTTGAAACGGTTGCCTTGGCTCAACGCGCCCGCATGCATCAGTTGCGCAAACACCGCGCCCTGGTGGGCGTGTATCCGTTCGACGACTGGTCGCCAGGTACTTGCCTGCTGCTCATCCGTCATGCCGGGCTGGTACCGGTAGCCCTGCGAGTACTGCTGGTCGGTATACAGGCCTTCAGTGATGACCAGGCCAAAGCCGCCCTTTGCGAAACGTTCGTAGTAGTGGGCCATGGCTGCCGTGGCATCACCGGTTTCGCTCGCGCTGACGCGGGTCATGGGCGCTACCGCCAGGCGATTGGGCAATGCCAGCCCAGCAATATCTATTTGCGTTAAAGTGCGTGTTTTGAAAGCTGTCATCGGATTTCTCTAGGATCAGGGCGCGCACACTATGGCGCCTATGTACTGAGGCTACTGTTGGATGTACGCCTGACCAAGGTAGGCCGCAGAGAAGCCGGTATAACGCCAAAGGATATGATCATGCTCGTTGCCGACCTGCGGGTTTTCCTCGCTGTCGTCGCCGCCGGCACCCTGTCAGCGGCAGGCCGCCAGCTCGATGTGTCGCCCATGCAGGTATCACGCAGGCTTGCGGCGCTGGAGGAAGAACTTGGCGTGCGCCTGTTCCATCGAACCACCCGTGCCGTGGCCCTGACGGCTGAGGGTGAAGCGCTGCTGCCGTATGCCAGGACCATGACGGAAGCCGAGGACAGCGCGCTTGGCGAGTTGCGGCCGTCATCAAGCACCGTCAAAGGGCTGTTGCGTATTACAGCGCCCAGTGTTTTCGGCCAGGGCATCGTGGTTGGGCTGCTGCCGCAACTGCTCGCTCGGTACCCGGACCTGCGCATCGACCTGGATGTGTCGGACAAACTGGTGGACCTGGTCGGGCAGGGCCTTGACCTGGCCTTGCGCGTAGCGCCCCTGGCCGACTCGGAACTGGTGGCGCGCAAGATTGCCCCCAACCCGAGGGTGCTGTGCGCAGCGCCCGCTTACCTGCAGCAGCACGGCCAGCCGCGCACGCTGGCGGACCTGGAGCAACATGCCTGCATCATGCTGCAGGCTGTGCCACGCTGGCCGTTCGTGGTCGACGGGGGCCCGCAGCATCGACGCATGCAGGCGCGGGTGAGTACCAGCAGCGTGGAGGCTGTCAGGTCGGCCGCTGTTCAAGGATTAGGCATCGCCATGCTGGCTCATTGGGACGTGTTCCAGCACATCCGTGACGGCCTGCTGGTGGAGATCACGCTGCAGGACGCACAGATGGAGCAGTTGGCCGTCTGGGCGGTGATGCCGACCCGTCGCTACGTACCGGCACGGGTGAAAGTGTTTCTCGAGGCGCTGGAAGGGGCGCTGGCGCGTCACGGCCGGCCAGCTTGAACCGCCCGCCCGCGAAGAGGAGCACAAATGTATCCCTCGCGCGGGCCTTCGACCAGGCAACCAGTTTCAGCTGGCGCTGTAGCGCGGTGCCAGCCGGTTACTGGAAAGCTCACCGAACAGGGCCTGACGGTTGCTCTCGTAGGTTGTGTAGCGCTGCAGGTCATGCAGGGCAGGGATGGAGATCAGTACCTTGTTTTCGAAGTCCTGCAGGGCGCCTTCGACCAGGTCGTCAACCGACATCACGATACCTGGGTCGAGGTTCTCCACCGGCAAGCCGCCAATCGCCCAGAAGTCGGTGGCCGTGGCGCCCGGCAGCACGGCCTGGACCTGGATGCCGTGTGGCGAAAGTTCCTTGTACAGCGACTGGGTGAAGGCGGTGACGTACGCCTTGCTGGCGCCATAAACGCCATTGAGCAGCTCCGGGACCAGGCTGACGACCGACGAGATATTGATCACTGCACCTTGCTGGCGGGCAACGAAGCCTGGCGTCACGGCATAGGTAAGGCGGGTGAGGGCGGTGACGTTGAGGCTGATCATCTCGGCCATGCGTTCGACATCGCTTTCCAGCAGGGGGGTATGGGTGCCGATACCGGCATTGTTCACCAGCAGGGTGATGCTCGCGTCTTCACGCAACTTGCGCTCGACCCGGGCGAGTTCATCGGGGCTTGCCAGGTCTGCCGGGAAGACTTCGACACTTTGCCGGGTTTCCTGGCTGATGCGGCTGGCCAGCGCATTGAGGCGGTCACGGTTGCGTGCGACCAGCACGAGGTCATAGCCGAGGCGGGCCAGGCGCTCGGCGTATACCGCGCCGATACCCGAGGAGGCGCCGGTAATGAGGGCGGTGCCTTTGTGCGAGTGAGTCATGATTCAAGCTCCAGTGGTTGGGGGACTGGGGCCATGATGCGGTAGATTTTCACTGGCTCAAATGACGTATATGGTAGTGTTTCAGGACGCTACCAGACGGAGCCCGGTCATGCATCGCATCGGCTATCTGATCACCGAAGGTTTTCAAATCATGGGCCTGGCCACGCAGACGGTGTTCGAGGTCGCCAACCTCGTCGCCGGGGAGGCGTTTTACCGGGTGCAGAACTTCTCGGTAGATGGCGGCATGGTCCGCTCATCGCTGGGCATGCCCATCGAAACCCTGCCGATGGCTGCACCAGGCCTGGCTGACACCTGGATGGTCAGCGGTACCTTGACCCCCGAGACGCCCCCCGCCGATGAGGTGCTGGCGTGTGTGCAAGGCTTTGTTGCCAGTGCGCGCAGGACCGCCGGGTTGTGTACTGGCACCTTCGTGCTGGCGCAGGCCGGCGTGCTGGACAATCGCCGGGCCACCACCCACTGGGCCTATGCCAAGGCACTGCGCACCCTGCACCCCAAGGTCGAGGTCGACGATGACCGGATCTTCATCATCGATGGGCCGGTCTGGACATCGGCGGGAATGACCGCAGCGCTGGACATGGCGCTGGCCATGGTGGAGAAAGACCTGGGGGCAGAGCTGGCCAGGTCGGTGGCGCACAAGCTGGTGATGCATCAGCGGCGCTCGGGCGGGCAGTCGCAACATTCCGAACTGCTCGCCCTGGCGCCGAAGTCGGACCGCGTCCAGAGCGCCCTGGAATACGCCCGCCAGCACCTGAGCCGCCCGCTCAGTGTCGAAGAGCTGGCCGGTGTGGTGCACCTGAGCCCCAGGCAGTTCACCCGGGTGTTCACTGCCGAAACCGGGCAGTCCCCGGCCAAGGCCGTGGAGAACCTGCGCCTGGAGGCTGCCCGCCTGATGATCGAGCAAAGCCGGCACAGCCTGGACGTGGTGGCCAGGGAGACCGGCTTCAGAGACCGCCGGCACCTGCGCGAGGTGTTCATCCGCGGGTTTGGGGTGCCGCCGCAGGCGGTGCGCAGGGATGCCAGGCGAGTGGTCTAGAGGGCCGCTCAGGCTTCCTCGAAATGCATCTCCGGTGGCTTGCGCTTGAAACCACGGGTAATCACGGTCAGGTAGAGCACCCCGAGGCAGAGCCAGCCTGCCCCCAGGTAGATCGCCAGGTGATCGAGACTCGCCATCAGCCACAAGGTGGAGGCAAAGCCCACCAGGGGGAATGCGAGGTACATCAGCAGCGCGTTGGCACCGCGCTGCTGCATGGCAACCCAGTAGTGGAAGATCACCGCCAGGTTGACCAGGCTGAAGGCGAGAAAGGCACCGAAGTTGATGAACGAGGTAGAGGTCGTCACGTCCATGCGCAAGGCGAGCAGGGCGACCACCCCGCACAGGATGATGCTGGGCACCGGCGTGCTGAAGCGCTCGCTCAGCTTGCCGAAGAATGACCTGGGCAGCACGCCGTCACGCCCCATTGCATACAGCAGCCGGGAGGCGCTGGCTTGCGCCGACAGGCCCGAAGTGAACTGGCCGACGATCAGCCCCAGCAGGAAAATGCTGACGAAGATGTCGCCACCGATGTTCTGGGCAATTTCATAAGCCGCCGCGTCGGCGTTGGCAAAGTCGGTGGACGGGTGAGCGAGCTGAACGAAGTAGCTGCAGGCGATGAACAACCCGCCGCCGATCAGGGTGATCAGCAGGATGGCTTTCGGGATGTTCTTGCGTGGTTCCTTGGTTTCTTCAGTCAGGGTGCTGACCGCGTCGAAGCCCAGGAATGAATAGCAGGCAATCGCCGCACCGCTCATGATCAGCGGCAACTGGGTGCCTTCCTTGTAGAACGGCTCGAGGGTCCACAGCGGCACCGTGGGGTCGCCCCAGACATAATGCACCGCGAGTGCAACGAACGCGGCCAGCACCAGCAGCTGGATGAACATCAACAGGCCATTGACGGTCTTGGCCAGCCGCAGGCCGATCACATTGATCGTCGTGGTGATGCCGATGAATGCCAGCACCCAAATGGCTTGCGGCACGCCCGGGAACGCCGAGTGCAGATAGGCCGCGCCAATGAGCCAGATCGCCATGGGCAGGAACAGGTAGTCGAGCAACACCGCCCACCCGGTGATGAAGCCCAGCTGCGGGCTGATCGATTTGCGCACGTAGGTATAGGCGGACCCGGCGACCGGAAAGGCGCGCGCCATGTGGCCGTAGCTCAAGGCGGTAAAGAGCATGGCGATGGCGGCAGCGAGGTAGGCTGCGGGTACCCTCCCTCCCGTGGTCTCGGCCAGGATACCGAATGTGCCCAGGACGATGATGGGGGTCATGTAGGCGATGCCGAAAAGCACCACCGAGCCCAGCGAAAGCGTTCGCTTGAGTGTGGCCATTACTGCTTGCTCCAGCTTGTGATTGTTATTCAGAGTCGAACACGCTGCCGTCCCTGGCGGCCTTGCATTCCAGTAAGAGAGCCTGGAAGGGTGGAATATTCAGGAGGGGATGATCAGTTCGCGAAGGCCGTTGGCGTGCTCGACCTGTTCCCCCGGCAGCTGGATGCGGCGCTGGGCGATGTAGGTGTAGTCGCGCCGTGACTGCTGCAGTTGCTCCATGGCCAGCTCGACGGTCATGCGGCACTCGCCACGGCCGGCTTCGCACAGCAACTGGCCGTACGGGTCGACGACGGCACTGCCGCCAGCGAAAACCAGGCCGCCATCACCGTCGCCTACGCGGTTGACCATGACCGCGAAGGCCTGGTTTTCCATGGCGCGTGCGGTGATGGCGGTTCTGTGGGTGGGCCCGTACGGGTCCATGTTGCCGTTGGTGACGATGATCAGTTCTGCGCCCAGCTGCCCCAGGGCGCGGGCGGTTTCAGGGAATTCGATGTCAAAGCAGATCAGCAGGCCGACACGGATGCCTTTGAACAGGGCTGTCGCAAAACGGTCGCCTGGGGTGAAAACCCCGCAGTCAGATGCCCAAAGGTGGGTCTTGCGGTAGGTGAGCGCTACGCCTTCAGGCGTGACCAGCACGGTGGTGTTGTAGAAACGGCCGTCGCCTGCGGCTTCGGCCATCCCGACGACCACGGCAACATTCTGCGCTTGTGCGGCCTGTTGGACTGCCGTGATGCTCGGGCCATCCAGTGGCTCGGCGATGCGGCCGATGTTTTCTTCGGTTGGGAAGCCCATCAGCTGTGTTTCCGGAAAGACCAGCAGATCGGTATCGGCGCCGCAGTTGCCGATCGCCTCGATGGTGCGCTGCAGGTTGTATGCGGTATCGCCATCGCGACCGGCCAGTTGGACAAGCTCTACCTTCATTTCCAATCCTCGACTAACGGCTTCGACCGCCATGCCCTGGCGGCATGGGGTGTAAAAAACGATCCCGGTACAGGTTCGCTCAGCGTAAGCTAGCCCGGATTATGGGGTGGTCATCATGGCGGGGGGTATTACGCCCACGTGGTAACCCAACAGGGGTAGAGGATGAATTTTACGCTGCACGACATCGCCTGGCACCGATCGGTAGGCCAATTGATCGAAACCCTCGACAAGGACCACTTCTGGACAGCCCTGGTGCGGTTGCTGAACGAGTACGTTGCCTGCGACAGCTGGGTTGCGCTGCTGTTTTCCGCAGGGCGCCCGCAGGTGTTCGCCGAATGCCCCAGTGCAGACGGCAACCCTGACCCGCTGTTCCAGGACTACCTGAACGGCCTGTACCTGCTGGACCCGTTTTACGTGGCCAGCCGAGAGGCTGCGGCGTCCGGCCTGGTGCGCCTGGCGGATGTGGCCCCTGAGTGTTTCGAGCAGACGGACTACTACCAGCGCTATTTCCGGCTTAACGTGGTTGCCGATGAAATTCAGTTCAACGTGCAGCTGGATGCGCAGCGCACGCTGTGCCTGTCGTTGGGTAGCAAGCGCCGGTTCAGCATCGAGCAGGTCACCCTGCTGGGACTGTTGCGGCCGTGGGTCACTGCGCTGATGCGCCAGCGGATGACCTTCGAGCGGGAGTTGCTGGAAGAGGCCACCAAGCCCGCGCCGCACTGGCAAAGCCGCATGGAGGACAGGGTCGAGCAGATGGAGTCGCCGCTGACCGGGCGTGAGCTGGAGGTGGGCCGGCTGATGCTCAGCGGGTGTTCCAGCAAAGAGATCGCGCGCAAGCTTGAAATCTCCGTGGAGACAGTGAAAGTGCACCGCAAGCATATGTACAGCAAGCTGGGTATCAAATCGCAGTCGGAGCTGTTTTCGCTGTTTCTTCAGGCCCAGCTGGGTTGATTCCGGCCAACTTCATGCCCCCTCTCATGGGGCTGCACATGACTTGTTGCTTTGGCAGGGACCCTGTGTGTGGGGTTACCCGCGAACACCGGCTTGGCCGGTGCCATCCACCGCGTCGCCTGCTTCGCGGGCATGCCCGCTCCCACAAGGACCGCGCTGGCACCCAGGCCTGCGCTGCATTTTCAGATTCGACTGGTAATCAGAAATGACCCGCCCGCTGTTTGTTTCCATCGATGGGCCCAAGGGCACCGGCAAGACCACGCTTCTGGAGGCGGTTACCAAGGCCCTGAGGGCTGACAACAAGAAAGTGATCCGGCTTTGCGAGAAAAAAAGCGACCCCTACCGGGGGGAAACCATGGCCCTCGTCAATCAACTGGTCAGAAACCCCTCCCGGGACCTGGAATTGAGGGTTTGCGAGCGCTTCGCCGAAAGCCGTGCGTGGATTTCCCGGCACGTGCTGCCCAGGCAGCCAGTAGACAGCATCATCCTGATCGATCGCTGGTACCCGTCTGATGCCGCATTTCGCCGTAGCGTGGCGTTCGACGAGATCCTGCGCCTGAACCTCGAGCGAAATGTGCAAGTGCCCGATTTGCATGTCGGCGTTGTCACGGCCCCTGATACTTCATGGACAAGGGCCGCGGCACGAACGCGCGGGTTGGGCAGTACGGTGATCCATAGCCTGGACGAGCAGGTTGCCTGTACCGAGGCGTTCGAACGTGCGGTTGTGGAACACGGCTGGGTACTGTGCCGTAATGAAGGGGCCATCGAGGATGCAACGCGGCAGGTAGTGGCCGAGATCGATGGCGTGCTTCGACCACGTCATCGCTTGCGCTGCGAGCACTGAAACTTTAATCCAGTCATGTTCCTGTCCCAGGGAGAAATACGATGACAATCGATTCGCTGGCCTTTACGCCATGGTCCGCGCTGGCCGGTGGTGTGTTGATCGGGCTGGGGGCTGGCCTGTTCGCTGTGGTGAACGGCCGTATTGCGGGAATAAGCGGTTTGCTTGGTTCGATGCTGCAGCGAGGCGGGGAAGGGCGCAGGGAAAAACTGGCCTTTCTTCTGGGGTTGCTGGCAGCACCGCTGCTGTGGGGGATATTTGCCACGCTGCCGTCGCCGCGCTTCACCACCGCATCGTGGACACTCATCGCAGCGGGCCTGCTGGTAGGGCTCGGCACCCGCTACGGCAGCGGTTGCACCAGCGGCCACGGCGTCTGTGGCCTGTCGCGCCTGTCACCCCGTTCGGCAGTGGCAACGCCGTGCTTCATGGCCACCGGTTTTGCCACGGTGTATGTGGTCCGCCACCTCGTACAAGGGGCCTGACATGCCAGTGTTCAGTGGTTTTATCGCCGGGCTGCTGTTCGGCGTGGGGTTGCTGCTGGCAGGCATGGCCGACCCCGCCAAGGTGCTCGGTTTCCTCGACATTGCCGGGCAATGGGACCCTTCGCTGGCGTTGGTGATGATCGGGGCGATTGCCGCGGCATGGTTGCCGATGCGCTGGGCGCGCGGTCATTCAATGGCACTGCTGGGTGGGGCGATGCAATTGCCCGGCCGACGTGATGTGGACCGACGTCTTATCGGTGGCAGCCTGGTATTCGGCATTGGCTGGGGGCTTGCGGGCATCTGCCCGGGGCCGGCTTTGGTGCTGCTGCCTGCAGGGTACTGGCAGGCCTGGCTGTTCGTCGCTGCGATGCTGGGTGGCATGGGGTTGTTCCAGTGGCTTCAGGTTCGCCGTGCTAGCTGATGGTCGGGCTGCCTGAGAAAACCGGCTGGACTATTGATAGACATCAATATGGCAGGGCGCCGCTGGCACATGATCGAGTGACACATCCAGGCCGCAGAGGTGTGCCATGTCCAACCCGCAAAGACTACTGCTCATCGCGTCACCATTGATGCGTCGCACCCCGGTCTATGACCGTGCCGCAGCGCTGGCCAAGGCCAAGGGAATGGCGCTGCACATCGTGGCATTCGATTACCTGGAAGGGCTGGCCACGGCGGGCCTGGTCAATGACCAGGCACTGGCCACCATGCGCGACGGGTATGTGCAACAGCACCGCCAATGGCTGGAATCCCAGGCGCTGTCGATGCGGCGCAACGGCGTGACAGTGACCACCGAGGTGGTATGGGCCCAGCATCCGCTGGATGAAATCCTGGTGCATCTGCGCGAGCAGCCGTTCGCCATGCTGGTCAAGGCGTTCGAGCACGAACCATGGTGGATGCGCGCGATGTTCACCTCGCTCGATATCCAGTTGTTGCGCGAAGCACATGTTCCACTGCACCTGGTGCACAAGGCCGAGCACGCCCTGCCGCGCAGGATTCTCGCAGCCGTGGACCTGTCCCGGCCGGACGATCAGTATGCGGGGTTCAACGACCGGATCATCAGCGAAGCGCTGAAACTTGCGCTGCAATGCAACGCAAGCCTGGACGTGCTGTATGCCTACGATCTGGGCTCCATGTACCTGGATGCTGGCGGCAATCGGGAACATTCGTTCCTGTTCGATTCAAACCTGGCCCAGACCCTGCACGAGGCCCAGAGCGACGCTTTCCAGGCATTGGCGGAGCGCAACGGGATCGCCGCCGAACAACGTCACATGCGGGTAGGGGACCCGGCCAAGGTCCTGGCACTGTTCATGGAAGCCAACGCCATCGATGTGGTTGTGATGGGAAGCCATCATCACCATGGCGTCGGCTGGTTCATTGGCAGCACCACCGAGCGGGTACTGCACCGGTTGGGCAACAGTGTGCTGATTGTTTCGCCCGAGCGTTGAACGGCAGGGGCCTTGGCTATCCGTAGCCAGAGGCTATTGATCATCGCCACATCCGGCCGGAGGTTTTCCATGGGCCATTATCGACAACTGCTGGTGCTGCTCACCGACGTTGACCCGCATTCGGCCGCTTTGCGCAGGGCCCTGGCCCTGGCGCATGCAAGCGGCGCCGCCGTGCATGTGCTCGGGTTGTTCGAGCCCGTCGAGGAACATCTGCTGCGCGAAGAGCGCTTGAATGAGGCCGATGAACAGCGCCAGTACGAGGAATTTCGGGAGCGGCTTGCGGGGCTGATCGAGCGGCACCGGTCCGGTGGTGTCCCGCTGACGCACGACAGTGTGTACGCCGACGACCTGCGTAGCGAGGCCATCGACTACATCACCGAGCTCCAGCCCGATATGGTCATCAAGGACAGCGAGGCCACACCGGTACTGGCGCGCGTGTTCGGCACACCGCTGGACTGTATGCTGATGCGCGCGACCAAGGGGCTGACGCACTTTGTGCCCAAGGCCGCCACGGCATTGCCGAAACGCATACTGGTAGCCGTGGATACCGCCTTGAGCGAAACCCCCGACGCCCAGGCTGCGTTCAATCGGGCGCTCATCCAGTCAGCACGAGCGTTGGCACTGCAGTGCGACGCTCGGCTGGACCTGTTATCGGCATACAACCTGGCCGGGGTTTTCGCCGCCGATATCAACCTCACCCAGACGTGGATCGATGAAATGCGCGATGCCTTGCAGGCGAGCTTCGACACGCTGGCCGATAGCCAAGGCGTTCCCCAGGAGCGCCGGCACTTCAAGGAGGGGCCGCCGGTGCAGGTGATTCGCGAGCAAGTGCTTGCCTTGGATATCGATGTCGTGGTGATGGGCGTCGTTCAGCCCAAGGGGCTGGACAAGCTGCTGGGCGATACCACCGAACGTATCGTCAGCAAGCCGCCATGCAGTGTGCTGGCGGTTCATCCCCGTGTAATCGATACGTGGGAGCCGTAGCGCCAGCCCCCGTGCATTGACGGCGATGCGGGAGGTGTCATGGATACACAAGCAAGGGCAAAGCTCAGGGCCTGGTTAAAACGCCCCCGGGGCAGTTTTGGCTGGATCGCAGCGATCGCCACGTTGGTGCTGGTGGCCTC
Organism: Pseudomonas sp. B8(2017); assembly: GCF_002113575.1. Lineage (NCBI taxonomy): Bacteria > Pseudomonadati > Pseudomonadota > Gammaproteobacteria > Pseudomonadales > Pseudomonadaceae > Pseudomonas > Pseudomonas sp. B8(2017). Next base: position 371,397 of record NZ_NEIO01000002.1, on the reverse strand, counting down.
TGTTTACCAGGCGCTGAGCCCGGTATGGCGGCTGCCAATGCGTACCCCGGCAGTGCTGCTGGCTTTGTTTGCATTGAGCGCAGCAGTCGGATGGGCCGTGCAGCGCAGCGTCAAGCGCATGGTTGGCAATACCATTTTCACCGGTGGCGCCATCGGCTGGCAGGCAAGGCTCAAGCGCATCCGGGCGGTGGCCAGGGAGTCGAACATTCTGTTGGCCATGTTGGCGTTGATGGCAGGGTTTGGCGCAGGCACGCTATGGCTGGCCGGGCGTACCGTGGAGAACATCGTCAATGCGTGCGAGGCCAATTTCCAGGCTCAGGCCGCTGTTCCGCAAAACGCGCCTATCGTCGCACAGGTGGCAAATCCGGTCTGCCAGTGCCTGGCACAGACGTTTCTGGATCGCAACGGGGTGATTCGGCTGGCGCTGTTCAATACACCGCTACTGGACGCGAGTACATTGAAGGGCGTTACCGCAATTGATGAGCGGCGGTGCCTCGAGCAACTGGATCTGTTGCTTTGATCATTGTCAAAGCGGTGCACCATGTACGAACCCTGGTGGATTGCTGCATCATGCCCGGCCAATTACCGCCCCAGGGAGACAGCGATGATCAAGACTGGCGATACACTGCCCGACGTAACGCTTTACCAGTACAGCAACGGCGAGGGCGGCTGTGCGATCGGCCCGAACGCGTTTTCCCTGCACGAGCGCTGCAAGCAGAAAAAAGTGGTGATCTTCGGCTTGCCTGGTGCCTTCACGCCAACCTGTTCGGAGCGGCATGTTCCGGGCTACGTGGCTGCGGCACAAGATCTGTTCGCTGCCGGGGTTGCCGAAATTCTCTGTGTTTCGGTCAATGATGCATTCGTCATGAATGCCTGGGGCGCGAGCCTGCAGGTGGGCGAGGCGGTCAGGATGATTGGCGATGGCAACGGTGAGTTCAGCGAGGCGCTGGGCCTGATCCAGGACCTCTCGGCACGCGGCATGGGCCGGCGTTCGCAACGCTATGCCATGTTGGTCGACGACCTGGTGGTCAGGCACATCGCGGTCGAAGCACCCGGCAAGTTCGAGTGCAGCGACGCTGCAAGCATGTTGGCTGTTTGTAAGCCCTGAAGGCATACACCGTTACTGTGGGAGCGGGCGAGCCCGCGAAACGGCCACCGCGGTGCATGGCACCGGCTGCGCCGGTGTTCGCGGGCACGCCCGCTCCCACAGGGGATGTGACCCGCTCTCGAATACTGTTCCCTGCGCGACAGCGCAGCTCGAAGGGCTGGGCAATTGGCCCGTCAACCTTTACTCGCCGCCTCACGCCGGGATGGTTTCAACTGAACCCCCTCCCAGCGGGCAATCACCAGTGGCGCTATTGCATTGCCGAGCACGTTCAGCGTGGTAGTCCCGCTTTCGATCACTCGGAAGATGCCTGCCACCAGCGCCACAGCATCGAGGGGAAGCCCGGCAGATGCCAGCGTGGCCGAGAGGATGATGATTGCGAAGCCTGGAACACCGGCTGCGCCCTTGGAGGTGAGCACCATGGTCACGACCAGCAGTATTTGCTGGGACAGTGTGAGGTCTATACCGTAAAGCTGGGCGATGAAGATCGTCGCGACTCCCAGGAAAATCGACGCCCCATCCAGGTTGAACGCATACCCGACCGGTACTACGAAGCTGACGATACGCCTGGGAACACCATAGTGTTCAAGCTTCTCCATCAGCTGTGGCATTACCGCCGCGGATGCCGCACTCGAGCACGCCAGGATCAGCTCATCCTTGAAATAGCGGACAAGCTTCGACAGGTTCTCGCCGATCAACAGGCAGATGCCGCCAAGTACGATCAGTGCGAAGAGGATCAGTGCCAGGTAAACGACCCCGATCAACTTCATCAATGGCAGCAGGGAGGCGAAGCCGAAGGTTGCCACGGTGGAACCGATCATGCCGAACACCCCAATGGGCGCGTATGCCATGACATAGTTCACCAGCTTGAACATTGCGTCGGCGGTGCCCTGCAGTGTTGCCACGACTGGCGCACTCTTTTCGCGCGGCAAGGCGTTCAGGGCCATGCCGAACAGTACCGCGAAGAACAGGATGGAAAGCAGCTTGCCTTCGGACAGCGACTGGAAGAGGTTGTCCGGCACAATGTTCTGCAGGATCAGCAAAGCGCCTTTGGCAGGTTCCGATTTAATGCTCGCATCGCCTCCCGCCATGCCGGCGATCACCGTACCTGAACCAGGCTCCAGAAGATTGGCCAGCACGAGCCCGACAATGATGGCCAAGGTGGTGATTGCGAAAAAGTAGCCGAGGGACTTGACCCCCATACGGCCAAACGACTTGTTGTCGCCACCCCCTGCAATGCCGAGCACCATGCAGCAGAAGACGATGGGCACGACAATCATCTTCATCATCTTGATGAAGATGTCACCCAGGGGTTTGAGCACTTCACTGCTGACCCATTGTTGATGTTCCGGGTGTGTATTCAAGAACCAGCCAACGCCGATGCCGAGCAACAAGCCGATAACGATCTGCCAGACCAGTGGGACTTTTTTCATGACGCCAGCCTATTTTTATTGATTTAAGGTGTGCTGCGCTGTTGGCAGTAATTGAAGGCGTGAGCGAAGGGCTCACGCCCGGGGGCACGCGGGCAAACAACGCTATTTGGCGAAGATCTGCCCCATGTCCTTGAAGGCTTTGAACTCCAGCGCGTTACCACACGGGTCGAAGAGGAACATGGTGGCTTGCTCGCCCACCTGGCCTTTGAAGCGGACGTAGGGCTCGATGACGAATTCGGTACCCAGGTCGGTCAGGCGCTTGGCAAGCGCTTCCCACTCGTCCCACTGCAAAATCACGCCAAAGTGAGGGGCTGGCACATTGTGGCCGTCTACCGGGTTGCTCAGCGCATGTTCCTGGTAGGGCATCTTGGGATGTTCGTGGATGACCAGTTGATGGCCATAGAAGTTGAAGTCGACCCATTGGGCTGCGGAACGTCCTTCTTCAAGGTTGAACACCTCGCCGTAGAACTTGCGAGCCGCGGGAATATCGTAAACCGGAATGGCGAGATGGAAGGGGGACAGGCTCATCAGAAACTCCTTGAGGGCTATGGGTAACGACCTGTGAAGCAACAGGTCGTCATTGGGGGGGGGGCTTGTTTCTCGTTTTTGCCGATTCTAGGAGTGGCCAAATAATAAAAAAATCAATATATTTTTCTTAAAAACACAAAGGAAAATTGTGAATGATCCGCGAGCTCAAGACCCTGATTGCCGTGGCCCGGGAGGGCACGTTCGCTGCAGCCGGGCTCAAGGTGAACCTGACCCAGGCGGCCGTAAGCGCGCAGATGCAGAGGCTGGAGGCCGAACTGGGGTATGAAATCTTTGAACGCAAAGGCCGCAACGCCCAGCTGAACAGGCGCGGGCAGCAGATTCTGGAGCAGGCCCAGGAGCTCGTCAGGCTCTACAACAGCCTGGGTTCCAGTGCTCAGGGTGTGGCGCCTACCGTGCAGGTAGAGGTCGGCGCTATCGCGTCGGTACAGAGGTCACTGCTGCCACAAGCACTGGCGCAGTTTCATGGCGCCCGGCCTGAATGTCGCACGCGGATCATCCCTGGCCTGTCGCTGGAGCTGCTGAGTGCGGTAGATGCCCGGGAAATCGACATCGCCGTGATCATCAGGCCGCCGTTCGAATTGCAAAGCGATCTTCACTGGACAACGTTGGCAAGCGAGCCTTACAGGCTGATAGTTCCAGCCGGGCTCGCGGATGCCGAGTGGAGCGAAATGCTTTCGACCCAACCCTTCATTCGCTACGATCGCTCGTCATTTGGTGGGCGCCAGGTCGACCGCTTCCTTCGACAATTTCATTTCAATACCAGAGACGTGTGCGAACTGGACGAACTGGATGCCATCACCGAACTGGTCGGGAAGGGTGTGGGGGTAGCGTTGGTGCCACAAACAGTCAGCCGAGACGCCTGGCCTGCCTCCGTGCGCGCCTATGATCTTGGCGGCCACACGTTTCATCGCGACATTGGCCTGGTTCACCCTGCAAACGTTGCCTTGAGCGTGCAGGTTACGCTCTTGGTCCAGCTGATTGTCGAGGCGGCTGTTCAATGCCACTGACAACCTGAACCGGCGCACCCGGTTCAGGTTTGGCAGGCCAGCGACGGCTACGCGGCAAAGTCGGTAGATAGCGACAGGTCCCGCCACTGGGCCAGTTCTTGCTCGACCGCGCTGTTCTTGGCCTCGATGCGCGCGACGGCGTCGCTGCCCAGCGCCAGGCGCAGTGGCGGGTTCGCCGCATTGGCCAGGGCCAGCAGGGCTTCGGCCAGCTTCGCAGGGTTGCCGGGCTGGGCATGGTTGGCCGCCTCGGCGTAGTGGCGCATGACGCCGACGGTGGCTGCGTAGTCAGGCAGCTCCAGCGCCGTCTTCACCAGCGATTGGTCATCCAGGAAGTCGGTACGGAAGAAGCCCGGCTCGACCACGGTCACCTTGATCCCCAAGGGGGCCAGCTCCTGGTGCATCGCTTCGCTGATGCCTTCGACCGCGAACTTGGTCGAACCGTACACCCCCCAGCCCATGTAGGCCTGGTAGCCGCCGAGCGACGAGATGTTGATCACGTGGCCGCTGCGTTGGCGACGCATGTGGGGCAGTACGGCGCGGGTTACGTTGAGCAGCCCGAAAACGTTGGTGGCGAACAGCCGTTCGGTTTCGCTGGCGCTGGTTTCTTCTACCGCGCCGAGCACGCCAAAACCGGCATTGTTGACCAGCACGTCGATTTGCCCGAAATGCTTGATGCCAGCAGCGACCGCCGCATGGGCGTCCTCTTCGCGGGTCACATCCAGGCGCACGGCCAACAGGTTCGGGTGCCGGCCAAGGCGAGCCTCGATGTCTTCCGGGTTACGCGCCGTTGCGATGACGGCGTCACCCGCTGCCAAGGCCTGTTGGGCGATCAGGGTGCCGAAACCGCGGGAAGCGCCAGTAATGAGCCAGGTACGCATGTCAACTCCTCCTGTATCCGACCCTGCACCATGCGGGCCTTCTCGATGAGTTGAGCGAACTTTAAAATCTGCGGATTGCTGTGATAATCCCATGAATATTACATAGGCCTTTGAGTAGCTTTCAGCAATGAAGCCAACCAGCACCGCCGACCTGTCCCTGTTCCTGTGCATTGCCCGCCACCTGAACTTCAGCCGCGCGGCGGTCGAGCTGGGCCTTACGCCCTCGGCCCTCAGCCATGCGCTGCGGGCCCTGGAAACCCGTCTTGATGTTCGCCTGTTCAACCGCACCACGCGCAGTGTGGCGCTTACCGAGGCCGGGGAGCGTCTTTACCAGAGGCTGCAACCGGCCTTTCGGGACATCGCCGACGCGCTGGAGGACCTCAACAACTTCCGTGACAAACCGTCAGGCAACCTGCGTATCACCGCCGGGCGCGCCGCAGTTGAGCTCGCGCTACTGCCACTGGCCAATCGCTTTCTGCTGGCGTATCCGGATATACGCCTGGAAATCGTCAGTGACGATGCGCTGGTGGACATGGTGGGCACCGGCTTTGACGCCGGCGTGCGCCTGGGGGAGCGACTCCAGGCGGACATGGTTTCGCTGCCCATCGGCCCTTACCTTCGTTCGGTGGTGGTGGCGGCGCCCGCGTTCTTCGATCGATATCCTGTTCCACAGCACCCGCAAGACTTGAAGCAGCTACCTTGCATCGGGCACCGCTTCCCAGGTGGCGCACTTTATCGATGGGAATTCGAGCGCGGGGGCGTGCAACTGGAGGTCGATGTCCAGGGGCCCTTGGTATTGGGTGACGTCAGCCTGATGCTGGCGCCTGCCTTGCAAGGGCTCGGCCTGGCCTATGTGTTCGAAGACATGGCCAAGGAGCACCTGGAGCGTGGCCATCTGCAGCAGGTGCTGGGGGACTGGTGTCACTACTACCCGGGGCTGTATCTGTACTACCCGAGCCGCCGCCAGGTGCCTGCGGCGCTGCGGGCCTTCATCGAGTTCGTACGGGAGCAGCGCTAGCGTGAGCGTGGCTTTTGGAGGCAGGTAGGAAAGGGCTAAACTGGCGCCAGTTCCAGCGCGTTTCGCTTTGCCGTCGCTGCCTGCATACCCCGGAGGTAACTCATGGCTTCTGCACCTGAAAGGCTCTTTTTCGAGGACTTGCAAGTAGGTGAGTCCTTCATGAGCGGCTCGTATGAAATGACCCAGGAACGGATCCTGAGCTTCGCCTCGGAGTTCGACCCCCAGCCATTCCATACGGACCCCGATGCTGCCCCAAAAACCTTTTTTGCTGGGCTGGCTGCTAGCGGCTGGCATACCTCCGCAGTCACGATGCGGTTATTGGTAGAGAGTGTTCCTGTGGCCGGAGGGCTCATCGGGGCCGGCAGCGAAATCACCTGGCCAAGGGCCGTGCGACCAGGTGACCTGCTGCGAGTGACCACAACCATAAGGGAGCTTGCCACGTCGAAGTCTAAGCCTGACCGGGGCTTCGCTGTCCTTGAAAGCATCACGCTCAATCAGGACGATGCCGTATGCCAAACCACCGTTTCAAAGGTATTGGTGTTTCGCCGGGCAGATGTGTAAGGCCCCGCTGCCGCGCACATCTCATCTCTTGCCCGGCAATACCGAACCGAGAACTTGCCTGGCCGTCTGCACGATGACCCCAGCCTGGTCCGGGTCGCCCTTGAGCAGGCTGCTGGCGAACTTCTTCGCCTGTTCAAGCTTGATGTGCGGCGGCAAGGGAGGTACGTCCGGATCGGTCTTGAACTCGATCAACACCGGCCGGTCAGCCGCCAGGGCTCGCTCCCAGGCGCCGGCAATGTCTTCTTCGCGTTCCACATAGATGCCTTGCAAGCCGATGGAGATGGCGAACAGATGGTAGGGCACATCAGGAATCGTCTGTGAGGCCTCGAACTTGGGGTCGCCCTCCATTACCCGTTGCTCCCAGGTCACCTGGTTGAGGTCTTCGTTGTTGAACACCGCGCAGATCCACTGGGGGTTTTCCCACAGGCGCCAGTACTTGGCGACGGTGATCAGCTCGGCCAGGTTGTTCATCTGCATCGCCCCGTCACCCACCAATGCCACCACGCTGTGCCGCGGATGGGCGAACTTGGCGGCGATGGCATAGGGTACCGCCGCGCCCATGCTGGCCAGGCCACCGGACAACGAACACTGCATGCCCTGGCGAATCTGCAGGTCGCGGGCAAACCAGTTGGCGCAGGACCCGGAGTCGCTGGTGACGATGGCGTGGTCGGGCAGGCGAGGGGAGAGTTCGTGCACCACGCGCTGGGGGTTGATCGGGTCGGCCTTGACCAAGGCGCGTTTCTGTAAGGTCTTGTCCCAGTCTGTGCGCCAGCCTTCGACCTTGTCGCGCCAACGGCGCTCGGTCTTGTGTTCGAGCAATGGCAGCAGTGCCCGCAGCGTTTCGCTGGCGTCACCGACCAGGTTGACCTCCATGGGGTAGCGCAGGCTGAGCATGTCTGGCTGCAAATCGATCTGCACGCCACGGGCCTGGCCTTCCTCAGGCAGGAACTCGGCGTAGGGGAAGCCGGAACCGATCATCAGCAAGGTGTCGCATTCGCTCATCAACCGATAACTCGGTTCGGTACCTAGCAGCCCGATGGCGCCGGTGACCCAGGGCAGGTCGTCTGGCACTACGGCCTTGCCCAGCAGCGCCTTGGCCACGCCTGCACCAAGCGTTTCAGCTACCGCGATCACCTGTTCGGTGGCTTGCAGTGCGCCGGCTCCGACCAGGATCGCCACTTTTCGTCCAGCGTTGAGTACCTCGGCGGCACGTTGCAGGTCCTGCTCGAAAGGCACCACCCTGGGCCTGCTGTAGCCGATGCCGGAATGCACCGTGCCATGGGCTTTCGGTGGTTCGTGGTAGGGCAGGTCCTGCAGGTCGTTGGGCAGGATGATGGCGGTGACCCGGCGTTCGCCGACGGCGGTACGTACGGCGCGATCGAGCAAGTGGCGCACCTGTTCCGGGGTCGAAGCCTGCTGGACGAAGGCACCTGCGACGTCCTTGAACATCGACAGCAGGTCCAGCTCCTGCTGGTAATGCCCGCCAAGCGCTGCTCGCGCCTGCTGACCGACGATGGCCAGCACTGGCTGGTGATCCATGCGCGCGTCATACAGGCCGGTGAGCAGATGTGAAGCGCCGGGGCCGGAGGTGGCAATGCACACGCCCAATTCGCCGGTGAACTTGGCATGGGCGCTGGCCATGAAGGCAGCCATTTCCTCGTGGCGTGCCTGGATGAACTGGATCTTGCCCTCGGCCCGGCTCAACGCCCCGAATACACCGTTGATGCCGTCGCCGGGGTAGCCGAAGATGCGCCGCACCCCCCATTGATACAAACGCTCCACCAGAAAGTCGCCTACCGTGCTGGTCATTGCCTTCTCCCGTCCTGTGACCGATAGGGTCTGGACTTGGCTCGGATCGGGAAAGTTTCAAGCGTGTGCGCACTGGTCTACCGACTGGAACCTTGCATGAGCCATCGGGTTCGCAAGTGAACGGACAACAGGATCAGGATGCTCGACATGAATGCGACAGACACTGCGGGTTCCACCGTGCAGACCTTGTATTTCAAGGACGACGGTGCAACGCCGAACAGCCGTTTCCCGGTATTGCTGTACCGCTTGCAACTCAACCCGTCGCAAGACTGCGCCAGTGCCTTCGAGGCGCTGTTCACCGCACACCAGTGGGTGCCGCTGTGGCGCGGCGGGATCTTCGATTACCATCACTTCCACCCCAATGCTCATGAAGTTCTGGGCGTCGCATGCGGCCGGGCGCGGGTGACGCTGGGCGGCGAAGCGGGGCAGACAATAAGCGTGAAGTGTGGCGACGTGCTGGTACTACCGGCAGGAACGGGCCATCGCTGCGTCGAGAGCAGCGATGAATTTCTGGTGGTCGGCGCCTATCCCAAGGGGCAGGAAAACTACGATATCCAGCGCCCAGAAAGCGCAGCGCACCAGCAGGCGCTGGCGCGAATCGCTTCCGTGCCCGCCCCCGCACAAGACCCGGTCAACGGCACGCGTGGCGCCCTGATGACGGCCTGGCGCTGAGTTCCTGAGCCGGTCGTCGTCGCTGCTGAACGGCTGCACTCAAGCCAGGATCAATCGAGCTGAGTCGCCCGATTTCACTCAGCCAGCAGGAGTTACAGCGATGGCCAAGTACCTGTACCTGATCAGCTACATCCTCGACAACCAACCCGGCACCTGCGAGTTGCGCAGCGACCAGGAGGACCTGAGCCGCGAAGCGGCGCGCGATTACCTGCAAGGCATGCACCGCAACGAAGCGTCATCTTTCACTGACGTGCAGGTGCAGCGTCTGGAGCACGACCATGAGCCAGGCACATCGCCGGGGCATTATCAGCAGCCATGAAAAGGTGAGGGCTGGCAGATGAAACGAAGAGGTGAAACCTACAGACGGTGGTGCGACCCGATCCTGCACCATCAAACCCATGAGGAAACGCTCGGCACCGGCACCTGCCTGGAGGTGCAGACGCGCTTGTCACGCACAGGCGCCACGCAGTTGTTCATCGGGGTCTATCGCACCGACGGTTCGGTGCTATACGAACGGATCTACGACCAGCGCGCAGGGGAAACCATGAGGCGGGCGCTGCTGTGGGGTGTTGGGTATGCCCGGCGCGTCGCGGGTGAGTGCGAGGCGTTGCGTAGCGAACCAGCAGGTAGTTGAATGATTCATCTGGGTTGCGCTGGCTGGAGCCTGTCGAGCCGTTACGCCGAGGCATTTGCGCAGCCCGGTAGCCACCTGCAACGCTACGCCAGCCGCTTCAATGCGGTGGAAATCAACAGTTCCTTCTACCGACCCCATCGCCCCGAAACCTACGCCCGTTGGGCTGCGTCCGTGCCTGAGCATTTCCGCTTTGCGGTGAAGGTGCCCAAGGCCATCAGCCATGAGCAGCGGCTCTGCGGGTGCGAGGATGCGCTGGACAGGTTTCTTGCTCAATGCGGGCAGTTGGGCGACCGCCTGGGTTGCCTGCTGGTACAACTGCCGCCATCGCTTGGCCATGACCCCGAGCATGCGCGACGTTTCTTCGAAAGCCTGCGGCAACGGTATGACGGGCCGGTAGCGCTGGAGCCCAGGCACGCCAGCTGGCAATCGGCGCAGCCGATGCTGGTCGATTTGCGCATCGCCCAGGTTGCCGCGAGCCCGTCGCGTTTCGTTACCGATGCGCAACCGGCTGGTTGGCCAGGGCTGGTCTACTGGCGCCTGCATGGCGAACCGAGGATCTACCACAGCGAGTATCCCGACGAATATCTGCAGCGTCTGGCTGAACGCTTGCAGCACAGCCTTGCCGCTGGAGTGCCCACCTGGTGCATTTTCGACAACACCGCCTCCGGTGCTGCGATAGCCGATGCACTGGCTCTGGAGCGGCATTTGCACTGAGGACGTGATGGAAACATGGCGATGGAAAAGACCGATGACCAACCAGTCAAAATTAATGAATCTTTTTACACGTTGCTCGCTCCATTAGTCTGAATTGGTGAAGGAGAGTGCAATGGCTGGACAGCAGTTGTATGTGATCGAGTACGAGCTTCATGGGGAATTTCGCACCTTCATCATCCGGCTTGAGCGTATGGACAACGCCGAAGCCTGGCACTGGGCAAGTTGCGATGCTGGCGTGGGTATCATTCCACGGTTCGGCCAGCACAAGATCAAGAAGGTCAGCCGGCCGATGGCTGAGCGCTACGGCATCAACAATGTGCGCTGGCGGGTATCGGGCGACGGGCCGGAGTTCGTCGCACCGACCATTGATGTAAAGAAATTCTCCAATAGCGGTACCGGCGGTACCTGAAGCTTGTCGTGACCAGGACCTGCCTGAAATCTTCAGGCAGGCCTTCATTCATGGGTTCACTTCTCAAGTTTCGAGGCACCATCATTCTCATTTTCAGGAGCCAGTACGTGCCGCAAATCATCACTCCAGGCACCCCTGAACACGAGATCAGCGAGCGGAACGCCCGTATGTTCGGTTCGCCAAAAGAGCGCCTTGATTTCTACCGCCGTGAAATCCAGTACGAGACCAGCATCCTCGCCAACCGCACTGACGCCTATCTTGCCGCACAGTCGTTTCTGGTGATCGCCTTCGTATCGTCGATGGGTAACCTCAACCAGAGCTGGGGCGAGATGTTCACGCTGGTGGTTCCGCCGTTTCTCGCATTGCTGGGGGTGTTGAGTTCACTCAATGCCTGGCCGGGCATTCGCGCGGCCTACAAGATCATCGAGCACTGGCAATTGAAACAGAGCCACCTTCTGCGCAGCGAGCCACTGATGGGTCTGGCATATGACGAATCGCCACTGTTCAGCGAGGCGGAAACCTCCCTGGCCGGGCACCGCAAGTCGTTGTTGTTTTCGCTGCGTACACCTTGGATATTCCTGGTCTTCTGGATGATTCTCGGTATTTACGCGGTCTTCATCCAGCTGGCCTGAGCAGCTCGGCTGCCCCCGAGACAACGCGGTGCTCCAATCGTTGTCGACGCTGATTACCGCCACCTTCAAAGCCTTTGCTCCGGTACCAATAACCAGGGTTGATTGCGCCATTTTCTCTGGGTCTCCAAGCAAATGTCATAGATCACAAACGCTGAACTCCTGCCGCCTCACCTGCGTCCCTCGAATGAATGCCTCAGTAAAGACGGCATCCACCCAACAATCAGCTTCGAGGGCGAAACGATGGACAAGACCAATCAAAGCTCGACCTCTCCACCCGGCAGCACCCAGGAACATGCCTTGATCGATGACGCCGGTGCGCTGCTTGGCGAGGCCAGGCACAGAGGCAGCGAGCAGTTCGAACACTACCGCGATAACGCAGCCGATCAGCTTGATTCGCTTGAGGAGGGGGCGCGCTCGGCTGCTGCTGCGCTGCAAGGCAACGACAGTCTCGGGCTGTCGCAGTACCTGAACCAGGCAGCAGAGTGCGTGGGTGAGTTTGCCGAGCAGGTACGCCATGAAAGTGCCGAAAGCCTGCTGCAGCGTGGTGCTCAGTTGGCCAGGAGCAACCCGGCGCTCTTCCTGGCCGGTAGCGTCGCCATCGGGTTTGCCGTATCGCGTTTCATGCGAGCCAGCACCAGCCATGAGTCCACTACCCCTGCGTCGTCCGCTGATTGGCGCCAGTCCCGCCCCGCGCAGCCCGTGCCTGATCGTGGTAGCGACGTATCCAACCGTGAACCTTTCACCCCCGTCGACCCAGTCGGCCCTGGTGCAGGCACGCCGGTCAGTGGCAGCCCGTTCGAGCGCGATCCACTCAAAGGAGGTGAATGATGAACAAAGACCCCTTGCATACCACCCCAGGCTTGCACACGGTGGAAGACGACGCCGTCGGTGTTGGCGGTTTGTTGCGCCAGCTGATGCGGGAAGTACCGGACCTGTTTACCAAAGAGCTGGCGCTGGCCAAGGCAGAGCTTCAGCAGAACCTCACCGCCCTCAAGGCCGGTACGGCTGCGGTGGCGGCGGGCGCGATCGTGATGCTGGCGGGCTTCGTCATCCTGTTGCTGGCGGCAGTCTACGCCCTGGCGATGGTGGTCGAGCCTTGGCTGGCAGCCTTGATCGTGGGCGCGGTCACCTTGGTGATCGGGTTCATCATGTTGCAGTCGGGCAAGAAACAGTTCGAACCCACGCACCTGGCCCCTGACCGCACCTTGCATGCCATGCAGCAGGACAAGGACACGCTGAAGAGGAAACTGCCATGACCACTTCCTTCGAACATGAAGCGCACAAAGACCCTGACTTGCTCGAGCAGGAAATCAACGCCAAGCGCGAGCACATCAGCGATCTGGTGGACGCCCTCGAACAGCGCCTGAGCCCGGGCCAGATAGTCGACCGAGTCCTGGCCTATGCCAAAGGCAATGGCGGCGAGTTCTTCCAGAACCTGGGCACCACCCTCAAGAACAACCCCGTACCCGCTACCCTGACGGTACTGGGCCTGGCTTGGCTGGGCCTGAACCAGAACCGCCCCTTCAACCCCGGGCCTGCGCACCAGGGCCCGGGGTTGGGCGAAAAGCTCGGCGACGCGGTGGACACGGTGAAGGGCGCTTTCGCGCAGGCGGGGGAGGCCGTGCACGACGCCAGCCAGAAGGTGCGCATGAAAGCCCATGACATGCGCGATCGGGCCAGCGAGCTTGGCAGCGGCGCCCGCGACTCCGTGGGGGCTTCTGCAGATACCCTGCGCCATTCGGCACACAAGGCCGCAGACCAGGCCACGGCTCTGAAAGGCCAGTTCGATCATCTGCTTCAGGAGCAACCGCTGGTATTGGCCGCTTTGGGGATAGCACTGGGTGCGGCATTGGGGGCGGCGCTACCCAGTACCCGCAAGGAAGACCAGCTGATGGGCGCCAGCAGCGATCGCTTGACCGACACACTCAAGGCCAAGGGTCGCGAGGTGAAGGCGTCGGTCGAAGAGTCGCTCGATCAGGCGGGTGGTAAAGCGTCGACACAGGCAGAGCGCAGGCCTGAAGACTCCGACCTTTCCTCAGGGTTGGGCTTCAATTCCTGATGCTGCGGCACCTTCGTCGTCGGCCCAACTGCCCCGGCAGAGGGCCGGCGGCTATCTGTGTGCCGGACAATCGCTTGCAGCTTGAATCAGGGAGGCTCTGCTTTGAAGATCGACGCGTTGTTGACCGAACTCCTCAATGCCCGTGGACCTCTAGCGCTGCAGGTTGTCCCGAGCGGCATCGTCTGCCTGCTGTTCGTGAGGCGACTGTGGGGCCGTTTCGCAGTTTCGGCCCATCGCCTGATACTCCTTGCGTAGTTGATGGATCTCTCGGTTGTCGAGAGATTCGAGACCTAGTACCGATTGCTCTGCGGACTTTGTAGCGCGGATCAGTTCGTCGAGCTTCACGTGGATGATGTCATTGTCACGGTTCTGGGTGTTCTGAATCAGAAAGACCATCAGGAAAGTGATGATGGTCGTCGATGTGTTGACGATCAGTTGCCAGGTGTCGTTGTAGTGAAACCAGGGCCCGGACGCAGCCCACAGGGTGATGAGCACCACGGCGATGAGGAAGGTACTGGGTTTACCAGCGTGCTTGGCGAGCCATTGGCAGAACAGCGCGAATTTCATGGTGTTATCTCCACTGCTATCTACAGCGCAAGCTTGCCCTGTGGGCGTACGCTTGCGTGCAAGCTGGTGCCGGAACACTTTCCGCGTTTCGCTGATAATCGGGTACCCCTACACAGGGAGCAGGTGCTCTCGTTCAAGAAGCTGGATGTTGGACGGTTTGACCTGCACTTCGTGAAGTTCAGGCGCTGTAAACCAGCGACACTCCACGATCTCGTGATCTGCGGTAGGTTTTGCGCCAGGCTCGACAGGCAGCTGATAGAGGTAGTGTTCCTCGCCTGCGAGCACGTAATGGTTGAGGAATCGAGCACCATTGAAGGGTAGGCAAGTCTCCTCCATCAGCTCGCGCTGCGCGGCGTCCAGATGATGCTCGCCTGGATCTATTTTCCCGCCTGGCAACGACCATTCAGCGCTTTGCTTGCGCACGAAAAGGATGCGTCCTGCTTGCAGGCAAATGACCGTCGAATGTCGTTCTCTGGAGTTGTTCATCAGGAGCCTCCTGTACGATGGAGGTGGCATCAGGGCAGATATCACCCTGATGCCCGCCGCTGCTGATCAGCGATCTTTATCCCACTGCGGATCATCTGCCTGGTTTTGCTGGCCGCCCATGCGGTCCTTGTCTGTCAGGTTCTGGTTCTGCTTGTCGGTCGTACGTTGGCCGCCTTGGCTCCCTGTGTCACGGGAACGTTCCCAGTCCTTGTTCATCTTGTCCTCAGGTTTCTGGCCGGACTGGCTGCCACCTTGCTGCTGTTGGCCGGGCATCCGGCCGCCCGAACCCTGGCCGCCTTGCTGGCCGGTGCCGGCAGTGTTGTTACCCATGCCGGTGTCAGCATTGCCTTGGTTGCCACCCTTGTCTTGATTGTTTGCCATGATCGCTTACCTCAGGTCAGACACAGGAAGGTCTGTGTGTACTGTTATGACCGAAGCCCGTTCCCGCGGTGTGCAAGGAATATTTGGCAAGCTGACTAAACGCATTAATTTCAAGGGTGCGAAATTTTGGTGTGTGGCCAGGCACCTACCTGAAGGGCAAAGCGCGATAGGCGAATCCCTGTTCGGGGCGATCGGTGATCGCCCCTTTGCTGTTCAGGGTCGGTCCTTGAGGGTTTCGAAGGCTTTGATGCTTTTGATCAGGCTTTTGTTGCTGGCGGAACCGGCACTGTTGAACAGGAAGGAGAAGTCCGAGGCCAACGAAGGGCTGCCGGCAATCGTCGCGTACTGATGGCACTGGTTGCAGTCGTCACCCTGCACGTAGGTCTCCATGGTGGTGTTGGCCACCGGCACATTGCCCTGGCTGATGAACGGCCCGTACGACAACGGCACCTGCGCGTTGGCGCCCGGTTCCGGGCTGGGCGGATTGGGGGCGAGGGTCCACAGTACGTTGACCAGCTTGTAGTACTGGAACACCGACTTGCCTTGGCTGTGCTGCGCGAAGTTGGCTTGCACCGCGCTGTTGAGGGCTTGCAGGTCGCCGGGCACGGGGTGTTCGCGGGTGGTCTGTACCGGCTGGTCGCGTGGGAAGAGATCGGTGCAGTCCTTGTCGGGATGCGTTTGCTTGCACTGGATACGGGCTTGGTTTGGTGTGCACTCGGGGCCGTTGCCACAGTCAGGGTTGTTGAAGGCAAACCCGTTTGGCGGGGTTTGTTGCGGCGGAACCTGGGCCGGTTCGGGCACGTTGTCCACTTGCTCGAAGGTGGTCCAGATGAAGTTGGGCGAAGCCTGGGTCTTGTTGATGATATGCAGGCCCACCAGCCCCACCACCTCCTGGGTACACTCCAGCGTGTCGGGGCGTTTGAGCCAGGCGACGGTAGTCAGGTAGCGCCCGAACAGCTCGGGTTTACCGGTCAGCACCCGCCAGGCGGCCTTGAGCTCGATCGCGCCCAGTTGCTCCTGTGGCACTGGGGAGGTTGGCAGTGAGCGCATCGGTTCGCCGATGGGCAACGACAGCCCCTCCGGTGTCTGGCCGTCGAGGTTTTGCGCGACCTTCAACTGGTTGGCGGCGTCGTAGAGCCCCTTGTCGACGATGTAGTCGAACTCGGCCTTGCCCACCTTGCGTTCGAAAAACACCAGTTTGCCCGCCTGGTCTGTCAGCCAGCCGCCGGACGCCTCCATGACCGGGTCGGGAATGGACGCAAGTGTCCCGGTCGACAGGTGGAAACCGTGCAAGGCATTGATCGCGCCTTCGGAGGTGGCGTTCATGAACTTGCGTGCGCCGACCTTGAGTGCCTTGAGGCTACCCTGGGTGCTGCAGCCGGATGGCACCAGGGTTTGCACGCCCCAGCCGGTGGGCGTGGGGGCACCGGGCAGGAAGATGTCGTTGGCGTCCTTGTAGCTGGCCCATACCGGGGCCACGCTCATGGGTTGACCCGGTGCGGAGGGAACCCCGAACTGCGCCAGCGTGCTTTGCATGTCGGGTTCGCCCGCCAGGCTGGCAGTGGCCGGCCAACCGGGGTTCACCGGCCAGTTCAAGGCAATGAACAACTGCCAGCCAAAGCAGTTCATGAACGCCTGGCTGGTGGCATTGAAGTTGTTGACCGGCAGGAATCCCCCGCTGGCCGGGTTGAATACCAATTGCTGCTGCACACAGGTATCGGCGTCCGACAGCGTGGCCGCCGTGGCGGGTTGCAGGGTCGACAGGCACAGTAGAATGCCGCACAGCAGCGACAGAAGACTCAAGCGTGACCTGGACATCATTGCGCTCCTTGCAAGCTGTGAAGCCGCACCCGAAGGTGCGGCGGTAGAGGGGCGTAAGTGGCGTGACTGGCGTGGCTCAGGCGCCAGGCACCAGCGCCAGGCCAGATTCCCAAGGGTGGTCTGTCGCGCTCACGTTCACGTCTTCACCCGGGTTAAGGGCACGCACTGTCACCAGGCCGGGTGCTGCGGAGGGGCTGACCGTGATGGTCAGGATGTAGGCCTGGGTGCCGCCCGAGTTGGTCTGGCCGGGAATGGCCGACGCGTCGGGCAGGTACTGGGTGACCTGCGCCGTCACCCCGGGGTTGGAGAATTGCACCCTGGCATTCTGCGCCGTGGTAGTCGGGTCGGCACCTTGCACCACCAGCACGAACTGGTTGCTGCTGCCCGGTGCAAGCCAGGCGGGCAGGTCGGTTGGGGATTGCCCGTAGAACAGGTCCAGCGGCAGCAGTTGCACTGGCCAGGGTTGCAGGCCAGCCACCCGTTCCTGCACGCACGGAAATGCTTGAGGCATGGCGCTGAGCGGCTTGACGGTGACGCTCAGGCCGACCAGCAGTTGTTGGGCGATGACCCACACATAGTTGACCTTCTGGTTGTTGATGGTGATGTCATTGATCGAGAAGCCGGCGCTTTCCGGCACTTCGAACACCGCCTGCAGGATCTGGTCGGAACCATTGGCAGCCGACTTGGCCGTACCGCGCGTGATGCGCCAGTACTGGCTCACGTCCTGGCCTTGCGGGCCCTTCCAGGCGCTGAAATCGGTGGGCTGTTGCAAGTACAGGCCAATGGGGTTGGTCAGCGACAGTCGGTTGTTCACCGCCGTGGTATTGGCCATGAAACCGATGTGCGGATCAGAGTTGCGATAGTTCTGCCCGTACTGCGCGCAGCAGATCAACGACTGGGCGTTCTGGCTGCTGCTCACCGGGCGCAGGATGGTGGCGGCGGCGGCCAGGTACACCTCGGCGCTGAGGGTATTGGGGCCGGAGGTCAGGTGCATCGCACCGCCGAACTGGCCGGGCACACAGGCCGTTCCGGCGTTCCATTTGTTGACGGTGTCGTAGGCCGGCTTGCCGGTGGTGGGGTCGATGACCGGGTCGCCGGCCTTGCCGGTCGGGCCGTCGGTGGTGTAGCGCAGGTACAGGTCTTCGAGTTGCACGTTCGGGTCGATGTAGTCGCGGTACAGGCCCAGTACTGCGTTCGGGTCGATACGCCACATGGTCAGGAAGTACGCGGGGTTTTCGCAGGTGAAGGTGATCTTGCGCATGTTGCCGTTGGCATCGCGCACGATCGACCACTCGCAGTACTCGTCGAGCCAGCCCCGTGGGCCGGAAGGCGAGAACGCCGTGTACTTGCCGTTCCAGTCGATGCTCGGGCAGCGCTTGGCCGGCAGTTGCAGCACGGTACCTTGTTTGTTGGGGTCGTAGAGCATGTAGAGGGTGTTGTCGAGGGTGATCTGGCCGTGGTCGGTCAACTCCATCACTTGGTCCAGGGTCATGGCCTTGCCACCCAACTGGGGAATGACCGCCGCACCGTTGTTGTAGAAGAAGGTCCAGAGCCGGTTGGGGAAGGGCGCCCAGGTGATCGCCGGGGCGGTCACGTCGCCGAAGCCTTCCACCAGCGGGTTGTAGTAACCCGAGCGGGGGGCGTCGTTCAGGCCCGACCAGGGGTTGCCGATGATGGACGATTCGGTCCAGCCGGTGAGGTTGTTGTTCCAGTCGGTTTCAAACTGCGGCAACTGGTCTTCCAGGCCCAGCTTGTTGTAGTCCTTGGGGGCTTGGCCGGCGGGAGAGGTGAACTGCTTGAAGGGCGTGCTCATGTCGGTTCTCCTGATGTGCGTGAGGTGGAAGCAGAGCAGCAGCCGGCGACCGGGGGCGGGCCGGCGAGGGTCTGGCGCGGGTCGTCCCACACCAGTTGGGCGATGAAACCGGGCAGGGTCGTGTATTCGTCAGGCGTCAGCACGCGGCCGCTGTCGAGGTGAGTCACCACCAGCGACAACTGCACCGCATCGCCGCGGGCAAGGCCCAGCGCAGCGGCGTTGCGGGCCGCATTCAGTGCGCGGGACACGCCGTGGGTGATGCACCGGCCCTTGTCGTCCACCAGCCCCATGCCGATACGGCTGAAGCGCCCCACGTAATGGGGGTTGTCGGCGCTGACGTGCTGCGTGGCAGCGTCGGGCTGGTCGAGAAAGACATCGATCAGATAGGTGTCATGGGTGCAGCGCACATGATCGAACACCACCCACGGCCCGGGCCCTGCGGCGTTGCCCGCGGCAGGCCCGGCTTTCGCGCTGTGCTTGCAGCAGGCGCCGGTGGCCGCCTTGGGCGCGCCGAACTGTGGGGCCACCGGCACGCCGTAGTCGTAGCCGATGTGCCGGCTGTCCTGGGCCATGTCGCCGATGGTGGTGTAGCGCCAGGCGTCGGCGCTGGTGAAGGTGAGCTGCGTGGCGTCGTGGCCGGAGAACGGCTGGAGCAGGCACTGCGTGGTGTATTGCGCCCCGGGGTTGGCCCTGATCCAGACCTCGAGCATGCGGTCGATGTTGGCGTGGTAGGAGCAGAACACCGGGTCGAAGGCGGTGTAGGCGTTGTCGGCCATGTCGCCGCCGATCCAGCCGTGATAGTTGTCGTGGGGTTGCTCGTACAGGCCGTCGAAGTTGAGGGCACGATTGGGGTACAGGCTGTCCTTCTGGGGCGGGTCGAACACCGGGATGTTGGCCCACGGATAACCGGGCACACCCTGTGGTTGGCTGAAGGTGGTGAACTTCAGGGCATCCACCACCTGTTGCTGGAAAATCCGGCTCATGCCGTACAAACGGGCGCGATCCGAGCGCGAGTCGTCACCGTGGGTGTAGAACAACCGGTCGCGTTGCACATACCGGCAGTCCACCCCCTTGGCCGCGCCGCTGGCGCACACCTTGGAACAACCGTCCTTGGCGGCCGCGTAGCGCAGGGGATTGGGCCGGGTTTCGCCGGTGTGCGGGTGCACATAGGTTTCATCGAGAAACGCCTGGGGCAGGCCGGCCTGCGGGCTGCCGTCGACGCTGGCATCTTCGGCCATCCAGTCCCAGTAGGGAATGGCACAGTCGATCAGTTGTTCCAGGTACAACAGGTAGGCCCGGTGCCAGAGGGCAAACGCCTCCTGGTAATGCAGGCACCAGTTGGTGTGGATGTAGGCGTAACGTTGCCAAGGCGAGCCACTGTCGGGGTCGCCCACCTGCATCACGTCGTCCAGGCGGGCGCGGTACAGGTTCAGCTCCTCAAGGCTCAGGGCGCGGATGTCCTTTCTCACCCGCCTGACCGATTGGGGCAGGTCTGGTGGCGGAATGCGTTCGGCCAGATCGAAGGGAGAATCGGCGTCCAGGCGCCAGCCCTGGTTGACCCACAACCTGAAGGTTTCCAGCGCATCGATCGGCCAGAACTGTTGCTGGTCGAGGGTCAGCGGCATGTTGCGCGAGGCCAGGTGCTGGTAAATGGTTTCTGACCAGGTTTTGACCGAGTCCGGGTCGTCCAGGTAGACGAAATAGGCGTTCATGCACCCGGTCCAGGAGGCTGCCACGGCCGCGCGCTGCGCAGCGGGGATCCAGTAGGGAGCGGTAAAAAGGCCGTGGATGTCCGCGGTCCATGTCGGTTTCGCGATGATCATAAGGTCCCTCTCATGCGCCCCGCAGGCGGGCTGCTAAGCTCAGTTGATGGTAAAGAGCTGGCGCGCAGGGAATCGTGCAAATTGGCGCGTCCTTGCGGCGGATTCATTGCAGTTTTTCAAGGAAGACACGTGAAAAATGACAGACGCCATGGATCTGAAGATTCTGGGAAAGCTGCAAAAGGATTGCAGCCAGAATCTGGAGTTGCTGAGCGACAGCGTCGGGCTGTCTTCCACCAGTTGCTACCGGCGTATCAGGCGCCTGGAGAGCGCAGGCATCATCAAGGCCAAGGTCGCGATACTGGACGAACGCAAGCTTGGCATTCAGGTGACGGCCTTCTTTCTGGTGAAGCTGGACCGCGACAGCAACGACATTGACCGCAAGATGCAGCACATCCTGGCCAGCCACCCGGAAATTCAGGACTGCTACCTGATGACGGGCGAGTTCGACTTCGTGATGGTTGCCAAGTTTCGCGATGCCACCGAGTACACCGACTATATCTACCGGTTTCTCGACACTTACCGGGATATTCCGATTCGCACTTATTCCTCGACGTTGGTGGTGCGCACGGTGAAGAAATCGTATGAATTGCCGCTGGGAGGAGGGCTGCAGCAGGCTGTCGATGCCTGACAGAAAGCCATGGCAGCGCAACGCGGTCAGCTGTTGTAGGAGCGGCCTTGTGTCGCGAAAGGGCTGCAAGGCAGCCCCGGCAATTTGTGCATCTGCGCTGAAACCCTGGGGGCTGCTTCGCAGCCCTTTCGCGACACAAGGCCGCTCCTACAAGGACCCGCGCAGGCCAGAAGATCGTTGCAAGACATGCGCGGTCTCTGTGGGAGCGGGCATGCCCGCGAAGAAGCCAACGCGCTGTGTATCCCAAGGCACCAGGCGGTCGCTATTTCGTAGTCAAAGGCCAAGGAAGGCAGTCGCCCTGTTCCATTCTTTCTGCACCCAGGCGCAATTCCGAAATATCGCGTTTCGGCGGCGTACCGAATTGCCGCCCATATTCGCGACTGAACTGCGAAGGGCTTTCATAGCCGACCTTGAAGGCTGCCGTGGCAGCATCCAGGTGTTCATTGAGCATCAGCCGTTTTGCCTCGTTCAACCTCAACCATTTCTGATACTGCAGCGGGCTCATCGCGGTGAGCTGGCGGAAGTGCTGATGGAAGGTTGAAAGCCCCATCTGCACCCGAGAGGCCAACTCATCTACCCGCAACGGCGCGGCGTAGTTCAGCTTCAGCCAGTCGATGGCCTTGGCGATTCGATGCCCCTTGCTGCCGACCGAGGCGATGTAGCGGAGCAGGGGGGCCTGGTCGCTCTGTAGCAACCGATAGTGGATTTCTCGCTGAATCAGCGGCCAGAGCACGGGTATCGCATCAGGCTCTTCCAAAAGCCCGATCAGTCGGCTGAAGCTCTCCAGCAGCTTCGGGCTTAGCAAACCCACGCCGGCGCTTGCGTGAACAGACTGGCTGCCCGCCGGCAGGCGGCCGTCTTGGGCGATCAACTCTGCCAGAGTGCGCAGGTCGAGCTTGAACACCAGGCCCAGGCAAGGTGCGCCTTCGCTGGCCATCGTCACTGCCGAATGGGCGGGGATGTTCAGCGAGGTGACCAGGAACCGGGTCGAGTCATAAGGGAACACGTCGCCGCCGATGACCATTTCCTTGGCGCCCTGCACGACCAGCACGATGCTTGGCTCGACGATACAGGTGACCGGTGGGGCCGGTGCGTTGCGTCGGTAGACGCTGAGGTCCGCGATGCGTGTCGCGAAATCGCCAGCCGTTGGCGCGTGGGCGCCGATGACCTTGCACAGCGTGGCCATCGGGTGCGCGTGTGAGGTCGGTTGTGTGGGGGCGGACATAGGAAGCCTCAGGTCATCTCTTGGAAAGACACTACTCGCGCGTCACTTCCGCTGTCCATGCCCCGTCGACAGGGTCTGGAGAATCAGGCAAGAAAACTGGTCGTTTGATCTACTGATACGCCGTTTTTCGCAAGGAAGATGGGCGGCAGGCAATGTTGCCATAGTGCTCGAGTAACGCGAGGGCACCCGCTTTTCATAACCTGCTGCACGAGAACCACCATGACCAGCTCAGCGATCCCCCTTCAACATTCCAGCAGACAGGTCTGGGGCGCCGTGCTGGCAATGTCACTCTGCGCCTTTGCCCTGGTAGCGTCCGAATTTCTGCCGGTGAGCCTGCTTACACCACTTGCCAGTGATTTGTCGCTTACCGAAGGCCAGGCCGGTCAAGCCATTTCGATCTCGGGTTTCTTCGCCGTAGTCACCAGTTTGTTGCTGTCCACCCTGACGCAGGGTATTGATCGAAAACCTGTCCTGTTGGCCACCACGGCGCTAATGCTGGTTTCCGGTGCAATGGTGGCGTTTGCCCCGAACTACCCGACCTTGATGTTGGGGCGGGCCGTGCTTGGGATCGCCATTGGTGGATATTGGTCGATGTCCACCGCAGTGATGATGCGTATCGCACCTGAAGCCCTCGTTCCCAAGGCCATTGCCGTGATGCAGGGCGGTACTGCGCTGGCCACGGCGATCGCGGCCCCGGTCGGCAGTTACCTGGGCGGCCTGATCGGCTGGAGAGGGGCCTTCTTCTGCGTCGTACCTTTGGCCGCAATCGCGTTGATCTGGCAGGCCTTCACGCTGCCGGCGATGCCTGGCGAGCGTGGTACGGCTTCGGCGACCGCATCCCTGCGTTTGCTGCTAGACAGCAAGGTTGCGCTTGGCATGGCTGCAGTTGCATTCCTCTTCATGGGGCAGTTCACGCTGTTCACCTACCTTCGCCCGTTCCTGGAAACCGTGACACAGGTGGACGTGCCCACGTTGTCGCTGCTTCTGCTGATCATCGGCGTCGCGGGGCTGGTAGGAACGATGATGGTAGGTTCGCTCGTAGGCCGGCATCTGTTCAGAGTGCTGACCGGTATTCCACTGCTCATGGCCGTCATCGCATTCGCCGTGATTTCGACTGGTTCCTGGGTCGTCCCGACGGCGGTGCTGCTTGGTGGCTGGGGCTTGATTGCCACTTGTGCGCCAGTGGGCTGGTTCACCTGGCTGGCCAGGATGCTGCCCGAGGACGCCGAGGCCGGGGGAGGCCTGATGGTCGCGGTGATACAACTGGCGATCACCGTAGGCGCGACCTTAGGTGGGGTGCTATATGACGGCGTTGGGTACCAGGCGACCTTCATCGCCAGTGGGATGATGCTCTTGGTAGCGACTGCCTTGACCATGAGGGTAGGGCGGCATCGATAGAGTACAAATGTGCTCCCTAATTGAGCAAAGGCCCAGTTTGAATAGACGCTTGTCGCTGCCAGGCCTGCGGCGACATCCCCTCGGCCTTCACGAATGTGCGACAAAAGTGGGACTGATCGCAGAAACCGCACTCCAGTGCGATCTCAGCGAGCATCATTCCCGAGCCCCCCAGTAGTTCCTTGCTTTTGCGCAACCGTTGTTCACGCATCCACTGCTGCGGGGGCACATGCAGGGTATCCCTGAACATTCGTGTGAAATGGCTACGTGACAGCGAGCAGGCTTGGGCGAGTTCCGTAACAGTTATGCCGGTGTCCAGGTTCTCCAGCATCAACCTCTTGGCAGTCGTGACCTGCCAGGGCTTGAGCAGCCCGGTCGTTTTCAGTGCGACAGTCGCCAGCACAGTGCAGTGATCGCTGTTCATACAAATCCATTAATCAATGAAGTGGGCACGCACGTTTCGAGTGGGCAGAGCAGGCCACTGCAGCCTCGGGCGGGCTACAGACGATAACGCTCGATTCGATGGCCTGGCTCAGCCAGCCGGCGTACCCATCAGCGGGTCAAGGAACAGCCCCTGGATGCAGGGGCTGGCAATGGTCAGACAGCGGCAGCAACCGGGGCCAGGGTTGGGCCGTGCTGAACGCGCTCTGGTTCTTTGTGCACCATGGTGTAGGCATAGTCGACACCCATGCCGTAGGCGCCGGAGTGTTCTTTCACCAGTTCCATGACGGCATCGTAGGTGTCGCGGTTTTTCCAGTCGCGCTGCCACTCCAGCAGCACTTGTTGCCAGGTCACCGGAATCACGCCTGCCTGAATCATGCGCTGCATGGCGTAGTCGTGGGCTTCCTTGGTGGTGCCACCGGAGGCGTCGGCAACCATGTAGATTTCATAGCCGGCATCGTTCATCGCCGACAGCGCGAAGGTGGTGTTGCACACCTCCGTCCACAGGCCGGAAACGATGATCTTGTTGCGCCCGTTTTTCTTGAGCGCGTCACGCACCTTCTGGTCATCCCAGGAGTTCATGGAGGTTCGCTCCAGCAGCGGAGCGTCGGGGAAGACGGCGAGCAGCTCAGGGTAGGTGTGCCCAGAGAAGCTTTCAGTCTCGACCGTCGTGATGGTAGTGGGCACATTGAAGATCCTGGCTGCCTTGGCCAGGCCTACGGTGTTGTTTTTCAGGGTCTGGCGGTCGATGCTCTGAACGCCGAAGGCCATCTGTGGCTGCTGATCGATGAAGATCAGTTGGCTGTTGAATGGGGTCAGTACTTCAGTTTTTGGATTGTTCATTCTTGTTCCCTGTCAGCTGGATGATGGTCATCGCACAAGTCACGGCGCCTGCTTTGTGCAGACTGTGCTGAGGCACTGGATGACGTCCTCAGTGATGCCCGTTGCTTGAGTCCGAGCACAAGATAGCGAATCGCAGAGCGAAGCGGTGGCGCACTTTTGCGCTCTCAGGAGCGCATCAATGCGCCATTTGCTTGCTCATCCTGCTGCTAGGATTCGCACGCAAACGCGGATCTACCTGATCCGGTTTACGCCAGGAGAAAGCGATGGCAGCTTCACAACCACTCAACAAACAAACCGCCTATTGGGGCGTTCCGTGGGAGAATTCTTACGGGTATCCGCAGGCACGGCGGGTAGGGAACGAGATCTACGTATCGGGCCAGTTCAATCATGACGAAGAAGGCAACCTGGTCGCGCCGGCACCCCTGGATCGTGACGGCAGGCCCTGTGATTTCTCTTCGATGGGGGATCAGATGCGCGCCGCCTACGACAATATCGCCAAGCTGCTCGCGCTGTATGGCGCGACGCTTGAAGATGTCGTGGAAGAGACGCTCTACGTACTGGACATGGACGCGGCCTTTGCCGTGGTCGGCAAGGTGCGCAAGGCCGCCTACGGCACGGAACGGCCTCAATGCGCCAGCAACATCATCGGCGTCTCGAGGCTTGCCCAGCGCCCACAGCTGATCGAAATCGCCTGCAAAGCGGTACTTGGCTCACGCGCTGAGTGACCCGCACTCCCGGTTTCGCTCTACGTGACCGGGAGTACCAGTTGGCCCTCGATCAACGGCTTCTGGTTGGCAACGGCAGCTGCACAGAACGTCATGAATGCTTTGACCCGCCACGATTTGCGGATGTCCTGGTGCGTCAGCAGCCACAGCTCATCCTGCAGCTCCGGCACCACAGGGCCGACGCGTTCAAGCCCAGGCGTGATATCACCCAGCATGCAGGGCAAGAAACCCACCCCCAGGCCCGCCGCGATTGCAGCACTTGCCGCCGCAACCGAATCGGTGCGGTACGAGATGCACTCGGCAGCGACCCTGTTTTCGACATAGCTCGTTGCCTTGAGCCCGCGTAGCGCCGCGGAATAGGAAACCCATGCCTGGCCTTCCGTGAACAGAGGAGTAGGCGACGTGTGGTTGCTGCGGCCGTAGGGAGCCCAGGCGATTGTGGCCAGTTTGCGGCCCACCAGGCTTTCGGCGGGTTTCCTGGTCGCCCGAACCGCAATATCCGACTCGTCTCGCGCAAGGCTCAGTGATTCGTTGCCCACCAGCACCTCAATCGTGATTCCTTCATTGAGGGCCTTGAAGTCCGCGATGATGGGGGTGAGGAAGTAAAGCAGCAGTGAGTCGCTGGTGGTGATACGAAGCTTTCCGAGTGGCCCCTGGCCGGCACGTGAGACACGCCGGGTCACGCTGACAATGTCCAGCTCCACGCGCTCGGCGAGGGCACGCAATTCCGCGCCCTCGATGGTGAGCAGATAGCCTGATTTGCGGTGATCGAACAAGGCTACGCCAAGTGTTTTTTCAACCTGGGAGACCCTGCGCGAGACGGTGGACACGTTGATGCCGAGCTTCTTGGCTGTGGCAGCGCGATTGCCACACTCACTGAGCGTTTTGATGATCCGCAGGTCGTCCCATGAGAGCTGGTTGGCAGCCTCGCCCACGTTCCATTTCACGTCCTTGGGGGCAACCGGGGCAATTGGGACATTTCCAGGTAACGACTTCACGAAATCCGTTCCAGATCAGATTGCGACGATCATACGAGAAGGGGCTGCGTGAACCAAGTATCAGCATGAAAGCGAAGGAGGGGGCTTCGGTCGTCCCTTCATGCGCACATCGACACTTGTCGGCGTTATCCTGTCTGTTGAGCCAAGAGCCTTTGGGGAACTACTCATGCGCAAGTTGACACTGTTGTTGGCGATCGCCGCATTTGCTGGTTGTCAGGCGCCGATGCCAACTGCCAACCCACAGATGGCTTGGGTCGATCTCTCGACGCCATTCCCGAATGACCGTGTGCTGTTGGCCGAACGCCTGGATAAACAACGCCTGCGCGACGGGCGCTTCTTTGAGGTCAGCCCCGGCAGCCATGAATTGGTCGTCAGGTTCGACTACGAAGTAAATGGGGGCGGTGGCATCAGCCTGATGGGAGGCACCACGGTAAGGCAATGCTACCTGACCCTCGACTACGAGCATTTCAAGGCTGGGCAGCGCTACGTGCTCGAGGCCCGCTCCATGGCCATGACGCCAGAGGCGAGGCTTTATGATGCGAAGGGAGAGATTGTGGCAGAGGTTAGGGAATTCTATTGCCTGATGTGATGATGAATCGTTCGTTGTTCATTGATTACAACTAGCCTCGAAAAATCAGATTTTTTCGCTTTCTTGTAGGGCATTTCCCAAAGATACTGTTGCCGCCTATTTTCCGTTGCGGGTGCCCTGGCAGGGCTCTAGTCTGGGCCTGTCGCTGCTCATCAGTGACACGGCTTTGACAGGCCGTAACGGTTTAAGCATTCGGCTTTCCCTTTATGGTGGCTGTGCGTGGGGCACGCTTGCGTGCGCCGGAACTTGCTTATTCCGCCGGTCTGTCAACCTACGTACAGCTGCCACCCTTCTGTTTGACAGCAGCCAGGTGGCGCACTCATAAAGGTAATAAGCAATTGACTACTGACGAATCGAACGAGAAAACCACCGTAGGCAAGACCACGTTCTACCAAGGTGAAAACCAGACCCATCCGTTGTTTCGCATCGAAGCCGGCATTCCTTGCAAGAGCGCTCGGGAGCAGTCTTCGGAATTGATGGGGTACGTGCGGGAACTGACGATTGTCGGGTTGATGGATGAAAAGCCGATGATGATCTGGGCTGCGCATTACCTGAGCGCGTTGGCCAAGGCGCTTATGGACGATGCCGAACTGGGTATGGTGCGCTGACTCCATTCCACCCGCGGCGGTTCGCGAAACGCGGCCGCCTTCACATCAGTGGGTGTCTTACGTCTGAGCCGGATGTGGGCATACGCTTAAACGGCGATGAGCTTCCTGTTCGGATCTTGCTGCATGAAGAGCAGGATGTCGAAGACCCGTCCAGGCTCGAATTGAAGGGCAGGGTGATCGCTCTTCAAAACGGCTTCAGTCAATAGCTCCTTGTTTTGCTCCCAGCATTGACCAAGCGTGAAGGGCAGCCTGCAGAGCTTTTGTCCGGCAGCTTTGTGGGTGTCGCTGGGGAGCAGGTAGCGAGAACTGCTGAATCCTTGAAAACCCGCGTGCTGCAATCCTTTTCTTACCTGGCTATCCAATGCCGGCATGAATCCCGTTATCAGCAGTAATGCTTTCATGGGGTAAGTGACATTGGTGTTATTGACGAACAGCGCCTCGGCCAGCATCTTCAAGACCCCGAGCAGATCTGCATCAAAATGAGCCGCTGACGGATAAAGCGCCTCGGTGGTGAAGATCCGTTTATCTGCGGATGACAGCGCGAATCCACTCAGTTGGTGACTGTCAAAACGGACAAGCTTAGCGTGTAGGTTCGGGTCGCAAAGCCTTGCTGCAGCTTGAGAAGGCAGGTGCAGCATCGGAGCCTTTCTCGCGCCTGCGCCCCAGTTCATCAAAGCACTTCGAAGCGCGTCGGCCAGCGCTGTGGCGTTTTGCGTCGTGAGTGCAGTCAGGTAGGCTGCTGAAATTTTCCTCACCCGAGAAAAGTCTTCATGGTAAGAGGAATTGAATCTGTTGATCGCGGAACGGATGTCTATCTCTTCACCAACCACTCTAAGCATGTTCGATCCATTGGGTAAGGCTAGGCACCCGGAAGTGAGTATGACCAGCGGCGCCAGATTGTATTAGCGGCCAGAATACCATCAAATGGCCATCTTTGAGCCTCGGTCTCTCGGATCGAACAGACTTCCCGGATTGCTTGGCGAACCTGGATAATGGAGGGGAATCACAAGGGCCATGCCATGCTGACCATCTCTAGTAACGTGCATCTGCCAGATGCCGACATCGAACTGACATACATCCGCGCGCAAGGCGCAGGTGGGCAGAATGTCAACAAGGTGTCCAGCGCCGTGCACCTGCGCTTCGACATTCACGCCTCGTCGCTGCCCGAGTATTACAAGGAGCGGCTGTTGGCGCTGCGTGACAGTCGCATCACCGGCGACGGCGTGTTGATCATCAAGGCACAACAATACCGCACACAAGAGCAGAACCGTGCTGACGCACTGGCGCGTCTTGCCGAGTTGATCATCAATGCCGGCAAGACTGAGAAGAAACGCCGTCCCACCAAGCCGACCCTTGGCTCGAAGACCCGTCGCCTCGAAGGAAAAGCCAGGCGCAGCACTGTCAAGGCGGGTCGGGGCAAGGTGGAGTTCTAGGCTCTGTACCAAAAGAGATGTCGCAAACACCGGAGCGAAGAAGCCGAGCTCAATCAGGATCTGTTTCGATGTAACCTTGTGGCTACAGCCGTCGCGACTCCTGGTCGGCAAGGTCAGCATGATTCAACCGTGGGCACATACAGCCCGTGCTAGGTGGGCGTAACGCGAGCTGTTAGTCCTTCTTGACCGGCCCATTCAAGTAGACCTCGTCGGACACAGGTTCCAACCAGTCGACAGGTTTGCCGTCAAGGTACTCGTTGATAGCCACGTGCTGCATCGCGGTGGTATCGGTGGCTCCGTGCCAGTGACGGCGTCCACAGTTGCACCAAATCAGATCGCCAGCGCGAATCTCAGTCTTGGGCCCGTTCTCACACTGCGTCCAACCCACACCATCTGTCACGAGCAGGGCTTGACCCAGCGGGTGGGTGTGCCAGTTGGTGCGAGCACCTGGTTCAAAATTGACGACCGCTATGCCAACGCGTGCTGGGGCTGGAGCAGTGAAAACGCGGTCAATACGTACGCGACCGGTGAACCAGCCTGCCGGCCCTTCGATTGCTTTGCTGGAGCCTGCGCGATGAATCTGCATGTCTGCGTTGGCGGTGTCGATATCAGTCATGACGCTTACCTCAATGTATGGTTGAGTCAACTGTACCTACTGCGTTTTAATTCGAGTATCAGCAAAATCCAGAAATCGGTTTGAAGCGGAGCTTAATAATGCGGGCGGATAATCTCAGTGATCTGGCGGTCTTCGTCGCTGTAGCGCGCGAAAGCAATTTCACCCGAGCGGCGGCCCACTTGGCGGTTTCACCTTCAGCCGTCAGCCAGACAATACGTCTGCTTGAAGAGCGGCTTGGGGTGCGACTGCTCACCCGTACTACTCGAAGCGTCACACGAACGGAAGCAGGGGAGCGGCTCTTTCAAGAGATAGCGCCGCTTCTGGACAAGATCGAGGGGCACCTTGGCTCTTTGTCGGAATTCGGCCAGCGACCCTCTGGCCTGGTGCGCATAACTGCAGATGAATTCGCAGTGCGCCAGGTTCTTTGGCCGAAGCTGCAGTCGGTGATCGAAAATTACCCCGATGTGACTTTAGAGTTGATGACGGACTACGGCCTGACTGACATCGTCGCTGAGCGGTTTGATGCGGGGGTGCGTCTCGGAGGGATCATTGATGCTGACATGGTTGCCGTACCAATAGGGCCACCTATGCGAATGGTGACCGTGGCTTCACCGGCTTACCTCAAACGGTATGGTGCTCCGAAGCAACCTGAGGACTTGATGACTCACCGCTGCATCAACCTTAGACTGCCGACACATGGCGGACTCTATTCATGGGAATTTACCAGCGACGGCGCCGAGTTTCGTGTCCGTGTGCAGGGGCCACTGATCATGAATAGCGTGGTTCAGATCCTGGATGCCTGCCTGGCAGGCGTAGGGTTGGCGCAGTTGCCCGATGCCCATGTGCAGGAACACATCACCAGCGGCGCGCTCAAGGAAGTGCTTGGTAAATGGTCAGAGCCGTTCCCAGGCTATCACCTCTATTACCCTACACGCCGGCAGCAAACGGCTGCCTTCAGGGTGGTACTGGAAGCGCTCCGGAGCGATCAGCTCCAGACCTGACTCAAGCAAGCACGCCGCCGCTTCATTGGCCGGAAAATTTAATGCGTACCTTGTGGATTCCTAACATCTGAGCCAGGCCATCGGGATTATCAATCCTCCCAATTGGCGTGTAGGAGCAGGGTGTCTGGAACGTCTTGTAGAAGACCACCAGTGGTTGATTTACCTAAAACCCTTCATCATTAGTCCCTGCATGACGAAAGTGCTGATGGAGAAGTTCATGACCCGCCTCGAGCCTTCGCGCGACTACGCCGAAACAACCCTGTCAGGCTTGGCCGCTCTGATTGCCAAACATGTTCCTGGTACGGGTGACTTAGTGACTCGTTTGCCCGCGCTGAGCCTGCATCGCAGGGCCTCGCCGACTGACC
Source organism: Pseudomonas sp. B8(2017) (assembly GCF_002113575.1). Lineage (NCBI taxonomy): Bacteria > Pseudomonadati > Pseudomonadota > Gammaproteobacteria > Pseudomonadales > Pseudomonadaceae > Pseudomonas > Pseudomonas sp. B8(2017). The sequence goes on along the minus strand of NZ_NEIO01000002.1, from coordinate 340,159 downwards.
CCATGCCCTGCATCTATGGCTTGGGCCTTGGCGTTGTTGCGCAGGGGAGCAAGCAGGTCATGCAGCAGGAAGCGGTGCTGCATTACCAAGCGGGTCAGGGCATGTTGACCAGTATCGACCAACCGGTGGTGTCCCACGTTTCAGTGGCTTCAGTCGCAAAACCGTTTCTGGGCTTGATGCTGACGCTTGACCCCAACCAGGTCATGCGAACTGTCTCTGACCTGCAACTGCCGCCACCGCCAAAGGAAAGCACGCACCAAGCGATCGTCATCGCCGAGCTCGACAGTGATGTAGTGCGAGCACTTGAGCGCCTGTTGAAACTGCTGGATGAACCCGTACTGTTTGATCATCTTGCTCCGTTGGTCCTACAGGAAATCATCGTCCGATTGCTCGTCGGTCCGCACGGCATAGCGCTGCGGCACCTGGTCGCCGCAGGCTCTCCGATGCAGCAGATTTCCAAAGTCGTTGCCTGGTTGAAGCAGAATCTGGCGGAACCCATGCGAATCGACGACCTGGCTGAACGTGTGCATATGAGTCCGTCGACCTTCCGTCAACATTTCCGCACGCTGACCGGCGTAAGTCCTTTGCAATTTCACAAGCAACTGCGGCTGCAGGAGGCCAGGCAACTGATGCTGAACCAGCATCTGGATGCAGGGCAGGCGGCTGGAATGGTTGGCTACGAAAGCGCCTCACAGTTCAGTCGCGAATACAGCAGGGCGTTTGGTGCTCCCCCGCAACGAGACGTTCGACGTATGCGCAGCATGACTTGAGTTCAGTGCAATAGGCAATCACTGCACTGCCGTTCATTAACCCAAACATCGCTGTCGCTGAGCTTTTGGCCAGCAATAGCATGCGTTCAGCCTGAATCATGCATTTTCACACGACTGTGCAATCACCTTGGAACGTGCAAGCAAGCCGACCGATTAGGCAAAAATCCGAGTCTGCCCGTTCCTATACTTGTCTCCAACGAAGGGCAGAAGCGCTGCCCACTTGGAGGCAACACCATGCAAGACATCCAGTTCAACAACCGCAACATCGTGATGGCAGGCAACCTCTACCTGCCGCCAGCATTCTCTGAAAGCCAAAAATATCCCGCGATCATCACCGTTCACCCGGGCGGCGGTGTAAAGGAGCAAACCGCAGGCACCTATGCACGCTTGCTGGCCGAGCAAGGTTTCGTAACCCTGGCGTTCGATGCCTCCTACCAAGGAGCGAGCGGCGGCGAACCGCACTTCCTGGACGAGCCGATGAATCGCGTCGCTGATGTCTACAGCGCTGTTGATTACCTGGCCACCCTTGGCTTCGTCGATGCCCAGCGCATCGGTGTGCTGGGCATTTGTGCCGGTGGTGGCTTTGCCGCCAAGGCGGCCTCGGTCGATCGCCGCATCAAAGCGCTGGCTACCGCCAGTGCGGTTAACGTAGGTACGGCCACGCGCAAAGGCTGGGAGGGCAAAGGGTCCATCAACGACTTGTTGCCGGTGCTCGACGCACTGGCAGGTCAGCGCTCGGCCGAAGCAGCTGGTGCGGAACCGGTGTATGCCCCTTATGTTCCGCAATTGGGTGATACCAGTGCCCCGCGGGACCTGCAGGAAGCGGCCGATTACTACCTGACGCCTCGCGCCCAGCATCCCAATGCGCAGAACAAGATGCTGATGAACGGCCTCGGCGCCTGGGTCGCCTTCGATGCCTTCGACCTGATCGACCAATTGCTGACCCAGCCCACGCTGGTTATTGCGGGCAGCGAAGCCGGCTCCCTATGGCACAGCCAGGAGCTGCATGCCAAGGCGCTGGGGCAAAAGGAACTGGTGGTGCTTGACGGTCTGGCGCACATGGACCTGTACGACGGCCCAGGCGTCGATACGGCCATGACGCACCTGACGCCGTTCTTCCAGGCCAACCTCTGATTGTGCCGGGCGGCACCGGACCAGGCGCCGCCATCTACCCCATGAAGATTTCAGGATCGACAGATGAAAAACGTACTGGTAATCGGTGCCTCCGGGCAGATTGCGCGCTGGGTCGTGGCCATGCTGGCCGGGCGTGAGGACGTAAAACTAACCCTCTATGTGCGTGACGCCAGCAAACTGCAAGACCCTGTTGCGGCCAATGCTTCCGTCATTGAAGGTGACGCGCTGGACTCACGCGCCCTGGTTCGCGCCATGGTTGGGCAGGATATCGTCTACGCCAACCTGGCGGGTGATATCGATGAACAGACCGACCGCATCATTGCCGCCATGCACGCGGCAGGCCCCAGCCGCCTTATCTTCGTCAACTCACTGGGCATTTATGACGAGATTCCCGGCAAGTTCGGCGAGTGGAACCGCCGTGAAATCGGCCAATACCTTCCCCCATACCGGCGATCGGCCGATCTGATCGAGGCCAGCGACCTGGACTACACCATTCTACGTGCAGCCTGGCTCAGCGACCACGATGAAGTGGATTACGAGACCACTGGCCGACATGACCCTTTCCAGGGCACCGAGGTTTCCCGCAAGAGTGTTGCGGCACTGATCGTTCGGATAATCGAGACGCCCAGTTGGCTGTCGCGTGACAACGTTGGCGTCAACAAACCCGGCAGTGACGGCGACAAGCCGGCGTTCATATAACCCACTGCCCCCTGTGTATACGACCTAATTGGAGAATCCCATGAGCGATATCACTGTCAAGCACGTCAATTACCAGAACCTGGGCTGGCAAACTGCAGCGGATCTGTACCTGCCGCCAGGCTTCGATCCCTCCAAGCAATACCCCGCGATTGTCAGTACCCATCCAATCGGAAGCTGCAAGGAACAGACCGCCGGTAACGTCTACGGCGCTGGCCTGGCACGAGAGGGCTTCGTGGTCATCGTCTTCGATGCCAGCTTCCAGGGTGCCAGCGGCGGCGAGCCTCGCTTCATGGAAGATCCGTCGATTCGCGTGTCCGACATCCGCTATGCCATCGACTACCTGGTGACGTTGCCCTACGTCGATCCGGCGCGCATTGGCGCCCTTGGTATCTGTGGCGGTGGCGCTTACACGGTGCATGCCGCCATAACTGACCACCGCATCAAAGCGCTGGTATCGATCACCGGGGTCAACTTCGGCCGCCTGATTCGTGAGGGCTTCAGTAATTTCCAGCCGGTAGCAGCGCTACAGGCCATGGCCGCTCAACGCACCGCCGAAGCTCAAGGTGGCGCTCGGCACGTGATCAACTACCTCCCAGGATCAGTGGAGGAGGGTCGTTCAGCCGGGATTACCGATATCGATGTGCTCGAGGCGACCGAGTACTACAAGACTGCACGTGGGCAACAGCCCAATGGCGCCACCAGCGGTCTGTTCTCGTTCAACAGCGCAGCGTTTGGTTGGGATGCTTTCCTGCATGCCGAATCGCTGTTGACCCAGCCATTGCTGGTGGTCATTGGTGACAAGCCAGGCGGTTTCGGGGCCTACCGCGATGGTTGGGAAATCTATGGGCGGGCCGCGTCTTCCGATAAGCAGATTTATGTCGCTGAAGGCTGGTCGCATTACGACCTGTACGACAAACCGGAGCCCGTGGCGCTGGCTATGGCTCAGGCGGTCTCCTTCTTGCGCAAACATCTGTAACAGTGCTGGTGGGCCAGTGTGTCATGCACTGGCCCGCTCAAGCCGAATCTGCCGATTTAGGCAAAATTTTTCATCCCCGCCTTTAGCACGACTTCAAAGCATCCTAGACAAGCCTGGATTTTGAAGGGATAGCTTGCCAAAAATTCAAACAGATCGAGCAAGTCTACCGTTGGAATAGGCAAAGTCGGCTTGACCTTCGTCCTTATACTGGCTTCAACATTTTCAACGTCTGGCAGTTACCGCCAGAGGAGCAAACCACGATGAACGATCAACGCCTACAACGTCGTGTGGTGCTATTCAACACTTACAACAGTCATTTCGCCCCCGAGTACATCGCGGCGTTTCGTGATCGCGTCATGGCACAAGGCGCCAGCAGTTTCGAGCACCGTTCGGTGCTACGCGGGCGCATGACTCGGCAGCTCACTCGCGAACAGATGTTGCGACGCATCGATCAGGACTGGTTGCCCGCGAACGCGACGCCAACCCCCACCCACTGACCTGCCAACGTTTACCGAGGTAGCCCATGAACGCGCCTTTCGAACCCTCGCGGCCGTCTGTTACTAACAGTCGCGCCCTGGCCGCGGCAATTGCCCGCATCGCGCCATCCGACGGCGACTACGAGACGGCCATCCCCGGCCTGACCTTGCACCGGCGCCGCGCGGTGACCCAGCCGATGCACTGTATCTATGGCCTGGGGCTGGGGATTACTGCCCAGGGCGAGAAGCAGGTGGTGTTGGGTGACCAGGTCCTGCATTTCGGGCCGGGGCAATCGTTGCTGACGGCCGTCGATCTGCCGGTGGTATCCACTGTGGTCCAAGGCAGCCACGCAGAGCCGTTCCTCGGCCTGATGTTGCACCTGGCCCCCCAGGACATCCTGCAACTGGCTACCGAACTGCGTCTGCCGTCACCCACCCGCGATTGTGGCTTCTGCTCGATGGCGGTGGAGCCATTGACCGATGGGCTGCTGGATGCAGTGCTGCGCCTGGTGCAGTTGCTGTCGGACCCTGTGCTGTTTCCCTACCTGGCGCCATTGATTCAGCGTGAGATCGCTTACCGTCTGCTGACCGGCCCCCATGGTGCCCAGCTGCGCCACCTGATCAACCAGGGTGCGCCCAGCCAGCAGATCGCCGGTGCCATCAACTGGCTGAAGCGCCATTTCGCCGAACCGCTGAAGATCGAGCAACTGGCCGCCAGTTGCCACATGAGCGCTTCGACTTTCCGCCAGCACTTTCGCACGATAACCGGCTTGAGCCCGCTGCAGTACCAGAAGCAATTACGCCTGCAGGAGGCCCGCCAATTGATGCTCACGCAGAACCTGGATGCAAGCGTGACTGCCGCGCGGGTCGGCTATGAAAGTGCATCGCAGTTCAGCCGTGAGTATGCCCGGCTGTTCGGCGAACCGCCCCAGCGCGACATCCGTCGATTGCGCCTGAACTGAAGTCCCCCGTTGTCATTTGCTGGCACCGCCACGCCAACTCTTTCTGGAACGCACCATGAAACCGAACTACCCCGGCGTCTTTCGTCCTCTGCATTTCGCCAATGGCCTGAGCGTCGACAATCGCCTGGCCATGGCACCCATGACCACTTGGTCCGCCAATCCCGACGCGAGCACCTCCGAACAGGAACTGGCTTACTATCGCCGCCGCGTGCAAGGCGTGGGCCTGGTAATCACTGGCTGCACCCATGTGAGCGTCGAGGGCATCGGCTTCGATAATGAGTTCGCCGCATGGGACGATCATTTTTTGCCTAGCTTGCGGCGCCTTGCCCAGGCCGCGAAAAGTGGCGGGGCGCCCGCAGTGCTGCAAATCTTCCACCCGGGCAGCAAGGCCATAGCGGAACAAGCGCCAGATGGCGAAATCGTCAGTGCCAGTGCTGTCAGGGCGCCCGCGGGGCCGTTCAACAGCGGTGATGTAACACCGCGGGCGCTGACGCAAGCGCAGATCCTCGGTTTGGTAGAGGCGTTTGCCCAAACTACCCGGCGCGCCATAGAGGCAGGTTTCGATGGTGTGGATTTGCATGGAGCACACGGCTTTCTGATTCAGAACTTCTTGTCGCCGGCCTTGAACCAACTAAACGACCAGTGGGGAGGCTCGCTCGATACCCGTACCGAGCTGAGCTTGTCGAAGCTGAGCTTGCCGTCCGGTTTCGGGTACTCGATTTTCTGCGAGTCGGCCGCCAGCTTCAGGCAGGCGTAGTCTGGCTTGGTGTCGTGCAGGGTGAACGGCAGCTTGCCGCCGAACCAGTTCTGGTCCACGTAGTTGAACGCGCCACCGAGCAACTGCCCCATCAATGCAGCCTTGAAACAATCCTCGGCTGTAGCGCCTTCAGGCAGTGCATCCATGCAGCGGTTGATATGCCGTACCGCACGTGGCCATCCTGACCACACGGGCCGAGTTGGGTCCATACGCGGCGGTGGATTGTGGTGGCTTCATCAGCGCCTTCCTGCTTGCAGCCCAGGCCCACGGTGTGGCCACCGCGCCACAAGCGGCATTGGCACGGCATGCCCGGTTCATTCGTGACTACTTTGGGACAGCCGAGGATTGTCCCATGGTCTGCGGCATCTCTTTCGGCTACGCCGATAGCGAGCACCCCGTGAACAGCTTCCGCACCAGCCGCGCTGCACTGAGCGAAGTGCTGCGGATCGTCTGAGTGGTAACGGGCGGGCATGATCGTTAACTGGCCAGTGGAATGAAAACCTGATCCGGCGCTTCACTCGCCAGCTGAATGCCCAGTTGGGCAAGCTCCAAATGCAGTGCCTCGCCATGGGCGCGCACATCCCACTGGGTGTCTGGCGCCTGCGAGCTGCTCTGGTGGGCTATCGCTAGGCGCAGCTGTTCGTTGGTTGGAAAGAACACCGTGAATCCATTGCCTTTCCAGGCCGTGGTGGTGAAACCAAGGTGGCGGCAGATATTGACCTTGGCCAGCGCATCTTCGCGGTCGGCCTGCCGCGAGGCGTCGATCAACTGAAGCAAGGCGGGTGGTGGCAGCCCATCCGAAGCGATCAAGGGCTCCCCATCCATCTGTGACCATGCCGTTGTCGGGCACTCCTTGGTTGCCGGGTTCAGTACGATGAACGGATTGACCTCCATCGGATAGATTCGGCATACCAGTGGTCGCTCGGTGTAGATCCCGCATCGGGTATCGGCGAGTTGGTTGGGGCAGCCCTGCAGATTGGCCGCCGCGAACACCGCAATGACCTGAATGTCCGCCGAACCGGAGCGCGCCGCCGCTGAGCGAGCGTGGTTATGCCGGTATTCTGGAGATTGCTCGTTGGCACCCAGGGTGGAAAATGCCTCCAGGAGCACGACCACATCATCGCCACGGGCCAGCCAGGCTTCGGTTTCCGCGAGGGTCAGGGGTACGAAGCGTCCCTTGCAGCAAGCGCCGCAGCCGGCAATGCAGTCGAAATGTACAGGGGAGTTCATGGCGCGTTTTCCGAGGCAGTTGGACAACTGCATGCTACGAAGCCGGCCATGGCTTTCCTTGCCCGATTCCACGAGCTTCTTGCACAAATGAAACGAGTGCGATAGTGGGCAGCAGGATCAGGCATGCAGCTCGTTGAATTGGGCAAACCCGTTTGAGTGACCGTTTTTATACTGTCTGCTCAACCACTGCGCCCGCACGAGGTCTGCAACTTGAAACGCCCTTCACTGATGCGCACACCGATTCTCGAATACGGCGACTCTCCCCAATCTCGCGAGGGGCGCTTTCACAATCTGTCACCGCGCCCTGCAGACATGCCTGAACCCGACGCCAGGACGATCTGGAACGCGCTGTTCAACAAGCCAACGTTCACGGTGCCGCGTGCGCCGGTGCCGGTGCTGCAGTTGACCCGTGCACAGCTCGATGCTGCGCCGCACGCCAGCTTGTTCCGCCTGGGGCATTCCACGGTCCTGTTCAAGCTGGGCGAGGGCTGGTGGCTGACGGACCCGGTGTTTTCCAAACGTGCCTCGCCATTCACGTTTGCGGGCCCGAAGCGGTTCCATGCACCTCCTTTGTCCCTGGATGAGCTGCCACCGATTCGAGGCGTTATCCTTTCCCACGACCACTACGATCACCTGGACCGGGCGACGATCAAGGCACTGGCGCCCAAGGTGGAGTGCTTTCTCACGCCGCTGGGTGTTGGCGACCGGCTGCTGGCCTGGGGTGTGCCGGCAGCCAAGATTCATCAGTTCGACTGGTGGCAAGGCATCGAGGTGGGTGGCTTGCGCCTGACGGCGACACCCGCGCAGCATTTCTCCGGCAGGGGGCTGCGAGATGGCAACCGCACGCTGTGGTGCTCGTGGGTGATCCAGGCAGCGGAGTTGCAGATGTTCTTCAGTGGCGACACTGGCTATTTCGATGGCTTTGCCGAAATAGGGCGGCGTTTCGGGCCGTTCGATGTGACGCTCATGGAAACGGGCGCCTACGATGAGCACTGGCCCTATGTGCACATGCATCCTCGGCAGACCGTACAGGCCCACCTGGACCTAGATGGAGGCTGGTTGCTGCCGATCCACAACGGCACGTTCGACCTTGCACTGCATGCTTGGTACGAACCCTTTGAGCAAGTGCTGGAGTGGGCAGGGCAGCAAGGCGTTCCTGTGGCTACCCCCAGAATGGGTGAGCGGGTCGACCTGCGCTCGCCGCGTGCGGGTGAGCGCTGGTGGCGCGAAGTGGTGAATAAAGAGGAGCAGCCCAAGGCACGCGGATGCCGAATGCGCTGGGCGAACCAATACGGCTGCTGACTAGGCGAGGGCCCTGCGGGCGCGGGGAACCTGCCCCCGCAAAGCCTAGGCACGTGCTTAGGGGACCAACGGGTCGATCAGCACAGGCACCACATTATCGAAACGCTCGAGTTGCAGTATGTCGTGAGTCATCCTATCCACCACCGCATCGGGCAATGGCAGCACAGAGTAGGGGACGCACAAGCGGAACTTGTCGATGAAGTCTTGCTCGCTGAAGGGGTTGAGTGGATGGCCCTTCAAATAGGTATAGGCATTTTCCAGCACTCTCCCGTCCCTAAGAAAAGTCGTCAAGTGGGCCCCCACTACTTGGATGCCAAGGTGCGCACCTGGCTGGATTTCCTCAAGGAGCAACTACCGTTGTTGTTTGCCGAGCACCAGCGGGTGGTGGATGATCACCGGTATTGGCGTTGAGGATAATTGCCTGAACAGGTTAGGTGCCTGACTTGATCTTGGTCCAGAGACGGGTCCGCACGCGTTCGAGCCGCAGAGGCAAGGTCTCCAAAGGGTACAAGGTATCCATGACCGCCTTGGTCGGGTACAACGTCGGATTATCACGCAATTTGGCATCGATCAGGGTATTGGAGTCTTTGCTGCCATTCGGGTAACCGACATAGTTGGAATTCCGGGCGGTGATCTGCGGCTCCAGGATATAGTTCATCAGCACGTATCCTTGTTGCGGGTGTGGCGCGTCCTTGAGCAACACCATATTGTTCATCCATATCGGTGCGCCTTCCCGCGGTATGTTTTAGGCGATCTTGATACCATTTCCTGCCCGCTCGGCCGTCTGTACTGCGCTGTACACTGAACCACTCCAACCAATCACCGCGCAGATTTCGCCGTTGGCCAGGTCGGTGGGGAACTTCGAAGAATCGAAGTAGCGAACATAGGGCCGGACTTCACGTAGTAACGCTTCGGCCTTGTCGTAATCGGCCGGGTTCTTGCTGTTGGGCGAAAGACCCAGGTAGTGCAAGGCAATGGGGATGATTTCCACTGGTGCATCGAGCATTGCCACGCCACATTGGCTGAGCTTACTGATATTTTCCTTTTTGAAGAGCAGATCCCAGGAGTCCACGGGGGCATTCACGCCCAGGGCCTTGGACACCTTGTCCACGTTGTAACCGATACCTGTGGTACCCCACATATAGGGGACGGCATAACGATTGCCAGGGTCGTTCACTTGCAGCTTTTGCAGAACTTCGGGTGCCAGGTGTGACCAGTTGGGTAATTGCGAGCGGTCCAGCGGTTGTAGCACACCTGCCTTGACGAAGTTTGGCAGGAGGTCGTCCGGCACCATGACCACGTCATAGCCGCTACGCCCGGCCATCAGCTTGCTTTCCATCACCTCTGCGTTGTCGAAGACATCTTGAACCAGGCGGGTACCGGTGGTTGTTTCGAGTTCATTGGCCGTTTCAGGCGCAAGGAAATCCGACCAGTTGTACAAGTGCACGGTGGCAGGCTCTGCCCAGGCGACAAGAGCCTGGATACTCAGTAATGAGACTGTGCCAAATTTGATGAGGCGTGAAAGTAGCATAAGGGGCTCCAGGCTGATCATTGCGTCTGGTGGCACAGGGCCGATTCGAGAAGCCCCATTGGTGCGTACTGACACCAGAACATTATGTTTTTATTGCACAACGCGCAGTCAGTATGCGTTTTGCCTGGCAATTTCCTATCCCATCGAAGGGGTAACCCTGGGGGTAGTTACGAATGAAAGACTCGCGTTTCCAGTGCCGTTCACCCGAGGTGAAAGGAGGGCAGCCAGGCGCCCCTGGCTGCGACGCCGATCAGATATCCGTCGCGCAGCAACTGGCGACTGGCACCCGCAGGCAGTCGCCCAGATCGTCATGAAGTAGTAACTGAAGTAACTCGCTGATCAGCGTGGTGGTTGGCCAGCTATTACGCGGATGTGGGTGTGCTCTAACGGGTACTTCAAGACTCAACCTCCACCAGTCCCGGTGTTGGTTTGCAAAAACCCGCTGTCAGCCATGTGAGGTACAACCCACCGCACACCAACCAGGCCACCCCGGCCAATATCACCATTGTGCTCAACAGTGACAGCAGATAGAGGTTAACCCCAATAGCCAGCACCGGAAGCACCACAAACCCTACACTGCTCAGTCGCTGCCTGTGCCGTTCACGCAGGTAATAGGTGATCACACAGGTATTCACCGCTGCGAACGCGAGAAAAGCACCGAAATTAATCAATGATGCGCCTGAACTCACATCCGCGCAGATTCCTATCAGCCCTAGCCCGGCGATCAACAGCAGGTTGAACACTGGTGTGCGCGCCTTGCCTTGCAGTCGAGCGAAGTAGCGTGCAGGTAGCACACCTTCGCGCCCCATGAAATACAGCAACCGGCTGGCGCTGACTTGCACCGCCAGGCAGGAGGCGAACCCGCCGACAATGCCGCCGAGGTTGATGAAGTCAGCGAAAAATTGGCCTCCGACTTCAAGCGACAGTGCATAAGTCGCTGTCTCAGGGTCGGCGAACTGTCCGCCGGGGTGGCTCAGTTGCATCAGGTAAGCCACCGCCGTGAACAACAGCCCGCCCAGACAGATCACTAACAGCACCGCCCGGGGAATATCGCGCTTGGGCTGCTCTGCCTCCTCGGCCAAGGTGGTCACGGCGTCGAAGCCGAGAAATGAATAAGCCGCGATCGCGGCAGCGGCGGTGAGGCCAGTCAGTGTGCTGTGATCGTTCCACGCAGCGTGGGTGAAGCCGATTTGAGGCAGGCCGGCTACATAGCGCAGGCAGTAACCGATAAACAGCAGTACCAAGGCCACGCTCAGGGATGTCAGCAGTTTGTTCAGGCGGTCGGTCAAGGCCATGCCGCTGACGGTCACTGCCGTGGTCAGGCCAATGTTAATCAGCAGCCAAGCCCAGGTGGGGATTTGTGGAAACTGGGCATTGAGGAACACTGACTGTAACAGCCACGCGACCATGGGCATGAACAGATAAGCCAGCAGCACCGCCCAGCCGACCACGAAGCCACAGCCTGGGCCGAGCAGGCGTTTTGCGTAGTAGTAAGCTGAACCGGACACTGGAAACAGGCGTGACAGCTTGGCGTAACTCAGGGCCGACAGCAGCATGGCTCCGGTGGCCAGCAAGAAGGCGCTCGGGGCGATACCGCCGCTACGGTCGGAGATGACGCCGAAGATGACCATGGCCAGGCTTGGGCACATGTAGGCCAGGCCGAAGGCCGTCAGGGATGTCAGAGAAAGTTTAGTGGGCGTAGCATCAGGCATGGGCGACCTCTTGCTGCGCAGTGGTTATGCCACGGACCGGGCTTTGAACGAAATGAGCCATGCTTCATCCTCTTTTGTGTTTTTTCTAGGAGGCTGAATTGGAACTCCAAGGCCAGGAGCCGGGGAGTGGTGGGGGCAGGTGAGCGCTTGTGAGCTACTGCCGGTCTAGTATGCGGGGACCGGCAAGTATTTCTATAACGACGAATGATTAACCCGGGGTAATGGCTCGCGGTGGCTGGGGCGCAGGGTTCAGGTTGGCCAAGTCATCACCGGCGAGGAACAGCAGCGAGAACAGCTCGCTTTGGGAGTTCACATTCAGCTTGCGATAGACGTTGCGCCGATGGACCTTCACCGTCTCGGCGGACAACTTAAGCTTGTTCGCCGTCTCCTTGTTGGAGTGCCCCGAAAGAATCAGCCTTACCACATCCAGTTCCCGAGCCGTGAGGGCCGACTCTAGCTTGCGGCATGCATCGTCCTGCCTTTGGGCGAGGCGAGGCCCGGGTTTTGCCGGTGTGCGTTCGGGCAACTGCTCGAAGTGCAGGCGCTGGCGAAGCAGGCCGATAAGCCAGGGGCGCACCAACTCCAGTTGAGCGATGGCCTGGGTGTCGAAGCGTGAGCGCCCACCCAGTGACAGGCACAGCGTGCGTCCATCGCCGAGTGCCAGGTTGAACTGGACTTCGTCGGCGACCACGTTGTGAGTGAAGTACAAGCGGTAATAGTCGGTCTGTTGAAACTGCTCCGGCGCAACGTCGGCTAGGCGCACAAGGCCAGTCAATGCTTGCTCACGGCTGTTGATATAGAAAGGGTCAAGCAGGTACAGGCGATTGGCGTATTCACTCACCAGTGGGTCGATACCCTCGTGTTTGTAGGGGCTTTGGGCAAAGATCTGCGGCTTGTCGTGGCTGAATAGCAGCGCCACCCAGGTGTCCACCTCTACGAAGTCGGCGAGCACTGTGGCCAAGGTGTGCCAGAAGCTCGGCCGGTCCAGGTGCTCGACGCATTGGCCCACGCCTTGGTGCCACGAAAGATCCTGCAAGTTGAAGCTCATGCCTACCCCCGGGTTAACCCGTCGAAGTGATTGTTTTGTGGGCGATTATTTTCATACTTGCATCACCCTTCGCGAATGTCACCTAGCCCGCGGAAGGGTCGGGCGCAGCGAGATGGACTACCCATGAAGATCGAAGTGGTACAGACGAAAACCCGCGACGGCGACACCGCCCACAATCTCAAAGGCATTCTCAAGGCCATGGCCCGGTGTGAGTCGGACACCGATATTCTGATGTTTCCCGAATCGCATCTGACCGGATTCCTTACCGCAGATGATGTGGATTCGCTGTCCGAAGCCATTGACGGCGACGCGGTGCAGGCCGTAGTCGTTGAGGCACGCCAGCGCAATGTAGCGGTAGTGTTGGGCCTGTATGAGAATGCCAATGGCACCTTCTACAACACGACTCTTTTCATTGCCCCTGAAGGCATCTTGCTTACCTACCGTAAGACTCACCTGTGGGTGCCGGAACACGGCATCGTGGTACCGGGCGACCGCTTTGCCACCGTTGAATGGCGCGGTGTGCGTCTGGGACTGTTGATCTGTTATGACAGCGAGTTCCCCGAAACCGCGCGCGGATTGAAGGCCCTCGGGGCACAGTTGATGTTGATCACCGACGGCCTGGCAGAGCCTGAGGATCATGTGCATCGCGTGTCGGTAATGGCCCGGGCGATGGAGAACCAGGTATTCGCAGTGGCAGCCAACCGGGTCGGTGACGGGCAGGATGGCAGTGTGTTCGTGGGGGCTAGTCTAGCGGTAGATCCGTATGGCCGAACGCTGTTCGAGGCTGGGCGCGGCGAGTCGCGGCACGGCGTGACCTTGGACTTGTCATTGATCGACAAGGCGAGGGCGTCTCATGACTATGGCGTCAATCAGCGCATGGTTATGTTGGGGGAGCAGATCGAGCATGCCAATGGCGTACGTGAGTTGATCATTGGCAATACAGTCAACCGCTGGCCTTGATCGGGATTGCCAGCAAGAAGGGGACCATCAAATCCCCATCTGTGGAGGGGCTGGCATCAGGACATCAGTTGTCGGTCAGCTACTTTCCGAATCAATCCTAAGCAGCACCGCCGAGCTGGCCTAGTGCACGCGGATGCAGTTGCCTTCAATGCGAAAATGCATTCGTATTTGCGAGGGAGAAGATGGCGCCTAGGTTAACTGTCGAAACCTTTGGGCGGCGGACAACGACTGAGGCATGGAGCGCTGGCAACTGGCTGGGCAAGGTAGAGCGCCTCGGCGCTCCTAAGCCTCTGCACCTCGGGCACGATATTTGAACCTTGTATCGCAACACCCGGCCCGCAGCTTTTCCATCAATTGAGCAATCTACTCGGCTACTCGCCAGCAGCCCCGCCCTGCATCGTCAAACCAGCCCACAAGCGGCGCGCGCATAGGTTGTCGGAGCGGCGAAGCATGAACCTGCAAGCAACCCTTCATATAGCAAGCGCCACTCAGCTCAAGTGGGCCGCTTTTCCACTACTTACAGTCCATTACCTACAACCCGAGCCAGAAACTCGGTCATCGGTTGAAGTTGGCTGACGACGTTTCCAACGTTCTTCAATCTGACGCGGCCGCTAGTCGCTCAGCACAAGATATGGAGATGCCGTGCCCAGTGCTGCGACGGTTTATCGTTGACACCCTCGCCCTCTAGACTAAGCGTCTTCTGACGGGCTCACTCGCGAGCCGGCTACGTCGTTACCGATGACCGTTAAGCGTTCGTTCAGACCTGCCCCGTCTCGTCTACAAACACGCCCTCGCAGCTTCTTCCCACCGTTCTGCCCGGCCCTGCGCCGTCGGCAAGAAGACTTCGACGCGGATCCCCGGTGTCTGTTCATGGATCACGGCCAATGCAATGGGGCCGATATGCAAAGCGGACACTTCCAGTGTGTAGCCGGTAGGCGTCTTGGTTTTCGAAAGCGAGGTGGCCGGTGCTTGCCACTTGGGCTCCAGGCACTGCACGTACGCCTGTGCGGTCTTTTCACTGTCGCCAGTGAAACCTGTGGAGTGGGATTCCAAAAATCCCCTTGAGCAACCTACTAGTGCCATGGCTGCGAGGAGGGCTGCGAGTGTTTTCATGGTGTGCGTCCTGTCGGGAAAAGGTTACATGTTGGGATAGTTGGGGCCGCCGGTGCCTTCTGGGGCGACCCAGGTGATGTTCTGGGCGGGGTCCTTGATATCGCAGGTTTTGCAGTGCAGGCAGTTCTGCGCATTGATCTGCAGGCGTTTGTCGCCACCTTCGGCCGTGACTATTTCATAGACGCCCGCAGGGCAATAGCGCTGTGCAGGCTCATCGAAAAGGGGCAGGTTGTTGCTGATAGGCAGGTTCGGGTCGGCAAGCCTGAGGTGAACCGGCTGGTCTTCCTCGTGGTTGGTGCTGGAAAGAAACACCGAGGAGAGCTTGTCGAAACTCAGCTTGCCATCCGGTTTTGGATACTCGATCCGCGGTGCCTCGCTGGCCGGCTTGAGGCAGCTGTGGTCAGGGCGGGTATCGCGAAGGGTGAACGGGAGTTTGCCGCCGAAAAGATTCTGGTCGATGAAATTGAAGGCGCCGCCTGCGATCGCCCCAAACTTGTGAAGGGCGGCGCCGAAGTTACGACTGCGCAGTAATTCGTCATGCAGCCAACTGGCCTTGAACCCTTCGACATACTCGAAAAGTTCGTCTCCGCTACGTCCTGCCTGTAGTGCTTGCACGACGGCCTCTGCCGCAAGCATGCCCGACTTCATCGCGGTATGGCTGCCCTTGATCTTGGCGAAGTTCAAGGTACCCAGGTCACAGCCGATCAGCGCGCCGCCGGGGAACACCATCTTGGGCAATGCGTTCAGACCGCCCTTGCAGATTGCCCGGGCTCCATAACTGACCCGCTTGCCGCCTTCCAGGTACTGGCTGATCACCGGGTGGTGCTTGTAGCGCTGGAACTCGTCAAACGGTGACAGGTGCGGGTTGCTGTAGGACAGGTCGACGATCAGTCCGACCACCACCTGGTTGTTTTCCAGGTGGTAGAGGAACGAGCCGCCGGGGTTCTCGTCATTCAGCGGCCAGCCTGCGGTGTGCACCACCAGGCCAGGCTCGTGTCGCGCCGGGTCGATGTCCCAGATTTCCTTGATGCCAAGGCCGTAGTGCTGCGCATCGGCCTCACTGTCGAGGTCGAAGCGCTTGATCAGTTGCTTGCCGATATGCCCGCGGCAACCCTCCGCGAACAGCGTGTATTTGCCGCGCAGCTCCATGCCAGGTGTGTAATAGCCTGCCTTGGGTTGGCCTTCACGGTCCACGCCCAGATCGCCTGTGACGATCCCGCAAACCCGGCCATCTTCATCGAGCAGCGCTTCTTGAGCGGAGAACCCAGGGTAGATTTCCACACCCAAGGCTTCAGCCTGTTGTGCCAGCCAGCGGCACAGGTTACCCAGCGAAATGATGAAGTTGCCTTCGTTGTGCATGGTACGAGGAACGAAGAAACCAGGGACTCTGCTGGCCCGTTCAGCGTCCCGGAGAAAGTAGATATCGTCGCGTTTCACCGGTGTGATCAACGGGGCGCCGAGCGCTTGCCAATCCGGGAAAAGCTCGTTCAATGCACGGGGCTCGAAGATGGCACCGGACAGGATATGGGCGCCGACTTCCGAGCCTTTCTCGACCACGCAGACACTGATCTGCTGGCCCGTTTCCAACGCCTTCTGCTTCAGTCGGCAAGCCGCGGCCAGGCCCGATGGGCCGGCTCCGACGATGACGACATCGAACTCCATTGATTCCCGTTCCACTGCTCGACCTCTCTGTAGCGATGTAGCGATTCGATATCCACCCAGGCATGCCCAGGCACGGCTTATTGAGTTGAATGATTCGGCAGGTAATACGGGAATTCAATTTATGAAACGCCAAGTGGCACTTCCGATTCGTTGAACAGAATCAATGCCGATGCCAGGTCAACAGCGGGCTATGCGTGTCCCTGACGATCGATGAATTGCAATGCGGTTTCACCGAGGAGGCACTTTCGAATTCGTAAATTGAATTGGAAGTTCGCTTGCTGAAACATCCCCTCAAGTCATGAACAGCAACAAGAACAAGGGGATGGCACCATGCCCATCGAGATTGAAAAGCTGCTTGATTATCCGATCCCTGTGGTCCGCCAAACCCTGACCCGACAACAGACGGCGTTCTATGCACTGTCCGTCGGGATGGGTTGCGACCCGTTGGACGAGCGGCAGTTGGGCTATGTCGACTTCCGTCGCGACCTGCACGCCATGCCTTCGATGGCACTGGTACTCGGGCACCCTGGCTTCTGGCTGGGCGACCCGCGCTCGGGGGTGGACCCGAAGTGTGTGGTGCATGGCGAGCAGGAAATTACCCTGCATGCCCCGCTTCCTGTGGAAGGGGAAGTGATCGGCGCGACCAGGATCCTTGGCGTGGCTGATAAGGGGGCGGGACAGGGAGCCTTGCTCTACACGCAAAAAGAAGTGCGTAACGCGCAGAGTGGGCAGTTGCTGGCGAGCACGTTGAGCACGACCTTTCTGCGTGGTGGCGGAGGCTTTGGTGGTGACAGCACGCCACTGTGTGGCAGCCACCAGGTGCCGGACACCGAGCCCGACTTCTGCGTGGACCTGCCCACCCGCCCGGAGCAGGCCCTTTACTACCGAATCAATGGTGACGACAACCCGTTGCACGCAGACCCGGCCGTGGCCCGTGCGGCGGGCTTCAGCCGGCCGATCCTACACGGTCTGTGCACCTTTGGCGTGGTCTGCCACGCCCTACTCAAGACCCTTGGCGACTATGACGCCGGCGCCCTGCGCAGCATGGCGCTGCGTTTTTCCGCACCGGTGCTGCCGGGGGAAACCATTCGCAGCGAGATCTGGCGCGACGGCTCCTTCCGTGCGCGTGTCCTGGAACGTGACGCCCTGGTGGTGAGCAACGGCCTGGCGACATTTGCCCCGACCTCCACTCAGAACTGAATTCATTACCAGGCTATCAGGAGACCGAGATGCATTCGTCTGAAGAACGTTTGGAAAACATCCGCATGATCCGCGACAGCGCAGTGGCGTTCGCCCCGGCCAGTGAGCTGGCTCGGGTGCGCGGCCTGCGCTACCAGGTGCCGGGGTTCGACGGTGCGGTATGGCGCGAGATGGCCGATAACGGCTGGCTGGGCCTGTCGTTACCCGAGGCCCAGGGCGGTATTGGCCTGGGCATGGCCGAGTACTGCGCCTTGCTGGAAGTGTTCGGCGCCGCCTTGCTGCCCGAGCCCTTCGTGCCGGCGGTGCTGGCGGCGCGCCTGCTCGATGGCGAGCAACGGGCTGCGCAGCTGAGCGGCGAGCGCCTGCTGCTGCCGGCCTTGCAAGAGCAGGTCGACAACCTGGAGGCCACCGAAGGCGGCACCCGCCTGCACAACGGCAAGGTCCGGGGGCGCAAGCTGTGCATTCCCATGGCCGCTGGTGCCGACGGCTTCCTGGTCAGCACCCCCGATGGCCTGGCCCTGGTGGACGCCAAGGCGCCCGGTGTGGAGTTGGAGATCATCACCACCCAGGACGGCGGCCATTTCGGCCACCTGCACCTGAACAACGCCCCCGCTGAAACCCTGCCCCTGCAGGCCCAGGCCTTGTCCGACGCCCTCGACGAAGCCGCCCTGGGCACCGCCGCCTACCTGCTGGGCGCTGCCGAACAGGCGTTCACTCTGACCTTGGACTACCTGCGCACCCGCAAGCAGTTCGGCCAGACCATCGGCAACTTCCAGGCCCTGCAGCACCGCGCCGTGGACCTCAAGCTGCAACTGGCTTTGTGGCGCGCCAGCCTGGAAGCGGCGGCAGCGACGTGCGATGCCGGCGCGCCCGCCACCCAACGTCGTGCGGCCGTTTCCCGAGCCAAGGCCCGTGCCGCCGACGCCGCCTTGCTGGTCACCCGCCAGGCGGTGCAGCTGCATGGCGCCATTGGTTACACCGACGAGTGCGACGTCGGCCTGTACCTGCGCAAGGCCATGACCCTGGCCAACCTGTATGGCTCATCCGACCAGCACCGTCGCCGTTACGACGCCTGCATGCCACGCCTGGCCAGCGCTTGAGGACACGACCATGAATGAACAACCACAACTGCCCGATTTCAACGCCCTGAGCGACGACGCATTTCGCCAGACGGTCCGCGGGTTCTTGCACGCGCATTTCCCGGAAGAACTGCGCGACCTGCCCAAGCGCTTGCACTGGGAGGAGGTCAAGGACTGGTACATGACCCTCTCCACACATGGCTGGCTGTGCCCGGGCTGGCCTCGCGAGTTCGGCGGCATGGGCCTGTCGGCGGCCAAGCAACTGATCTACACCGAGGAGTTCGAGAACCACGGCGTGGCCCGTACCCCGGACCACGGCATCATGCTGCTCGGCCCGCTGCTGATCCGCTACGGCTCGCCCGAACAGCAGCAGTATTTCCTGCCGCGCATCCTCAGCGGCGAGCACATCTGGTGCCAGGGCTACAGCGAGCCGAACGCCGGCTCCGACCTCGCCAGCCTGCGTACCGAGGCAGTCCTGGACGGTGACGAGTGGGTGATCAACGGCCAAAAGATCTGGACCACGCTGGCCACCGACGCCGACTGGATCTTCATGTTGGTACGCACCGACAAAGCGGCCAAGAAACAAGAGGGCATCAGTTTCGTGCTGGTGCCGATGGACAGCCCCGGTGTGACCGTACGGCCCATTCTCAACCTCGACCTGCACGACGAGTTGTGCGAGGTGTTTTTCGACGACGTGCGCGTGCCCAAGGCCAACCTGGTCGGCGAAATGAACGCCGGCTGGACCATGGCCAAGGCGCTGCTGGGCTTCGAGCGGATCTTCCTCGGCTCGCCAAAGCAGTCGGCCAATGCCTTGACCCGCCTGGAAGTCCTCGGTGAGCACCTGGGCCTTCACGACGAGCCGGGTTTCCGCGACCGCCTGACCCGCCTGCGCCTGGACCTGGACGACCACAAGCTGCTGTTCGAGACCTTCGCCGAGCGCCTGCGCCGAGGCGAGAACCTGGGTGCCGACGTGTCGTTGCTCAAGGTGCACCAGACCGAGCTGTTCCAGCGCATCACCGACTACATGCTGGAGATCAGCGGCGAGTACGCGGCGTACCTGGAGCCAATCGAAGGCAACGGCAACCTCAATCCTACCGGCCTGTTCCTTCAGGCGCGTCCCGCGACCATCTACGGCGGCAGCTCGGAGATCCAGCGCAACATCCTGGCCAAGGCGATGCTCGGCCTGTAACCGAACGACGGAGAGAACGACATGCTCGACAACAAAGTAGTGGTAGTCACTGGTGCCGGTGGCGGCATTGGCCGCGCCATCGCCGTGGAGATGGCACGTGCCGGCGCCTCGGTGGTGATCAATGACGTGGGCGTGTCGCTGGGCGGTGAGGGCGGCTCGTCCACCCCGGCCCAAGAAACGCTGAAACTGATCGAAGGCTTCGGTGGCCGCGCAGTGATCAACACCGACAGCGTCGCCGACTGGAGCGGCGCGCAGAACATCATCACCTGCGCTATGGACAGCTTCGGCCGCATCGATGGCGTGGTGAACAACGCCGGGATCATTCGTGACGTGATCTTCCACAAGATGAGCGTGGAGGACTGGCAGTCGGTGATCAACGTGCACCTGAACGGCAGCTTCTACGTCAGCCGTGCTGCCGCCGAACGCTTCCGTGCACAGAATAGCGGTGCCTTCGTGCACATGGTCAGCACCTCGGCGCTGATCGGCAACGTCGGCCAGGCCAACTATTCGGCGGCCAAGCTGGGGATGGTGGCGCTGAGCAAGTCCATCGCCCTGGACATGCAGCGTTTCAACGTGCGCTCCAATTGCCTGGCGCCATTCGCCTGGAGCCGGATGACCAGCGCGATCCCCGACAGCACCCCGGAAGAAAAGGCCCGGGTCGAGCGCCTGAAGCAGATGACCCCGGAAAAGAACGCCCCGCTGGCGGTGTACCTGCTGTCGGACCAGGCCAAGGACGTGAACGGCCAGGTGTTCACCGTACGTCGCAACGAAATCTTCCTGATGAGCCAGAACCGCCCGGTGCGCTCGGTGCAGCAGGGGGAAGGCTGGTCCGCCCAGGCCATCGCCGAGCACGGCATGCCGGCATTGTCAGGCGCTTTCACACCGCTGCAGGTCAGCGCTGACGTGTTCTGCTGGGATCCGGTTTAACGAATTTCATGAGGTCGAGTTTTATGAATGCCACACACGCCCAAGAGCGCTATCAGGACATTCGAGAGGGTGTTCGTGCCCTGTGCGCGGAATACCCAACCGAATACTGGCGCAAGATCGACGAGGAAAAAGGTTTCCCGGAGGCGTTCGTCAAGGCCATGACCGAGGCGGGCTGGTTGTCCGCGATGATCCCGGAGGAATACGGCGGCTCGGGCCTGGGCCTGGCCGAAGCCTCAGTAATTCTGGAGGAGGTCAACCACTGCGGTGGCAACTCCGGCACCATCCATGGCCAGATGTACAACATGTTCACCCTGCTGCGTAACGGCAGCGAGGAGCAGAAGCGCTATTACCTGCCCAAGCTGGCCAGCGGCGAACTGCGTTTGCAATCGATGGGCGTGACCGAGCCAACCACCGGTACCGACACCACCAAGATCAAGACCACCGCTGTGCGGCAGGGCGACAAGTACGTCATCAATGGGCAGAAGGTGTGGATCTCCCGGGTGCAGCATTCGGACCTGATGATCTTGCTGGCCCGCACCACGCCGTTGGCGGAGGTCAAGAAGAAGGTCGATGGCATGTCGATCTTCTTGGTCGACCTGCGTGAGGCCATTGGCAATGGCTTGACCGTGCAGCCCATTGCCAACCTGGTCAATCATGAAACCAACGAGCTGTTTTTCGACAACCTGGAGATACCTGCCAGTAGCCTGATTGGCGAAGAGGGCAAGGGCTTCCGCTACATCCTCGACGGCTTGAATGCCGAGCGCACGTTGATCGCCGCCGAATGCATCGGTGACGGTCGCTGGTTCGTCGAGAAGGCCAGCCAGTATGCTCGCGACCGTGTGGTGTTCGGTCGCCCTATCGGGCAAAACCAGGGCGTGCAGTTCCCGATTGCGGAGGCCCATATCGAAATCGAGGCGGCCGACCTGATGCGTTGGCGTGCCTGCGAAGAGTATGACAGCGGCCGCAATGCCGGCGCCGCCGCCAACATGGCCAAGTACCTGGCGGCCAAGGCCAGCTGGGAAGCCGCCAACGCCTGCCTGCAAACCCATGGTGGTTTTGGTTTCGCCAACGAATACGACGTGGAGCGCAAGTTCCGCGAAACCCGCCTCTATCAGGTGGCGCCGATCTCTACCAACCTTATTCTCAGCTACGTCGCCGAGCACTTGCTGGGCATGCCGCGTTCCTATTGAGGCCATGATCATGAGCGATAACGATCTGGGCCAACTCCAGGACTGGCTGGGGCGTCAGGAGCGCTGCGAGGCGATCATCACGCCGCAGATGTTCGACGCCTATCAGGCCACGTTCGCACCGCACTTGTGGGAGTCAGAGGGCGCTGCGCCGCCAGGCTTGCACTGGTGCCTGGCGCCGAGCCCGGCAACAGCGAGCATGGCGGAGCTGGGTGAAGATGGTCATCCACGCCGTGGTGGCTTCCTGCCCCCTGTATTGCTGCCACGGCGCATGTGGGCCGGTGGCGAGGTGGAAACCTTGGCGCCATTGCCAATCGGTAAGCCGATCCAGCGGCTGTCGACCATTCGCGACATCCGTTTCAAGGAGGGCCGCAGCGGCAAACTGTGCTTCGTCACCGTCGAGCATGAATTGTCCTGCGAAGGCGTGCTGGCCATCCGCGAGCGGCAGGACATCGTCTACCGTGCGCCGGCCGAGCCGGGTGCCACGCATGCGGGCGGACCGGAGCGCGTGGGCGAACTGGAGCACTGGGTCGAGACCCCGCCGACTTTGCTGATGCGCTACTCGGCACTGACTTTCAATGCCCACCGCATCCATTACGACTTGCCCTACGCCACCGAAGTGGAGGGCTATCAGGGCTTGGTGGTGCACGGGCCATTGCAGGCCAGCCTGTTGTTCAACCTGGCAGCCCGGCACGCAGGCCGGGTACCTGCCCGCTTTGCCTATCGCGGGCAGGTACCGCTGATCGCCGGGAAGGTATTCCGTGCGGCGGTGTCCTGGAAAGAGGAGGGCGATAGCCTGCAGGCCTGGACCCAAGATGCTGATGGCAACCTGAATATGGAGGCAAGCGCATCATGTTGAGTGAATACAGAGCCCCGATAGCCCCATTGTTCGTCCCGGGCGACCGTCCTGAACGTTTTGCAAAGGCAGCTTACAGCGGCGCTGATGCAGTGATCCTGGACCTGGAAGATGCCGTCGCGCCACAGTTCCGAGAACAGGCTCGAGAGGCTGTAGCCAACCATGGCATTGACAATGTACCGGTCATCATCCGGATCAACGCAACAGCCAGCGCACATTTTAAGGCCGACGTGGCAGCGCTTCGCGACACACATTTCGATGCACTGATGTTGGCCAAGGCTGAAACCCCAGCAGATATCCGTCTGGTGCATGCGTTGTTTGGTCGTCAGGTGCCGGTAATTGCGCTTGTAGAAACTGCCGCAGCCTATGAACACCTGACTTGGCTGATGCTTGAGCCTGGCGTTGTGCAAGCGGCCTTCGGTTCACTAGATCTGGCCCTCGATCTGGGTTGCCAGCCAAGCCGTGAAGCATTGGCGTATTTCCGTGGTGCATTGCTACTGAGATCTTGCCTTGCTGGTTTGCCTTCGCCGATTGATGGAGTCACTACTGGTTTTGACGATCCAGCGTTAGTTCACCAAGAAGCTCAGATCGCTGCCGACTTGGGTTTTGGCGGCAAGTTGGCAATCCACCCCCGGCAAGTAGCACCGATTCTGGAAGCCTTTCAACCGAATGCCCAGGCAATCGACTGGGCATGTCGAGTGCTTGAGGCCGTCGAAAATGGCGGCGCCGTTCAAGTCGACGGTGCGATGGTTGATCGCCCTCTGATCGAACGCGCCCGTCGAATCCTTTCCCGTTCCAGCCCTGTTGGAGAATCCCAAGCATGAAAGTCCTCGTTGCAGTCAAGCGCGTGGTCGATTTCAACGTCAAGGTCCGCGTCAAGGCAGACCAGTCCGGCGTTGAACTGGCCAGCGTGAAAATGGCCCTGAACCCCTTCTGCGAAATTGCTGTGGAAGAGGCGGTAAGGCTGAAGGAACAGGGCATTGCAACAGAAGTGGTGGTGGTGACAGTAGGGTCGAACGCGGCTCAGGAACAACTGCGCACCGCCCTGGCTCTTGGCGCCGATCGCGCCATTCTGGTAGAGGCGGCCGATGATTTGAGCTCGCTGACGATCGCCAAGGCCCTCAAGGCTGTGGTCGACAAGGAACAGCCGCGGTTGGTGATCC
Organism: Pseudomonas sp. B8(2017); assembly: GCF_002113575.1. NCBI lineage: Bacteria > Pseudomonadati > Pseudomonadota > Gammaproteobacteria > Pseudomonadales > Pseudomonadaceae > Pseudomonas > Pseudomonas sp. B8(2017). The sequence goes on along the minus strand of NZ_NEIO01000002.1, from coordinate 316,226 downwards.
TTGGCAAGCAGGCCATCGATAGCGACAACAACCAGACTGGCCAGATGCTGGCCGCGCTGAGCGGTTATGCCCAAGGCACCTTCGCCTCCAAGGTCGAAGTGGTGGGTGACAAGCTGAATGTCACGCGTGAAATCGACGGCGGTTTGCAATCCCTTGAGCTCAGCCTGCCAGCGATCGTCACCACCGACCTGCGCCTTAACGAGCCGCGTTATGCATCGCTGCCGAACATCATGAAAGCCAAGAAGAAACCCCTCGAGACGCTGACTCCATCGGCACTCGGCGTCGCTACGACTTCGACGATCAAAACTCTGAAAGTCGAGGCCCCCGCAGTGCGCAGCGCCGGTATCAAGGTGAAAACCGTGGCCGAATTGATCGAAAAACTGAAGAACGAAGCGAAGGTGATCTGATGGCTGTCCTGGTAATCGCTGAACACAGCAATGGCGTCTTGAGCGCCGCTACATTGAACACCGTGGCCGCAGCCCGGAAAATCGACGACAGCATTGCCGTTCTGGTGGCGGGTCAACAGGTCGACCAAGTCGCTCAGACGGCGGCGCGCATCGATGGGGTCACCAAAGTGTTGGTCGCCGATAACACGGCCTATGCAAATCTGCTGGCAGAGAATGTGGCGCCGTTGGTGGCGTCGCTGGGTAAAGGCTTCAGCCATGTGCTGGCGCCGGCCACCACCAATGGCAAGAACTACCTGCCACGGGTTGCTGCCTTGCTCGATGTGGACCAGATCTCCGAGATCATCGAGGTGGTCAGTCCGGATACTTTCAAGCGGCCAATTTATGCTGGCAACGCCATCGCCACCGTGCAGTCCTCTGCTGCAGTCAAGGTGATCAGCGTACGCGCCACCGGCTTCGACCCAGTGTCAGCCGAAGGCGGCAACGCAATCATCGAAGTGATTGACGCCACATTCCAGCAAGGCCGGTCCCGATTCGTGGGCGAGCAACTGGCCAAGTCGGATCGCCCAGAGTTGACAGGCGCCAAGATCGTGGTGTCCGGTGGCCGCGGCATGCAAAGCGGCGACAACTTCAGTCTGCTGTACAACCTGGCGGACAAACTAGGGGCAGCAGTGGGCGCCTCGCGCGCCGCGGTCGATGCCGGTTATGCCCCTAACGACATGCAGGTCGGTCAGACCGGCAAGATCGTCGCCCCGCAGTTGTACATAGCGGTCGGTATCTCCGGCGCCATCCAGCACCTGGCGGGCATGAAAGATTCCAAGGTGATCGTGGCGATCAACAAGGACGAAGAAGCACCGATCTTCCAGGTGGCCGACTATGGCCTGGTGGGCGACCTGTTCGAGTTGGTCCCGCAACTGCAAGCCGCACTCTGAGGAGATCCATCATGAGAAGAGCAGCGATTGTGGCACCCCGGCGTACGCCGGTGGGTGCATTCGGCGGTAGCTTGCGTGGTGTACCGGTAGAGCGACTGGGGGCTGAGGTGGTCAAGGCTATCCTGGCGCAGACACGGTTGAACCCAGAGCGTATCGACGATGTGGTATTCGCCCAGTCCTACGCCAGCTCCGAAACGCCTTGCGTAGGCCGCTGGATCGCTCTGGAGGCGGGCTTGCCGGTGAGCGTGCCGGGCATGCAACTGGATCGCCGTTGCGGCGGCGGCCTGCAGGCTCTGGTCAGTGCGGCGATGATGGTGCAGACCGGCGCCGCCGACGTGGTGCTGGCCGGTGGCGTGGAGAGCATGAGCAACATCGAGTACTACAGCACTGACATGCGCTGGGGCTCCAAGGCCGGGTCCGTGACTCTGCACGACCGCCTGGACCGGGGCCGTGAGCGCTCGCAGCCGGAGCACCGCTTCGGCCGTATCTCGGGGATGATCGAGACCGCCGAGAACCTGGCCCGCGAATACGACATCAGCCGTGAAGCCTCTGACGCCTTCGCCGCGCGCAGCCAACAGCGCGCCGCTGCAGCCTGGGAGGCCGGGCGCTTCGATGCCGAGATCGTACCGATCAGTGTGCCGCAGAAACGTGGCGAGCCGCTGTTGGTGACCCGCGATGAGGGCGTACGTGGCGACACCACGCTGGAAAAACTGGCCGGCCTGCGCACCCTGAGCAAGGGCGGCACGGTCACCGCGGGCAACGCCTCACAGCAGAACGATGCCGCGGCAGCCTGCCTGGTGGTGGCCGAGAATAAGCTGGACGAGCTGGGCCTGGAGCCGATCGGCTACCTGCACAGCTGGGCGGCGGCCGGCTGCGAGCCGGCGACCATGGGCATCGGCCCGGTGCCGGCGGTGAACAAGCTGTTCGCCCGCACCGGCCTTGGCTTCGAGCAGATGGACTTGGTGGAGGTCAACGAGGCCTTTGCCTGCCAGGTACTGGCGGTGCTCAAGGGCTGGGGCTGGAACGACCCAGACCGACTTAACGTAAACGGCTCGGGCATCTCCCTGGGCCACCCGGTGGGCGCCACGGGCATGCGCATCATGACCTCGGTGCTGCATGAGTTGCAGCGTCGCCAGGGGCGTTATGCCCTGGAGACCATGTGTATCGGCGGTGGCCAGGGCTTGGCCGCTATCTTCGAGCGCGTGGAGCGATAGGCCGAGCACCTGTCGCGATTCACGAAGAACGGTTTGCCACGTGGATGGGCCGATCCTCTGGTCGATACCCATCGAACAACAAAAACAATTACCTGAAATGTCGGGCCCGGTCCTCCTTGTCCTGTGCGGTCAAGGTCGGCCGTGCCTGGCCGGAGGCAAGCGCAATGAGGCAAGAAAAGGCTTCACCCCGTAGTGGGCTGTTCGTGGTCATCTTGTGTTTTCTGACGATCGTGGCGGACGGCTACGACCTGATCATTTACGGGGCGACTGTCCCTAGCCTGATGGAAGAACCCGGCTGGAACATGACACCGGCGGTAGCAGGGATGATCGGAGGCTGGACGCTGGCCGGTCTGATGGTGGGCTTTCTCTTGACGGGGTGGCTGACCGACCGGCTCGGCCGTCGCAACCTGCTCATGATTGGTGTGCTCTGGTTCTCGGTGGGCTCGGCCTTGTGCGCCACCGCGCAGTCGCCGCAGATGCTGGGCGTCTTCCGTTTTTTGTGTGGCATTGGCCTTGGCGGTGTGGTGCCGTGCGCGGTGGCCTTGACGATCGAATACGCCCCACGGCAACGGCGCCAGTTGTACAACGGCATCATGCTGAGCGGTTACGCGGTGGGCGGCATCGTTTCGGCGCTGGCCGCACTCGCCCTGTTACCGGAGCACAGTTGGCGCACGTTGTATGCCTTGGGTGGTTTGTACATCGTGATTCTGCCGGTGATGTACTTCTTGCTGCCTGAGTCGGTGAACTTCCTGGTTGGTCGAGGTCGTCTCGATGAGGCGAAAGAGCTGGCACACCGTTACGGGATGGATTTCGACCAGGTGCTGCAGGAGCAGGCTTTCCAGCGCAAGGTACAACCCGCCTCTGAGGGAAAAATTGGCTACAGGTTGCTATTTTCCAGCGGCTTTCGTGGTGTTGCCGTGCTGTTCATCTGCGGGATGTTCTGCACCCAACTGATCATTTACGGGCTCAATACCTGGTTGCCGCACCTGATGCGTGCTGCGGGCTATGCACTTGGGTCGTCGTTGCAGTTTCTGCTGGTGCTGCAACTGGGTGCGGTCGTCGGCAACCTGGCTGGCGCCATGTTCGCCGACCGCGTCGGCTCGAAGAAAGTCGTGGTGCCGTACTACCTGATTGGCGCGCTATCGCTATTGGCGTTGAGCCAGAAGCTCGATGCGTTCTGGCTGATGTGCGCGGTGTTTGGCGCAGGCCTTGGCACCATCGGCTCGACCACCTTGCTGTATGGGTTCCTCGGGGCCTATTTCCCGACCTCATGTCGCGGTGCGGCGGTGGGGGCTGTATTGGGCATCGGGCGAGCGGGGGCGATCCTGGGACCGATGATCGGTGGCTGTATCGTGGGCGCCAACCTTGACCATCAATGGAATTTCTATGCCTTCGCGTTGCCAGCAGTGATTGCGGCGGTAGTCGTGTCCTTTATTCCTAACCCGGTTTCCAGGTTTGAAACGGCAGACGCAGCGGGCAAGGACTGCCAGGAAGCCTGACCGCTTTCTGCAACGCCCAATACGTTGTCCCGAGGATTTATAGTTCTTCGCGGAACCGGGGATGGCAATCGAGCGCCGCCCGCGCTGCGCTCGATTGCCAGTGCATTGGCCGAACCCTGCTCGTCCTGGACAAGGTTGTAGTGAGTGCACTCAGGACCCGGCTTGCGGGCCAAACCATTGCTCATCAATGGCCTGCAGCATCTGCTCGGACGTGAGTTGCTGCGTCATGCGCCCGCGCAGCACACGCTTATGCTCGAAAGACCGGGCGCCACGCTCCATCACCTTTGCCTTGAGCTTGACGATGTAGTCATCACCGATGTGGCTGTTGAAGGTGTTGAAAAGCACCACGCGTTGGCCGTCGAAGCGGTTGTGCTCGACAAACGCCCAGATCGGCGGTGCGGGGCTATAGAGCCAAACGGGCGAGCCAAGCCAGACCGTATCGAACGGTTTCAGGTCGATGGTGCGCGGGGTGATGTCCGGCAGTACCTCGGGCTTCGATCTGCGTGTGTTCGCGTCCATGACGGCATGCGCCAAGCCACCCATACCTAACCGGTAGTCGGGCGCATCCAGAGGAAACAGTGTCGCATTGAGTCGTTGGGTTACATGGCGCGCGACCAATGCAGTGTTCCCCGAGCGCGAGAAATACACCACCGCCGTTCGTGAGGTGGGCGCAATGTCCGCGGTGACCGATGCGTTGGAGTGCTTGCTTTCCAATTGCCGAGCCTGGCGGCTTTCGATCCAGGTCACAGCATAGAGGTAGGCGAACACCGACAGCAGCGCGAGCGCCAGCGCGCTAAGAATCCAGTGCAGTACAGACATGGGCTTTCTCATGCAGTGATCATTGATGAATAGATCCACCGATGGCCCGATTTGCTGGCTCGGGCTAATGCCCGAGCCGAAGCAGTCGCGTGGTCGATCGCGTCGAGAAGAACGGCTCGCTTACACGAAGGCGGGCTTGTCGCCGTCTGTGTTGGGCTTGTTCACGCCCACGTTGGCACGCACCAGTAGGCCGGGGCTCATCACCAACTTGGTCACTAGTGCGGCCACACTCTTGCGCGATACTTCGGTGCCCTTGAAGGGTTCATCGCGGCTGGTGATCTCGTAGTTCACTTCGTCCTCGTCCTGCAGCCAAGCGGCGCGCAGGATGGTGTAGTCAGTGTCCGAGGCCTCGATCAGATCCGCGGATGCACGGTACGGCGGCAGGTATTGTCCAATCTCATTGCGGTTCCATTCGCCAAACTTGCCAGGCACTTCGTCGTAGATGCCCAGCGAGTTAACGAAGATCAAACGTTTGACGCCCTTGGCCTTCATCACCGCCAGGATGTGCGCGGTCTGCTGGTCCACATCGCCCGCCAGGTTGGCATAAACCACGTCCTGCCCCTCCATGAGCTGGGGCAGCAGCTTGTTGTCCATCACATCGCCGATCGCGATCGTGGCATTAGCGGGTTCGGTACTAGTCAGCTTCTTGGGATCGCGCACGAGCAGCGTCTGCTTGACATTCTGGTGCTCGCCCAGCATCTGCACAGCATGGCGGGCAATCTGGCCGCTGGCGCCCAGGATCAATACTTTGGTCATTTCAGTCACTCCTTCATTCATGGGCGTGTCGTTCACTTGTCGATTGTCCTTGCCAGTTGATCGACATAAGCCTGCCTGCCCAGCTTCTGATATTCGGCAAAATGCCGGTTCACATCTTCACCGGCGATGTATCGGAGTTGATTTTTCCCATCCGTGGCTGCCTCATACACGACATCGGCAATCATTTCCGGAGTGGAGAAGTAACTCTGGAAATCAAAATGCGCCATTGATCGTTCAAAGGCTTGCTTGTACTCATCCGCGACAGACCAAATCGCGTTCTCTCCAAACTGCGATTGGATGATGCCGGGCGCAACGGTTTTGATCCCGATGCCAAACAGCCCAAGTTCCTGCACCATGCCTTCCGTCCAACCCTCAATGGCGAACTTTGAAGCGTTGTAGATCGTGTTGAAGGGAACCGCCATCAATCCCGCCATCGAGGTGGTGGAGATGAATAGCCCTTGCCCGCGCTGCTTGAAATGAGGGATGAATGCCTTGGTGACCCGAATCGTCCCCATCATGTTCGTATCGAACAGGCGCACGATTTGCGCGTCCGTCAGATTTTCCAGCGGACCGCCCAGGCCATAGCCGGCATTGTTGAACACGACATCTATCGGGCCGATCTCCAACGCACTGGCAACGGCTTTTTCGATCTGTGCCGGATCGGTGACATCCAGTGGCAGTACGGATACGTTGTCCAGTTTTGCCAGATCGGCGCCTTTTTCGACATCGCGCATCGTGGCGATGACACTCCAGCCTCGGCGTTGAAATAAAAGGGCGGTGGCCTTGCCCAAGCCGGTGGAGGCGCCGGTGATAAAGATGGTTTTCATCCTGCTGCTCTCGCTTAGAGGTTTTGCTGATAGAACGGGATCAGCTTGGCCAGTGCTTGGCCGACAGGGGCCGGCTGATCATACAAGTCGTAGTGCGAAGTATCCTCGACGACGACCAGTTCCTTGACCTTCGACGCAGCGCGCGCGTAAATCTCCAGCCCGTCGCGATAGGCGCCGAAACCGCCCGGCTTGTCGCCGACCACCACCATCATCGGTGTCGTCAGCAGCGTCTCGGCCAGATGGAAGGCATCCCAGCCGGCGGAGGCAGCGCGGCGCGAGAACAGCCCGCGCGTGCCGGCGTTGTCGTTGACGCAGCGGTTGCGGTAGTAGTCCGTGGCACCGAGAACATCGATGTCCGTGATACCCGCCTGGGCGACCGCATCCATGGAGGGCGGAACGAACAGGTCAACCTTGAGCGCCTCGCCCCGGGCTTCGGCGGTGCGTTGCTGGGCCACCGCTTCCATCTGGCCAATCGGGTCGAAGCCGCTGAAGCCTTCGCGGCACAGGCGGCCGTAGTTGACACCGGTGATGCTGACCAGGGCCTTGATGCGCCGCTCGATCATGGTTGCATTGATGGCATAGCCACCGCCGCCACAGATGCCCAGCACGCCAATGCGGTCGGCATCCACGTACGGCAAGGTGACCAGGTAGTCCATGACCCGGCTGAAGTCTTCCACGGCCATGGCCGGGTCTTCAGTGTAGCGGGGCTCGCCGCCGCTCTGGCCTTGCGTGCTGCGGTCGAAGGCGATGACGACAAACCCGGCTTCTGCCAGTGCCTTGCCATAAACGTTTCCAGCGGTCTGCTCCTTGCAACTGCCGATGGGGTGGGCGCTGATGATCGCTGGGTGTTTCTTCTTCTCGTCGAAGTTAGGCGGAAAATGCAGGTCTGCTGCGATGTCCCAGTAGGTGGTCTTGATCTTGACGCTTTGCATGATGGACTCCTTGTAGCCGTTGATAGGCCGTTGAGTGGAAATTGCCGGGTCGCGTTCTTCAAAATGGCGTGCGGCCAAGCAGCGGTGGAGCCACTTTAGGCTGGATGATTGATTCGTCATAGCCATCAATCTGTACTACAGTTGTATTTTCAAATTTACAATGAGTGCCGCATGGATCCGTCATTACTTCCTTCCCTGGCCTGGTTCGCGCACGTCGCCCACCACCGTAGCTTCACCAAGGCCGCGGCGGAAATGGGCGTCTCGCGGGCCAATCTGTCGCAGAACGTGAAGGCGCTGGAACGGCGCCTGAACGTCAAGCTGCTGTACCGCACGACGCGGGACATGTCGCTGACCGAGGAAGGCCAACGGCTCTATGACGTGTGGTATCCGGCGCTGATTGCGGTGGAGCGCACAGTGCGCACCATGCATGACGCACGTGATGAGCCTTCGGGCCTGGTGCGGGTGAATACCTCCCGCGTGGCGGCCAAAACCCTGCTGGAGCCGCATCTGGAGGAATTCTGCTCCCGCTACCCCAAACTCCAACTGGAGCTGGTTGCCGACGATGCGCTAGCCAACATCGTGGCCGACGGCTGCGATGCGGGCATCCGCGTGGGCGAGAGCCTGGCCGAGCACATGGTGGCCGTGCCGATCACGCCGGCGCTGGAGATGGCGGTGGTGGGCACGCCCGCCTATTTCATGCGCCATGGACAACCGTCCACCCCCGCCGATCTTGCGCAGCACAACTGCCTGCGGTTTCGGACCCCGGGTGGGGCGATCCTGCCATGGGAGTTCACTGCGCCGGGAGAAGACGGGCACGCCTTCACAGTAGAGCCGCAGGGCAGTGTCATCACGAACGACGATGACGGCATGATCTGCGCCGCATTGCAGAACGTGGGCCTTATCCAGCACATCGACATTGCCGTGCAGCGACATTTGGAATCGGGCGCGCTGGTACGTGTGCTGCAGCCCTGGTGCAAGCCCTTCGCGGGTTTCTACATCTATGCGCCGACCCGCGCGCAGATGCCTGCCAAGGTGCGTGCCTTGATTGACTTTCTGGTCGAGAAGCGCGAGGGCATGGCAGCCCTGCGACAGCCGCTTTCCAAGAAGAAACGGGTGCGCTGAGCGGCGTTCTTGCGCCTCATTGTCAATCTGGACTGAATACTGTTGTGTAGATTGGAAATCTTGGCATGCGGCCGCTTTAGCCTCAAATTGGAGTTCTTGTGACTTTCTTTTGGGGCGCCTGCGTTGCGCCAAGGTTTTCAAATGACTTCTGAACACACCACCTTGTTCCAACCTTTCGTCCTCCATAGCGGCTTGACGCTGCGCAACCGTGTAGTAATGGCGCCCATGACCACTTGGTCTGCGAACCCAGATGGCACCCTCTCGGATGCGGAGGTGGACTATTACCACCGCCGCGCCCAGGGCGTGGGCATGGTCATCACGGGGTGCACGCATGTGACGGAGAACGGCATCGGTTTCACCGACGAGTTCGCCGCATACGACGACCGCTTCATTCCCAGCTTGCAACGGCTGGCTGAGGCCGCCAAGAGTGGCGGCGCTGCGGCGGTCCTGCAAATCTTCCATGCGGGCAACAAGGCGGTGGTGGAGGCAGTACCAGGAGGTGAGCTGGTGAGTGCCAGTGCCGTCAATGCACTGGCTGGTCCCTTCAACCGGGGCGATGTGACACCCCGAGCTTTATCCCGTGACGAGATTTTTGAGATGGTGCATGCCTTCGGCGAAGCTACCCGCCGGGCCATCGAAGCCGGGTTCGATGGGATAGAGCTGCATGGTGCGCACGGTTTCTTGCTGCAGAACTTCTTCTCGCCACGCTACAACCTGCGCGATGACGAATGGGGTGGCTCACCGGAAAATCGCATGCGCTTCGCGCTGGCTGTGGTGCGAGAGGCGAAGCGGGTGATTGCCGCGCACGCCAAGGGGCCGTTTGTATTGGGCTACCGCATCTCACCCGAGGAACGCGAGGATGGTGGCTATCGAGTGCCGGACATCTGCGCGCTGGTGGATGGGCTGATTGCCGAAGGCATCGACTATTTGCATGTCTCGCTCAATGACGTTCTGGGCGCGCGCCCACTCGGCGCGGACTCCCGCCTCACCGTGGAGCAGGTCATCGCTCACGTCGACAAGCGCGTGCCGATACTTGCGGCAGGCATGCTGCGCACACCCAAGCAGGCCCAGGCCGCGCTTGACCTGGGGCTGTCGCTTGCAGGTGTAGGCAAGGGGCTGGTAATGAACGCTGACTGGGTGGGATTGGCACAGTCGGGCTGCGGTGCGCAAATCTGCCAGGAACTGGATCTGGAAAAGCGCGCGGTGTTATCTATTCCCGCTGGCTTGTTGCGAGCTGTGGAGGCGGCGCCAGGGTGGATTCCAGTGCGTAAGAAGGTTGAGACCGTTGCTTGATCGGCGTTGTCGTTCGCGCCTTCGCCATGCAGATAGGCGTATGGCGTCATACCTCTGAAGCAGGAACGATGGCGTTACGTTCTCGAATCAGTTGAGTTGGCAGCCCCTCGCGGGTAAACCCGCTCCTGCAGTGGCGGCGTATGTCGTGGCTAACACCTGGCCTGCAGGAGCGGGTTTACCCGCGAAGGGCCGCACGGCGGCCCAGGTAGGTTTGACTAGAGCACGGCGCCTGCCGTGCGTAGGCACTGTTGCTCCTGCGCCGAGAAGCCCCAGTCGGCCAGCACTGCGTCTGCATCCTGGCCAGGGTGTGGTGGTGGGTTCTGGATAGCGCCGGGGGTACGGCTAAAGCGTGGTGCCGGTGCAGGCTGGAGCACACCATCAACTTCCACGAAGCTGCCGCGTTGCTGTACGTGGGTGTGCTGCGGGGCTTCGGCCAGTGACAGCACCGGCACGATGCAGGACTGGGTACCCGCGGCCAGCGCCGTCCATTCATCACGCGTACGGGTCTTGAATACCTCGGCGAAGCGCTGCTTCATCAGCGGCCAGCCGGCCTGGTCGTGCTGCGCTGGCAGATCCTGTTCCTTCAGGCCCAGCACGCCCAGGGCTTCGCGGTAGAAGCGCCCTTCGTTGGCGGCGATGCTGACGTGCTTGCCATCCTGGGTTTCATAGACGTTGTACCAGGGGGCGCCGGAGTCGAGCCGGTTGGTGCCGCGCTCATCCTTCCAGTACCCCGCGGCATGGAAGCCATAGACCAGGGTCATCAACGAAGCGGCGCCATCAACCATGGCCGCATCCACCACCTGGCCCTGGCCTGAGGTCCGCGCCTCGAGCAGAGCACTGAGGATGCCCAATGCAAGGTAGAGCGAGCCACCGCCGAAGTCGCCCACCAGGTTCAGCGGAATCGCCGGCGCCTCGCCAGCGCGACCCATGGCGTGCAGGGCACCGGTCAGCGAGATGTAGTTGACGTCATGCCCCGGCGCCTGGGCCAGCGGGCCGTCCTGGCCCCAGCCGGTCATGCGGCCGTAGACCAGGCGAGGGTTGGCACTCAGGCAGACCTCGGGGCCCAGCCCCAGGCGCTCCATCACACCAGGGCGAAAGCCTTCGACCAGCACGTCGGCCTGTTCCACCATGCGCAGCACCGCGGCCACTGCCTCGGGCTGCTTGAGGTTCATCTGCACGCTGCGCCGGCTACGATTGAGCAGGTCGAAACGGGCATCGACAGGGGCGCCGCCATCATGGCCCGCAGGCCGGTCGATGCGCACTACCTCCGCGCCCAGGTCGGCCAGCAGCATGCAGCAGAACGGGGCCGGGCCGATGCCACCTACTTCGACGATCTTGACACCCTTCAACGGGCCTTGAGCTTGCTTGTTCATGAATCCGTCCAATGAGGAATGAAGGTGCGCGGGTGCCCGCATTAATCAGGCACCTTGCAGCAACTGGTGTAGACGTGCGTTGTCCTGGCCGATTTTGGGGGCCGAGGCCAGGGCGGGTGGACGCTGGCGGTCGAACGAAAGGGGCATGCCCACCAACTCGATCTCGTCCTCGCTCGTTCTGCCCAGGATACCCAAGGCACGGGTTTGCTCATGGGCGTAGAGCTCTTCGGTGGTTTGCACCGAGGCACAGGGCAGGCCGAGGACATCGAAGTGTTTCTGCCAGTGATCGCGCGTGTGCTGTTTTATGCGCTCGCCGATCAGCCCGTCGATCGCCTTGCGGTTGGCGATGCGCCCGGCATTGGTGGCGAACCTGGGGTCGGTGGCCCATTCGGGATGACCCAGGGCATCGCACAGGCGGGCAAACAGCGTGTCGTTGGCCGCACTGATGATGGCATGGCCGTCTGCCGCCTCGTAGGCACGGTGCGGCACGATGAAGGCCACGCCCGAACCATGTCGGCCACCGGGGTTGCCATCGGCGGCGTAGTTGGCGATGCCAATGGACATCCAGGCGATCGCGGTTTCCAGCAGCGAACTGTTGACGGTCGCGCCGATCTGCTTGCGCTCACGACGCACAAGGGCTGCGGCGATACCGATCACGGCCCACATGCCGGTGCCGAAATCGCAGATGGAGACACCGGCGCGCACAGGCGCCTGGCCGTCCTCGCCGGTGAGCGTCATGATGCCGGAAAAGGCCTGCATCAACGGGTCGTACCCGGGCAGCTTGCTCAAGGGGCCCAGATGCCCATAGGCACCGACTTCGCACACTACCAGTTCAGGCTTGCGCTGGCGCAGGTTCTCGGGGTCTAGGTGGTACTGCTCGGCGCTGCCTGGGCGCAGGTTGTGCAGGAAGACATCGGCATGGCCCTCGATGAGGTCATGCAGCGTGGCCAGTTGCACCGGATCCTTGATGTCCAGGCAGATGGAGCGCTTGCCGCGGTTGATGGCGTGGAACGCGGCGCCGCTGCCTTTCCATTGACTAGGCCCCCAACCGCGGGAAGAGTCGCCGGCCGGGCGTTCCACCTTCCAGACCTGCGCACCCAAACCAGCGAGGATGTGGCCGGCGAATGGAGCAGAAGCGCTATCACCCAGTTCGACCACGGTAATGCCAGCCAGGGGCAGGTCTGCTCGGGAATCATTTTGCATGGGAGGCTCCTTGCTCACGCGCTGGCCGTGTCGATGGAGGCTTGCACGGCACCACCGGACAGCACCACTTGCTGGGCCTGTTCTGTCGTCAGGCCATACTCGCTCAGCAATTGCACCGTGTGCTCGCCCAGGCGCGGAGCGGGGTAGCGCTGCTCGGGTTGGCTCTCGCTCCACTGTTGAGGGATACCCAGCATACGTAACATGCCTTCGCTCGGATGTTGTTGCACCTGGAAGAAGTTGACGGCTTCCATGTGCGGGTCATGCAGCAGTGTTTCGGGGGTGTTCATCTCGATAACGGGAATGTCGGCTTCAGTCAGGATGCTCAGCCACTGGGCCGTCGTCTTGGTTTCGAAGGTGTCGGCGAGGAATTTGTAGAGATAGCCGATGTTCTCGGTGCGGCCGAAGATCGTGCCGTAGCGAGGGTCGTCAGCCATGTCGGGGCGACCGACGGCGAGGAAGAAGCGCTGCCAGTGGCGGTCGGTGTAGATGTTCACGCCCAGGTAGCCGTCCTGCGTCTGATAAGGACGCCGTTCGGCGCTCATCATGCGGGCGTAGCCCCAGTCGCCAATCGGCGGCTCGAAGGTATGGCCGTACAGATGGTCGCCCATCACGAAGTGCGCGAAGGTTTCGAACATCGGCACTTCCACCGATTGCCCATGCCCGGTCTTTTCGCGGTAATACAGCGCCATCGCCACCGCGTTGCAGGTTGCCATGCCGACGATTCGGTCAGCGATGGCGGTGGCGACGTAGGAGGGGGGGCCAGCTTTGCGTGCTTGAAGTACGGGCATGCCCACGGCTGCCTGGATAAGGTCGTCGTAGGCAGGGCGGTCAGCATATGGGCCATTCTGTCCAAAGCCAAAGGCGCCACAGTAAATGATGCGTGGGTTGATCTTCCTGACATCGTCGTAGGTCAGCCCGAGTTTGGCCATGGCCTTGGGACGCAGGCTGTGTAACACCACGTCGGCCGATGCCAGCATCTGCTGGAGTGCCTGCGCCGCCTGCGGGTGCTTGAGGTCCAGCACAGCACTGCGCTTGTTGCGGTTCAGGTGCAGGAAGATCGCGCTCATGCCCGAGTTGCGGCAGGGCCCGACGCCTCGCGTAGGATCACCACCGGGCGCCTCAATCTTGCAGATGTCCGCGCCCATGTCTGCCATTAGCAGCGAGGCATAGGGGCCCATGAAGTTCGAGGTCAGGTCAAGTACCCGTACCCCGGCAAGTGGTCCTGCCATGTCGCTTACTCCGATTGTTGTTATTGGATATCAAAGCGTTAGCCGTAGCCCTGAGACCGGGCGCGGCCCGATGGCCGGGCCCGGTCGGGCATCGTCAGGTACGCCGGTACATCGTCACTACGCAGGCGCCACCCAGACCGATGTTGTGCTGCAGGGCGATGCGAGCGTTCTCCACTTGACGGTTACCTGCCTGGCCACGCAGGTGCCAGACCAGTTCGGTGCATTGGGCCAAGCCCGTCGCGCCGAGTGGGTGGCCCTTGGACATCAAGCCGCCTGACGGGTTGATGACATACTTGCCGCCATAGGTGTTGTCGCCATCAACGATGAACCGCTCAGCGCCGCCCTCCGGGCACAAGCCCAGCCCTTCGTAGCTGATGACCTCATTAGGCGTAAAGCAATCGTGCAATTCCACGACGTTGACGTCCTCTGGCCCGATACCGGCCGACTCGTAAACCTGCTGGGCGGCTCGGCGGGTCATGTCAGCCCCCACCAGGTTCAGCAGGTCGAGCTTGGTGGCCTCGGTATCGGTGGTCATCGACTGCGCCACAATCTCGACCGCATTGCTAATGCCATGCTTCGTTGCGAACGCTTCACTGCAGACGATCGCAGCCGCAGCGCCGCAGGTGGGCGGGCAGGCCATCAGGCGGGTCAAATAAGGATACATCGGTGTCGCTTGCATCACCTCCTCGACGGTCAACGGCTTGTTGAACAGCGAGTAGGGGTTGTTGATCGCATGGGTGCGTGATTTCACAGCCACCTTGGCAAAGATGTCCGGATTGGCTCCAAAGCGATTGATGTATTCCCATCCGGCCGCGCCGAAAGCCTTGATGGCGCGAGGTGGCTCTTCTGGCAGTTGCGGTGCCAACTGTTCCCGGCGCTCATGGATCCAGCCCACGGGGGATGTGCGATCGCTGAAGGCGCTGCCCAGCGCACCGGGCTTCATCTCTTCAAAACCGAAGGCCAGCGCGCACTCGACAATGCCGGCCTCAACCGCTTGCCGCGCCAGGAACAGCGCCGAGGAACCCGAGGCGCAGTAGTTGTTCAGGTTGAACACTGGGATACCGGTCATGCCCACGCCGTAGGCCACACGCTGGCCGCAGGTGCTGTCGCCATAGACGTAGCCGGCGAAGGCCTGCTGAACCTGGTCGTAGCGGATGCCGGCGTCTTCCAGCGCGCCCTGAATGGCCTTGGCGCCCATGATTTCGTAGGGCTCATGCGCCCCAGGCTTGGCGAACTTGACCATGTTCACGCCAATGATTCTGGCTTTATTGCCCATGTCGGTTCTCCTTCAGTGCATCAGGTGCAGGTCGCTTTCATCGACATCCAGGACGATGCGCAGGATAGCCTGGCACATGGTCTTGCCGGTGAAGTCGATGCGCAGACTGCGCGTGGCGCCGCCGCCGAGCGAATTGCGCAGCACGAAGTTCATCGCGTGCAGGGTACGCACTTCATAGCGCTCCACGGGGCCCTTGGACATCTCACCGAAAAAGGCCTTGACCCGTTCTGCAGTCAGGTGCTTTTGCAGCAAGGGGTAGAAGCGCGGCTCCTTGGCGATGACGGCGATGTTGCTGATGTCGCCCTTGTCGCCGGAGCGGGCATATACCAGATCTTTCAGTTGCAACTTGGCCATGTCAAAGCTCCCGAATCTCGACGTTCTGCAC
The DNA here is from genome assembly GCF_002113575.1 of Pseudomonas sp. B8(2017). Lineage (NCBI taxonomy): Bacteria > Pseudomonadati > Pseudomonadota > Gammaproteobacteria > Pseudomonadales > Pseudomonadaceae > Pseudomonas > Pseudomonas sp. B8(2017). Next base: position 300,962 of record NZ_NEIO01000002.1, on the reverse strand, counting down.
GACTTGTTCGCGTGCGATCAGCGTGGGCCAAAGGGCGAACACCTCGCGCGGGGCGGGCGTGTTCAGCTGGCCGGTGGAACCGATAGGGCCAGTGCCCATCAGCATCACGCACTCACGGGCGACTTTGCTGGCTTCGGCGCGGTTCGCGCACTTGGCGGCCACGCGGATGCGCACTTCGTTGATGTCCTCATCAGGCTCAGGAGAGGCCGACCAGTGGCAGGAGTCGACGCCGATCATGTCGAAGCGCACTTCCTCGGCCTTGAGGTCGACCATCTCGAAGCGCTTCTTGATGATCTCGAACGAGCGCCGTGCCTTGGCCACGGCGTCGGGCCAGGTCACGGAAGACTCCACCTCGCCGATGTAGCCGTCGGTGTAGGCAATACCCGCCTTGAGCGTGGCCGGCGCAGGCTTGCCGCGGGCGCCCCAGACCTTCACGCGGTCCTTGGCGACTTCTTCCATCTGCACGTTGGTGAAGTCGGTGACGACTTCGGGCATCAGGTAGTTGCCTGGGTCGTGCACTTCGTAGAGCAGGTGCTCGGTGAGCGTGACCTTGTTGACCAGGCCGCCGGTACCGTCCACCTTGGTGATGAACAACTCGCCTTCTTCGTTGACCTCGGCGATGGGGTAGCCGATGTTCCAAGGCTCGGGCACTTCTTTCCAGAGGCTGGTGATACCACCGGAGCAGGCTGCGCCGCACTCGATCAGGTGGCCGGCAGTGATGCCGATGGCCAGCCTGTCCCAGTCGTCCCATTTCCAGCCGAACTCGTGGACCAACGGCGCCAGGATGGCGGCATCATCCGTCGCACGGTCGGAGATGATGATGTCGCAACCTGCTTGCAGCGCTTCCACGTAGCCATAGGCTCCGGAGTACACGTACGAGCCGACGATGCGTTCGCGAACCTGGCCCAAGTCATTGTCGCCCGTATCCAGGTTGGTGAAGCGCACGCCCTTGTCGAGCAGTTCCTCAACCTTGTGCTGGATGTCGTTGGTGGTAACGATACCCACTTTGAGTCGGGTGATGCCCACCTCTCTGGCTGCGGCCAGGATGGTGTCGGCGCAGGCCTGGGGGTTGGCCGCGCCGGCATTGGTGAGGATTTTGATGCCTTTGTCCAGGCAGATCGGCAGCACACCGCGCACAACGGCGCGGATGGCCGGCACGAAGCCGTGTTCCGGGTTCTTCTGGCGCATCTTCTGCAGCAGCGGAATGGTCGGCTCGCCGAGGAAATCGTAGGCCAGGTACTGCACGTTACCGTGCTTGGCGATCTCGATCGCGGGGTCGAGGTTGTCACCCCAGAACCCGCTTCCGGAGCCGATACGAATGGTCTTCATGGCAATCAGCCCTTCGGTGCTGGCAGAGTGGAGGCGACCAGTGCGTCGAGGTCTTCGCGTTTGCGCAACATCAGCAGGCTCCATTCGCCCTGTTGGACGACATCGCCGTCCTGGTTCAGCACCTGCATCAGGAATTTGATCACACCGTACTTGTCATCCTTGACCTTCTTGCCGATCACGGTGGCGCGAGCGTAGACGGTGTCATCGATCAGCACTGGCTTGAGGAAGCGCATGTTGTCGATGCCGTAGTTGGCCTGGAAGCCCAGGCCGAACTGCACCAGGCCGGTGGCGATGGAATAGGTGAGGGCACCTTGCACCAGGCGCTTGCCGAAACGGGTCTTGGACGAATAGACGGTGTTGGAATGGATCGCGATCCAGTTGCCGGTCAGTGCACAGTAGTTCACCACATCGGTTTCGGTGATGGTGCGGCCACCGGAGGCGAACACCTGGCCTTCTTCCAGTTCGTCGAAGGTCTGGTTGATCTGGTTGTTGATCAGACTCATGGCTGTTTCCTTGGTTGGTGACTGAATACGGCGTTAATTCAGGCGCATGGACTTGGCGATGATGGTTCGCTGGATCTGCGAGGTGCCGCCACCGATGGTGCATTGCACGCTTTCGCGCAGGTAGCGCTCCATGTCCGCTTCGGGCAGGTTGGCGAAGCCGCCGAGAATCTGCATGCCGTCGAGTGCGCACTGCTTGAGGGTTTCGGAGGCGTAAAGCTTGGCCATGGAGGTCTCTTTCGGCGCGGGCAGGCCCTCGGACTTGAGCGCAGCTGCGCGGTAGACCAGCAGGCGGGCCGCATCGACGCGGGTCTGGTTCTCGGCCAGCATGTGCTTGAGCACCTGGAAGTTGAAGATCGGCTGGCCGAACTGGGTGCGCTGGTGTGCGTAGCGGTTTGCGTTGTTCACCGCTTCCTGCGCGTTGCCGGTGTAGGCGCCGGCAACGGCACACCGCTCAAGCTCCAGGTGATTGAGGATGATCTCGTGACCCTGGCCTTCGACACCCAGAATCGCATCCCCGGGGACGATGACGTCATCGAGGAAAATCTCGGTAGTGCCTGTCGCATGGCGAGACAGGGTAGGCAGCTTGTTGATAACCATGCCTGGGGTGTCGTTCGGGATGAGCAGCATGGTCAGGCCGCCGTGCTTGTCCTTCATGTCAGTGCGCACGAGCATTGCGATGACGGTGTTGTCGGCCTGTGCACCGGAGCAGAACATCTTCGCGCCGTTGATGACCCAGTCGCCGTTGTCGTTACGGCGCGCGTGGGTCTTGGTGGCGAACACGTCCGAACCTGCGTCGGGCTCGGTCATCGACACCGAGAAGCGGATCTTGCCTTCGATGAAGGGCTGGATGTATTTGTCTCGCTGCGCCTGGGTGCCATATTTGGCGATGTTCATCGCGGTGAAAGTCGGTACCAGGATGGCGGCGGCGAAGTCGAAGCCGTATTTACCGAGACCTTCGGACATCAGCACGTAGTCGAAGATGCTGCCGCCAGCGCCGCCTTCCTCTTCGGAGAACAGCAGACCCAGCCAGCCCTGCTGGGCAATCTTCTCGTAGGCCTCATAAGGGTAGTCGCGGTTCTGGTCGCATTTGCGGATGTATTCGACGGTGATTTCGTTGTCCATGAAACGGTTCACGCTGTCGAGCCACATCTGTTGCGATTGGTCGAGGAAGTTGGCCATGGCCGGGGTCCTTTTATGTTGTTGAGTAGACACCCCGTAAGCTAGGCCGCAGGGCCTGGCAAACCAAGTTGCGAATTTTGAAGTCGGATTTCGAGAAGATTGAAGTGGCGCTCGCCATGCAAAGCGAAGAGTGGCCTGTCGCCCCGTGGGCGGGGCGAAAGAGCCTGTACGGAGGGAGTCAAGACGCAGGTTGGTCGAGCACCACGGCCTTGGATTCCAGGAACGCTTCGAGCCCGCGTTCACCGCCTTCGCGGCCTAGGCCCGACTGCTTGAAACCGCCGAAGCCGATCGCGAAGTCATAACGTGATGCATTGTGGCCGACCGTACCCGCGCGCAGCTGCCGTGCCACGCGCATGGCCCGCTCAGAATCCTGAGTGAACACCGTGGCATTGAGGCCGAAGATGGTGTCGTTGGCCATGTCGATTGCGTGCTGCTCGTTGTCGGCTGCAATGACCGACAGAACCGGCCCGAAGAATTCATGTCGGGCCGCGAAGGAGCGATTATCGACATGAGCGAACACTGTGGGCTCGAAAAAAAATCCACGTCGCAGATGCTTCGGTCTGATGCCGCCGGTCGCCAGTTTGGCACCGTCGGCAATGCTCTGGGCCACCATGCGCTCCACGCTGTTGCGCTGGCGCGAAGAGGCCAAGGGCCCCATGGTGGTACCAGCGTCGAACGGATCGCCTGGCACGGCTTCGCGCGCGGCGCTCACGAGCGCCTCGACCATCGCGTCGTGCTTGCTGCGTGGCACGATGATCCGCGTCAGGCTAGCGCACACCTGCCCTGTCAGGTAGCTGAAATACGGCGTACCCAGTGCCTTGGCGGCGGTCTCGATGTCGTAATCGTCAAGCACCACGGCGGGCGACTTACCGCCCAGTTCCAGAGTGACCCGCGCCACACGCTCGGATGCTACCGCGCCGATGCGCCGGCCAGCAGCGGTGGAGCCTGTGAAGGTGATCTTGTCCACGCCGGGATTGCTGACCAGTGTCTCCGACACGTCGCGGTCGGCCGTCACCATATTTACCACTCCAGGTGGCAGGCCGACTTCCTGACAAACCTGCGCGAACAAGTAGCCGGAGCAGGGGGCCTCTGGGGAATTCTTGATGATGACCGTGCAACCGGCCAGCAACGCGGGCGCAACCTTGTAGGCGATCAGCCCCGCCGGGCCGTTCCACGGCACGATGGCCAGCGCTACCCCCACGGGCTCCTGCACGGCATAACCCCGGTGACCGCTGGTGGAGGTGATTGGCTTGATGAACGGGTAGGTGTCGGCCATTGCCGCATACTGACGGAAAGCACCACTGAGGTATTGGCCTACGCGAGGTTGGGCGATGCGGTAGAGGATGCCGGACTCGACCGTCCAAATACGGGCGAACTCGTCATTTAGTGTCTCCAGGCGCTGGGCGATCTTTTCCAGGTAGCCGGCACGTTCGGCGGGGCTCATGCGCGGCCAGGGGCCGTGGTCGAATGCCTGGCGGGCAGCCAGCACGGCGGCGGCCACGTCGGCCTCCTGGGCCTTGGCCACGTGGGCGACGGTTTCTTCGGTGGCGCAGTTGAGCACCGCGAAGGTGTCCACTGTGGCGGGTTTGACCCATTGCCCTCCGATGAACAGGCAATCGGCATGGGGGATGTTAAGGGTCTGACCTGGGTGAGTCATGACGAGGGGTCCTTGAAGTGTCAGGCTGCCAAAGTACGGGCGGTGAGCGCGTCGGCGCGGATCATGTCCGCACCCTTTTCGCCGATCATGATGCAGGGGGCATTGGTGTTTCCCGTGGGAATGACCGGCATGATCGAGGCATCGATAACCCGTAGCCGACGAAGGCCGTGCACCCGTAGCTGGGCGTCGACCACGGCATCGCTGTCGTTGCCCATCTTGCAGGTGCCTACCGGGTGCCAGCCTGTGCCGCCGAAGCGCTTGAGGTAGTCGAACAATTCATCGTCGCTCGTACACTGCGGGCCGGGCTTGATTTCCTCGACAACCCGTTGTGCAAGCGGCGGCGTCTGCAGGATCTGGCGCAGCTGGCGCAGCCCGGCGATGTGCCGACGTATGTCGCTTTCATCGCTGAAGTAGTTGGGGTGAAGGAGGGGAGCGTCCAGCGGGTCGGCGCTCGCCAGCTCCAGATAGCCGCGCGAGCGAGGCGATAGCAGCAGCACCGAGGCGGACAGGCCTGGATAGCTGTCGGCGGCGACCTCGCCCGATGCGGTGGCCGAAAAACTCATAGGGTTTAGGGAAAGCTGCAGGTCGACCCGTTCGCCCGGCTCGCTTCTGGCGTACGCCGTCACGGGGGCGGCGCCCAGGGCAAGGTAGCCACTGTGTGTGAGCACGTAGCGCGCGCCCTCCAGGTACTTGCGCAGGCCGCTCAGACGGTGATTGACCGAACTGCCAGGCGTGCAGCGCCAGGCAAGCGAGGCATACCAGTGGTCCTGGAGATTACGCCCCACTCCCGGCAGGTGCCGTCGCACAGCGATGCCGTGGTGCTGTAACTGCGCCGCGTCACCGATCCCCGAGAGCATGAGCAATTGGGGGGAGGCGAGGGCGCCGGCGCACAGGATCACCTCGCGCGTAGCCCCGATGGCGCGACGTTGAGTGTTAAGCACGACTTCAACACCCGAGGCCTCGTCGCCGTCGAACAGCACCTGGGTGACCTGCGCGTTGGTCAGGGTTTCGAGGTTGGGGCGATGGAGCACGGGTTCGAGAAAAGCTTTATATGCCGAGTGGCGTTGACCTTTTCTGATCGTGTACTGGCGAACCCCGACGGCAGGGTATGGCGGGGCGTTCAGGTCGTTGGAGCGTTCGATGCCGCTATTGACGCAGGCGGTAATGAAGTCGTGCGCCGCTGGGTGAATCTCGACCGGGTCTGTCACGCACAATGGGCCTTGGTCGCCATGAAAGGCGTTGGCGCCGCGTACGTTGTTTTCCGAGCGCTTGAAGTAGGGCAGCACATCGTCCCAGCCCCAGCCCTGATTGCCCAGTTGCGCCCAATGATCGTAGTCCTCGGGCTGGCCGCGCATGTAGATCATGCCGTTGATGGCGCTGCTGCCACCTAGGCCTTTGCCCCGATCCCATTGCACCTGGCGCCCGTCGAGGGTGGGCACGGGTGCGGTCTTGAAGCGCCAGTTGAAACGCTCGCTGCCAAAGAGCTTGGCCATGCCCGCAGGTGTATTGACCCAGAAGTCGTCCATGCTGCCACCCGCTTCTATCAATAGAACGCGGGCGTGCGGGTCCTCGCTGAGACGGCTCGCCACCACGCAACCCGAGGAGCCGGCACCGACGACGATATAGTCATAGTTTTCCATCGCACGCCTCTGTCTGCGGGGCGGTCAGATGGACATGCAATTTCGCGAACGGAATCATGTCCCCTCCGTGGTTTTTGTTGTGCTTATTGAATCTGCACCCTATCAAACCTGGTTCAGGCGTCGTAAGCGGCTGGGCTTGACGAATCCTGAAGTGGCGCTTCGAAAATCATGACTTGGAGGTGCCTGGTGGAGTCCTGAAGATGACGTTCATCGCGATACTGAAGACCGCGACGGGCGTGGGCGCCGCGTAAGGTCGCTTGTTGTCGGCAGTACCGTCCACCTGGCGCCTTGTCTTGGTACTTCCTACATGAATCCACGAACCTCGCTTCCCGGTACGCCCCTCCCAATGCACACCTGGACCGGCGCTCATGGCAATCGTCTGTGCGGCGATAGCTGGGGCGACCCTTTGGCACGGCCTGTGGTGCTATTGCACGGGGGCGGGCAGACCAGGCATTCGTGGCGGCACACTGCCCGCAGCTTGGCACGAGCGGGTTTTCATGCGGTGGCCTACGACGCTCGCGGCCATGGCGACTCGAATTGGGTGGCAGATGGTGATTATGGCGAGGTGGCCATGGCTCAGGATCTTGCCTGCGTGATCCGCACTCTTGCCGGGCGTCCCGTGTTGATCGGCGCCTCGATGGGCGGCATGACCAGCCTGCAGGCTGTAGGCGGTGGTGTGGTGGATGCGGCAGCATTGATATTGGCCGATGTCGCTCATCTTTCGTCCGGAGGTGGTGTTGGGCGGGTGCGTGATTTCATGACGCGCCATGCCGAGGGTTTCGTCTCGCTCGAGGAGGCAGCCGACGCTATCGCGCAATACCGGGGGGACGTGCGGCGTCAGGGCAGCACAGCCGGGCTGGGCAAGAACTTGCGCCGCGCCGCCGATGGCCGCCTCTATTGGCACTGGGATCCGCGTTTTCTCGATGCCCGGGGCGACTTGGCCGAGCGGGCTGCACGGCTTGGCCAATGCGCGCGTCGCCTCGATGTGCCGACGCTGGTGGTGCGTGGCGAGCATTCCGATGTGCTGACGCGTGAGGCGGTCAGCGAATTTCTGGCGCTGTGCCCTCAAGCCCGGAATATCGAAGTGGCTGGCGCGGGGCATATGCTGACGGGTGACGACAACGATGCCTTTGGCCAAGTAGCGATCGATTTCATCCGCCAGATCGAGCGCTGAGCTGATTGGCTTGACGGGCTTTTGTCGCGAAAGGGCTGCGCAGCAGCCCTGGTAGTGGTTATGCCGACTTCAAGACCTGAGGGCCGCTGTGCAGCCCTTCCGCGATATAAGGCCGCTGCCCGGGGGGATTTAGAACAACGACAAGGTGTAGGTTACCAGCAATCGATTCTGGTCCTGGTTCGGCACCGCCTCGCTGTGCAGCAGAGCATTGAGCCAGACGAATCCCAGGCCTTTGAGCGGGCCGCTCTGGATGATGTAGCCCAGTGACAAGTCACGTTCCCACTCCCGCTGGTTACTGCCGCTGGCCGTCTTGATGGAGTCGGAATCCAGGTACATGATCGACGCGTTCAGGCCAGGCACACCGGCAGCGGCAAAATCATAGGCGTACTGCACGTATCGTGTGGCCTGACCTGCGCGGGTGAAGTTGGAGGCGAGTCGGTCGGTGTAGAGGTAGGTGCTGGAGCCAGCTGCCTCGACGCCATTGCTCAGGCTGGCCTGGTTCGGTTGGACGAAGGCACTGTTGTCTGAGACCTTCTGGTAGCCGGCCAGTAAGCTGTGTCCGTTGACGGTATAGGTGAAGGTAGCGCTCCAGGTATCGTTGTCGATTTCGCCATCGCCGCCTTGGGTGAAGCCCGCCACCTGATAGCCCGCATCACCCGAGGCGTTAGCTCCTTGCGCCCGACTGCGGAAATACCGGAGATCGGTCTTGAGCTTCTGCGTTTCGCCAATGGGTAGCGTATGCACCGCCCCCAGGAAATCCTGGCGGTAATAGTCCTTCAGCGAGGCATGGTAATACTGCAGCAGAAGGTTGCTCCCCAGCGTGTAGTCGGCCCCCGCGAAAGTGAAACTGTCGCTCTGCTCACGTCCGCCGCCAACGGCCAGCCCGGTACGATCGCTCGAGCCGCGCCCCGTTACCTTGTTCAACTTGCCAGCGACCAGGGTTAGCCCATCGAATTCGTTCGAGGTGACCATCGCGCCCTGAAAGAGCTGTTGCAGCAAGCGACCGTCGTTGGCGACCAGGATGGGCAGCTTGGGGTACAGCGAACCGGCCAGCAACTCCGTCTTGGATGCCCTGGCCTTGAAGGTCAGGCCAAGCCTGCTCCATTCGTCCGCCGGGTGATCGCCGTCCGAAGGAATCATGGAACTGCCCTGGTGGCGCCCTCTACCGCTGTCGAGCGTCACACCCAGCAGACCGAGGGCATTGACGCCCACACCAATCGGGCCATCTGTATAGCCGGACTGGTAGTCGAGCTTGAAGCCTTGTGCCAATTCAGCGGTCTTGGATGGGCCACTGGTGTTATCGCGAAAATCATTATTGTAATAGAGCGTTCGAAAGCCCAGGTTCAGCCTGCTGTCAGCCACGAAGTCGGCACGGGCGGTCATCGGGACGATTGGGCTCAACGCCATGATCAGGACGAGCGGATACAACTTTGATTCGGCCACACTACAACCCTCTTCTTATTTTTTTAGGTGAACGCGTACCCGCGTCGGCAATGACTTTGCCGACGACGATCAGCGGGCTTCTCGAATAACGGACATGGCGCTCTTGGCCAGGCGCATGCACGCCGGGGCCGGTCCGTGGAGTAACTATTGAAGGGCTGGGATGGTCGCTCAAGTGACCATTCCTGAAGCGCTGATTCAGCCTGGCTGAAGCGGTCTGAAAGCCGCGTGGTCAGGGGCTTGGCGAAGGAAGGGGCGGGTTTGCATGGAGCAGTAATAGGCAAGCGATATAACGAGCGAAGGGGTATAGTCAGTCGTAGCGTGAAGCAGTGCAGGAGGACGGCTGGACGACAGGTTCCAGCCGTCGCCGATCAATAAAGACAAGACGACACAGACACCTTCAGAGCGCCTATGACTTTCAACAAGATGCACCTCATCCGCCAGGTAGATCTGTTTACCTTGAAGCTGTTCCTGTCTGCTGTCGAAGAGCAGCAGATCGGGCTTGCGGCGATTCGCGAGAACATCGCGGCCTCGACCGCGACCAAACGCATCCAAGACCTTGAGGAGATCGCTGGCGTAAAGCTTCTGGAGCGCAACCCCAAGGGCGTGCAGCCAAGCCCGGCCGGGGCGGTGCTGGTACGCTACCTGCGCTCGATCTTCGGCCAGTTGGACGACATGCGAGCGGAGATTTCCTCCTTCACCGAAGGGGTTCGTGGCGAGGTCCATGTCGCTTCGGCTCGTTCGATCATTGCGCCATTCCTGGCGCGTGAGCTAGGCAACTATGCCCACGACTATCCCCTGATCGAGCTGCAGCTGAGTGAGGTGGAAAATGCGGAGATCGTGCGTACGGTGGCGCACGGTGAGGCTGATGTGGGCGTCTTTGCAATGGCCCACGAAATCGACCTGAGTGGTGTCGACGTCACCCCTTATCGCAAGGACCGGATGGTAGCCATCGTGCCTCGGGAGCACCCGCTCGCGGGCCGGCAGAGTGTGACCTTCGAAGATCTGGCGCCGGAAAACATCGTCGCGGTGAAAGCCATGATGCCGGCGTTCCGGGTAGCGGCAAAACGGTTGGGCCAGGAGTTCCAGCCCCGTTTCAATGTGCGCAGCACCGGGGTTGCGATCAGCCTGGTGCAGGCGGGGTTTGGCGTGACGGTACAGCCAGAGTGTCATGTCAGCCGGGACATGCTCGATACCATCGCGGTGCTCGACCTCGCTGAGCCCTGGGCCAAGCGCATCATCTCGATTGCGACGCCTCACGGGCGTTTGCCGAGCCCAGCCGCTCGTACGCTGTTGGAGTACCTGGCAGGTACTTCAGGGGCTGTAGAAGGTTGACCTGTCTGGCCGTGGACATTGCTGTCCACGGTCAGTCCTCGTGATTGCTAGCTTAGATTTCCAGCATGTACTTGGCGTTCGAGTGCTTCGCGGTGTTCCGGCGCCGCCACTGCGATGAGCCTGGCTGCCCGCTGGGCGAGTGAGAGTCCACGCAGGTCGGCGACGCCATGCTCGGTGATGATGACGCAGCCATCGCTACGAGGCACCGTGACAGGCCCCGACAGCGCAGTGACGATTCGGCTCTGGCTACCTGCCGTGGAGGGTAGGGCGATGATCGGCACGCCGCCGCGGCTTGACTGGGCTGCGCGAATAAAATCGACGATGCCGCCAACCCCGCCCAGGTACCGACCTCCAGCCACTTCCGAGTTCACCTGGCCGCTGAGGTCGACCTCGATGGCCGAATTGATCGCCACAAACCGGTCGATCTTCCCCAGCACCTGTGGGTTGTGCGTGTAGTCCGTGCCGCGCAGCTCCAACGCACGGTTCAAATGGGCGTAGCGGCGCACCAACTCGCCGCCGATCAGTACACCACCAATGGACACATCGACATCGATGCTCTTGCAACCATTGGTGATAATGCCCGCCATCGCCAACCCAGCGATGCCGTCGCCAATCGCGCCGGAATGCACGCCAAGCTCTCGCCGGTCGTGCAATTGCGCCAGCACAGCATCGGGAATATTGCCTATACCGGTCTGCAAGGTCGCACCGTCTTCGACGAAGCTCGCGACGTGGCGACCGATCGCGACCTCGATGGGGCCAGGGGAGGAGGCTGAGGGGGTGAGTGACTGGACTGCGCAGGGGACCAACAAGTCAAAGTCGTCTTCCTGCAGGTAGGGACCGCCATATGTCCAGGGGATGGACGGGTTGACCTCTGCCAGAACCACTCGCGCCGATTTGAGTGCCGGAACCAGATACTCCCGTGCCATGCCCAGGCTGTAACGGCCCAGCGCATCGGGGGGCGGTACCTGAAGCATCAGGACATCGATCCGCAGTGCCTTCTGTTCGATCAGGCGTGGGAATTGAGAATAGTGGGCGGGGAGAATATCCAACAGACCCGCTTGGGCCAGCTTGCGGTTGGAGCCTGTAGCGCAGTAGGCCAGAAAGTCGATGGCGTCGGCATGCCCAGGTTCGAGCAGGCTGTTCTGCCCGATACCGAGGAATACGCGTACGCGGCCTATCGCGTGGCGCTGATTCACCAACGCCTGGATCAAGGTCAGGGGCTCCGCGTTGGCTTGTCCCCACATGATGGTATCGCCGGACCGGATCAATGAAGTCAGGTCGGGTGCCTGGGCGTCGAGCGGTGCAAGGTGTGGTGTATTCATAGGGGCGTCGGAATGTCTGGACCTGTCGTCAGCCTGATGTTTGGTCTTGCTGGGGCGTGGAACAAATGAATATTTCGCAAGCGCAGCTTCACCGCCGCCGAATTGAACATCGTATCGGCGCAAGAAGGATGGCCTTGGCAGTAGTTCGATCTTATCGAACTGGCGCTTTGAAATTCACGTATTGAATAAAGTGATGGCTACCTCCAGCATCGAGCTCGCCTCCCTCTCCATAAATTGCCTTGCGCACTGGGCTTTCCAGACCAAGGTGGTTTTCACATCGATGTTCAACGGTATGCCCATGCAGTTCCCCAACCCCCCTATTAATGCAGCAGTGCGCAGATCTTTGCATGACCACGCGGGAGGGGGGTGTTGATGCGCACGATAGACAACGAGCAGTCACCTCTGTTTGAACAGGCCAAGTCGTCCAGGCTTGCAGGGACGTTCCTGGTTTCTGGTTTCATCATGGCGGCGTTGGGGTCGTCCCGCCTGCTCATTCCGCTGATCGCCTTATCATTGGGGGCCAGTAGCCTCTTGATCGGAGTGGCTGCAGCACTGTTCACCGCGTCGCCGATGTTGCTGAGTGTGCCGTTCGGGCGGTGGATGGATCGTACTGGAACCCTGCCGGCTGTCATGCTTTCGGCCACGATGATTGTCCTGGCCGCCTTGCTGTATGGCGTCATGCCAAGCCAATACAGCTTGTTGGCCGTTGCCGGGTTGATCGGGACTGCCGGTGTATTCACGCACATGGCTGCGACACGCGCAGTCGGGCTTGGGGTCGAACATGCCGAGCGTGCGAAGTCTCTGGGTTATCTGGTACTCAGCTATTCGCTGTTCAATTTCTTCGGCCCCGTGCTCACGACGCACGCCTTTGAGCATTACGACGCTACCCTGGCCATTGGCGTGCTAGGGCTGTTTGCGGTCCTTTCGATCGTTGGTATCCGTAAGCTGCCTCATTTCTACACGCGCGAAAGGCAAGGTGCCGCCAATGCCAGCGCCCCTCGCAAATCCTACGACCTGCTGGGGATCGGTGACCTGCGCCTGTGGATCGTCATCAGCAGTGTCTTCACCGCGAACCAGACGCTGTTTCCCTTCATCCTTTCTATGCATGCCGCGCAAATCGGTCTCCCCGCTTCGCAGGCTGGCTGGATGCTGGGCGCATTTGCCTTTGGCACCTTGACTTCGAGGTTCTTCACACCGCTGCTGATCAAACGCGTCAGCCCAAATATGATATTGATCCTGGCGTTGATCGCAGCAGCAGGGGTCTATGCCGTCATACCGTTAGCGCATCACACGACTTCCCTGATCACGCTAAGTGGAGTCTTGGGGTTACCCTTGGGCGTTGGCGCACCTGTGTCACTGGCTCTGATCTACGACGTGGCGCCGGCGAGTAGGGTGAACGAAGCGCTTGGGATCTCGATGTCCGTCAACAACCTCCTGCAGACCGTTTTCCCCATGATCATCGGTGTGGCGGCAACTGGCCTTGGCGTGGCTTCCATGGTGTGGGTATGGGCCTTGATCATCATGGCGAGTGCTGTCTGGATCATGGTCGGCTCCATCAGGGATGGCGAATCATGATGCTTCGCTTGCCGAGCCGAGAGGATCTGTGGTTTTCCCTGCGTACGTTCATTGCCTCGATGCTGGCGTTGTACATTGCGCTCGATCTGTCATTGGCCAATCCGATCTGGGCCATGGGTACCGTCTACATCGTCTCGCAACCGCTGCTCGGCGCGATGCGCTCGAAGACGCTCTATCGTATCGGCGGGACCTTGACCGGGGCGGCTGGAGCCCTACTGCTGGTCCCGCCTCTGAGCGCCGAACCGGTGTTGTTGATCTTCGCTGTAGCGCTATGGTCGGGGATGTTCCTGTTCTTTTCGATGCTCGATCGCAGCCCTCGCACGTATCTGTTTCGCCTACCGGCCTATACCTTGCCGCTGATCGTCTTTCCCTCCGTGCATGCACCCCAGTTGGTGTTCGACATCGCGCTGGCCAGGACCGAGGAAATCCTGGTTGGTATCTTTTGCGCCAACCTGGTTGCTGGTGTTGCCCTGGTGCAGCGAGCCAGTCCGGTGATCCGCAAGCGTCTTGCGCAGTGGTTCGACCACGTGGCCATGTGGGCACAAGAACTGATGACAGGGCAGGTGGGCTCGGGCAGCCGACATCAGTTGGTCGTGGAGCTGTCGACGCTGGAGCAATTGACTACCCATCTGGCTTTCGATACCCCTCACCGGCACGCTGTACCGCTGATGTTGCAGCTGCGCGCGCGAATGCGTCGCCTACTGCCACTGCTGTCATCGCTGGCGGCGATGCGCCAGGCGCTGCAGCGAGAGGGCGGCCTCGATCCGCTATTGCAGGTGCAGTTCAGCCAAGTGGCTGCGCAATTGACTGGCGCCGCAACCGCAGAGGCTGTCGTCGAGCTTTCCGATGACCCTCCAGGGCAGAGTTGGCCTGGGATCCTGGCGTGGGTAACGCGCCGACGCTTGGCCCACTTCCATGCACTCAACGATGACTGTCAGCAGTTGCGTGACCGTCTGGCCGATGTGAGCCTGGAAGGCAGACCCTTGCTGTATCCCCATGACCGCTTGGCTGGGAGCGCTCATCACCTGGACCATGGTTTGGTGCTGTTCTATGCCAGTTCGGTCGCCCTGGGCATTGTCCTCTGTGGCCTGCTCTGGCTGATCTCTGGCTGGACGGCAGGGGCCAATGCCATGGTGCTGGGTATCGTGGCTTGTGCACTGTTCTGCGCACTGGACGAACCTGCACCGAGAATGTTGCGTTTTCTCGCGGTGAACTTGGCCAGCAGTGTGCTGGGTGGTCTGCTGTTGTTCGTGGTGTTGCCTCAGGTGGAGACGTTCGAGGCTCTGGTGGCGTGCTTCCTGCTGCCGTGCCTGGCATTCGGGGTACTGATCCTGCGTCCGCAGTTCAGCACCGAAGCGATGCTGATGATTGTCTTTACTGGCAGCACGCTCGGCCTGCACGGCGCATATCAGGCTGATTTCGCTGGGTTCCTGGAGGGGTGCCTGGCCAGTATCGGGGGGGCCCTGGTGGCCTTGTTGTGGACGATGCTGATTCGGCCTTTCGGTCGTGAAATAACCTTGGCACGGCTGCGCCAGTCCACCTTCAGGGCGCTGGCCCAACTGGCACTGCGTGGTGGCTACGACTACCCACGCCTCACCGCGCGCCTGCATGATCGCCAGGAACTGACCTGGCCCCGTCAACCGGGCATCGACGGCATTGCCGAAGTGCGCCTGGGGCTGGCCTTGTTGCACCTGCGCAGCCAACTGCCCTCGATCGACGTCACTGCTCGCAGGGTCGTCGAGGAACTGCTGGACGGACTTGGACGATTTTTCCTTATCTGCGCCGGGAATGGGGAGCTGAGCCCCTTCGACAGTCGCCTGCTGATGCTCATCGATCGGGCCTTGGGCCAAGTGCTGGCGGGCACCGCCATTACGACTCAAGACGCCAGCAGCGCACTGGTGGAACTGCGCCTCATCTGCTATCCCGATGCACCCGCGCCGGATTTCTCAGGAGCGCTCGTCCATGTTAGGTGAGGTCGATCTGTACGGTATCTATCTGCCCAGCCTGTTGCCAATGCTGGCGATTGCCTATGTCGTGAGTACGTTGTTGCGAGTGGCCTTGGCCCGGTTGGGGCTTTATCGACGACTGTGGCATCCCTTTCTCTTCAACCTGGCCTTGTACGTGATCGTTCTTGGCTTTGCCACTTTCCTGGTATCGGATTGGCCCGTATGACCCGCAAGCTGCGTAAACTGCTTCCCTTCATCCCGTCGTTGCTGCTGGCGGCCATCGCCATCCCGGTGGCGGTCCATTTATGGGACTACTACAGCAACTCACCCTGGACACGCGACGGTCGCGTGCGAGCCGAGGTCGTGCAGGTGGCGCCGGACGTTGCCGGTCTGATCACCCAGGTGGCGGTCGAAGACAACCAATTGGTCAAGCGCGGGCAGTTGCTGTTTAGGATCGATCGCAGCCGTTACGAGGCCCTGGTGAAACAGGCGCAGGCAAACCTGATGCGGGCACGAGCGAACTTGGGCCAGGCTCAACGGCAGGCGCGACGCAACCATGTGGTGTCCGACTTGGTGGCGCGTCAGCAACTGGAAGAGGGCGATACCCGGGTCGAGCGGGCCCAGGCCGCGTTGGCCGCAGCCGAAGCGGTATTGACCCTGGCACAGGTGGACCTGGTCCGCACCGAAGTGCGTAGCCCGGTGGATGGTTATGTCAATGATCAAGTTCCGCGTAGCGGTGACTACATCACCACCGGGCGCCCGGTGCTTTCGATTATCGATGAACACTCGCTGCATGTGGTTGGCTACTTCGAAGAAACCAAGCTGGAGCGTTTACATATCGGCCAGCCAGTGGAAATACGCCTGATGGGCAGCAATGGTTTGCTGCACGGCCACGTACAGAGCGTGGCTGCTGGTATCGATGACCGTGACCGTAGTTCGGGCGAGGCGCTCTTGCCTAATGTGAACCCGGCTTTCAACTGGGTGCGTTTGGCCCAGCGTGTGCCGGTGCGGGTAGCGCTGGATGACGTACCTGGAGATCTGCGCATGGTGGCCGGGCGCACCGCTACCGTGTCTGTGCGACAGGAGCTGGCCCGATGAAGCCTGAGATCCTTGCCATTGTCGTCGCTGTGGCTCTGGGCGGTTGTAGTCTTGTAGGGCCAGATTACAGGGTGCCCGATACTGCTTTGGTACGCACAGAGGCAGCCAACGGGCCATTCCAGGCGCCAGGGACGCGAGATCAAGCGGTGCCGGAGCATTGGCGGCTTTACGATGATCCCGAAGTCGAGCAGCTGGTGCGCGAGGTATTGGCAGCCAATACCGACCTTCGGGTCGTCACTGCCCATTTGCGCAAAGCCCTGGCGGTGGAAGCCTCGGTGGCTGCTGACAGCCATCCACGCGCCAGCGTCGAAGCCGATGCACGTCGTCACCAGGATGCACTCGAGTCCTCACCGCTTGGCGTGCGCCCAGGTGTGGTGAACGACGCGGGTGTGGGTTTGACGATCAGTTACGACCTGGACCTGTTTGGCAAGCTGGCGCGTGCCGAGCAGGCGGCCCGTGCCGACAGCGACAGTGCCTTGGCGGCGCTGGAGCTGGCGCGCACTGCAGTGGTGGCGCAGACCCTGAGTGCCTATGTTCAGGGCTGCTCGGCGACGCATCAGCTGGCCGTGGCACGGCAGCAGTTGGCGCTGCAGGCGCGTAGTGTGGATGTGGTTGAACGCTTGGCGGCGGTGGGCAGTGGTAGCAAGAGCGATGTTGACCGGGCGCGTACCCAGCTGGCCAGCCTGCGTGCAAACCTGCCGCCGTTCGAGGCAGCCCGTGATGGGGCCGCGTACCGCCTTGCTGCGCTGCAGGGCAAGACCTCAGCACAATTCTCCAATCAGCGGCCAACCTGCTCGCGAGAGCCACGTCTGGCCCAGCCTATTCCCGCGGGGGATGGTGCGGCGCTGCTTCGCCGGCGCCCGGATGTTCGCCAGGCCGAGCGCCAGCTGGCTGCCGCTACCGCGCGTATCGGCGTGGCCATGGCAGATTTGTATCCGGACATCCGACTTGGAGCATCGGCGGGGCTGGCCGGGCGATTCGGCGACCTTGCCGAACAGTCGGCATCGCATTTCGCTTTCGGCCCGCTGCTGAGCTGGACGATACCCGACAGTGGCGCTCGTGCCCGCGTCAAGGCCGCTGAAGCTGACAGCGAAGCGGCGCTGGCGAATTTTGACGGTGTGGTGCTGGGTGCATTGCGTGAAACCGAAACAGCGTTGACCAATTACTCGAGGGCGCTGGTTCGCAACGCTGACCTGCAGGATGCGCGCGACCATGCCAAAGGCGCGGCCGTGGACGAAGACCGTCTGTACCGGGCGGGGCAGTCGCCGTACCTGTCCAGTCTCGATGCTAATCGCACGCTGGCGACAGCCGAGGCAGAGCTGGCGGCATCCGATGCACAGGTGGCGCTTGATCAAGTGGATTTGTTCCGAGCCCTGGGTGGTGGATGGCGCGCTGCGGTGTCGGCATATCCCTCGTCCGTTACTGCGTCTTCGCCGACAGCCGCTCGCGCTTCTCTACGAAAAAATTCAACAATACCCTGATTTTGACAGGCATTTGTGAGCGTAAAGAGAGACGGCACTCTGTGGTGCCGTCTCTCTTTACGCTGGTCTGGCTGCCGCGGGCTTGCTGAGTCCGGCACGTGCCTTGCCGAACGCCTCAGGACAAGTGCTCTTTAAAGAAAGGCACCAGCTTGGCCAAGGCTTGGCGCACAGGCTCGGGCTTGTCATAGAGATCGTAGTGCGACCAGCCTGCGACCACCACCAGTTCCTTGGTCTTCGAAGCCGCACGACCGATGATCTCGCAGCCGTCGCGGTAGGCACCGAATGCACCGACCTTGTCACCCACCACCACCATCAGCGGCTGGGTCAGCAACACTTCGGCAAGGTGGAAAGCATCCCAGCCCACGGCATTGCCCTGATGCGAGAGCAGTGAGCGGTTCAAACCATTGGGCTTCTGCCCGCGTGGGGTGCGGTAGTACTCGGTGGCTTCGTATACGTCGATTTCAGTCGCGCCCACGCGTTTGGCTTCTTCTGGAGAAGGCGGCAGCAGGTCATCCACCCGGCGTTCGGCGCCACGGGCTTCTGCAGTGCGCTGCTGGGCGATGGATTCGAGTAGGGCGATGGGGTTGAAGCCACTGAATCCTTCACGCATCAGACGGCCATAGTTCACACCGGTGACAGTGGCCACGGCCTTGATGCGCCGTTCGGTCATCGCAGCATTGATTGAATAGCCGCCTCCGCCACAGAGGCCGAGTACGCCAATGCGTTGCTCGTCCACATAGGGCAGGGTTGTCAGATAGTCGGCTACCACCCGGAAATCCTCTACACGGTGGCTTGGATCTTCGATGAAACGCGGCTCACCGCCGCTGGCGCCCTGGAAGCTGGCGTCGAAGGCGATGACCACGAACCCTTCCTTGGCGAGCGCCGTGCCATAGACGTTGCCGGACGTCTGCTCCTTGCAACTGCCAATGGGGTGGGCACTGATAATTGCGGGGTACTTTTTCTGGGCATCGAAGCCAGGCGGAAAGTGGAGGTCGGCGGCGATGTTCCAGTACAGGTTGGGGATTTGCACAGTTTCCATGGTCATTCACCTCGTAGCGTGTGATCAGTGAATACGGCATGAGCCTTCAGTTGGCAGCTGCCAGCGCCCCGCCTGATTCCAATACGGCTGCCACTTCCTCCTGGGCGAAGCCATATTCGTGCAGCAGTTCGGTGGTGTGTTCGCCCAGGCGCGGTGCGGGAAAACGCAGCGCTCCGGGAGTGGCACTCCATTCGTGAGCCAGGCCAATGGTGCGAATGCGTCCTTCGCTTGGATGGTCCTGCTCTTCGAAGAAGTTCACGGCCTTCATGTGCTCATCGTCGAGCAGCGATTCAGGCGTGTTCATCTGCATCACACAGATATCCGCTTCGATCAGCAGTTTTACCCACTCGGCACTGGTTCGGGTCTCGAAGGTGTGCGAAAGGAACTCGTACAGCTCACTCATGTGCAGCGCCCGGCTGTGGACGTCACGATAACGCGCATCCTGGGCCATTTCCGGGCGGCCCACGGCTTCGAACAGCCGTTGCCAGTGGCGATCAGTATAGATCTCCACACTCAGGTAGCCATCCAAGGTGGGGAAGGGGCGCCGTTCGGGGCTGGTCATGCGTGCATAGCCCCAGTCGCCCAGCGCAGGCACGAATGTATGGCCATACATGTGGTCGCCCATCACGAAGTGGGCGAAGGTTTCGAACATCGGCACCGACACCGACTGGCCCTGGCCCGTTTGCCCTCGGTAGTGCAGGGCCGCCAGGATGGCATTGCTGGTGGCCATGCCAACGATGCGATCCGCAATTGCCGTACCCACATAGCTGGGTGGGCCGTCGGTCTTGCGGCTTTGTACCATCGGCACGCCAACGGCGGCCTGGATCAGGTTGTCATACGCCGGACGCTCGGCGTAGGGGCCGCGCTGTCCAAAACCGAAGGCACCGCAGTAGATGATCCGCGGGTTGATGGCCTGGACCTGCTCGTAGGAGAGCCCGAGCCGTGCCATCGCATTGGGGCGCAGGCTGAAGAGCAGGACATCCGCCGTGGCGATCATGCGCTTGAGCGCTGCGAGGCCGCTGGGCGTCTTGAGGTTCAGCACCAGGCTGCGCTTGTTGCGGTTCAGGTGCAGGAAGATCGCCGCCATGCCCTTGTTGCGACTGGGGCCGACGTTGCGGGTGGTATCGCCTTCAGGCGCCTCGATCTTGCAGATATCCGCGCCCATGTCCCCCAGTAGCAGGGATGCATATGGCCCCATGAAGTTCGAGGTGAGATCCAGTACCCGCAAACCGCTTAAAGGGCCGACCAGCTTGGTGTGATCGGTCAGGGGGTGATCAATGGCACATTGATTCGACATACCGCATTGCTCCTGTTCTTGTAATTGCGTCAGTCCGCTGCCGGGTGAGCCAGGCGGTTCAATGAATGGTCAGGCCTCCGGTGGGGCTGACCGTGGCACCTGTGAGGTAGGCGGCATCGTCGGAGGCCAGAAAGGCCACGACGCCCCCGATGTCACCGGGTGCCGCGACGCCGAATGGGCTGCTGGCCACGATCTTTTCGTACTGCTTGCGGTGATGTTCGGAAACACCGCCTTCCTGGCCCCAGGCTGCGTCCCACGACGGGGTGTCACGCACCACGGTAACGCACACGCAGTTGACCCGGATCTTGTCCCGGGCGAGCTCTTTTGACAGCACTTTGCTGGCCATGATCAGGCCGCCGGAGAACGTGGAGATGGCGGTCTGCCCAGGGGTAGGCGACCTGCCGCCTTCGGAGGTGACGAATACAATGCTGCCGCCGCCGCGCTGGCGCAGGTAAGGCACCGCGGCCTGCACCACGAGCAGCTTCGCCGCCACGGCTTGCGCCACGAACTGGGTCACCCGTTCGAGGTCGATGTCGGCAAACGGGCCACGTACTTGTGGTTGCCGGGCCTCATCGTCGTTGCCCCCGGCGTTAGGTACCACGATGTCTATTCCCCCGAAGCGGCGCGCCGCCTCAGCAGCCACGGCCTGCATGTCGCTTTTCGAGCGCACGTCGCCTGCAACGAAGCAGCCTTCGCCGCCCAAGGCGCGGATTTGCTCGAGCACGGCCTGGGCCTTCCTTTCGTCCCGGCCATTGATAACCACTCGGGCACCACGGGCGGCGAGTTGCAACGCCACACCTTTACCAATACCACCCGTGCCACCGGTAACGATGGCGACCTTACCTTCGAGATTGTTCATTGCTCCAAAGCTCCTGACTGCATGGTCGAAACTGGCGGTGCCACGCACCACGCAGGTTTGATGAATATCAAACCCAAGGGTAGGCGCCGACACGGCCCGATCCAACTTGTGCTTTACGAAGCCCTGATTCGGTCGTATTGAAGTTGCGCCTTGGGGTGAAACAGGTGCGGCGAAAGACTTTCGCCGCACCTGAGCGCTTACATGTTTTGCGGTAGCCAGAGCGTCAGCTGAGGGAAGGCCAGGAGAATCGCGATGGCGGCCAACTGGGTGATCACATAAGGGAACGACCCTCTGAATATCTGCGATACCGGTGTCTTCGAATACTTGGACACGATGAAGCAGTTCAGGCCAACCGGCGGGGTGACCATGCCGATTTCGGCGACGACGATCATGATGATGCCGAACCAGACCAGGTCGAAGCCCAGCGAGGACACCAAGGGCGCCACGATGGGCACGGTGAGCACCAGGATGGCCATCTGGTCCATGAAGAAGCCCAGCACCAGGTACAGCAGCACGAGCCCGAGCATGATGGTCCAGGGCGATACATCCAACGCACCCACCCAGGCAATCAGGTCCTGGGTGACGTGGGTCAGCGCGAACACCATGGCGAACAACTTCGCGCCCAGGATGATGATGGCGAACATGCAGGACGTTCGCGCCGCCCGTCCGACCAGCCCTTGCAGATCGGGCAGGGACGCGCGACCACGGGCGACATACAGCACGCCGGCGAGCAATGCGCCAAGCGCGGAGGCTTCGGTGGGTGTTGCGATGCCGGTGTAGATGACCCCGGTGATCGCGGCAAACAGAAGCAACACTGGCAGGACGCTCTTGAGCAGGCGCAGTTTCTCGATCAGGGCGACCGGTTCCGACAACGGTGCGCGCGAGGGGTCGAGCTTGACCAGGCTATAGACCGTGATGACGATCGTCAGGGTCACCAGGATGCCGGGCACTACCCCTGCCATCAGCAGCCTACCGATGTTCACGTCGGCAATCAGGCCATAGACCACCATCGCGATGCTGGGAGGGATCAGCATCGCTAGGGTCCCGGAAATCGCCACGCAGCCACCAGCCAGGCGCGGCTCATAGCCGTGCTTGAGCATTGCTGGCAGGGACGTGGCCGACAGGGTCGCCGCAGCCGCGGAAGAAGAGCCGCAGATCGCTCCGAAACCTGCCCCGGAAAAGGCCGTTGCAATACCGAGCCCGCCGGGAATGCGACCGAACCAGGCTGCGCCGACCTTGAACAGGTCGTCGGTCACGCCGGAGCGGAGCACGAACTCAGCCATCAGTAGGAACATGGGTATGGTCACGAACTCGTAGACTACTGCCGATTCGCGTGGCATCGAGCCGAGCATGATGACCAACGCATCCGTACCCCCGGCCCACAGAAGCCCAAGGCCACCCACGATCGCCATGGCAAAGCCAATGGGGGAACCCAGGGAGATCAGCAGCAACAGGGCAATGAAAAAAGCAGCGGCAATCATCTCAGGCTTCCTCGGGTTGTTCGAGAGACGCATCCTGGCCACTGCTCAATAGCAGCGAGCAGTGATGGATCAGGCGCAAAGACAGCAGGGCGCTGCCTGCACTGATGGGCAAGTAGCTCAGCCAGACCGGCCAGTTGACATACCCGGTGAGAAACTCGTCTGCCTGAAACGACTCGATCATGCTGAGGGTGCTGCCAATGGCGATAACCACGAACACGCAGGCCGCCAAGAGCGAGCACGCGGTATCTGAAATCAGCTTTGTGCGCGGGCTCATGCGGTTAAGGAACAGGTCCAGTTGGATATGGTCGCCATGCCGGAATGTATCGGAGATCGCCAGGTAGGAAATAACCACCATGAGGTAATAGCTGATGACGTCCATCGTCCAGGGAATGGGCGAATGGAACATGTAGCGGGCAACCGCGTCGGCGCTGATGAGGAACATGGTGATTAGCAGGCAGATACCCGCGAGCAGCGTGCTGGACTTCTCTAGTACTTGAATTATCGATTTCATGGAAAGGCTCTCAGGTAAGCGGCAGGTTATCGTTCTGAAGCCACGAACAGCTGGTGGTACTCCTCAAGCAGTGCACTGCCGTCGTGATGGGCCGCATCCATGACCTGCGCCCAGCTCTTCTTGACCTGCTGCATGGCAAGCGTCAGCTTGGCCAGATCCTCGGCGGGCAACTGCGTCACTATATGGCCGTTGTCCCTGACGATCAGGTTCTTGATCCTGACGTTTTCCTCGTCCAGCCATTGGCACATCGAGGCCTGGGTGGACTGCGCCGCTTGGTTCATGATGGTTTTCACTTCCGCGGGCAGCGCATTCCACCTTTTGCTGCTGATCGCATACACCACGGCCGTTCCACCCAGGCTTACACCGTCGACGGAGTACTTGAGCTGGTCTTCGAGGGCGTAGGGCGTCAGCGCGTTGTAGGGGTAGACGGCGCCGTCGATGGTGCCGCGCGACAGCGCCTCGTACACCTCCGAAGCGGAGATTTGCACAGGCACCGCGTCCAGAGCCTGTACCGTCTTGGTCATGGCCGCCCCGGCCCCGCGGATCTTCAACCCCTCCATCGCCTCCAGGCTGGCGGTAGGTTGCTTCGAGGTCATGAAGGTATAGGGCGGCATCAGGGTCACGAACAGCACGTGAAGCCCGTGGCGGTTGTACTCGGATTTGCCGATGGTGCCTGTGTCACTGACCATGGTCGCCAGCGTGCGGGTGCCCTGGCATATATTGCTGTACATGTTCGGCAGTTCAGCGACCGTGGACATCGGAAGTTTGTCCGACTCATACGCAGGAATGAAAACAGCTATATCGGCCAACCCCGAGCGGAGCAGGCTGAAATAGTCTTTTCCCAATTGTGCGGCGGGGTAGGTTTCAAACGTCACCCTGCCGTTTGAGGCCTTCTCCACCGCCTGGGTGAATACGCCACCGCCGTGGGTCCAGGCATAGTGTTTCGATGAGAAGCGGTGAGTGAACTTCAGGTTGATCTGGTCTTCTGCCACGGCGGGGAACGCACTGCACAAACCGGCAAGGGTCAGTACCGTCGCGCACTGAAGTACCGAAGGGCGCTGGAGCGCG
Organism: Pseudomonas sp. B8(2017); assembly: GCF_002113575.1. NCBI lineage: Bacteria > Pseudomonadati > Pseudomonadota > Gammaproteobacteria > Pseudomonadales > Pseudomonadaceae > Pseudomonas > Pseudomonas sp. B8(2017). The sequence goes on along the minus strand of NZ_NEIO01000002.1, from coordinate 277,028 downwards.
GGGCGCGACTGAATGGCGGGTGGCCGTGCAGGCGCACGGGTTTTTGACTGTGTCTTCGAACGGAACAACATGGCTGTACCTCTGAAACTGGAATGATCTTGTTGTTGTTTCTATTCCTGTTTGGGTGTCGTCGAGTTGATCGGGCCTGTCAGGTCACTGGGTCACTCCTCTGCGTTGAATCACCGTGTACGCAACGTCCCGGGGCAGTGGTTGTGCGCGGGTGCGATAGCGGGATAACGATGAAGCAGAGCAGCCAATTGCGCCTGCTGTTTCGGCTGAAGAATTCGCAAGCCCCGATTCGCTCCTGGCGAACCCTGAAACTGCTTCGCCCAGAACGAATTGACGCTTCGATTTATCGCGTTTGCCCCACGCCCGAGATGCTCTTAGCCTCAAGCCAGAGGGATATTGCCTGTCCCGGTGCTGGCCATATGCGCGGCGTGTTTCGTTCCCTGGCAACTGCACAGGGATATTCGAGCGCAACGACAGCACCTGACCACCAACAACAATCAAGCAGATGCTGAGGGCGTTGAATGCGAGGCATGATTTTCAAGGGGCAGTGCGAAGTCCAGGTCAAGGACTTCCCGGACCCCACCCCAGGACCGGGCGAGGCCATCATCGAGATGAAGGCCTCCGGCATGTGCGGTACCGACCTGCATTACTACCGGCACGGCATGCACGAGGCACTTGGTATGCTCGGCCTGAAGGAGCGCATGCGCGGCGACGACATCATCGGTGGGCATGAACCCTGTGGGGTAATCGCCGCGGTGGGAGCCGGTGTCGATGCGCGGGCATTCAAGCCCGGCGATCGGGTCATCGTCTTTCATTACAAGGGGTGCAGCCACTGCGAGCATTGCCGCAGCGGCTGGACCCAGTTGTGCGATCACGGCGCCGACATCTATGGCGTACTCAACCACGGCGGGCATGCCACCTACATGAAGGTCCCGGTGTCTTCGCTGATCCATCTACCTCAAGACATTTCGTTCAAGGGCGGTGCCGCCATTGCTTGTGGCACGGGTACGGCCTATGGCGCTTTGCTTCGCCTTGGCGTCACCGCCCGCGACACGCTGGCGATCTATGGCCTGGGGCCCGTCGGGCTTTCCGCCGCGCAGTTGGCGGCGGCCATGGGCGTAGAGGTGATCGGCGTCGATATCAACGCCGAACGCGTGCAGAACGCGAAGGCGTTTGGTGTAGCGCATGCCATCGATGCCAGCCGAGTTGACCCGGTCGAGCAGATTCACAGGCTCACGGCCGGCAAAGGCGCCTCCTGCGCCATGGAGTGTGCCGGTGGTGAGATACCCCGTAGCCAAGCCGTGCGCAGCACCAGTATCTGGGGGCGGATTGCCCTAGTGTCGGTGGGCGGTAACCTGAGCCTTGATGTCATGAAGGACCTCATCGGCAAGCAGCGGACCTTGGTGGGCTCATTCACGGTTTCGGAGGTCGGCATGAGCGACTGTGCGCGCTTCATCGCGGCCCATGGTGTCGAGGTGGACAAGCTGTTTTCCAGCGAGTGGTCCCTTGAGCAGGCCGGTGAGGCCTATGCCGATTTCAACCAGCAGGCAGGCGGCAAGGGCGTGATCGTCTTCTGACCGCCCGATGTTCTGGCCAACCCGTTCAGTGGCGCAGTGGTGCCCAATGGAGATCATCATGACCGAAAGAACCATTTCCCTGAAACACCCCGATCGGCTATTCATCGGTGGGCAGTGGGTGGTGCCCGCCACCTCTGAAACCTTCGATGTACTCGACTGCTCGACCGAAGAGGTCGTCGCCACTGTAGCGAAAGCCTCTTCCGAGGATATGCAGCGGGCGATCAACGCGGCGCGTGAGGCCTTTGACGACGGGCCCTGGCCGCGCTTGAGCCCACAGGAGCGTGCCGTCTACCTGGAAAAAATTGCCGAGCGCCTTGAGGCGCTGAATGATGAGTTCGCGCGCATCTGGTCTATCGAAACAGGCATTGTCTACAAGGTCGCTCAACCGCGTATCGGCCTGTTCATCAGTGGCGCGTTTCGGCAATACGCGGCGATGGCCTCGAGCTTTGCCTTCAGCGAGGCACATCAGTCGGTGACCGGAAATCCGGCCTATCGCGTTTATGAACCGGTCGGTGTAGTGGGGCAGATCATTCCTTGGAATGGCCCTGCGGGGCTGATGGCCTACAAGACCGCGCCGGCGCTGCTGGCCGGGTGCACGATGGTCATCAAATCACCGCCGGAAGCGCCATGTTCGGCGTACCTGCTCGCGCAGATCTGCGAGGAGATCGGACTGCCTCCAGGCGTCATCAACGTCGTGACGGCGGACAGGGATGTGTCCGAAGAGTTGGTTCGCCATCCGGGCGTGGACAAGATTACCTTCACCGGGTCGACCGGAGCGGGCCGTAGGATAGCCTCCATCGCTGGAGATCGTGTCGCCCGCGTAACGCTTGAGCTGGGAGGCAAGTCGCCGGCCGTGGTGCTTGACGACTATGACATCGAAACGGCCGCCACCACCTTGGGCAACTCCTATTTTGGTTATAACACCGGCCAGATCTGCCATAGCCTGACCAGGGTGATCGTTCCACGGGCGAAGCACGACCAGATGGTCGACGCGCTGGCGAACATCGCGCGCAAGATCGTCATCGGCGACCCGTTTGCCGACGATACGACCTCCGGCCCGCTCGCCAGCGCGCGTCAGCGGGAAACCGTGGAGCGTTATGTAGCAAAAGGTATTGCTGAAGGGGCTACGCTGGTGACGGGAGGGAAGCGTCCTGAAAGCCCGAAAAAAGGGTTCTTCTACGAACCTACGGTCTTTGCCAACGTCGACAATCGCTCCGCCATTGCCCAGGAAGAGATTTTCGGCCCGGTGCTTTGTGTCATTCCCGCCGACAGTGAGGCGGATGCCATTCGTATGGCGAACGACACGCCGTTCGGACTTAATGCCGCAGTCTTCACCAACGACCGTGAAAAGGCGTTGCAAGTGGCACGGCAGCTTCGCTCCGGTACTGTGGGGCACAATGGGCCACGCACTGATTTTTCGATCGGCTTTGGCGGCTTCAAGCAGTCTGGGATTGGTCGTGAGGGCGGGGTAGAGGGCTTGTTGGCCTTCATGGAGTCGAAAACCATCGTATTGGCATGACCCCCTGATCGCCGCACGCCTGGCGTTCGAGCGTCAGGCGTGCGCGTGAAGTGCCATTGCATGGGGCTAACATTGAACATTGGAAATGGCCCATTTAAGGGGATGTGTCATGGCATTAGAGGTAGTACGTACGCAGATAGGTGCCGCTGAAATCTTCCAGGTCATCGAGTTGGAAATAGGCCCGCAACTGGCTTGGCTCCTGCCTGATACGACGCCTGACAATATTCGTGCAATCGAATGGTTGAAGCCTCCCTACCGTAATGCTGACTTTTCATTGAATGCACTATCTCAATGTTTCATCGTCAGGTTGAATGGGCGCACGCTAGTCGTGGACACTTGCATCGGCAATGACAAGACCGTCACGGAGTTCGCCGAGTGGGAGCATATGGAGACCGGTTTTCTCGAAGCGCTGGAGCGCGCCGGTATCGATCGTGGCCAAGTTACCGATGTCCTGTGTACCCACCTGCATATCGACCATGTAGGTTGGAACACCTATCTACACGAGGGCAGGTGGCTGCCTACCTTCCCCAATGCCAAGTACCATTTTGCCCGCGGTGAATATGAGTATTGGCTAGAGGCTGCTCAGCAGTGCCCGCAAGACATGCATTCTGTCTCGTTTGGCGAGTCCATCCACCCGGTGGTCGAGGCTGGGCTAGTGAATCTCATCGAGGCACCGTGTGAGCTTGGTGACGGCATCTCCATCCTGGCGACCCCTGGGCATACGCACTCGCATATCGCCGTCATGATCGATAGCGGCTGTGGCGACATCATCATTGCGGGCGATGCGTTTCACCACCCGTGCCAAGTCGCAAGGCCGCATTGGGCAACCGTGAGTGATCATGACCAGCGTCAGTCCACGATGACAAGGGAGGCGCTGCTCTCGGCTTGCGCTGATACGTCGACATTACTTGCGGGGATTCATTTCAGCACACCTTCGTTCGGTCAGATTTGCTCAACTGAAGAAGGCGGCTATTTTTTCAAACCTCTCGTTTCGAAATGAACGGGTCCTTACGTTCTACGCTGCGCGCTTCGCGGAGAACGGCGCGGTCTTACGAGAGGTTAAGGTCGATTCATTGCTTGAGAAGCGGCACTTCATACATTGCCAATTGGATAGCTCGCTGCAATCGCTAACCATCCAACAACAATTTCTAAGCATCACATGATGTTTGGTCATACCTGACGGGGTTGGGTCGAGGCGAGATGCCGCCCCCGTACCAGCGCGTATGTTGCTGCCTGGTTCGACGGGATTGGAGTGGAGCAAGGTCTTATGGGGCAGATCCAGCAGTATCGACCAGACCGGATGAGCATCCGTGACAGGATAAATTTCATGGGTACCTTGGCGATCGCAGGGCTGAATATTTCTGCCCTGGGCTCGGCGCGCCTGGTAGTACCCTTGATCGCGCTCTCGCTGGGGGCAAGCGCTACGCTGGTGGGCGTCATTGCCGCAGCATTCACAGCTGCCCCCATGGTGTTCAGCGTGTCATTCGGGCGCTGGCTGGACCGCGCGGGGACCTTGATGCCGATCATGAGCGCCGCGCTGCTCATCGTTGGCGCAACGACGACGTTCTGGGTATTTCCGAGTCGGTACGCGCTCGTGATCGTCGCAGGTCTCGTGGGGGCGGGTGCAGTATTTACCCATATGGCCGCCACTCGTGCTGTCGGCTCAATCGCGACAGAAGCACAACGCCCTCGCTATCTGGGGTACCTGATCCTTAGTTATTCGCTATTCCAACTGGTGGCTCCAGTGTTGGCGGGGGCGATGTACCAGCATCATGGTTCAAACGCTGCAATCACGTTGCTGGGAGGGTTCTCTGTACTGTCCATTCTCGCAATCGGTCTTCGTCTGCATCATTTCAAGCACGAGCGTCGTGGGCCTTTGGTGAGGTTGGCCCGCCAAGGCATCTATCCGCTGTTACGTGTGCCTGGATTGATGGTCTGGATACTGGTGAGCAGCCTCTTCTTCGCTGCGCAGACCATTTTCCCGTTCGTGATATCACTGCATGCCGTTGCCAATGGCATCTCGCCCATCGAGGCGGGTTGGTTACTCGGCGCTTTTGCCGGCGGGGCATTCATCTCCAGGTTTTTCACACCCGTCTTGACGCGGTATGCCAGGCCACGACCGACGCTGGTGGTGGCAATGATCATCGGTGCTGTCATTTATGCCGTGATACCGTTCGCCCATCAAGTCGTCACCCTGAGCGTTCTGAGCCTACTGCTAGGGATGCCACTGGGTGTGGGCGTGCCTGTTTCCTTGGCAATGATTTATGACGCAGCGCCGGCAGAGCGGGTCAATGAATCGGTGGGATTGTCCATGACCGTTAATAACTGTCTGCAGACCGTTTTTCCGCTGGCACTGGGAGCACTTGTTCATACCTTCGGTATTGCTCCGATGGTACTGGCATTTTCGCTGATCATGATGGGGTGCGCAGCGGTGAGCGTTCGCGGTCCTGAATGATGTTTCGAATGAGGTTTAGAAGGTCACCGCGCAGACGCGCTGGCCCAACAGCTGGCCGAAATCAGAAAGGCACCGAGCGAAGCGCGAGCGCTGCGCAAACACAAGACCAAGTCCGCCTAACGGATCAAGAGCGTACTGCGCTGTCGGCAGCATCGCCCAGACTATTAGGTGTGCGCTCTTGCCTAGGCGAACCGGACTTCAGGCAACGGATCCCCTTGGCTTCGGCCATGACGCGAGCGAGCTCCCCGCAAGGTTCGGCACGGTTTACGCTGAGGCTGCGGGCCAGTTGCACACACTTGGTCCTGACAATCGAAATAGTAGCTGCCTCATGCCCAAGGTCGCCGGTCGCGTCATAGCGGGTGCAATCAAACACCACCGGCAGTGTGTCGATCAATGACCCGGCTTCCTCTGCCGAGAGCCGACCGCGCTCAAGCAATGTACGCAATGACTCGATGATCTCCGGCAGTGCGCTCAGGCGCTGCGGGCCAAAAAGCATGACAAGCAAGCTCACTAGCCGGTGGGTGATGGGGCTGTCGACTCGCGTGCGCCATTCGCGGATCGCATAAGCGGCATAGCTTACGAACTTGGCATCTTGGTGCTGTAGCGCATGTCGCAAAGTCTTCTCGACAAGGGAGGCAACAGGATCGGTGTCGGCGAAATAGATGTACGCGACCAATGCTCCGGGTGCTTGGACTTCTCGGTAAAATAAGTCGAGCTGGGCGAACATAGCTTCGCTGGACAGGCCTCCCAAGTGTGGCGCCACAACTAGGCCCAACGCTTTACTGATCAGTATCCCTTTCCTTTGCTCGCCACCGTGCGAAAACGCCATTTCCAGCTGGCTTTGAGCTTTCGGCCGCCAGCGTATCATCAGCTTGAAGTGGCGTTGGGCATGCTCGGCGCTGGGCCTGATATCTGCGCTTTTTGACGAATTTTGCGGCTGGCCGTACGAGTCCCATATGGAAAGTGCCGAATTTCAGCATTCGCAAGTGTGCCATTCCCGCGTCCATAGTCGGGATGATGCGTAGCCCTTGATCAAATGGAGGCAGACGCTGACCGGTCAGAAGGGTCCCGAGGAGTGCCGAAATGCTTTTGGGGCGAGCGAGTCAAAGGCCATAATCAGTCGTCGTACGTCTCAAGCGGCCTGATGCATTGAACCATCGAAATCCTACCGTCTGAGCTCCAAACCCTAGGCTTGAACAGCGATTCAAAAACAAAGCCCGCCTTGGTAGGCGGGCTATCGAACGTCTCCAAGGGGAGGCTCATCGCCAACAAGTCTCGGAGCAAGCAAGTTCAGAATACACAGTTTTCAGCACGATGTCGTTACGAGGTCAGGGTGACTTTGACCAGCGAACGCACACCCGAAAATCTACACAGCTCGCGGGCGAGTACTAAAAATTTCAAAACATGCAGGGAGTCCGGTTTTGAATCTTTAGTTTTTTGCATTTTGTAAACGTTGAAATAAAATCGGACGCCCACAATCCCTATTAAAAACAATATGTTAACCCATCCTGTCGCTATATCGGCGGAAAAACGAAGTCTTTTTTCCGGGCTTATCCCGCATAAGAGTCTGTCTTCCGGTCTTATGTCGCACGGGTTCGATGTACTCCTAAGCCCGCAGTGTGGTTCCAGGTGTGCAGGTGCTTCATGGATTGGTTGGATAGCCCAATGGGCGCAATGGCGATAAAGCCCTACGACCCCAGACGTCTTTCATCGGGTATCCGGGAGCACTCGAAAACCCGTAAACCAGGAGAAAAGTGGTGATGTGTATGGCGCCAACACCAGATAAGCCGTTGAAGATTGTTAGCGCTTGGTAGCTCGCAAGCCCTGAAACCTAGGACGTAACCGTAATGACAAGGTGTGCGCCTTCTACTCGCCCAGCACGGTGCGTTCAACAATGAACAACAAGAACGCAGTACCAATACCAGATCCGTCACAACTCTTCCCTCGTTCCGCCTACCGCAGGTAGCTACCAGGAACCAACCGTCGTACCAAGCCGAGAAACACACCGGCCCCAACGGCAGATCCACAAGCGCACTTTTATGCGTATGTCGCAATACGACAGGTATGGGAAATGCCATTCCCGTCCAAGATCTGCTCCAACGACCGAATATTTACGTTCGGAGGTTAGACGGTTTAGGAATGAAAAAGGCGACCTTTATGCTCAAGACTTAAGTCTTCGAGTTAAATATATATTGAATGTGCGTGAATTTCGTGAATTTTAACTTGATGATCTCTATGGTCTTTTTTTAGTTGGAGTTTTTTTGTAATTTCTGAAGAAATTTCAATATATCTAATACTCAACTTCCTCCTGGCCTTGCCACCGCTTGGAAGCTGCCTAGCCGAAATTTGCGCGCATCTACCGCTCCACTATTCTCACCTATCCAGATCATCGGACAGGTACCGGATAAGATGGATGATGAACTCAACTTGCCTGCAGGCCCTAGTGAATCGGAAGAAAAAGCAAAGGTAAGAGTACCCAGAGACTGGAAAGAGTCAGGAGTACCTCCTGGAGGTGAGTACATTCCCTACCAGGAAATAACTTATGACGCGCGCGAGCAAGAAGTGGCTAAAGAGCGTGCATCCGTTTTTGACCAGGTCATTGAGCGGTTTAACGGGATGACCGTCAAGCGAGGCATGGAAGTTCTTGGCCTCGGCCACTCTCAATTTTATAACTTGCTGCGCAAGCACAGAAAAAAAGAAAGTATTCAGCGAAACAAGAAAGGTAGGGTTGTAGGAAGTTGCTGGGCCAGTGACGCACAAATCGCTGCTCTTGAAGAAGCCTACGAGAAGAAATTTGAAGGCCCCAAGGCATCCCTCAGTAAGCTCCACCAGTGGGCGCGGGAGTACTTCAAGGGAGAGGGTGAAAATGTCACGCGCTATAGGGCCAGGCAATTCTTAATGTCCAAGCCGGAAAGAGAGGTTTATTTCAAGCGGTACGGGAAAGAAAAGACGGATCATAAATATGGATTCAAGCCTCACAAGTTTGTGATCGATGGGCTTTTGCACAGAGTATCGATGGATCACACGATGGTCGACATCTTGTTGGTCGATGAGCAGAACAGAAATATTATCATCGGTAGGCCATGGGTAACGATGTTAATCTGCGATAAGTCGAGAGTGATCTTAGGTTTTTTTCTTAGTCTAGATCCCCCTAACCTTGATACCGTCGCTGCCGCCCTTGCTTTTGCAGTGATGAACAAAGATTTTCATCTATTCCGCTTCTTGACTAATCCGAATGAGTATCCATTCTTTGGTATTCCATTTGTTATATTTACCGACAATGCCGCTGAGTTTACAAGTGAAAAGTTCATTGAGCAGTGCAAGGCGTGGGGTATGGATTGGGAACACCGCCCTATAGGGAAAAAATGGTATGGAGGCATTATAGAACGCTTGATTGGCACGTTTATGACGACAGAAGTCCACTTCCTTCCCGGCGCAACCGGGAGTAACGTCGTTCAGCGAGAGGACTTCAATAGCGAATATAATGCAACGATGGATTATGAGCAGTTCGCTGTATGGTTCCTAAATCAAGTAACTGTTTATCATGGCAAAATCCACTCGTCGCTAAAATGCACTCCGCGTGAAGCTTGGAATCATTACGTTAATCAAGGTCTTTATGATCATGATCGTGTCATTGCATCAAACGATCAAATGAGGTTTTTGATTGATTTCTCACCGACAAGCTTCGATCACAAGGTGCATCCCTACGGAATAAATTTTGCTGGCCGTAGATACGCATGTTACGAGCTTGCCCCCTACGTGGGTCAGCGTTTTGATATCAAGTACCTTCGGCACGATCTGAGCTACGTCTGGGTCAAGCTCCCAGGCAAATTTCTGAAAGTTCCTTGTAGTTATAATCGGGTGGGGCTAGCTAACACTTGGGATTCCTACTCGAACCATAAACAACTTTCGAAGCGTAAAGCACTGCTCAAAGACCTGCCCCCTGGTACTGTCGACGATGAGTTCGCGCACGCTGCTCTTGCCAATCAGACAGTGATCGTTCAAGAGGCCGTTGACATTAAAACTGCTTTCATGGCCAATCTACCGCCTAAAGGTCTGCCGGCTCCACAGAGCACTCTAATCACTGCAACCGAAGCAGTAACCAATGAACCCGTTGAGGACTGGCTTATCGAAGACACGCAAGACTTTATCCCGACAATCTTAACCCAGGACGAAAACGCTCACGATGTTTTTGTGCCGCGCATCATAAGAGAGCATTCAGATCAGCCTGATTTTCTTCCTGTAATTATAGTTGATAAGCATAAAGACTAACTTGGAGAGCTATGATGGCTTACGAACATATCAAGCACGATCTTAGAAATAACGCTGATCTGCCTGCGAAGGAGCGAATTAAGATATGTCGACATGATATATGGATTGATACGCCTCGCTACGCGCCTCTTTTCGAAAGCTTGAGGAACATGCTCTATACCGATAACCAGATCCAGTCCGCTAGCATTTTCATCCATGGGGATGGAGGCGACGGTAAAACGGCCTTATTCAACCGGCTTAAGGCTCTCGGTGAGCTTGAAGGTAAAAGGTTCGTGTTTATTACACTTACCGAAAACGTTAACCGTTTTAAATTACACGATGCATTGTGCGATGTCTTCGATGTTCCGATTGGCAAGCGTGGCACTGCGGTCAATCGTGTTAAGCTCATCATACAGAAGATAAAGGCCCTTGGAATCGGCGCGATCGTTGTTGATGAGTTGTCTGATTGCATGCTCGAAGCGTATTCCCATAAAAAATCTATATTGTCGCTGCTTCGTGGACTCGCAGAGGGTGATGGTAAGCTCTGTGTTATTGCGTTCGGGAACTCAGTTGCGAGTGAAATCATCTCACTGGATCGAATAATTGATCGGCGATTCGTGCCGTGGCATCTGAAGCCTTGGAAACTTGATCAGGATTTTGTGGATTTCATTGCTACATACGAGACCTACCTTCCACTCAAATTGCCCTCTAACCTTGCAAGCCCTAAGCTGCGAACGCTTATTCATGTGAACTCACACGGGATCCTTGACAATATCGTCAAAATTATCAAGTCCACTGCTATGGATGCAATCAAGCATGGGACGGAGCAGATTACGCCGAGTCAGTTCCAGAATCTTGAACCGATGACCAGGCTCTATGGTTACAAACTGCACCATCCCAAGGATAAGGAGGTTTCAGAATGACATTGGCGCCTTTCCAAGCCGTTGCTGTGAAAAGTGTAGTTTCTGCGCTGAAGGACGGTAGCGTGGTATGCCATTTGATGTCTGATCCTGGCAATGGTCTGACCACCTGCACCAATGCCGTTCTGAGCCAAATTACCGGCTCTACAGTCTTTGTTGGGGATCACGTAGACCTTGCGGGACTGGATTTGCTGGGTCAGTTCTATGAAGAGATACACGTTGATTTTGAGTTTCAGCCACAGTCGGGTGTTCCTGCATTGGTTACTGAGCTTTGCGCCATGAAAGGAGATCCGACCATATTCATCCACGACTTCGAAAAATTTGCCCTCACGGCGCTTGCCAAAGAAAAGTCATTGAAGCAACTGGGATGGCTGCTGAAGGCGCTTCCTGATAGTAGTTTTGTCATCGTCAGCAGTCCTGACTATCAGGCTGAGATGGTCGGACTGTGTCGAGCTCACGAGCGTGCCTACTCGCCTGTTGAGTTAGGGGCATTCGCGGATCGGACAGAGTTTACAGCCTTTTTTGAAGCATTGATTGATCAGAAGTCAGGACTGGGACGAGCAGCTGACAAGCTGTTGCTGCATGACATTTATCATCGACGAAACGGCAATTTGGCGTGGACGATGCTGGAGCTCTTCCATCCAGGCTATCGCAGTCAACGGGAGTCATCCCTTCAATGAATGCTCCTGATGTCCCCATTTTTGATGGTGAGGCTTTCTCTTGCTGGGTTTACAGGCAAAGCCTATGTTCCCAGCATACATTGCTCGATAGGAGCAGGCTTGCGGAGCTTTGGCATGCGTGCGTACAGTCAGAAGACTTTGACCCTGACTTTACGCACGATGCCAAATTCTCACGAGCGGCGTGCGAAATGCTGGATATTCCAAGGGAGGAGCAGGCAAAGATCTTCCAGCCGAATAGTCAATGGGTTATACCTCGATACTTCAGACGCAGCTTTTGCTACAGCTGCATGAAGGAGCACATTGCGAATTTTTCACTCCCTTCATACAGGAAAGAGTGGTGCTCTGTTGGTGTGGTCGTATGTCAAATTCACAAGTGTTCCCTGCTCGATGCAAGTGGTATTGTTGCTTCAAGTCCGAGTATGGCCATGCGCATCCTCAAGGCATATTCCGAGGATCCTTCTCAATGCGTTGCTGCGTCTCGTAGCCATGATGCTGACGAACAGTTTACTGCGCTTTATAAGACTCAACTATTTTTTCAAGCCTTGGAAGCTTCTCAGCAGCAAGCTGATCAAAACGGAATGTGGTCATGCAGTGAGCCGCATACGGGCCTGCCACGCCTTTTGCTGTCAATTTTTTTGTATCCACGATTTGGCTTGGTGAATCGTTTTATAGCTCCTCGAAGCTCATATCGTATTACTACCCTATTTCAACAGACTCTTAACGCTGGGCCATTGGTTGCAGGAATAGCTCAAAGATGGGCCGGCATGCTGATGCTCGGATGGCTATTTGAGCTATTTACACCCCGCGAAAGCACTGATGTTGAATCGTTCATCGAGCGCGCAGGCGCTATAGCAGGATTTCATGATGCACGCAGCTTGGGAGCAGCATGTAATGTGTTCAATAGCCTGCACAGTGACGTTATAGCTAGACGACTGCGCGAGTGGATGCCAACTCCTAGTCCTGCTCTGTTGCAACAATTCATCGAGGGGTTTTCTGAGGTATCTATTCGGTCGTGAGTATAGAATGTTTGGGGGCTGTCATGCCGGTAAAATACTCCTATATAGGGAATGTGACACTGCCTTTGGGTGTTGTCGGCGTTGGAGTTGGTGGTGTGAATCATGAGGCTTGGCTTTCGTGTACCATTTCCCTGCCAACGATACACGTCTTCCAGTACTCGATACATTGGGGCTCAAAGGCTGCGCGGGCTGAAGTCCTTCACAAAGCATGTACAGCTATTGGGTTGATCCCAGCAGTTAAACATAGCGGTTCAAACTGGCTATTGAATCGTCAGGATATCTACTCGCCCTGGCCAGCCGGTGAAGCATATCGTTCAATAAGAGAATTCTCGGATTTCATTCTCTTTGAGTTCTATCAATGGGGGCCAGGTATGTTTGGCTCTCGCGCAGCGTTCTATCAGGCAAGCATACATAAAATTCACCTGAGGGTCGCTGCGGCTCTCGCGAAATCTCATGGTATCCGAATGGGAGCTAGTTAGAGCATAGTGTCAATCGATTAATCAATCACTTGGCTTCAAGCAACATCCCAATGCGCAACAGCGGGTAGACTTACGAGACCAGCGTTTGGCGGTCACACGCTTTGATTCCACACATTCCAGTCGAACAGACGTTTATCGCGAGAGATAGCGTCTCGCCCCCAGTCTGTGGCATATAGCCAGTAACATTGCGTTTGGCCAGGACTCCACCAAGCCAACACTGGCCAAAAGAGGCCAGAAGAAGCGAGAAGTGGCCAATAGCGCCGACAGAAGCCAGGCTTAGGGAGAAGTGGGGATGTACCTTTCAGCACTGTCGATCCGTAATTTCCGCCAGTTTGGCGATCTGACTCCGGGTTTCACCCTCCACTTCAACGAGGGCGTCACTGCGCTTGTAGGCGAGAATGATGCTGGGAAGACTGCGGTGATCGACGCCATCCGGTATGTCCTGCAAACCCGGGATTCAGACTTCCTGCGACTAGAGCTCGAGGACTTCCATGTCGGGAGTGACGGCGAGCCTGCGACCGACATTACTATGGTTTGCACGCTGGCAGGGCTGACCACACTGGAACTTGGAGCCTTCGCCGAATACGTCACGTTTTCACGCGGGGAGGGGCTGCTCCATGTGCACTGGTCGGCGCGTCGACTCGCGATGCCGACAGCGTCGCGTCGCTGGGTGGACATCCAGGTTCGCTGTGGTGAGCGGGGAGAAGGGCCTGCCTTGGACATCGGCGCGCGCCAGTTGCTGGCAACCGCATACCTGAAGCCATTGCGAGATGCCGAACGGGAGATGTCACCGGGTCGCAACTCGCGCTTGTCCCAAGTCCTGTCGAGCTTCCCGGGTATAGACGCCGGTGAGCCCTATGTCGATATTGCTCCACCGGCGTCGGCAGCTGAAGCCACTGGCCTGAGCATTTCGGGCATGGGTGATTACATGCGCGAGCTGGTCAGAGGACATCAAGCCATCAAGGTTGCCCAGGCGACAATCAACGTACGATATCTGGAGCCTCTCTCTTTAGCAGGACAGCCGCTTCATAGCCATCTTGGCTTCGGCGATACCGGCAGTGAAACCACAAAGCTCAAGCAGATCCTTGAGCGCCTGGAGTTGGGTTTGCTGGACAAGGGATCGGGGAATGCGAGGGGTAGCTATGGTCTGGGCTCGAATAACCTGCTGTTCATGGCATGCGAGCTCTTACTGCTCGGCAAGGAACCGGATGGGCTGCCGCTGCTGCTGATCGAGGAGCCAGAGGCGCATCTTCACCCGCAGCGCCAACTTAGACTGATGGAGTTCCTCGAGCGCGCATCGCAGCCTCGCCCCCAACAGCAAAATCAAACCCAACAGCAAGATCAAACCAAACAGCAAGATCAAACCCAGCAGCAAGATCAAACACAACAGCCAGATCAAACCCAAGCGGAACCAGCGCATACACGTCCCGTGCAGGTGATCCTTACCACACACAGTCCCAACCTGAGCTCCAAGATTGCCTTGGAGAATCTGGTGCTCATTCATGGCCAGCGTGCCTTCTCCATGGCACAGGGGAGAACCAGGCTGTCCGCTGACGACTATCGCTTCCTGAGTCGTTTTCTGGATGTCACCAAGGCCAGCCTGTTCTTTGCGAAAGGGCTACTCATCGTTGAAGGGGATGCAGAGGCGATCCTGCTGCCGGCACTGGCCAGGCTGCTTGGGCGTGACTTGACTGAGCATGGTGTGTCAATCGTCAATGTAGGTGGCGTTGGCTTACGCCGTTACGCACACATCATGCAGCGAGCTGATGCTACAGAGGGCGTAATCCAGATCCCAACGGCCTGCATCACCGACATGGATGTGATGCCGGATTGCGCGCCGGCTATCATGGGGCTGGATCCGCACAAGCTCAACGCCAAGGGTAAACCGGCGCGTCGTCAATGGCGGATGCTCAGTGACTTTGGCGCTACCGAGATTGAGCGCGAACCGAAGCTTGCGGCTCATCGTCAGAAACGGACACGTGGCGATGGCCAAAACGTGAAGACCTTCGTGGCCGATCATTGGACGCTCGAGTATGACCTGGCTGTCGAAGGGCTTATGGATTGGGTACACCGTGCCGCCACGTTGGCCTTACATGATGAAAAAATCAACGAGAGAAAGCTGACGCGACAGAAAGTCCTCGAGAGGGCGACGAAGGCGCTGGCGGCACTTAAGTCTCAGTATCTCACCAATGAAGAGCGTGCCACCGAGGTTTACCGGCAGGTTGATTCGGGCTCCAAGTCGATTACTGCACAGCATCTGGTCGACCTGCTGCAGTCGGCATTTGATGAAGGTGAGCTCGACCAGGCAAGCTTGCGTGCAGCGTTACCGCCCTACGTGGTTGAAGCGATCGAATACGCCACAAGAGGCCGGATCATGCCTTCGGCGCCGGAGCAGCCGGCCACAAACATCGCGGAGACGCCGCTAGAGGCGCTTGAAGCAGGGGAGTTGGCGTAATGCGGCTCCAGGATCTTGTGCCTCCAGTCACGGATGCAGACATCGAGTGGGTGAGCGCGCTTATGTCGTTGCGCGACCTGGATGAGCCTCGGAGGGAGTTCCTCAAGCGTCTCGATACGCTCGATGTAGCGGCCTGCCCGGGGAGCGGTAAGACCACACTCGTGGTTGCCAAGCTGGCCATTCTTGGTCGTCACTGGCGTAGTCGAACGCAGGGGATCTGCGTGCTATCGCACACCAATGCAGCGCGTGAGGAAATTGAGAGCCGGCTGGGCGCCACAGAGATTGGTCAGAGGCTGCTGCGCTACCCACATTTCATCGACACCATCCACGGTTTTGTCATGCGGTTTCTTGCGTCGCCCTGGCTGCGCTCGAATGGCTACCCGCTGACGGTGGTGGATGACGAGGCAACCGGGCGAGCAAGGGGAAGGGCGCTGGGAAAAGATCGTTGGGGTGTAGAGTACTTTCTCGATCAAAAAGAAAAGACGCTCGCTGATCTTCGGCTGCCCTCGGTAGATTTTTCTACCCCTCTTCAAGGTAAGCATTACATTTGCTCGCCAGATGCACCTACTCATGGAAAGTTATGCAGAGCCATGGGCGCTGCCGCTTCGGAAGGCTACTTCTGCTATGACGAGGTTTTCACGCTTGGCCAGGCCATGATTGAGCAAGAACCGAATGTTGCTCAATCACTGCAAGCCCGGTTCCCCTGTGTACTCATCGACGAAATGCAAGACACGGACTTGAAGCAGAATCGCCTTTTGAACCACGTATTTCCGCGCGATGCAGCGAATACAGTGGTGATAAGGGTGGGTGATCCCAATCAGCAGATATTCGAGGGTGACGGAGAGTCTGATGGGGCATTCCCGCATGGCGGGACAATCGAGATCTCCACAAGCTTTCGATTCAACCAGGCCATTGCCACGCTGGCGAACAGCTTTGCAGTCGCTCCCATTACGGGCGGATTGGTCGGTCGGGCCAGAACGGGTGAAGACTGTCCGAACACCCTCTTTGTCTTTCCAGACGACGATACGAGCGGTGTGCTAGGCGCATTTGCAGAGCTTGTGTCACGGCATGTACCCATCACCCAGCGCAAGGATGGGGTGCATGCGCTCGGTGCTGTTCACCGACTGAGGAAGTACAAAGACAACCAATTCCCGAAGGCCCTGGAGCACTATTGGAGCGCCTACCGCTCAGACGCTAATGGCTCGACGTATGCGCCCAAGACATTCATTGAGGGTGTTCGCAGGGCCAGAGCCCACCTGGCGATCAGCGGTCACGCGCACGAAAGCGTTGAGATGATCGCGAGGTGCCTGCTCCATCTCGCTGAGCGTGCTGGGTTGAGGAAGCCAGTCCAGATCAGAACAAGGCTACACCGCTACATCGAGCGAAGCTTGGCAGCTAACGCGAAGCTTCTGAAAGCCTACCAGCGAGGTATCTACCTCTACTTGTTCTATCCGCATCCACTACGAGAGAAACGGTGGGTTGAGACCCACGTTGGGCTCCTCAAGCGGCTGATCCAGGAGCTCCATCCTGGGGAGGAGGTTTCAATGACTACCGATGTGGAAGCCTATCTGGCGTGGGCAGAACCAGGCGATACGGTCGAGGTCGAGTCGCAGGTGCCCCGCAAAACCATTAACACATACCGCTGGGAGGCCGGGGGGCACGAGCCTGTCGACGTTCAGTTGGCGTCCATGCATTCCGTCAAAGGGAAGACGCATTCGGCGACGCTGATCTTGGAAACGTTCAGTGGACAGCACTTTCTGGAAATGATGTTGCCTTGGCTTGAAGGAAAGCCCTTGGTTAAGAAAGAACATCAGGTGACTTACCGGAAAAACAGGATGCTCATGTATGTCGGCATGACCCGGCCTACGCATCTGCTTTGTCTAGCGATTCGAAGCAGCGCGCTGGGTGAGGGGGAGGCGAGAGTTGAGCGAAGGGCGGCCCTGCAGGCACAGGGCTGGGTGATTAATGAGTTGGATGCTAGAGCGGCAAGCTGACCCACGGTTGATATGTCCGGTAAAACCCGGAGACATTGTCATCATCGTTGATCTCACGGGAAGGCATGGTGAAGCGAAACGGGTGGAAAAATTCCCACCCGTTTCGCTTCGTCTGGCCCATTAGCTCTGCACCAGCTCGAACGTGCGACCCGATAGGGCACCATGCAGGCTTTTCAAGGCGCTCTCCAGTTCACTGCCTTCCTCAACCTCGAACTGCTCAATGGTTTCCAGCGAGCTTTTGAGGTCGGCGTTCGCGTTCACAATCACTTCCTTACCCGCGATTTTGTTCAGCAGATCCTCACACAGCTTCTGCCCTTGCGGCGTGATGCCTCGGTATAGCGTGACGCTGTGATCATTGGTTTGCACCCGAATGAAGCGAACATGATCGTCGAAGCGATGGAAGCGAGGGTGGAACATTTCCGTGAAAGAATTGGGCGCAGGGTACGCCTCCAAGCCCTGTTTGGTGGGGCTAGCCCAGTCGTCGTCAGTCTTCAGACTGTTGCAGTCAACGCAGGCGACCGACAGGTTCCAAAAGTGGAAGGAATATTGTTCGTAGCTTTCGCGTGGAAGGATGTGCTCGATTGGCTTCGAGTAACCGCTGTTGAATAACCACCGCCGGCAGTAGCAGCAACGGTTACCTTGCTGCTTAGCGATGTACTGCCTGAAAGCCCCCTTGATGTCACTGACGGTCGGCTTCGCTGGGCCTCGCTTGCGCTTGGGCGTCTCAGCAGGTGCAGGGGAACCTGCAGCTTCAGCCCCAGGTGAGCCAGGTGCAGCGATCGTGCCGGGTGCAGCGACCGTGCCAGGGGCGGCGATCGCGCCAGGCGCTGCGGCCACTGTAGCTGCAGGCACCGGCTTTTTAGGATTCGAAAATTCGTTCCAGAGGTTTCGCTTCTTGATCGCTTCGCCAGCCTGTTTTGCCTTGAATCGCTGCAGAGCCATTAGGTGGAAACGGTGGATGTTGAACATTACGACCTTATGGAAGCGCTCCTCGGCATGGCACTGCGCCTTGTACTCGTCGTAGGCAGGCTTCATGTCGGCATCTTTCAGCACATAGTAATCCGCCATGCTACACCTGAGCCTCGTCGGTACGTTTGCTTGCCGCTTCCTGGTCGAGCAGTAGTAGCTCAATCGCGGTGTAGGCTTTCTTGATCAGGTCGATGTCTTCCTCCTGACCCGGAGGTACGTATGCTCCAGGTTGAGTCGGCATCTTCTTGAGCATGTCATTCAGCTCTTTGAGAGGTGAGGGCTGGTCAGCTCGAAGCTTGCCTTTTGTTTCAATCGTTTTGGCAACGATACGAGCACAGGCCTCATGCACCGCGCGGTTGTGCGGGGTGTAGGTACCGAAGCCTTCGAGAATGATCGATTCAACGGAGTACCGCTCCTTGTCATTCAGCTTCGGCAATTTGCCCGTGTCGAGCATGAAGCTGTGACTGCCTTGGTCGTTCGCATTGGTGATGAGGGTCGGAGCATGGGTTGCGACGACGAATGAGCAACCGAAGCGGCGGGAGAGCAGGTGGAACACCCTTGGAAGTGTCTGCTGCCATTTCAGATGCAAGCTGATTTCTGGCTCGTCTACCAGAAAGACCGTCCCTGGTTCGGCTGACGTGATGATGTTGAGCAGCAACTGGTTGATGTTTTGCTCTCCAGAACTCAGCGATGAGTAGGAGACAATCCGCTCCTTTTGATCGTCAATTGCCGGGCGCACGACGCCGAACTCGTATTTGGCCAGCTCGTCAGGAACATGGTTATCCGCAGCGTGATCTGACATCCTCAAGGTGCGAATTTCATTAGGGGCATTGTCCAGTGCCATTTCTGGCCGAAGCATGAAGTAGAAGCGTGGGGCGAAGCCCAGGCACGTTTGGCACTCTTTCAAGGCCTCAAGCATGTGCTGATCGACGAAGACCCTGGCCGCCAAGGCGGTTACGGCTTTGGTCAACCTGGAGGGTGAGATGGCATCTGCACTGGTGCGGGCACCGCGATACTCAAAACGTTTGTATTGTTGGCTGCGTCCGAGCGGGAAACGATCATGTACCCCTGTCGAAATGCCAACTGTTCTGCGATCAAGCTCACCGACCCTGTCGATGAGTTCACACAGCAACTGGGTCTTCCCTGCACCGTTGTTACCAATGATATAGATGCAGGCAGGCTCAGTCGGATCACTCAGAAGCTTGAGAATCTCCTGTGGGTTGGCCGCGAGGTTGAAAACACTTCCCTGAAGCTGATTGGTTCGGATGAAGTTTTTGGGCGAATAGATTTTCCAGGCTTCCTGATGCTCGCTTTTGTCCTCGATACACAGCCCCTTTACATCCTTGAAACCTTCTGAAAACTGCGCATTCAAGATAGTTTCGACCTTCGGAGGAATGCTCCTGGGCAGGTCGTCGATGTTGCGTGATTCATGGATGTTAAAGATATGACCGGCTAGGATCGCGCGTTCTTCAAGATCCAGCCGCTCCAGGGATTTATTAGCGTTTGAGACGTCGATGTACAGCGCTGGCTTGCGCATCAAGTGAATATGCTGGCTAAAAATCAGCAGGACTTGGTCATGCGCGGCGGCTGTCGCTTCGCTGGAGCTAAAACAGATAGCAGCGTCAAAGCGCAGACCGTTGGGGATCGCCGGTGCAAGCTCTTTGCGTAGCCCGGCGTACTTCGCTTTGCTGGCTGGCAGTACGAGCATGAATCGCGCAGCTTGAGGGTACTGTAAGGCAAATGCGGCGAGGTTCGTGAGTCCCGTCACGGCAATGAATTTGAATTGCGGGCCAGCGTCAACGAGGTAGCTCGGCTGACTGTCGGCGACCCTGTCAGGAACGTGACGATGAATAAAATCAGGGTAGATCTGGTTGATGATGAGTTTTAAGGAAATCAGCGCCTTCAAACCAGCAGAGGTCGGGGACAGCATCGGGAACGAACTGCTGTCTATTTCAGAGGACTTTCCAATAGACAGCTCAGCCGTCGTCGGCGCAATCTCGACAATAGGCGAGTACAAGGTGGAATGAATACTTCCGACCAAGGCTGCGACCACCATTGGATGGCTCGGGGCAATCTTGTAGAACTCAAAGATGAAGAGATCGATGAGATGTGTCGCCGTTTTTACCCTGACCTCCCGATCCATCGTGCCACTAGACACCGCTCGGATGTGCAGCAGCTTTTCGTTGAACGCTGCCCTGACGTCTGTATCATCGAATTCGTTCAGCTTCATCAACTCGGTTACATGTACCCTGGCATCCTCAAAAATGCTTCGGTACCTGTCTTCCAGGATCAGCCCCTTTGTCAGGTGCAACGCGGCGAGGAGATTGATTTTCTCTGATGAAATGTTTGGGAAGCTACGTCCTACGTTAAGCATTTCTTCAGCGATCAGGCGAGTGATCTCCCGGCCTTCGTCGTATTCCATGTGACGCTCTCATTTTCCAATGTGTTAAGGGATGGTGGCTGTTTGGCATAATCCGACAGCCTGAGTCAGCAGGCAAGCGGGTCTCTAATGGAGAAGGAGCGAGCCACTATATGGCGCGCAAAGGTGCTATGCAGGGAAGAGGTTTGCGTGGACGAGACTGGGAGCAGATCCTTGCGGCAGCCCCCAGTTTGAAGGCGTTAGTGCATGGGTTATTCGTCGATGGTCTGGCCAAGCTTGCTGGTTAACAGCTCGTAGAACTTCTCGCGACTACGAGGATTTTTGAGTTCGGCACAGGCTTCGTCCAGCGCCTGAATTGCCTCGTCGTGGGTGATCTCGTCATCATCGATCAACGGCTTGAGCTTCGTCTTGTAGATGTAGCTCAACTCGTTGTAATCCTCACACTGAGCGCACGACACCAGTGAGGCGTCTCGCTTACCGCCTGGGTTCTCATCCTTGTAGCTGTATTTGGCGTTGATGTCGCTGATGGTCTTAGCCTTGGCCATGTCTTACGTTCCTGAGCCGGGCGATCCTGGGAAATCCTTATCGCATCCGGTAAGCCAGACGTGGTGGCTATCTGCTGGTATTCAAGTCGCAGACACAAACGCTTACCACTATGACGGTTTGATGTCTGGCCAAGCCTACGTAACAGGCAATGAGAGCATTGCTCTGTACCGTGATTTTGGAGGGCCTGTTTTGGCGTGCATAGCAGGATTTAGCGTGTGAGTATGAATGCCCTAGGCTTTGTACGAAAAGTGCCTGCGCGCCGATCATGCTGCGTTGAAAACAGGCTCGAAATGCTCATTTGCCACCAGCAAAGTCGAGCGCGACTCTGACCGTTCCTCGCCTGTTTTCGCCTTGCCTGATCGCCGCTCGGCGACTTTTCGTACAAACCCTAGCATCGCTAACAGGAGCAGCATGACCATGAAAGCCATCCTTAACCGCATTATAGAAAACCGTCTGGCCAAGCGACTTGTGGCCTGGGCCTTGATCCCGCTATGTCTCATCCAGGCGGGAGGTGAATCTCGTAACCTCATACGCATAACGTACGGCCTGACGGTTGAGCAGGGTCTTGCTGAAACACTTCCCTACATCGTCTGCTGCGCATTGGTAGTAGCGATCACTGCACAAGCTAAGAAGGTAGCGCGAGCGCTGCGTGGACAGCACCGGCTGCTTGGCCGCTGACTGGCTTCACATGCGACTGAATGCAGGCGCATCGTCTGGATAGCTGAGGCGTCGATCGTGAAGGTTCAGGCAGGGTGGGATCTGTTGACCCCACTCCGGTTACAGAGTGAGGTCTGGGAAGCCCCCTACCATTGGGGGAGGTTTAGTGAGGGCGTGGGTACCAGTTACTGTCGCCAGGACGGATATGGCCTGGGCAGTACCCATATCTGATTCTGAGTTCGGCTTTCTGCTCCTGATACATGCCCCCCAGGGTATCCTGGATCATGGAAACATACGCTTCGAAAGACGGGTGCTTGCGCCAGTAGTTACCATAGATCGCATGGGCGAGGGAGCGGTCATACCAACCACGCACAAGCAGTAGCACGCCTTCGATCCGTGCCTCCAAGCCCTGATCCGAGAAAGCCTGTTTACTTCCCCTGTCTTTCATCTGCTCGCGCAGCACAAAATTTGCTGGGCAATAGCCCATCGCCTTGCTTGCCTCATGAAATTGCTCATGCACTTCACGGTGAGATTCGCGATCTTCTTTGAGGTCGAAGGCGAAGCTGTAATCGCAGAGGGAACACTTGCTAACGCCATGAGGGTCAGGAGAGACGTGCACATGGAGCATGATCCACTTGTCATAAAGGCGGATCGCCTCATGGTAATTTCTAACGCCTAATTCCTGGACTGCAGCTTTGTCTTGACGCTGACCCAGCTTTAGCCAGGGGTAGGTGTCTTTCAATTCCTTGGCGACACGTTTGACTTGCTTGATGTGGCTGGAGGTGACTTGCATTTTTTCAGCTCTCGGGAGGGCTGGCCTGGCGTCCACTACGAGGCAACCTGATTGATGTCAGGTCGGGTAATTCAACTGTCACGATAGTGCTAGAGCTTCGCGGGTGTGGACTGCAGGCACCTACCGAGTACCTGGCCGCGGAGACTAGCACTGGTGTGGCTGCTTGACAATCCGTTGTGCCGTCCTGGTGTCCAGAAGCAATGACTACTGGGTGGTGGTGTTTGCCGTAATTACCAATGCCTCGCCACCGTCTGTTTTGAAACGCCTAGCTCCCGAGCCACCTCAGCCTTGGTCAGCCCTTGGCCCCTCAGGCGTTGAACCTCTTCCCGGCGTTCATTGGCCGCTGCCACCCGTGAGTGTGTCCTGGACTCTGGCTTGATCGCGAGCGGGGCTATCGACCCACCTAGGGTAGCCACCTCTTTAGACACCTGCTTCAACAGCTCCGTAGGGCGAACGACCTCATCGGCGCCGTATGCCAGTGCGAGGAGGGTGAGGGGATGCACACCAAGCTGCCGCGCGATCGCATCGAGCTTTTCAACCGTAACCCCACGCTCACTGCGCTCGATGCGACTAAGGTGGGCTGCGGTTACGCCTTCTTCAAGATCGGTCAGCAGTATTTGCTGTTGCTGGCGAACGTGGGTCAGCGCTGCGGCGATCGCTTGCCTGAGCATTCGGGCGTATCCCTAAAATCCGACTGTATGCCCGGTTTGCGCAGTTCCACTCAATGTCGTATAGTCAAATGATTGGAACTGTTGCGATTTGCTGCGCGTCCGGAAGACCAGATCGGCCTGTCCACACGCAAGCCAGGGGCGATTTCAATATATCGCTTAATCGAAGTTACGGGACTGAAAGTCAGTCCTGCGGGTAGCTGCATGAAAATTTTGGTGTATTCCGATTTACATACCGAATTCGAAGATTTCACGCCGCCGGCGACGGACGCTGAGCTGGTAATCCTGGCCGGTGACATCGGCACTAAAGCACAGGGAGTAGAGTGGGCCAACGAGACGTTCAGTTGCCCGGTCATTTACATCTGTGGAAACCACGAATTTTACGGTGGTCACCTGGACAAAACTCTCGAAAAAATGAAGGCGGTCGCAGCACCACACGTGCACGTGTTGGAGAAGGAATGCTGGATTTCGAAACGAACCCGGTTTCTGGGCGCTACCACTTGGACTGACTTTTCATCAACGGGCTCCAGGGATCTTGGGATGCGAACGGCCTATGAGCGAATGAGCGACTTTATGGCCATTCGCGTCGATACCAGCGACCGCCGCTTAACGCCTGGAGATTTGGTCGTGCGTAATGCAGCATCGCGCGCCTGGCTTGCCCAGCAGCTATGCACTCCGTTTCCCGGGCGTACGGTAGTGGTAACACACCATGCCCCGCTGATCGGTTTAGTCGGTGGGCCACGAGATCACCTGATGGCAGCTTACGCTAATCATTGGTCGGATCTCGTTGCGCAGGCAGATCTGTGGATCTTTGGTCACACGCATCACCCGGTCGACCTCGTCAAATATGGTTGCCGTGTGGTTTCGAACCCCAGGGGCTATCCCGGTGAGGGGCTGCAGTTCCGTCCTGAATTCGAGGTTGAGATCTGATGGATCCCAGCGGCACTGAGGCTGCGAGTTTCAGCCTTTATGGCACGGATACCAGCGAGCACGGTCGGCGGATTGATCGCAGACAAAGCGTTGAAAACTCGCGCGAGCCCTTGATAGCCGGTGGAAATAATTCTGGCAAATCGCGAATGACAGCGACGTCTAAACACTCAGGCGTCGGTTCTGAGAACAAGAAAGGTGGGTATGTGGAAGCAGCACAATTGGCGCATTTCTTTCTCGATGGCGCAGAGCAAGTGGAGGGGCTGCCATTGGCGGATGACGAGCTGGTTGAGGTGGCCAAGAAGCGCTCCGGAGCAAAACCCTTCTGCGTGATAAGGAGCTGGATACTGCTCGACGTGATGGTCTCGGACAAAGACGAAAGAACCCTGGGGGATCAGGGCCTACATCCTACAGTCATGCTAGGACGCGAGATCGTTTTCGACAGTCGCACGCAAGGCTCACGGCCAGGTGGGCTGAGATCGAGCTTCATGCATGCACTGGTTGAGTCGGTATTCGAGAGCAAGGACACGCTTTACTACCTGGCAGGGCCGGGTTTTCGAAAGCACACGAGTCTAACGGCAGTGCTTACGCTCGATAACGTGGGCGAGGTTGTCCAGGACGCGACTTGAAGAGGCGACTCACCCAAAGCCACACGGAGCACGGGCACCTGATGAGGATTCTGATCTACTCAGACTTGCACTTGGAGTTTGTTGGCTTTGAGCCACCTCCGGTAGAGGTTGATCTGGTCGTATTAGCTGGCGACATATCGGTGCGTTGTCGCGGGGTGACATGGGCAAATGAGGCGTTCCGATGCCCGGTGATCTATGTCTGCGGCAACCACGAATTTTACAAATCGCACATTGATCGAACGCTGATCAAAATGCGAGCTGCAGCTGAGGAGCACGTCCATGTCCTAGATAACCAAAGTCTGATCATCGGTGGCACCCGGTTTCTGGTGACGACCGCGTGGACAGACTTTACCTCGACGGGCGACTACAAAGCTGCGATGAGAGGCTGTGCTGAGTGGATGAGTGACTTCAGGCGTATCCGAATCGGACAGGATTACAGAAAGCTTCGGCCAGCCGACCTCATTGCTAGGAACATCGCCAGTCGTGAGTTCCTGCTCGCTGAATTGGCCAAGAATTTTGACGGCAAGACCGTAGTGGTTACACACCATTGCCCGATTGCAGAGGTAGCCGGAAATGGCCATGAAGGCCACCTTGCGGCGGCTTACTACAACCAATGGCACGACTTGATCGAGCAGGCGGATGCGTGGTTTTTCGGTCACACACATCATGCTATCGACACTGAAGTCTTGGGCTGCCGCTTGGTCTCGAATCCCAAGGGCTATCCAGGTGAGAGAACGGGGTTTGCTCCTGATTTCGTGATAGAGATCTGACCATACACTGCGCCAAATTTTATCGCTTTATCGACTTCTTAGAGCTATGAAGCAAGGTGGCGTCATGAAAACTCTTGGAATTCATCCACCCCCATGCTCGACGTTAGCGTGCTCGGAGCAGCCATGAATTTTGAGAAGCTAATTCAGCATCAAGCCGAGCAAGTGTTTGGCAGCAAAGCCAAAGCAGATGTTTGGCTGGCTGCCCCTCGTGACGAATTCGGTGGCCTAACCGCTCTGGAATGTGCTGGCAATGAGGTTGGATATTTGAGAGTAAAAGCGCTACTCGATCGACTGGATCACGGCTATGCCTGTTGATGTGAACGGTGCTTTTGGTCTGATTGGCCCGATAGCTTAAAAACTACAGGAAATCCCGCTTGTGAAGTTGTGCTTCGCACCATCGTAACTACAAAGACGAGGCTCTTCGAACCAGCATGAAAGCTAATGAATCCTCTGATCTGCAAAACGAGTTGTCTGCCACTGCAAGCCCTTTGAACGAAGCTAGCTTAGACACCCTTTCCGGCGAAGACGACGGCGAGGTCAGAAACGCTGAGTGGGCCCGGTTTTGCCTTCGGCATCGAGCGGTTGGAGAAACCTCCGAAATTACCAGTGCTCGCGTTGAGCTTCCACAAATTGATGGGCCTACAGAGGTTAGGATTGCGGCCAGTTTTTCTGGCGGTAAGCAAATGAGATGTACACTGTTTACAGTACCTGCGGGTGAAAGCGAACCGCTCCCTACCCCCCGCCAGATGGGGGTGGTCGCGACCTTAAGGGATGGATATGCCTTGTTGCTCCGTATTCCTGACGACCTCAGGTGGGCGCATGACGTATGGCCCACCTCGATGGACAAACTAGATGCCTTTGTCGCGAAACTTACCGAATCGCCGAGGTTTCTGGAGACTTGGGTTATGGACAGGAACCGCGAGCCTAACAAATTGTTAATTGTGGTCGTGATCCAAGGCAATGTTTGCTACGGCTTTTTACTGGGATCGCCAAAAATTGCGGGGTTCGGTAACACTCGTGTGATCCCTATATTCTTCGAGCATGTTGGTGAATTCACATATGATCCCCCCGTCCTGATTGAACTAGAGCTGAGTGCCAAGCACCTCGAAGCGCTAATCACACACGCGCGCCAGTTACTGTCAGAGCCTTATCATGCCCAGGAAGATTGCCATTTGCGTGATGCGCTTGGTGAATTGGCTAATGCCTTAGAGGGGGGTACCAATCGGTCACGTTCCACTTGAGATAGGCATGCTGCATTAGTGCAATCTCGCGCTTTCATTGGTGTTGTTAGAGGTTAAGCTGGGCGAGCTTGAGTTGGCTGTCTCCGGTAGGTTTTTTCAAAATCTCCCTAGCGGATTGGAAAGCAATGTTTTGGGGTATATTGATGGCCTTTTGCCCTGCGCAGCCATCATGGCCTCCTGGGCGACCGAGCTCGTGAAATGGATAGCACCATCCTCACTGAAATCTGGAGGCGCGCCTCGGCTTGTTGCGGCGACGAATTCGTTCATGTTTTGAACGGGTTGCTCGACGAATATGAGCGCAAACCCGGCAAGGACGAGCCTGTTCGGATCACTGCCGAATGGGTAGGCCAGGATGGTTACTCTTCCCTAGTCATAGCCCTGAATGAGAAGTCTCGGCGGAATGTCAGGTATTTCGACCATGGATGGCACATCGAGTTGCGATCACGTCTCTGGGCGCACATCTGCAGGGGCATACAGCATCGACTTGTGTTGAGTGGGTTCGCGCCGGAAGCCATCACTGAGGATCTCCTGGCTTTCGAAATCGGCGTTTGATGCGATCCATTGGGCGGGATGCGGTATTCATGGCAGCTCTAAGCAAATCATCGCCAGGCTTATATCCTGTTGTCTGTCACCGACCGGAAATTTCAGTTCATTGTGAACGGATTGATCCATCGAGCGCTGCGCGCCTTGGCTTTGAACGCAAAATGAAAAGCAGCGGCCTGCGGCCAAAGAAGCGACTGCCCCGAGCCCCAAGGGGCCGATCTGCATCAGTACCATCGTTGCATCACGAGATCAGAAGCAAAACTGTACCGAAAAGCATATCGCCAAGATCGCGGAAGAGACGGAAGAAATGGAGCGGCGCAGATCTCGCTTTTCTTTGGGTCTCAAATATAGAACTCCGTCTCGCAAAAAAAATTGACAGGGCAAATCGGCGACTTATTTTCAAAGTGTGATGCTTGTCACACTTTTCTTTATTCTGGATGAAGTCGGTCACGGATAGGGGGCTGCGGTCACCTGGCCGATCGACATGCCCCAGATTTCTCTTCTTGGCTCACCTGCCTATCCTGGCTGTTGGATGGATTCGAGCGCTTTACAACGACCAAAGGATCATTACGCCTGAAGCTGGAAGCGCTATCATCCCGCCATCAGCTCAAGAGGGGCTCCTTGGCCGGCCTATTCCGGCACTCCCTTGGGCATAACGACAAGGAAGGTTGCGCATGGACGACATCGTTCAGCCCCTCGCTGCTCAAGAAGAAATCCCGCCTAAAGAAGTCAAGATTCTGGCCACGTTGGTGGCGAAGCTGAACCTTGCCGACTTCCAGAACGCCATTCCCGTGATTCGCGAGCTTCGCATCGCGAACGAGACCGAAGACCGCTTCGTCAATGTGACCCTGACATTGACCTCAGAGCCTGAGGTGTTCAAGGCCAAGGTCTGGCGAATCGACGAAGTCGCACCTGACAGCTTTCGAATTATTCCGGGGCTTGATCTGGTCTTGGATGGCCCCTTGCTCAGTCGCCTTACAGAGGCCGAGCTTTCCACTTTTACCTTTGCACTTGAGGCTGATCACAAGGCGTCCGAGAGTGGTCGGAAGGAAGTTGCTCGCCTAGAGCAGGTTGTAGACCTTTTGCCGCGAAATCAGTGGGGTGGTCTGCGCCATATCCCCGATATGACCGCTGCCTTCGTCCAGCCCAACGATCCTGCTGTCGATCGCTTGTTGAAGCAGACGGCTGAGCTGCTTCGGCTCAGTGAGTTGCCTTCGTCACTCGATGGATATGAAGGCGGGGCTAAGCGGGCCTGGCAGCTGGCTTCTGCCGTCTGGGGCGCTGTGGCGCGCATGAAACTTGATTACGCGCTACCGCCGGCAAGCTTTGAGCAGTCAGGACAAAAGGTACGTAGCCCTAGCCAGATTGCAGATACCGGGTTGGCCACCTGCATGGATCTCACCCTGCTGTTCTGCGCAGCTCTCGAACAGATCGGACTCAACCCGGTGATCGTGTTTACCCGGGGGCACGCCTTCACGGGCCTGTGGATGAAGCCGGAAGAGTTCACCACTGCTCTGGTCGATGATGTGACAGCAGTGCGCAAACGGGTGAAGCTGCGTGAGCTGGTGCTATTTGAAACCACGCTCATCACCCAGAACCTCGTCCCATCCTTCTCCTATGCAGTTGAGAGAGGGGAGAAGCAGATTGCCGAAGACGCGGACAGCGCCTTTGAAATGCTCCTGGACATTCGCCGGGCTCGACTGCAACGAATTAAACCGCTGGCAAGCTCCGAAGCTCAAATCGCCCGAGTTGCTTCAGAGGTGACGGACGAAGCTCCACCGCTCCTGGTTGAGAAAGGCGCGGACATCCCTGATGAAATCCACGAGGTGGTGGTAGAAGACCTTTCTAAGCTCGACCCTGCAGATCGGCTTGGCCGTTGGCAGCGCAAGCTCCTGGATCTCTCGCTTCGAAACAACCTTCTGAATTTCAAGACGGGCAAGCGGGCGCTGAAGATCGAGTCCCCAGATCCGGGTGCTCTTGAGGATGTATTGGCCAGTGGTCAGTCGCTGAAGCTGCTCACCCGTCCAGACCTCATGGATGGTGCTGATCCGAGGGAGCGCGCTCTGTATGAGCAACGCGAGCGTGAGGATGTTCGTCGCCGGCATGCCGAGGATGCGCTTAAGCGCAGAGAGGTGTTCGTTGCGCTGACATCCAACGAGATGGATGTTCGACTCACCGAACTGTACCGAGGTGCTCGCACTGCGCTGCAGGAAGGCGGCTCCAATACGCTCTTCTTGGCCATCGGCTTCCTGAGTTGGACTCGTGAGGACAGGGCAGGGCAGAAGTACAAGGCGCCATTGGTTTTGGTTCCGGTTACGCTGGAGCGCAAGAGCGCTCGCTCCGGATTCACCATGGTGCTCCACGATGATGAGCCGCGCTTCAACCCAACCCTTATCGAGATGCTTCGGCAGGACTTCGAGTTGGGCTTGGGTTCCCTGGAGCACGAGTTGCCTCGGGACGATTCTGGTCTTGATATCGCCGGCATTTGGAACAAGGTCGGCCATGCCATCAAGGACATCCCTGGGTGGGAGTTGAGCGAAGACGTCGTGCTGTCGATGTTCTCGTTTGCCAAATACCTCATGTGGAAGGATCTGGCCGAGAACGCCGAGCACCTGCGGCAGAGCCCAGTGGTTCAGCACCTCCTGGATACCCCACGCGACTCGTTCATTTCGGATACACCGTTCCCAGAGGCGCAATCACTGGATCGTGATTACGGCCCGACCGATGTTTTCTGCCCACTGCCATCTGACTCATCTCAGTTGGCTGCAGTGATGGCGGCAGCCAAGGGCAAAGACTTCGTGCTCATCGGCCCACCTGGTACCGGTAAGAGCCAAACAATCTCCAACATGATCGCCCAGTCGATCGCTCAAGGGCGTCGCGTGCTGTTCGTCTCGGAGAAGATCGCCGCGCTCGATGTCGTATACCGTCGCCTGCGTGAGATAGGCTTAGGTGAATTCTGTCTGGAGCTTCACTCAAGCAAAGCTCGGAAAACTGATGTGCTTGCTCAACTGCAGTCCGCTTGGGAGGCGAAAGGGCAGGTCGATTCGGCTGCATGGGAGGTTGAGGCTCAGCGTCTCGCAACGCTGCGCGACAGCCTGAACATTTACGTTGAGCGACTGCATCGGCGCCATGGCAACGGTTACACCATTTACGATGCGATTGGCACCGTCACTTCGGGTGGCGATGAAGCTGTTGCTCCTGTTGGTTGGGTGTCACCTGACACGCATGACCAGAAGGCCATGCTCGAGCTACGGGAGTTGGCCGATCGTCTCGAAGTAAACGCGCAGGCTGTGGGCTACGGCCAGCTTGCTGGCAATGCGTTGTCTGCGGTTGGCCAAGCGGAATGGTCACCTCATTGGCAGCAACAGTTCGTGCAGGCAGCTCGTGATGTGTTGCCTGCTGTGCTGGATGTGCAGCGTGCGGCTGATCGGTTCGTTGAATTAGTTGGGCTTCCAGCTTCGGAATACACCCCGAGTGTACTGGAGGGGCTGTCAGTTCTTTCCCAGGTACTGCCCGCGGCAGCAGGACAGGATTGGCGCTTCGCGTTGCGGCTTGATGCCCGCTCCATTTCTCAACGGTTGAGCGATGGCTGTGCGTGGGTTGAACAGCACCGAGAGCTCAACACTAAGCTTTCGCCGCTCTGGCCTTCTCGCGTTGTGGCGGATGCGAAGCAGGGTATTGAACTGCTGCAGCAACGTCGCACCGTATTCGGTGAACTCAGCCCGGCCTGGCCGGAAAGTGTCACCGATGTGCTTGCTCAGGCGGTGGCACTGCTTGGCCAAATAGTAGAGCTCAAGCAGCAGCTCAGTGCGACCTATGGCGATACGATCGAATCGCTCGACATCGATCTGTTGCTGCGCGAGTGGAAGGAGGCTGAGGAATCGTTCTGGCCAAAATCCTGGTTCGGAAAGCGTCGTATTGCGGGTTTGCTAGCCCTAACTCAAACCACTGCGAGCGAGGCTGATCACGGTAAAGATTTGGCCATCTGGGCAGAAATCCGCGCCGTGCGCCGCGCTATTAATGAGCTTGAGCCCGGGCATCAGTGCATTGCCGTTTGGCAAGGTTCAAAGTCTGAGGCTGAGCAGCTTTCGACGTCGATCAAGCTTCAAGAAGCCATTCGCCTCCAGAAAGCAGGCTCGGACTGGATCGATGATGGATTCCAGTTGGTCGAGCAGGGCCAGTTGGGAGAGGCACTGAAGGAAGAGCTCCGGCGCCTTCGCACTTTGACTCGCCTTGATGCCGATATGGCCGCCTTGCCCGACCTTGGCTCAAGCACTCAACAGCTATGGAGCGGTCAGGACACTAACATTGACCACCTCAACGCAGCGCTGCGCTTCCAGGCCGAGCGTAGGGATATCGAAGAGCGCGGTCGCCTTGTTGATGATCACCCCGATGTGCAAGAGGGCCGCTGTGGTTCGTTGCTGAAAGCCGACTTCGACTTGTTGAAGCAGCGGGCAGCGGTTGAGCGTGATCTATCCGATCTGGCTGACCTGCGAGAGTTGGTACCTGTCTGGAGCGACTTGAAGACCAAGCTTGAGATAGCCCGCCAGGCTGTTGCGTTTCAAGGGCAGATAGCGACTGCTGTTGCGAAGCTCGCGCTGAACCCGGAGCAGATTGCAGCTTACAAAGCTCCCCTGCAAACACTGTTGGGCGATGGCAACGCGCTGCTGGAGCCGGAAGGTGCGATAGCACTCGCGGGCGTTGGCCTGCGTGAGAAGCTTGGGGTGTTGCAGGAGCGTTCATCCCATCTGACTTCGATCGGTCACTTCACCGAAGCCGGTGCTGATGAGACTGTTCACCTTTCGCTGAATGACCTCAAGAAAAATTGCGAGACCGTAGTTTCTTCCGAGGCGCGACTCAAGGCATGGTGCGCTTGGCGGAAGGTGCGCGATGAGGCCTTCGCGGTTGGCCTCGCCCCAATTGTCCAGGCGATGGAAAGTGGAGCGATCACCTCCGGAAAAGTCCGCCGCGTCCTTGAGGTGAATTACGCTCGCTGGTGGCTAAATACCACTGTTGATAACGAGGAAGTGATCCGGACATTTGTCAGCGTTGAGCACGAACAGCGTATTCGCGATTTCCGAGCGCTGGATGACAAATTCACCGAGCTGACGAAGGATTGGCTCCGTGCTCGGCTGTGTGCTGACCTGCCAAGTCAGGACAGCGTGAGCCGCTCCTCTGAGTGGGGCTTGCTGCGCCATGAGATGGGCAAGAAGACCAAGCATATTCCATTGCGTGAGTTGATGACACGGGCACCAGAAGCCCTCACCAAGTTGACGCCTTGCTTGCTGATGAGCCCGCTCTCGATTGCCCAATACCTGCCGCCAGCCTCAACACCGTTCGACCTCGTCATCTTCGATGAGGCCTCTCAGATTCCGGTCTGGGATGCGATTGGTGCGATGGCGCGAGGGAAGCAGGTGGTAATGGTGGGCGACCCGAAACAGCTCCCGCCGACCTCATTCTTCGACCGTGCCGAGTCCACGGCTGATGATGAGGATGTCGAAGCCGATCTCGAGAGCATCCTGGATGAATGCATCAGCGCGAACCTGCCGATGCGTAACCTGAACTGGCACTATCGCAGCCGCCACGAGAGCCTGATCGCCTTCTCAAACCAGCGTTACTATGGCTCGAAGCTGGTGACCTTCCCATCGCCGTTCACAGCTGACAAGGCCGTGCGGTTGTGCCCAGTGGCTGGTGTCTACGACAAGGGCGGTTCACGTACGAACCTTATTGAAGCAAGAGCGCTGGTCGCTGACCTCGTGGCGCGCCTCCAGTCGCCGTCCTTCCGTGAGAGCCGTCGTACCGTGGGTGTTGTGACGTTCAATGGTGAGCAGCAGAAGCTCATCATGGACATGCTCGATGATGCATGTCGGAAAGATCCGTCGCTTGACTCGTATTTCGCTGAATCTGAGCTTGAGCCTGTGTTCGTCAAGAACCTGGAAAGTGTGCAGGGCGATGAGCGAGACATCATCTACTTCTCGACCACCTACGGCAAGGATGCTGCCGGCGTAATGTCGATGAACTTCGGCCCGATGAACCGTCCTGGAGGCGAGCGCCGACTCAACGTTGCGATCACGCGTGCTCGTCAGGAACTTGTACTGTTCTCCACTCTGCGCCCTGAGCACATTGACCTTGCCCGCACGCAGGCCGTTGGTGTTCGTGACCTGAAGCACTTCTTGGAATTTGCCGAGCGTGGGCCACAGGCCTTGGCAGAGGCTAACTTTGGCAGCGTGGGTGGATTCGATAGCCCGTTCGAAGAAGCGGTGGCTGCAGCCCTGGCCAAAAAAGGTTGGCAGATCCATACCCAAATTGGGGTGTCGTCGTTCCGAGTCGACTTGGGAGTTGTTGACTCTGATGCACCTGGACGGTTCCTTGCTGGGGTGGAGTGCGATGGGGCTACCTATCACCGCAGTGCCACCGCACGAGATCGTGACAAGCTGCGTGAATTTGTGCTGCGTGGACTTGGCTGGGAAATCGTCCGAATCTGGTCGACCGATTGGTGGGTTGATGCCGTGGGTACTGCTGAGAAAGTGCATCAGCGCCTCACAGAGTTGCTCGCTGAGTCGCGGGTCAAGCAGGCAGTCATCGACGCAGCCCATGAAGCTGAGCGTCTGAGAGTCGATGCGTTAACGGCTGAAGTGATTGAGGTTGTAGATCACCTCACGGTCGTCGCTGGTGCATCGATTGCCACTGAGGCCAAGGATCCGCAAGGCGCGCTGCCTGAGCTCAAGTATGCGAAGGCAGCGTCTGCGGCTGTATCTGAAGATTTTGTAGCCCTGGCTCCTCCAACTGAGAAACTGGTTTACAGGGAGGCGGTTCTTTCGGAAGGAGCCGAAGGGATCAACCCTGACCAGTTCTTCGACGAAAGCTACGATCCGACGCTGCAGAAATTGGTTGCGCAGGTCGTTTCTGAGGAGGGGCCTGTCCTGGATATCGCACTTGCCCGTCGAATTGCTCGCGCTCATGGCTGGGTAAGAACGGGGTCGCGCATTCGTGATCGCGTCGATCAGATTGCCAGAGCACGATTCCGCTCTCACGACGAAGAACAGATCGGTGCCTTCTATTGGCCTGATCATCTTGGCTCTGACAGTGAAGTCACGTTCCGCCGACCTGGTGACGATGATCCAGTGCGAGGATTGGCCGAGATCTGCCTGCAGGAGCTTCGAGCGTTGGTAGACGAAATGCTAAACAGGGGGTTCCAAGGGGATGCGCTCGTTTACGCAGTCGCCAAAGAAGCTGGAGTAAACAAGCTCGCTCACGCGGGCCGCCAACGCATTGAAAGGGCGATACGACAATCTGCTGAGTAGGAGAGAGAAGGGCGCTGATAAGGCGCCCTTTTTGGTACTGGTGACCCAACCGCCAAACCGTTGTCGGCTAGTCACTCTGAAGCGCTGACAGCCTGTTAGGCGATAATGCTCATTGGGATGATGGATCGGTGCAATGCTGACCATCTACATACGCAGTCAGCGGACGCCGGCCGACGAAGGTAGCGAATCGCGATCACCCTTCTCATCACACACCCGTTCCCACCTCTCATCGATAGGCCCTTTGCTGACTGACTCAGTGAAGGAAGACCGCTATGTCCTTCACCAACGTTGCGCCTGAGCGAATGGGACGACATTGACTGCGTAGAACCTGGCGCAGAGCCAAACGGGTGAAATCACACCTGCGACGCTTGACCGCACCCTGGCTTGTAATTACGATTAGCGTAATTGAATTACGATAAATAAAACGCACGTAGCGCCGCAGGAGGAACGATGAGCACCGACCAAAGCATCGGTTACCAGTCTGGATTTGGTAACGAGTTTTCCAGTGAAGCAGTTGAAGGCGCGCTACCAATTGGGCAGAACTCACCGCAGCGTGTGGCCCACGGCCTGTATGCTGAGCTGTTCTCTGGGACTGCCTTCACGATGCCTCGTCATGAGAGTCGTCGCACTTGGATGTACCGCATTCGCCCATCTGCGGCGCACCCAACCTTCAAGGCAATCGGGTCGCCGATCCCTCAAACCTCCTTGGCGCCTGCAAACCCCAACAGACTGCGTTGGGATGCACTGGAAATTCCATCGGTGCCGACAGATTTCATCGACGGCCTGCGCGCGATGGTGGCGAACTCCAGCCTAGACCGACCGAATGGCGTAACTGTCTATCACTACGTGGCCAATCGCTCGATGGAGCGAGCCTTCTACAGTGCTGATGGAGAATTACTAATTGTTCCCCAGCAGGGTCGGCTTCTGCTGGTCACGGAGTTGGGGCGTATTGAGCTGATGCCTCTCGAGATCGCCGTTGTTCCTCGCGGGTTGAAGTTTAAGGTTGAGCTGATTGATGCAACTGCGCGCGGCTATGTGGCTGAGAACCATTCGGCGCCGCTTCGCCTGCCTGACCTTGGCCCTATAGGCAGCAATGGCCTGGCTAATCCACGTGACTTCTTGACCCCGAATGCATGGTTTGAAAAGAACCAAGGGCCAACCCGTCTGGTGCAGAAATTCCAAGGAAGTTTCTGGGAGGCTGAGCTCGATCATTCACCCTTTGATGTCGTCGCGTGGCATGGCAACAACGTGCCGTACAAGTATGACCTCCGTCACTTCAACACAATTGGCTCGATTAGCTTCGATCATCCCGATCCATCCATCTTCACAGTTCTCACCTCGCCAACCAGCGTGCCAGGGCTTGCCAACTTGGACTTCGTAATCTTCCCGCCACGCTGGCTCGTGGCAGAAAACACCTTCCGGCCACCATGGTTTCACCGCAACCTCATGAACGAATATATGGGTTTGATCGAAGGTGAGTACGACGCGAAGGCCGACGGCTTTACATCTGGAGGCTCCTCTTTACATAGCTGCATGAGCGCACACGGCCCTGACGCGCAAACCTCCGAAAAGGCTATGGCTGCCTCGCTTGAGCCGCAAAAGCTGGATGGAACCATGGCATTCATGTTTGAGACCTCCCAGGTGCTTCGTGCAACTGAGTTCGCGATGACAACCGCCGCTTTGCAGAAGAACTACGATGCCTGTTGGGAAGGGCTAGTCGGAAAGTTCGATAACTGATTCCTATTTGAGAGGGTTGTAAATGAATAGCTGGGTTACTTCGGCCAATGGCCATCCTGATTTCTCTCTGGCAAACCTTCCCTTTGGCGTTTACAGCCTGCTGGGTGGTGAGCGGCGCACCGGCGTCGCGGTTGGCGACCAGATTTACGATCTTCAAGTCGCGCTCGATGCCGGTCTTTTCAAGGGGGCATCTTTGGATGCTGCGAGCGCCGCTGTCGGTGGAGAACTCAATGACTTTTTCGCACTTCCGCGCGAAGTGCGAAAGGCTCTGCGCGAGCGACTGACCGAACTTTTGGTTGAAGGAAGTGAGGAAGCGGCCGCTCAACGAAAAATCAGTGATCGTTTGTTGGTTGATGCCACCCAATGCGTTCTGCACGTACCTGCTCGTATTCAGGACTACACCGATTTCTACGTAGGGATCCATCACGCAGAAAACGTGGGCAAGCTGTTCCGTCCAGATAACCCCTTGATGCCGAACTACAAGTACGTTCCGATTGGGTACCACGGCCGGGCTTCGACCATCGTCGCTTCTGGGCAAGCGTTCGTCCGACCGTCAGGGCAAATCAAACTGCCGGACAGCGATGCACCCATTCATGCACCTTCCCGTCGACTCGATTATGAGCTTGAAGTCGGACTGTGGGTCGGCCCAGGGAACACACTGGGCGAGCCAGTAGACATCGCCAATGCGCGTGAGCACATTGCAGGGTTCTGCCTGTTGAACGACTGGTCGGCACGAGATATTCAGGCATGGGAATATCAGCCGTTGGGCCCATTCCTCTCGAAGAGTTTCGCTAGCACTATTTCACCATGGGTCGTGACGCCAGAAGCGCTGGAACCGTTCCGCTGCGCTCAACCTGCACGGCCCGCGGGTGATCCTAGTCCGCTTCCTTATCTGCTGGATGTTGAAGATCAAAGCACTGGCGCGTTCGATATTGCCCTTGAGGTGTTCATCCTCACTCCAGCGATGCGAGAGAAGGGTGTAGCGCCTGCGCGGTTGAGCTTGAGCAACACCCGCAACATGTATTGGACGTTCGCTCAGATGGTAGCTCACCATACCGTCAACGGCTGCCAACTTAATCCAGGTGATCTGTTCGGTACTGGCACGCTGTCTGGCCCGGATCGAGATTCGATGGGTTCGCTGCTTGAGATGACCGAAGGCGGTAAACATCCGGTAGAGCTTCCTACTGGCGAAACGCGGACGTTCCTGGAAGACGGTGACGAGATCATCATAAAAGCCCGCTGCAGCCGTGAAGGCATTGGCTCCATTGGATTCGGTGAGTGTCGAGCAGTTGTCCTTCCGGCGCGGGGGCATGCCTCGTGATTTTGTACTCCTACTATCGGTCGACATCCTCATACCGTGTGCGTCTCGCCTTGGAATTGAAGGGGCTGGATTACACCGTAAAGCCAGTGAACCTGATCAAGGATGGTGGCGAGCATCGCAGTAGCGGCTACCTTGAACTGAACCCCCAAGGTCGGGTTCCGACCTTGGTTGATGGTGACGTTACGGTCATTCAGTCGCCTGCGATCATCGAATACCTGGAGGCCGTGTATACGGCGAGCCCTTTGCTGAAAGGGAGCCAGGCCGATCAGGCCCTGGCTCGTTCGGTTGCCAGCCTTATTGGATGTGACATCCATCCGCTGCATAACGTGTCAGTGCTGAACAAGCTGCGGGCGTCGGGTCATGATGAAGGGTTTATCAATCAATGGATCCATAGCTGGATTACTGATGGCTTCACTGCCGTCGAAAACTTGATTGGTGACCAAGGTTGGGCACTGGGTGATGATCCGGGATTATGCGATGTCTACTTATTGCCTCAAGTGTATGCCGCACAACGTTTTAGCCTAGATCTGACCCCCTTCCCGCGAATAGCCCGCATTGCTGAGCTTGCCAAGACTCATCCAGCTTTCCAGAAGGCGCATCCCGCCAATCAAATAGATTCACCTCCACGATAACGGACAGCATTAATAAGTCGCGTGGCCTCACAACAATAATCGGACTGCCATGATGAATAACCAGATTGAAGCCTTTCGTGCGGCACTGGACAAACGACCGTTCTCGCGGTTCCAGATCCGAACCCTTGCGCTACTAATTCTGTTGCTGGTCTGCGACGGTTACGACGCCCAACTTCTTGGCTTCGTTGTACCAAGCTTGGCAAAAGCCTGGGATACGCCGAAAGCTGCGTTCGGCATTATTTTTACCTGTAATTTGATCGGCTTGACCATAGGGTCGCTCTTATTGACACCGCTCGCAGACAAGTTTGGAATCAGGAAAACCTTACTGTCCTGCGTACTGCTGTTTGCAGGACTAACCCTACTATCTGCCTGGGCTCACAATATTGAGACTTTGGCAGCCATCCGGTTCTTATGCGGCATCGGTATGGGCGGCGCGATGCCTAGTGCGATGGCTCTCATGGCCGACTACGCGCCACCGCGGTGGAAGACGTTATGCGTTACCTTGGCTGCTTGTGGTTTCTCGTTAGGCGGAGCTGCCGGAGGGTTCATTGCTGCTGCGATGATGGAACATTATGGCTGGCAGAGCGTGTTTATCGTTGGTGGCATGGCGCCTTTGGTGCTGCTGCCCTTCCTGTTCATGTGGTTGCCAGAATCGCTTGCCCGGCTATTCAGCGCCAAGCATCTGAGTTCGTCTCTCAACAGAATGCTCAACGTTCTCGTACCTCAATGGACTCCTCCTGCGCCTGTTATGGAGCATGGAAAATCTCAGAAGGTTAATTTCGTTGATTTGTTCCGCGATGGTTATTTGAAACCCACTATCTTCATGTGGTGTACATGTATCTCAAGTTTTATCCTGCTTTATTTCATTATTAGCTGGTTGCCGACTTTGCTGGAAGAAGCAGGTTTCTCGTCCAGCGCTGCGAGTTTAACCACGTCCTCCTTCCTTGCATCAGGTACGGTGGGTGCCATTGCCTTCTCGTATCTCGCAGACAAGGTTACGAGTAAGGTCAGGTTGCTGGGCAAGATCATGTTTGTGTGCGGCATCGCTACAGCGGCTATTGGGTACAACCATGGAACACCTGCGTTGACTGTAGTGGCTGTTATGGTGGCGGGCTTCTGCTTAATCGGTGGCCAGCTTACTTTGAACGCTGTAATCAGTAATTTTTATCCCCCTCATATCCGCGCCACAGGGCTGGGGTGGGCGCTCGGGATTGGTCGTTTAGGCTCTATCTCCGGCCCGCTTGTGGGGGCAATATTAATCGCTATGCAATTGCCGATGACTAAAACGATGTTGCTGGCAGCGGTTCCAGCGATTTTGGCGGCATTGTTTGTTATTAAGATCTCACATCCGAAGGCTTCACAGTCAAAAAAGCTGAAAGAGCTCGATGAGCCTGATTCCGCGCTTGGAACTTTTAAGTAATCAATTCCAAGCGTGAGCAGGCACTGTACAGATGATTTACCTCGCCCTGTCGTGCTTTGTTCGCGGCGGGGTTTTTTATTTGCACGCTAAGTGTGCTTGTTTGTGAAAAATAGCCAAAACTAATGGGCGTGCGAAGCGAAGGCTCGGGGTCAACACTCTTGCGAAATCTGCAGTGTGTATCTCATTCGGTCGTTGTATTAGAATGGTCTAAGTTACGCTGCCTAGACTTATCGCGACCCCAAATTTCGGTTAAATAACTCATAGAGATTCAGGGGCGACAAGGTCACGGGACAATATCCGCCGTTTGACCTTCATTGCGTGTGGGGCGAATGTGGAAATTTGAATGGCCTGGTGTAGCAAGCTGAAGGATGTTAGTACATATTTTGTGGATGGCTTGAAGTTTTGACGGCTATGAGCTTCGGGCTTTGTCCCAACAGAGCGGCTTCGGCCGCTCTTTTTTTAACTAATAATCCCTGTTAATCTGAATTGCGATTTCTTAGCGTCGAATCAGCGCGAAGTGAAGGCTGCTTAGCAAGTGGCGGCAAGTGATTTTAGCTTATTCCTGCCAGGATTTTATACTTGATCGTTTCGTGTAAGTTGAGACGAGTAAGGGGGCACGGCGAAAATGTAAAGCGCTATTTATTTGAAGTCATCTCAAGGCTCTTCTGAGTATTTTTATCATCTCAATATCTGAGTTGTAGATAAGATGCCAGCGATACCTGCTAAATAAGAGGCTGTGCCATGTCTGAGCTAGGAATTGAGATCCCTCGACCGCACTCCCAGCCCTTACTATCGATCTCGCTCAGTTTATTGTCGCAGTACCTTGATATGGCAGCGGCCAAAAACTATGGGTATTTACAGCGCTTGTCATAAGCAGGTTTGCGGATCAGGATGATGAGACGAGCCAATATTGTTTTGGGTGGTAAGCTCTTGGCTGCCTTGTTTGAGCAGCGTGAATGGCTATCGCGGCGATGGTGGGGCGCTAGTGACCTAAGTTAAACTATTGGAGAAAGCTGTTCCTGGTGGTGAAGGGGGCGAAGGCACCACGATGACCAAAGTCGAGCCTGCAGTGTAATTAGTCACATGGTTTCGTAAACAGTGTGATTGCTGGCAATTTCAAATCATCTATCAGCGTTGTACTTAGGGCTTTGTTCTAACCATCTGGGTTATCCATGTGGTTAATCAAGTATCTTGCTTTGGCGCAGCGTTGAACAGTCAGGAATTTCAGATCTATGATCAAGCAGCTAGGGAACTGAATCATGATCTTGGATGTTGCGATCTATTGACATCTACCTAAAGAAGATCATGCTGAATACACCGCACAAATTCTGATCCAGGTTTTCTTGCAACGTGCAGTGTAGAACGGAGCATTCTTGCTCGGACACAACGATATCAGAATCACGTGCTCTGCCAGGTGCTTGCGCGCGGAGTGTTGGCGACCGGCTGATGCCAAGAGGCTCTAACGCCACGCTCTCATCCTGATGCCGCAAATGCGTGGTAAGCGACCTCAGGTTGAGAGCATGAACTCTATGGAGTGAAGGGATTACCTTCACCCGTTTGTGATCAAAGCGAATCCAAACCGTTGAATATCAGGGCCTGATCGTCGACCGAAGTGGTCTTCTCATAGCTGATGCGGTTGACGATTGTCATGCTGATGGATGTCCACCATTCGCCGGCGCTGGTGTCGATCATCAGTTGCTCATCTCGTGAAATCGCCAAGTAGTCCTCGTTGCGCAGGAAGTCTTCCAAGTCATTGATGCTCGCAAAGTTCAGCAAGCTCACCCCGTCGAATTTACTCGCGTCTGGATGGTAGAAAGGCTCGCCTGGTTCGGTTGGGCCAATGCTATGCAGCTGAACATAGCGCCGCACCAAGCCTCCGGTATGCTGCATGACCACCGCAGCGTGTTCGTGCAGCCACCAGTGCTGGAATTGAGCACGGGTCGTACCGGCCTTCCTGACATGGAGCTTAACTAGGGTGATCGGGTCATTGTCCGATATGCTGGGTAGAACGATGAATTGTTTCGCTGGGATCGGCGCAATATTCCTGAACATCGCATGATCCTCAGGAGCGATTTTTTCACGTATACGCTCATTCCCGAAAACCACACCCATGTCTTCCATGCGTTCGAAATGCAGGTAAGCGACGCCGTCCCATGCAGGGCGATGATATGGGGGCACATGTCCCACGATCGTTGGCCATAGCTTTCCTTCGTCGTCCGTCGGGAATCGATAGGGTGGCGCATTGAAACTGGTCGGCCCAGGTGCAAAACGGTGTAGCTGTTCATACCTTAGGAGCCGCTCCAGCGATCTATCATCTGACTCCTCGACATGCACAAAACGCGGGCCATGCACTTTGCGCCAGTATTCTCCCCAATGCTCGAAGCTAAGATTAGGGTTGCCTTCAAGAGCGTTACTCGATGGTTCTGCAGCGGGATCCTCAATGACATTGCCATCGTTATCCAGACCAAATCCTTGAGCTCGGCTGCGTTCGTTCAGCGGTGTATTGTCAGAGCGGGAGAGCAGCGAGAACAAGACGGTTAGCGGTTTCCTGCCGGCCAACTTGGGCTCGATGTAAGGGGTACGCAGCAGGCGATCCTGTGTGTCTTTATGCATAACGCTGTTCCCGTTTCGGTGCATGGTGAAGATAAGTTATGGCCAAGGCGGCAATGCCAGCGATTGCAGCAAACGTGAACATGCCGCGGGCCCCATAGTGAGTGAATGCGACGGTACCTAAGGCTGCACCCACCGCCATGCCGGCCATAGCGCCGGCCATCATCAGACCATTTAAACGGCTTCGGGCGAGTGGATCGAGGCTGTTGATGATGCTCTGATGCGATACCAAACCCGCTTGGACGCCCAAGTCAAATAAGACAGCGCCTATGCCCAGCAACATGAGGCTCGGTGGCAAGGCTGCCATGGCAATGAACGATACAATTACCAAGGCGCATCCAGCGCGGATTGCAATCAGCGGCCCACGACGATCAGCCAGACGCCCAAACAGTGGTGCGGCCAAGGCGCCGGCTGCACCCGCTATACCGAACGCCCCAGCAACACTGGCGCCAAGGTGAAACGGCTCCGCCGCAAGCACTAGCGCAAGGCACGACCAGAACGCACCCAATGTCGCCGCCAGCAGTCCTTGCACAACCATGGAGAGCCTTAAGGCGCGGTGTTCACCCCATAGCGTCCATAGACTGGTGAGCAGCCTGGAGTAGGGCGTACGCAACGGTGGCGGAGTAGGGGCAAGCGTCAATGACGTGATGAGAATGACAACCAGCATCAACCCTGCAGCCAAGAATTGCATTTCGCGCCAACCCAAACTGTCAGCAACGAAGCCGCCAAGCGTTCGAGAGAGCAAAATGCCGGTCAGTAGTCCGGTTGTCACCATTCCCACAGCATGGCCACGAGATTTCTCCGGTGCCACCTGAGCCGCGACGGGAATGAAGTCCTGGCCAACGCTCCCGAGCAAACCTACCACCATGCATGACAGAAGCAGGATATTGAGGTTGGGCGCCA
The DNA here is from genome assembly GCF_002113575.1 of Pseudomonas sp. B8(2017). Lineage (NCBI taxonomy): Bacteria > Pseudomonadati > Pseudomonadota > Gammaproteobacteria > Pseudomonadales > Pseudomonadaceae > Pseudomonas > Pseudomonas sp. B8(2017). Next base: position 233,623 of record NZ_NEIO01000002.1, on the reverse strand, counting down.
AGCCTGTTGCGATGAGTGCCAACACCAGGATGAGTGATTTTATGATGATCAGCTTGCGTCTAGAGATCACGTCACCAAGCGGTGCCAAGAGAAGCATGCCCAAGGCATAGCTGATCTGTGTAAGGGTAGGTACCCAGCCTATCTGCTCAATGGTCGCGCCCAGGTCGGACTTCACCAATTGGAGGCTCGGCTGGAGGTAATAGACGTTCGCTACGCCAAGACCTGAACAAACGGCGAGCAGAAAAAGCTCAATGTTCAGGGGTAGCTTCGAGGGTGTTGCCGCGTTCATTTTCCTTCCGTTACTCACTTACAGTGGCGCGCCGAGGAAAGGGCGCCTTGTTGTGCATATGCTATTGACGATTTTGATTTCGATATACCATGCTGTGATCGCAATAGAGTTGACTACTGGTCGTCAATCGGGTTTATCCAATGAATACGTCAGATCCATTCCGTGGTATTTCCATCTTCCTCGAGGTCGTGGACGCAGGGAGCTTCACGGACGCCGCTGAACGCCTGGACATGAGCAAATCGGGCGTGGCGAAAAGCATTTCCAAACTCGAGAGCACGCTTGGTACTCGCCTTTTTCACCGAACGACCCGCAGTCTGACGCTGACAGACGAGGGCGCTCGATTCAGTGAAGGATGTCGACGATCTCTGAATGAACTCAAACAAGCGCAAACGCAGTTGTTAGCTCAGCAGCAGGAATTGAGCGGTCGTTTGCGGGTTACGCTCCCTATGGTGCTGGGAAAGCGTTGGGTACTCCCTGAGCTGCTTGATATTGCTAAACAGCATCCGGCGCTTGAGCTCGACATCAACCTCACGGACAGACTGGTCGACTTGGTGGAGGAGGGGGTTGACCTTGCGATCCGGATTGGCCCACTGCACGATAGCGCCACGTTGATTGCCAAGCCGCTGGGTGTCCAACGAGCAGTGTTGTGCGCCACTCCAGAGTACCTCGCGGCCAATGGAGCACCGGCATCGCTTGACGATCTGCATTCCCATGCGTGCATCACTTTCGGCAGTGGTGGGCAATCACGGTCGTGGTACTTCCTCGATGAAAGCGGACACAGCCACTCAATGGCGATACGAGGGCGGGTGGGATTAAACGATAGCGGCGCCATCCTGATCGCCACTCTCGCAGGCTTCGGTATTGCTCTGATTGCTGACTGGCTGGTGAACGAGCATCTCGCTGCCGGCAGGCTCTCAGTGGTGTTGCCGGAAGTAAGAACCGTGGGTTTTCCAATCCATGCGGTCTGGCAACGTAACCAACTGCTGTCGCCAAAGGTTCGGCATGTAGTCGACCTCCTGGCTGAACGATTCTTGCCCGAACAACCTTGGGAGGTGAGGGATTAGCTAGGCGGGAGCCATCCACATGGGGCCGGGAGCCGCTATGTTCGACTGGGGAGGGGACGACTCACTATTCCCCGTCGAACGTCTGGCCCAGTCGAGAAAAATCAGGGATGCATTGGCTTGTCGTCAAGCTGAACCACGATCGATTGTGTGGAGGAACTGCCCGCGTCCATTATCACGGCTAAGCGCCATCTAGATCGCATCGTCTCTAGGCCGTAGGCGTGGGCTAAGGAAGAGATTGTGCAGCGCTGCCCATTGACGACTGGCAGTCAACACTCTTGCGATGGTGACCCTATATATCTCACCAGATTAGCTCTTTAGTATGGATTCAGGACACTAAACCGGGCCCGCTCCCTCGTCATAGTACGTGGCGCCGAGGGCCCCTAAAAACAGGTGTGTTCTTAATTATTCTAAGGAGAAGATCCATGGCCAAAGCCTTTGCTTCGTCAAATGACACTGCTGAAAAAATCGAAACCCTTGAAGTCCTTGCAGATGGTGTGTACGCCTATACCGCCGAAGGGGATCCAAACGTCGGTGCTTTCGAAGGTGAGGACTTTGTTGTCTGCTTTGATGCTCGCGCAACTCCCGCCTCAGCTAATATCTGGCTGAGCGAACTGCGTAAGCACACCGACAAGCCGGTCAAATACTTGATTCTGAGCCATTATCATGCCGTCCGGGTTTTGGGCGCTAGCGCTTTTAATGCAGAACATATCCTGGCTAGTACCAATACTGCGAAGCTGATTGAAGAGCGTGGCCAGCAGGACTGGGACAGTGAATTTGGCCGCATGCCGCGACTGTTCAAGCAACCTGAAGGTATTCCTGGGCTTACTCGACCAACTAAAATCACCGACGATTACACAATTGATCTGGGTGGCGATCGCGGCAAACTTGAAGTCAAATTTGTTGGCCGTGGGCACACCGCTGGTGATTTGGTGGTGTGGCATGAGAAGAGCAAGACACTCTTCGCAGGGGATTTGGTTGAAGCCGAGGCCGCTTTGTATACGGGTGATGCTTTCCACTACGACTGGTCAGGAAAAACGTTGGATGCGGTTAAAGCCTACCGGGCTGAATTCCTCCTCGGCGGGCGTGGGCCAGTAGCAAAGACTGTTGCTAACACCGACGCAGCTATTGAGCAAACGCGCCACTTTATTCTAAGCATGATTGAAGAAGTGGAAAAGGTGCATAAGCGCGGTGGCTCTTTGAAGGAGGCTTTCGAAGCCACCCATAATAAGCTTAATGCTGAATATGGTCACTGGCCGATCTTTGAGCATTGCCTGCCATTCGACGTCAAAAGGGTATGGGACGAGTGCTCGAAAATTGACTGGCCAGTTATTTGGACAGATAAGCTGGACAAAGAAATCTGGGCAGAACTGCAGGGCGACTAACTACGTGCCCACCGTGCATACGCCCACTCGCTTTTCTGATCAGTATCAAGAAGTTGTTTGGCGTCATGCTTTAGCAATGGGAGCAGCTTCGCTGCTCTCATTTGTGGCTCCTGGTGCTGGAAAGCTCTCCAGCTGTGCATACGCGACCCGTAGTAGTAAACGCCTTCTCAGGGTGTGTATAGGGAAATCGGTCTATGATCGGCAGGATGAGGACGCGTCGCTCAATTCATTGATCCAAGGCAGGTTCTGCGGCGGATTTGGAGCGGTAGAGGCATTAGGCGGGCCTATTGGAGGGGCCTAGGTGATGAGACCTGCCTGGATGGTGTGTGCCAGGCGCTCAGATCCCAGCAGTGCTGCGTTTCCAAAATGCTGGTCGCCACCATCCGGCGGCCATGCACCCTGTATTTCAGTTTCCCTGCCCTGAGGGGCAGGCCAACACCCGACCGTCGTAGAAGTGACGACAAATTCTTACGTGGCCTCACAAAAATAATCGGAATGCCATGATGAATAACCAAATTGACGCCTTTCGTGCTGCACTGGATCAACGGCCGCTATCGCGGCATCAGATCCAAACACTTGTACTCTTGGTTCTATTACTTATCTGTGATGGATACGATGCTCAGCTATTGGGCTTTGTTGTCCCCACTCTTGCGCAAGTATGGGAAACGCCGAAAGCGGCCTTCGGTATTGTTTTTACCTGTAACCTGCTTGGGCTGACCGTTGGCTCTCTGCTGTTGACCCCTTTGGCTGATCGCTTCGGTATCAGAAAAACACTCCTGACCTGTGTATTGCTGTTTTCTGGGCTGACGCTTTTGTCTGCGTGGGCAGACGATATCTATACCCTCGCAGCCATACGCTTTCTCTGCGGGATCGGGATGGGTGGCGCGATGCCAAGCGCTATGGCTTTAATGGCAGATTATTCGCCGCCAAGGATGAAGACGTTTTTCGTGACAATGGCTGCTGCAGGCTTTGCATTCGGTGGAGCAGTTGGCGGTTTTATCGCTGCGAGCATCATGCAAACGTACGGCTGGCATAGCATTTTCATAGTCGGTGGTGTGGCGCCTCTGCTGTTGATGCCTTTCCTCTACCTCTGGCTACCAGAGTCTCTTTCGAGGCTGTTCAGGGCAACACATTTGCGCGCTGCGCTGGGGGTTATGCTCGACAAATTCTTGCCGCAGTGGACGCCGCCAGCCCCTGTGTCGGACGGGAAGCCTCAGAAGGTTACTATCGTTGACTTGTTCCGCTATGGCTATCTGAAACCTACGATTTTCATCTGGGGCTCATGCATTGCCAGCTTCACCGTTTTGTATTTCACAGTAAGTTGGCTCCCTACACTTTTGCGAGATACTGGTTTCTCGTCCAGCGCTGCAAGCCTTACCACTTCTGCTTTCCTGGCATCAGGTACGCTTGGAGCGGTCTCGCTCTCATACCTGGCAGATAAGGTGAGAAGCAAGGTTTGGTTGGTAGGTAAAGTTATGGTGATCTGCGGCATCGCTACTGCTTTGGTTGGCTTCGAGCATGGGAACCCCACCCTCACCGTCATTGCCGTTATGGTGGCCGGCTTCTGTCTGATTGGAGGCTCGCTCACATTGAACGGGGTCATCAGCAACTTCTACCCGCCCCATATTCGCGCAACTGGTGTGGGCTGGGCGCTGGGTGTAGGGAGGCTGGGCGCAATCGCGGGCCCCCTCGTTGGAGCAATGCTAATAGCCATGCACATCCCCTTCGTAGGTGTAATGCTGCTTGCGGCTGTTCCTGCGGTGCTTTCGGGCATCTTTGCTATGAACATCGCCAGTCCGAGTTCAGTGTCACCTGAGAAGGCGGAGGCAGTGTCCGATACCGTACAACCGCGTGAAGTCCAAAATAGCCGGCCAAAGTATCCTTAAGTCGACGTTACTCGACTCGGCACAAGATCGTCCTGCAGTTCCTACGGTGCTGCAGGCACTCTTATACCTTGGGCCGAAAAAATGGAAGCGAGCAGCGTGAGTATTACTTAATTAAGTTCAAGTTCACTGAGCCCGCCATCAGCTTTATAGGCTGAGCCGCTCAGGGTCATCGAAATAATAAGCTTTAGAGTTTTCAGGCGCCGGTAAATCCGGTGAGCACGGCCAATGCGAATAAATTGATCTAAGTTTTCACAGTTGCCACATATGTGCTGCTTTGCCCTCCAAACTACAAAAACAATAGATGGATGAATAAGATGGCTTTAAATAAAGCAACCTGTTTTGTACTGCTTTCTGTCTGCTTTTCCGAAGTCCAGGCTGACGAAAAATCTTCTCCTGATTTTTTTGGGGATAGTAAGCTGTCTATCACATCCCGAAACTTCTACTTCAATCGGGATTTCCGACACGGGATGAGCAATGGCGGTGGTACCAATGCCTTCAAAGGATCTGGGGAGCGGAACGGTTACGCCGAAGAGTGGGCGCAGGGATTTATGGCCAATTTCTCGTCAGGTTTTACACCTGGTGCCGTCGGCTTAGGTTTTGATGCATACAGCTTTCTGGGCTTGAAATTAGACAGTGGAGGCGGCAGAGCAGGAGTACGGCTGACACAGTTAGCCAGTGATGGCGAACCCCGCGACCACTTCAGTAAATCAGGGGCAGCGTTAAAGTTGCGTTATGGTGGTGGGCTGCTTCAATACGGAAACCTCTTTCCAAACGTTCCAGTATTGTCGGTTAATACAGTCAGGCTTTTCCCTAGCTCGGCTACAGGAACAATGCTGGGATGGGATATAGATAAACTGCATCTCGACGCGGCTCACTTTGATGGGCAGGGTGGTGTCGACTCATCGAACAATGATGATGATTTTACGACGGACTATGGTTTGCCAATCGCAATCAAGTCCGTCAGCTACGTAGGCGCAAAGTATAATTTTGGAAGTGCGTTGAAAGCGTCTGTATATGCTTCTGAAGCGGAGGATACTTGGAAGCAGTACTACCTCAATGGCAATTACATCCATGCGATCGATCCTGCTCAGTCCGTTACGGTTGACGCCAACTTATACCGTACGGTTGATACTGGTCGTAAACTAGCTGGCGTTATTGATAACACAACCTACTCGTTATCCCTTGCGTATCGGTTCAACGCTCATACAGTTATGGTCGCGTATCAAAAGGTTCAGAGCGATGAGCCCATGGACTGGCTGGGATTTGGAACATCCCCGGGCGTAGTTTCGCTTGCAAATGCAATCCAGTACTCGACATTCACTGAACCTAATGAGCGCTCTTTTCAGATTCGTTATGACATCGATATGGCACCGTTTGGAATACCAGGTCTCTCGTTCATGACGCGGTATGCAAGAGGGGATAATGTCAGCAACCGGAACAGCGACAATACTTTTTATACGCGTCGGTACGTCTATCCCGAAGGTGACGACGTGCGCCATTGGGAGCGAGATATTGAAGCAAGGTACGTCGTACAATCTGGCCCAGCCAAGGCGCTTTCCGTTCGCGTGAGGCAGGCTACCCACCGAGGAACGGCAGGGTATCGATATGCGGATAACAACGAAGTTCGCGTGATCATCGACTATCCAATATCGATCTTTTGAGGGTTCGGGCATTGGTGCCGAGTTAGGCGACCTACCAGAAAAACGATGCTTTCGTGGAGTCAAAGCAAAAAGGCCGTCTAGTCGCGCTCGGGCCACTTAGCACAAATTAAAGGCTCTCCCAATATGGCGGAGAGCCGATTTTCTCGATGATAAAGTTAGATACCTCACGTACTTTCCTTGAGCGAAGTCTATTCTCTGGGGAAAGGATTTGTACCTGCATTTGTTCGGCAGAAGCAGAAACCTCCCATTCGGTGAGGAGCTCAATAAGACGACCCTCTCGGAAGCTCAACGGATCGAATAACCAGCTTGGAAATAGAACGAGGCCCTGACCTGCCATGGCGGCAGCAACCAATACCTCGGCGTTATTGCTTCTTAGCGGGCCGCTCACCTCCAACATTTTAAACGTCTCCTCGAGAGGGCGTTTGGAATACCAGCGTTGTGCGCCCTGTTCACCCTTATAGAGCAGGCATGCGTGATCACTTAGATCATCGGGAGAATTGGGCTCGCCGTGTTTTTCGAGGTAGGCGGGACTGGCGGCAAGCACGTAGCGTTGACCACTGATAGTGCGCCCGATCAAACCTGAATCGATGACATGGCCAACCCGGATGGTGATGTCAGCTCCTTCCTGGACTGGATCAATGAGAGCGTCTGTGAGAGTAAGCTCCAATACGATCTCAGGGTATTCCTCTTGCAGGAGGGCTAGAAGAGGGGCCACGTGAAGCCGACCCAGTGCGACAGGCGCATTGATCCTGATGAGTCCCTTCAATCCTTCGTCTGCCTGCGCCAGGTCTTCCGCTGCAGCATCGAGCATACCAATGGCTTCCTGCACCTGCAGGTAGAACCGCTCCCCATCCTCAGTGAGTTTCACCGCCCGCGTGCTGCGGTAGAACAACTGGCGACCAAGGTCTTTTTCTAAGGCTGCGATGAACCTGGAGACTGATGACGCTGGCACCTCGAAATGCCTAGCCGTAGCGAGGAAGCTTCCCGTCGTTGCCACCATGAGAAAATAGCGTAGGGCTTTGATCTGCATGAATTCCCTGTGTTCTTTAGGGGGAGATATAAATTGCTATTTTAGCAATTGAATTTTGTTAACTGTAGCTGTTGTTGCATCAATTGTGCCTGCCTACGATGGTGCCAACTCCTCTCGCCTGCGACCTACAGGAACGTTACCAAATGACCAAATTATTCAATCCATATGACCTGGCTGGCCTGACCCTTCGAAATCGAATTGTGATGGCGCCTATGACCCGCTCGAGAGCTACCAACGATGCCGCAGATGAACTGACTGCGCTTTATTACACCCAGCGTGCAACTGCAGGTCTGATTGTGAGCGAGGGCACGTGCATCTCGAGGGAGGGGCAAGGCTACCTTTTCAACCCTGCTATCCATACCGCCCAACAGATCGCAGGATGGAAGCTGGTCACTGATTCAGTTCATGCGGTAGGCGGCCATATCTTTGCCCAGTTGTGGCATGTGGGGCGTATATCGCATCCCTCAATTCAAGAGAACGGCAAGCTACCCGTGAGTCCAAGCTCTAGGAAAGCAGAGGGAGCGACGGCCTACGGATTTAACGAGCAAGGAGAACCCGATCGTGTCGAGCCTCCTGCACCTCGTCAACTCAAGACCGCCGAGGTTGAGCGTATTGTTGATGACTTCGCGCAAGCTGCGGTGAATGCGGTTGAGGCAGGCTTCGATGGTGTCGAAATCCATGGCGCGAACGGATACCTCCACGAGCAGTTTTTGAATCCTAAGGTGAACGATCGCACCGATAAATATTCGGGGGATCTATTAGCGAATAGGCTGCGCTTCACTCTTGAGGTGATCGACGCCGTGGTCGCAAAAATCGGCGCTCATAAGGTAGGCATACGAATTTCGCCTTACGGCCAACTCTTCGACATGCCACTCTACGATCAGATTGAAGAAACCTACCTCGCGCTATCACGTGAGATTGCAAAGCGCAAGCTCGCCTACGTGCATGTAATGAATCAAGATAGCTTTGAGCGGATTGACCGCGGTGTCCAAGGTTCAGTAGGCGGGGGCTTGTTCGCTTTGCTCAAGAAAATCAAGGCTGAGTTAAAAGGTATTCCGCTGATCCTGGCGGGCGGGCTGACACGAGCTCGAGCTGAAGAACTTCTTTCGGAGGGACTTATTGACCTAGCAGGGTTTGGGCATTCGTTCATTAGCAACCCTGACCTGGTCGCTCGCCTCCAACATGGCTGGCCACTCACCCCAGCTGATCGAGAAACCTTCTACGGTGGCGGTTCAAAAGGTTACATCGACTATCCAGCGTATCGAGCGCAACCAAGGGTGGACGCCATAGACTGCTAGATAGGGCATGTGTATGGCTGAACAACAAATCAGCCGCGATGTAGGAGATAAAAAATGGCACGCAATGCGTGCCGTTTTTTTTAATGGCGGTAAGCTCAGCTTTCTGAACTACCCACATGGATTGCCCGCTTCGGCGTGAGGAATACCATTGCGAATGCAGCAACCACCATGATCAGACTGATCACGTACAGCCCTGCATGGTCTTTCCCCGATATATCCCTGACGAACCCGATGAGGGCCGGCCCCACGAAGCCACACGTGACTCCGAGGCTGCTTACCAACGCAATGCCGGCCGGTGCAGCTTTGCCTTTGAGATACGTGGATGGGATTGCCCAGCAGACAATGATCGCCCCACTGAACCCAAAGGCGGCGGCGCCCAAGATCAACAAAGTCAGCACTAAAGAGTCGTCCCAGAGGGTTGATAGCGTCAGCATCAATGCACCGAAAAGGATGCTAAAGGTGTAATGCCAGCGTCGCTCTCGACGCAGATCGGAGCTTCGGCCAACCAGAAACATTCCGAGTGCGGCGCAAGAAAAGGGAAACATGGCATACAGTGCAATGTGGGTTAAATCAGTTACGCCCATTTTTTGAATGGTGGTGGGTAGCCAAAAATTGAATGTGTAGGTACCTAGAGCACTGCTGAAATAGAGGAATGCGAGCACGTAGACCTTTGGATCAAGGAAGGCTGCGAGAAGCGCATCCTTGTCTTGGTGAGAACCAGAGCTGACCTCTAGGCCTTTCATATCCTGCTGCATGACCTGGTAATGGAGGGCCTGCTCATCCTTTGATAACCAGCGCGCTTGGGAAGGTCTATCGCACAGTACGAAGAAGCAAACGACACCAATGATGATGATCGGCAGAGCTTCGAGAAGGAACAACCACTGCCATCCTGACCAGCCGCCGACGCCATGAAAGTGCTCCATAATCAGCGCTGACACCGGGCCTCCCAAAATCGGTGCTACCAGCGTGGCGATCATGATCGTCGCTGTAGCTCGCCCCCTCATGTAGCTTGGATACCAGTAGCTGAGGTACAGAATTACTCCAGGAAAGAATCCTGCCTCAAAAACGCCTAGGAAAAAGCGCAGTACATACAGCTGTTGGGATGTCGTAACGAACATGGTCATGGCGGACGTGATCCCCCACAATATCATTATTCGAGTCATCGTTTTTCGTGCGCCGACCTTGTCGAGCAGGATATTGCTAGGAATCTCAAAAAGGGCATAGCCAATGAAAAATATTCCAGCCGCAAGGCCATATTGGCTATCAGAGAGCCCAAGCTCTGGTGCCATTTGTAACTTAGCGTAGCCAATGTTCACCCTGTCCAAAAATGCAAACACATAGGCGATGAACACTAGTGGCATGACACGCCAAGTGATTTTGCGGAATAAAGCTTTTGGAGATGAGGGAGTGCGCGCGTCCGCATGCACCCACTGAGAGCTATCAGTGGTGGGTTCCATTTCAGTGTCCCGTATTGTTATTGTCTTGGACTGCAAAGGGGGGCCTGTTGGCCCCACGCTGAACTGGTGAACTACTGCTCGGCGGCGATTCGGTTCCGTAGCACGCCTATGGCGCTGACCTCTACTTCAACCAGATCACCAGCTTTCATCCAGAGAGGAGGTTCCCGGAAGGCGCCAACGCCGCCGGGGGTGCCAGTAGCGATGACGTCGCCAGGCAGCAGTTCGGTGAAGGTCGAGATGTACTCGATCAAATCAGGAATCTTGAACAGCAGATCATCGAGACCTTCCCGTTGAACCACCTCGCCGTTCAATCGAGTTTCCAGTACTAAATGATCCACGTTGGGGATCTCGTCTTTGGTTACCAACCATGGCCCGAAGCTGCCACTGCCGACAAAATTCTTACCTGCAGTAAATTGCAACGTGTGGCGTTGCCAGTCACGAATGGAGCCGTCATTGAACAAGCTGTAGCCAGCAACATGCTCCAGCGCGTCACCCTTGGCGATATGGCGACCAGCCTTTCCGATGACGATCGCCAGTTCGCCCTCAAAATCAAAAGAGGTGGAAGCTTTGGGCATGATCATTGGCTGCTCATGTCCTACTTGAGCGCTGGCAAACCGGGTAAAGAGGGTAGGGTGTTTCGGTACTTCTCTTCCTGTCTCCACAATATGTTTGAGGTAGTTCAATCCTACGCACAATACTTTATCTGGATTCGGGATGACCGGCAGCCATTGAACATCCTGTATGGCCAGCAATGGTGCGTGCTGCAGATCAGTGAGTCTTACCAACCCCTCACTGGAATCAAGCAAAGAGCGTAGATCAGGAAACTGCTGGCCTAAGACGGCGCCTGCGTCCAGAATGGTGCTTTCCTGGACGACGCCATACGAACGACGCCCGTCGTGTACGAACGATGCAATTTTCATGGGCAGTATTCTCGCAGTTAGCCGAGCACGATCAGGATGTGCCCGTCATCGACGGTGTCGTTTTCGGCTACCTTGATTTCCTTAACGATGCCGGAATCATCTGCTTCGACAGGAATCTCCATTTTCATCGACTCCATGATGATGACCTCATCCCCGAAGTTGACCTCTTGCCCTACTTGCACGTTGATCTTCCAGATGTTACCTGCCATGGGAGCTTTGATTGCGCTCATCAGCTAAATCCTTTTTATATGTAGTTAAACTGGATAGATGCCGTTACGACGATCGATTCGTGGAATCTCCCGGCGGCTATAGAGGGTGAAGCGTTGAATCAGCTCATCGCGCAAGTGATCAGGTTCAACGACGGCTTCGAAGGAGAACTGGTCAGCGGGGTCATAGGCGTTGATGTCTTTAGCGTAAACCTTTTGCTTTTCATCGATAAACGCTGCCCGAGCTTCGCCTTCCAGTGCCTGGATTTCGTTGAAGTGGATAGCGTTGATGGCCGCTTCTGGGCCCATGAGTGCTGGCATCGCACCAGGTAGGGCAAGCTGTGCATCTGGCATTGTGGGGGCGCCAGACATGCCGAGATAGCCGCCGCCGTAGCCCTTGCGAATCATGACCGAGATCCGCGGCACTTTCGCCTCGCATACGGCATGAAGCAGCTTGGCACCGTGGCGGATGATGCCGGCCTTTTCGACAGCGCTGCCGATCATGTAGCCGCTGATGTCCTGAAGGAAGAGTAAAGGCACGTTGAACGCATTGCAGGCCCAAATGAACCGTGTGGCTTTGTCTGCGCTATCGTTGAACAATACGCCGCCTTTGTTTTTTGAGTTGTTCGCTACTATGCCGACAGGGCGACCGCCCAAATAGGCGAATGCTGTGAACATCTCCTTGGCGAAAAGCGCTTTGATTTCAAAAATCGAGCCTTCGTCGACCAGGGATTCGACAAGCTCTCTCACATCGAAGGGGCGGTTTTGATCGACAGGTACGATCTCGGTGATGGATCGTTTAGAGGCAGGTAGTTTAGCCTCGCGCAGTGAAGGCAGCTGGCTATTGTGGCTTGGGAAATAACGTAGGTAATCGGCAGCGGCCTTAAGCGCTTCCTCTTCATTCTGCGCGAGGTAATCGCCCAGGCCACTAACGGCACAGTGCATGCGCGCACCGCCCATTTGTTCTTCGGTCACCTTCTCGCCAATGGCTGCTTCAGCGAGTCGTGGGGATCCCAGGTAAGCAGTAGCCTGCTTATCAACCATGATTACTACATCGCAGAGTGCTGGCACATAGGCCGAACCCGCCGGCGAAGGGCCAAACATCACGCAGACCTGCGGTACTACGCCCGATACCTGCACCTGGGTATAGAAAATATTCCCCCAGGCGATACGTCCGAGATAGCAATCGAACTGGCTGTCGATCCGTGCGCCGGCGCTGTCCACCAGGTAGATGATGGGCATTTTGGCGTCGACGGCAATTTCTTGCATGCGCACGATTTTGCGGAAGGTGTGATAACCCCAGGTGCCGGCTTTGACAGTCATGTCGTTTGCAATGACCGCGACTTCCTGGCCATTGATCTTGCCGATCGCAGTGACCACAGCGTCACCTGGCATGCCGCGGGAGGCGCCAACCAGTAGGCCGTCCTCAAGGTATTCGCCATTGTCGAAGAGCATGTTGAGGCGATCGCGAACCAGGATCTTGCCCTGAGCTTGGTGTTTTTCTTTTGCCTTGTCAGAACCCCCAGCGCGCGCAATCTCAACACGACGTTGTAGTTCTTTCACGTTCTCGTAACCGCTCATGCCTTCACCTCTTTTTTGGCAAAAAATTTCTCAATACCGCGACGCAGTTCTTCGGAGCACATGAAGGCGGGGCGCATGCCCCGTGCCAGCTCCAAGCCTTCTGTCAGGTTGACGGACGAGATTTTGTTGAATGCGTGCTTGCCTCGGCGAACCGTGGCCGGTTCCAGGGCCGAGAAACTAGCAACCATCTGGTCAACCACGTCGTCGATCTCATCAGTCGAGACGACCCGGTTGACCAGGCCCATGCGGTAGGCCTCTTGCGAGTCGATGGTTCGTCCAGTCAATGCAAGATCCAGGGCGTGCCGCTCACCCAAGCGATTTACCAGTGCTGGCAGGATGAAGAGAGGGAAGAGGCCGATTTTGATTTCCGGTGATCCGAATTTGGAAGAATCGGTGCAGTATGCGAAGTCGCTTGCGGCGACCAGACCGCAAGCGCCGGCCATTGCCGAGCCTACGACTCGTGCAATGACAGGTTTGGTAAGGGTGGGAATGACGCTGAACAGGCGCTGCCATGCATCACCCGTTTCCCAAAGCTGAGTTCCACCTGCGTCAACAGTCGAAAGAAACTCATCCAGATCACCTCCGGAAGAGAAGCAGTCACCTTCGCCAGTGATCACGATCGCCCGGACGTCCTGCTCTCCATCCAGCATCAGCAATGCTTCAACTAGTGCGCTCGCAGTCGCGGTAGCGATTGCGTTTCGCTTAGGCGGGTTACTAAAGACGATGGTTGCACGCGGGCCCTGGCGCTCGACTAAGAGCTTGGTTGTGCTCAAGGGGAATCTCCTTTTTTGTTTTACTAACCGTTGTTAGTTTCCGAGAATATAGCTAGGCTTCCAATCCAGCACAAGCCTGGTTGCGAATTTTCCAGTCCAGCGCCGTAACAGCTATTGATGCTGGGTTTGTTGAGCTTTCCAGGGATTAGGCGCAGCGAGGCGGGTGACTTACAACTGTTAGTTTCTAGGAGAAGATCGTGACAGAACAAAAACTACTGATCGCGAATCGCGGCGAGATCGCATGCCGGGTGATTCGCTCCGCCAAAGCTCTCGGGATTCCAACCGTGGCTGTGTATTCCGAGGCAGATGCGGAGTCGCAGCACGTCAAAGCAGCAGATGAGGCATTCCTAATTGGGCCGTCTAAGGCCGCTGATAGTTACCTTAATGCCGAAAAAGTGCTTCGTGTGGCCAAGGAAAACGGCGTAACTCTGGTACATCCAGGCTATGGCTTTCTCTCTGAGAACACAGTTTTTTCTGAGGCCTGCGCCGCAGCCGGGATCACCTTCATTGGCCCAACTGCTGAAGTCATTAAGGCGATGGGCGACAAGCAGCGTTCGCGACACCTTGCGATCAAAGCGGGGGTGCCGGTTCAACCCGCTGCGGAGAACGTGACGGCCGAGGATCCAGAGGCTTTGATCAACGCGGCAAGGGTTGTGGGGTACCCGCTTCTTGTGAAGGCATCTGCAGGGGGCGGAGGTATTGGTCTGAAGCCTGTCCACTCACCAGCCGACCTGGTGGAGGCGGTCGCCGCGACTCAGCGGATGGCCGAGCGCGCATTCGGGGACGGTACAGTTTTCCTGGAAAAGCTGATCGAAAGCGCACGTCATATCGAGGTACAAGTCTTCGGTTTCGGCAATGGTGAAGCAGTGCACCTGTTCGAGCGAGATTGTTCCATCCAGCGCCGCTACCAAAAGGTGCTCGAGGAATCGCCCGCACCTAACGTGCCGCAGGAGGTGTTGGCTCACATGGCGGATGCCGCAGTGAACCTAGCTAAGCTCTGCCGTTACGATGGTGCTGGTACCGTCGAATTTCTCTATGACGACAAGACAAAGTCGTACTTCTTTCTGGAGATGAATACCCGTATCCAGGTCGAGCATCCAGTCACTGAGGCCGTCACCGGCATTGATTTGGTTGAAGCCCAAATTCGCCACGCCCTAGGAGAGGATGTTGCTTCAAAGTTGACGCAGCAGTCGATTCAGCGACGTGGTCATGCCATTGAGGCGCGGCTGTATGCCGAGTCGCCCGAGAAGAAATTCCTGCCGGCACCTGGCCTCATTGAGGAACTGGTCGTGCCCGAGGTAGAAGGCGTTCGGATTGACAGCGGATTTGTCGCCGGCGATCGCATCACGCCGTTCTACGATCCGATGATCATGAAAATCATCGCTCATGGCAGAGATCGAGCTGAAGCGGTCTCTCGCTTGGAGAAAGCCCTCTCAGGGCTAAGGATATCAGGGCTCAAATCCAATCGTCAGTTCCTGCTTCGCGTACTCGCAGAGCCTGCCTACCTCGAAGCCAAAGTCCACACACGTTTCATTGATGAGCACAGCGATAGTCTTTTCGCGGTTGCCGCTGCTCAGTCGGTTTAAGGAGAAAGCCATGGCTGTTACTACGCCTAACGTACCCGGGATCGAAGGCCTTGCTGAGTTGGCATCACGCTACATCGATGTGGAGTCCCTTCCATGGAAGCCGACCCCTACGCCTGGCATCGATATGAAAATTCTGCTTCAGGACAAAGAGAGTGGATTACTGACCGCACTTTTTCGATGGGCGCCGGGCACGCGTCTGCCTCTGCATGAGCATGTTGAGGTAGAGCAGACCTACGTGCTGGAAGGCAGCATTGTGGATGATGAAGGAGAAGTGGTGGCGGGCGATTTTGTTTGGAGGCCTCGGGGTAACCGCCACCTTGCACGCTCACCGAATGGTGCGCTTGTTCTCTCATTCTTCCTTCGCCCGAACAAATTCCTTGAAGGCGAACACGCTGGCCAAAATTTGGAGTAATAAAATGAGCGACCTGCCCAAACAAATTTGGATCAACGAAGAAGGGCCGCGTGAAGGCTTCCAGATTGAGCCAACCCCCATTCCGTTGCAACGTAAGGTAGAGCTGATCGAGGCCTTGGCAGAGACAGGCTTGAAGCAGATCGACTGTGTTTCCTTTGTTAACCCGAAGCGTGTCCCGGGGATGGCGGATGCGGACGAGCTCGCAGCCGGTATTCACAAAAAAACGGGTGTGCGCTATACCGGCTTATGGCTCAATCAACAGGGGCTTGAGCGTGCCTACAAGTCACAGCTGGACATCATCGGAGCGATCCGGGTAACTGCATCTGAAGCGTTTTCCGTCAACAACACCAACAAGAATATTTCGGAAACCCTTGATGAGCAGCGTGCCTGGCTGAGGTCATACACAGAGCATGACGTTCCTGTCGAGTGGGGGTACGTCATGACCGCTTTCGGCTGCAACTACGAGGGCTATATGCCCATTCCACAGGTTGTGCGGATGGTTGATGAGGTGCTTAACCTGGCTGCCGAGGCAGATGTCCAGTTGAAGGGCGTATATCTGGCCGACACTGTTGGGTGGGCCAACCCCCTGATGATGGAGCGAACTATCGGAGCTGTTCGAGAGCGGTGGCCCGATCTCGCTCTGGGGCTTCATTTGCACGATACGCGCGGCACAGGGCTGGCGAACGTCTATGCTGCCCTCAAAATGGGTGTCGCCAAATATGACAGCTCGTGCGCGGGATTGGGTGGTTGCCCCTTCGCAGGGCATCGTGGTGCAGCAGGTAACATTTGCACCGAAGACCTGGTGTTTATGTGTGAAGAAATGGGCATCGAAACTGGTGTGGATCTCGACGCGCTGATCAAGGTGGCGCATCTGGCAGAAGATATTTTTGGTCGCCAATTGCCTGGCAAGGTCATGCACGGTGGTAGCTTGAGCCGATATCGGAATGCTTGATTAACCGCTTACCCCCCCCCACTTGAACAGGTGGGGGGGGGCATTTACGTCAGTGAGAAACCGACCATCCTCAGGGCAAGCTCGACGTGCTGCTTCTCCAGCTCTTCCAGGCCGAGACGCCCTTGAGGCTGATACCACGTGCAAATTCCCGTCAGCATGGAAATCAGCGCTTTGGTCGTCAGATTACAGTCAGAAACGTTGAAAATTCCTTCCTTCACACCGTCCTCAATGATTTGACGAACACGGCGCTCATATTCCGAGCGTAACCGAGTAACCATTCGGTAGTTGTCTTCATCAAGGCTGCGAAGCTCCATGTTGCCAATGAAGACCTCCTTCCGACGCTCCGTATGGAAGTGAATGTGCACCCCGATCATGGCTTCGAAGCGCTTGTAGGTGGTGGTTTGAAAATCCACCTTTTCGGTGAACTCCATCAGCAAGTCGCGCATCACGGCTTTGAGAACGGTGGCCAGAAATTCCTGCTTGTTGCTGAAATAGTTGTAGAGAGAGGCGGCTTTGATGCCAACCTTCTCTGCAAGCGTCCTAAGCGTCATCGCTTCGTAGCCATACGTGGCAATCAGATCCACGCCAGCAGTATGAATGGCTAATTCGGTGACTTCTCGTTTCGCACCTACAGGTCGCATCTAAGGGTCTCTTTCAAAAAAGGGTAGCGGCTCAACGTGTGAGATAGCCGCCATCCACAGGAACCACCGCGCCAGTAATATAGCTTGCCAGCGGGGAGGAGAGGAATACGGACGGGCCGACAAGCTCATCGGCCTTGCCGGTTCTCCCCATGGGGGTATGGTTGAGATAGTTCTGGAATTTATCAGGGTTGGCCAAGGTCGCTGCCGACATTGCAGTCGGGAATGAGCCCGGCGCAAGGCCGTTGACCCGTATTCCGTGGTCTGCAAATTCGGCAGCCATTGCTCTGGTCAGTTGAAGCACCGCTCCTTTCGATGTGCTGTACATCGACAGCGTGTCGCCGGGTGTGTAGGAGCAAATTGAAGCGATGTTCAGGATGGATCCTTTCGTTTCTTTGAGGTGTGCCAGGAATGCATGAGTCACGTTAATGACACCTGTAACGTTGACGTCGACGGTTTGTTTCCAGTGTTTGAGTGCTTCAGGCTCTTCAAAGCGAGCCCGGAAGAGCACGCCAGCGTTGTTGATGAGGACATGGATAGCTCCATGACGCTGCGCTATCTCCGCCGCTAAGTTACGGCAGGCTGCTTCGTCCGTGACGTCCAGCGCGTAGCCGTGGGCTGAACCACCTGCCTCCCTTATCGCGGCTGCAGTGTGGGTCGCAGTTTCATAGTCAATATCCGCAACCAGGACGGTGGCTTTTACCTGCGCAAATCCTTGAGCCAGAACTGCTCCGTTGCCACGGCCTGCGCCGGTGATCAGTACGACCTGGTCTGCGAAATCGAAGGAGAGAGAATCCATTGGCAAGCCTCTATTGTTTTTGTGTGGAAACTAACAAGCGTTATTTTTAGCTGCTTTTAGGATTTTTACAACCGTTCAAAGCATCTGCATTGGCGGATGAGGCAAATACCCATCAAAAGCCCGTGATAAGGCTGTTCGTCGACGTTTTCAAATTTTGGGCTTGAAAACGAACGTGCGTTAGGTATTCTTGGCGCTAGAGATTTGTGGAGTCCCTGCGTGCGGGAGACGCCGGCGTCATAACAATTAAAAAGGAGATCTCATGTCGAGTCGTATGCTGCTTGGTGGTCACATCACCCACAATGCCCGGCGTTACCCGGATAAGGTGGCTCTGGTTGATAAATATGGACGTTCCACATACGCAGAGCTTGAGCATGGCGCGAACCAGGTCGCCAATGCTTTGGGCGCTGCCGGGATAGGCTACGGCGACAAGGTGGCGTTCATTGCCTCAGCCAGTCGCAACTGGATTGAGGCGTTCTTCGGAATCGTCAAGGCTGGCGCGGTCGCCGTGCCCTTGAACTACCGAGAGACAGGCGAGCAACTCGCCGCTTTGCTGGATGACTGTGAAGCGAAGCTGCTTTTTGTCTCACACCACCATCAGGAGACATTCGCACAGCTGCTGACCAATCTCACAATTCCAGTTGTGGCCTTGGAAGCGTTGCCCGATTTTGCTCAGGAGGCTGCTGGCGATCAATTCGCCTCTCCCTCGATCGATCCGAACGACCCAGCTGTCATTCTCTATACCGGCGGTACGACTGGCAGATCGAAAGGGGTTTTGTTGAGCCATGCAAATCTGTATTGGAACAGCATGGATGAGATCATCGATACCCGGATGATCGAGAGTGACAACACGCTCATCGCGACCCCTCTGCATCATTCGGCCGCGCTTAACTGCTGGCTGTTACCACATCTCTACCTGGGGGCCACTGCCACCATTCTCGAAAAATATTCGACCGAGGATGTTCTGCGGGTGATTGCGCAAGAGCGTGTTACCAACACGTTCATGCCGCCTTCGCTGACACGAGAATTCATCCTTCACCCCCTATCCAAGTCCCTCGACCTTTCGAGTTTCAAGCGCTGGTACGTTGGTAGTGGCATCTTGACCGCTGCTGATCGTCAGGCAATGAAGGAATGCATCCCCGGGGTAGAGATCTTTTATCAATATGGCCTTACTGAGGCTGGCCCGATCGCTACTGTGCTCAAGGAAGAGGATTACCACAAAGCGCCTGACTCGATTGGCAGGGCGTTCATAAACATCGAAGTAGAGATCCACGACGCCAACGGCCAAGTGGCAGCACCTGGCGAAATTGGTGAGATCGTATTGCGTGGGCCGACAGTGATGCTGGGTTACCACAATCGTCCGGATGCCACAGCTGAAGTCCTCGACGCTAATGGGTGGCTGCATACGGGCGACCTGGCCCACATGGACAGCAATGGCTACGTCTACTTCTACGACCGCCTCAAAGACATGATCAAAACAGGCGGGCTCAATGTGTATTCGCAAGAAGTGGAAGCGGTGTTGGCCAAGCACCCCGATGTTCGAGAGGTCGCGGTAGTAGGCCTGAGCAACGAGCGATGGGGAGAAGAGGTTACGGCAATCATCGTCTTGAAAGCAGACAGGCAGCCGGATCAGGAGTCTCTGGTGACTCATGCCAGGGAGCTGCTGGCTAGCTATCAGGTACCGAAGCGCATCGAGTACATCACTTACGAGGAGATGCCGTTCAACCATAACGGCAAGATTCTCAAGCGCGAATTGCGTCAGCGCTTCCAGCCAGCCACTTGAGCGAGCTCACCATGTCCATCATTTTTGAAAAGGTAGGTCATGTCGGCCTGGTTACGATCAACCGACCTCAGGCTATGAATGCTATTGATCTGGAGTCGCATCTCGCGTTTCAACAGGTCTGGGCAAAGGTGAACGCAGATGACCAAGTGCATGTAGTTGTCATCACAGGAGCCGGCGGTAAAGCATTCTGCTCGGGCGCTGATATCGGTACTTTCCTCCCGTATCTGCGTGAGCGGGCCCAGCGCGAAGTCGACGATGGTGATTTTTGCGGCATCAATCGCAAGCCGCCTACCACCAAGCCAATTATTGCTGCCATAAATGGTCTTGCATACGCAGGTGGGCTCGAGATTGCTCTCGCTTGCGACATCAGAATCGCTGTAACTCATGCTCGATTTGCGCTTCCTGAGCCGAAATGGGGGGTGATAGCTGGTGCGGGGGGGGTAACCCGCCTTGCCCGAGCCGTGCCAGTGTCATTGGCGACGCACATGATTGTGACAGGCGAGCCGATATCGGCAGACCGTGCGCTGATGGAGGGGCTGGTCAGCGAGTTGGTTGATCCCGAGCAATTGATGCCGCGCGCAATGGAAATTGCGGAACTTATTGTCCGAAACGGCCCGCTGGCTGTACGAGCTTCGTTGCAGGTAGTCCGCCGCGGTGCAGACTGCGGTCTCGATGCCGCGCTCGAGCTTGAGCGCACTGCATTTCGGCGAGTACTGCTTAGTGAAGACTTCAAGGAAGGTATCGCTGCATTCACGGAAAAACGGACGCCCGTTTACCAGGGCATCTGAGGAGAACTCGAATGGACATCTTCACACCCTTGAAATGCGGCTCATGCGTTTTTCCAAATCGTATTTTGATGGCGCCACTCACCCGGGCTCGCACGCCGAATACGATCCCTGGGCCGCTGCAAGAGCGTTATTACAGTCAGCGCGCTAGCGCTGGCTTGGTTATCTCAGAAGCCACGAATATCTCGCCGACTGCAGTCGGCTACGTATACACGTCGGGGATCTATACCGACGAACAGGAGAAGGGATGGAGTGGTGTTGCCCGTGCGGTACATGCCGCGGGTGGCCGTTTGGCGATGCAGCTCTGGCATGTAGGTCGCGTATCGCACGAACTGGTGCAGCCAGGACAGGCACAACCTGTTGCACCGAGTGCTATCCGAGGCAATACGACCAAGGCCTTCGTCGAGTTCGCTGACGGCACCTCCGGGCCCACACCTGCAAGTACGCCGCGGGAGCTCTCCGTCGAAGAAATACATGCCATTGTCAACGATTATCGCCAAGCCGCAATTCGTGCCATTCGTGCGGGTTGCGACATGGTCGAGGTTCATGCGGCGAACGGCTATCTGTTGCACCAGTTCACTGCTACAGGCACCAATGTTCGGCAGGATCAGTACGGAGGCACACTTCAAAACAGAGCCCGGATCGTCCTGGACGTTGTCGATGCGATCGGTATCGCTGTTGGATACGACAAGGTCGGTGTCCGTCTCTCACCGCTTACTGACATCTTCGACATTACCGACACAGATTCGGAGGAGATGACGCTGTACCTGGCTCAGCAAATGTCTCGTCGAGAAGTGGCGTACCTGCATATCAACGAACCTGATTGGCGAGGGGGTGAAGTCAAGCTTGGGGATGATTTCCGCCACGCAGTGAGACGAGAGTTCCCTGGTGTTCTGATCTACTGCGGCCATTACGGTGCGCAGAGTGCTCAGGAGCTGCTTGATCAAAATCTGGCTGACGCAGCGGCATTTGGACGTCCGTTTATCTCCAACCCTGATTTACCTGAGCGATTTCGCTTGGGATTGCCCCTGACGAAGCCTGACTCATCGACGTACTACGGTGGAGGTGCCGAGGGCTACACCGATTATCCGTTTTTCTATCAGCAATAGGTACTCTATGTCGACCGCACTTGCTGAGCTCGTAAAAATCTTCTCGCTCGAGACCATCGAGCAAGGCATTTTTCGTGGCGCTAGCCAGGAACTTCACCTACCTCAGCTTTTCGGTGGGCAAGTGCTTGGGCAGGCTGTAACGGCGGCGAGCCTGACGGTCTCTAGTGAGAAAATACTGCACTCCATCCACGGCTACTTCATCAGAAAAGGGAGAGCATCCAGGCCGGTGCTTTATCAGATCGACTCGCTGCATGATGGAAGGAGCTTCAGCACGCGCCAAATCACCGCGAGCCAGGATGGAAAACCGATCTTCACTGCTTCGGCATCATTCCACATAGCTGAGCAGGGTTTGAGTTACCAAGCGACGATGCCAGAGGTACCTGGGCCAGAGGGGCTTCCACTGGAGATTGATTTGCTGAAAGGGAATGAGTTCTTGGCCCAACAGGTCAGATTACGCTTCTCTGCCGCCCAGGCGATCGAAGTTCGTATCGTGGACTTGATCGATCCGAGCGAGCCAGTAGCTCAAGAGCCAGTAAAACGCTTTTGGTTCAAGGCAGCAGGGGCTTTACCTGAAGACCGCGCTCTGCATCGATCCATGTTGGCGTACGCCTCTGACATCGGCTTACTCATAACGTCACTCCTGCCCCATGGAGTTTCGGATTTACAAGACGATACTCAAGTCGCAAGCCTGGATCACGCACTTTGGATACATCAAGACATTAGGGCAGATGAGTGGCTTTTATATGTCATGGACAGCCCGTGGTCTGGTTCAGGGAGGGGGCTGTCGAGAGGAAGTATATATAACGCGCATGGCGAAATGGTCGCCAGCGTTGCTCAAGAGGGGTTGATCAGGAAACTGTAAGGCAGTAGCAGGTGGGCTAGGGAATATCTTTTTCGTCGTATCTCAATACAAAAATAATAGATGGTGCATTCTATGGCTGCGAACCGAGTTGCGTGCTTGGCAATCATTCCCTTTGTCATTTTCGAGGGAAGGGCAGAAGCAGAACAAAATTCCGATTTTATCGGTGACAGCAAGTTGACGGTCACGGCCCGAAATTTTTATTTCAATCGCGATTATCGTAATGGTGCGAGTAGTGGCACTGGGACGAACGCTTTCAAGCCAGCTAGTGATCGCAATGGTTACGCAGAAGAGTGGGCTCAAGGCTTCATGGCAAACTTTACCTCTGGATTTACCCCGGGCGCAGTAGGCTTCGGTGTGGATGCATACAGCTTCCTTGGCATAAAGCTCGACAGCGGTGGGGGAAGGACGGGCTTACGATTGATACCCATCCAAGAGGATGGAAGGCCGCAGGACAACTTTAACAAGGCCGGCGCTTCGGTCAAGGTTCGCTATGATGGAGCGCTCTTTCAGTACGGAAATCTTTTCCCAGCTGTCCCGGTATTCTCCGTCAATACTGTTCGTCTTTTTCCTAGCTCGGCGACTGGGTGGATGTTTGGTTGGGACATAAAGAAGCTGCACGTTGATGCGGGTCATTTCTATGGGCAAGGGGGTGTCGCTTCTACTAACAATGACGACCCAATCACTACGGATTACGGTCTCCCTATCGCGATTGATTCGGTAAGCTATGTTGGGGGTAAGTATTCAATCAGCGACAATCTCAAAGTGTCACTGTACGGATCCGAGCTCGAGGATACATGGCGTCAATACTACGGTAACGTCAACTATCGCTATCTGATTGATCCTGCCCAGTCCGTCACGGTTGATGGCAATATCTATAGAACCTTGGATACAGGGCGGCAATTAGCCAGCGTGATTAATAACACGACTTGGTCTCTGTCGGTCGCCTATAAGTATTCGGCCCATACGTTCACGGTTGCTGCCCAAAAAGTCGATAGCGATGAACCTATGGACTGGGCTGCATTTACTACCATGGGCGGTTCGGTATCACTGGGCAACGCTGTACAGTTTGCGACGTTCACCGAGCCGAACGAGAGGTCGTTCCAGTTGCGCTATGACTTGGACATGGCACCTTACGGCGTACCAGGCTTGTCGTTTATGACCCGTTACGTCAGGGGCGATCAAGTAGAAAACCGCGATAGCCATAACACCTTCTACACCCGTCGGTATGTGTATCCTGACGGCGCGGATGTACGGCACTGGGAGCGGGATATCGAGGCACGGTACGTCGTGCAATCAGGCCCCGCCAAAGACCTCTCGTTCCGTGTTCGCCAGGCCACACACCGCTCCTCGACCGGGTATCGCTACGTGGATGATGATGAAGTGAGGGTCATCGTTGACTACCCAATCTCTATCTTCTGATCGAAGTATGGCGCTTGACTACGATTCGTATCTACGAACCGTGGGTTCGGTTTAAGTATAAGCAACTAAGCAGTGGCCGCCTCCGATGCGGCCACTGCGTTTGATGAAGCCAGCGCGTGCATGAGCCTTGGAGGCCTAGGCCAGCTGGTTGCGCCGGCTATAAATGATGATCCGCTTGGCCTCAGGTTTCACCGCACCCACAAAATTGCGATTTTTCAGGGCTTCGGCAAGGCGACGGTCATCATCTGACGTGGAAAAGCTCACGCGTCGTTTATGCAATAGCGCGCCATGTTCCTGTCCGATCAACGGCAGCACTGGTACAACATCTCCCCAGTGGCAGTTCATTTGCAATGCCTGGATCAGCATTTCCAGTCGGTTCGTGGCGGTCAATCTGTCATCGGTAATAAAATGCAGAATGACGGGCAAGTAGCTGGTGGGGAAAGTCATTTGCTCCCTGTTCGCCCGAGCGCACGTGTTGGCTAGTTCGGCTACGGAGTCCTCGCATTGGCTGAACATTTCCAGGCTCACGCCTGACCACATCTTGAAGGTTTCGGTGATGGAGCCTACTTCATAGCGACTGAGCCAGGTCACCAAATGCACCGGCATCGCGTCGAGGCTGAGGTGGACACGGGCATCCTTCCAACGCTTGACAATGTACATTGGTTCCAAAGAAGGCGAGTTTTGCGCAAAAAGCTGCGCTATCTCCGGGCTGTAAGGAACAAAGTCTTCGTTTGCAAAGAGCTTCCAGCGGGTTGATGGCATCGATGCGGAGGTTCCGACGACTACTGATGTTGTCAGGATGATAGGTGCGAAAAGGGTGCTCAACGTGGTGTTGTCGACCCGGCCACTGTTGATGAAGAAGCTTTGCAATTCAGAGTCAGCTTCGGCCTTTCCCCAGAGCTGACCGGCTAGAGTCGACGCATTTGATTCCACGTAATCATGGAATATCGACCTCGACGGGTCATCCAGATCTACGTGTTCAGGTGAATCTGCAGGCGCAAGAATGACGCTGTTGAAGAACGTCCACACGGCTTCTCCAGGGTGCTCTAGCCGGTCAGACTTCATCGCTGGTAGCCATAGAGATGGCGCAATGAACCCCATCCTTGTCACTGTGCCCGTAGTCCGTTCAAACACACTTGTCCGTAGCTCTTCATCCTCTTCGCTGTCCAAAAGTTCCAGTAGCGCAAGTAGCGATTCTGAGTTCTCGTGCAGCTTGCCCTCTTGACTGAGCAGTGCTTCCACAAAGCCCCTTGGTGAATGCGCGATGATGGTGTCGAGGGGTGGTGTGTCGAGCTTTCTCAGTCGATAGTAGGTGATTTGCTCATCATCTGGATTTGGATCGAGCTTTCGACACAGCAGACGAAGCATAGCTAGGCACGGTTCGATGCAGCCCCATTCGATCAGGCGCTTAAGGTCATTGGGAGAAGTCTTCTCTCCGATATTGAAGAAGCGCGCCGGTTTGTCTTTGAGCCATTGCCAGCCCATCTGCCCGACCTCTAGGTGGGGCACCAGCTTCGACACATCGGATAGCTCATTGATGATCTTCAGGAACGTACCTCGACGACCTTGAAGCTGCTCGGCTTCTTCCGCCGTCAAGGCATGCAGCACCGCAACCACGAGATCCTCGTGCGCAGTGAGCGATTTTTCATAGGTAAGCAGCTGAAGAATCAAGTTCGGATCAATTCTGTACATCGCCTTGACGAAGGCGCTACGGTCTTCCTCAACAAACGCTAGGTCGAATGCTGTCGCCAAACGATCCATATGCTGATGACCGCTTTTCAGTATCAATGAAAGCTGAGCATTTCGGTTCTCAGCGTCCTCGACGCGATGGCGGGTCAGCTCCGTGATCAGATGCGTCAATATCCCTTTACCTTTGTCCAGGGAATCGAGGTCGAGTTTACCGGCGACGCGCTCTGGGTTAGTGATTGGGGTACCTACATCAAGCGTTTCGCCCCGACCCAAAGCCAGGATCAGGTTTTTGTCAGACTGGGTGAGTGAGCCCTCATAGAAATAGCCGAGGTAGTCGCTGTAATCCGTGTCCAGGAAACCGCGATGAAGCAGGTAGGTAATGAGCTTGCAGTCTTTTAGCTGTTCGGCGAAGATCTCCCCATATCCGCTGACGCTAGCTTCCCTGAAAGGCATGGTTTTCAGCTTCGTGATTTGCTTTTGCAGCAGTGCAAGCTCTGTGTCGATTTCTTCCAGGGAGATGTCGAGGCGAGCTTCCCGTGTTTCGTACGAAAGCTCTTTGAGAACAGCCATAGGCTGCAACGCACTCCCCTTAGGACTGCCATACCTGTTCAAATCAAACAGGGGCCAAACGTTCGCTGAGCGACAAGCCTTTTCAAATCCTTCATCGGTGACGAACTCAACCAAAGTGAGTGTCGACTGATCCTGGAGCCACAGGCTATTGGCAGAATTAAGCTCGCCCCTGCGCATGAATTCATACCAGACGCAGGCGCGCAGATGAGCCACGTCGCTGGCTACCTCAAGCTCTCGCTCCGCTCTTCGTTTTCGCAGGTTAGTGACGGCCATCGCCATCTTGGTGGTTTCGCCGATTACCCATGCGGCGTAACCTTCGATGATCGTATGAACTACACCCTTGCGCTTCAGCAGGTCAGCGTAGATTTCAGGGTAAAGATTGCGCAGGGCGACCATTGCGAAAAGCTTGTTCGGATCGAGCACTAGGCCATCCTGCGTGAGCAGATTGGCATAGATGTCGTACTCGTTGACGATATTTTTGATGAGTCGCATTTCATCAACGTAATAGCAAACAGTCTCGATCAGCTTGGGCTTCAGCCCATCGCTGAGCGGTCTGCTCGCGACCTTGCGATCCCTCATCAGCTCTACCAGTTTCTCCCGCGAGTTCTCCGAGTTCACCACCGGGATAATTGGAATGATGAGGTCAAAAAACTTGGTCTTGTCGGTGACTGTGAACATTTCGTCGCGGATGGCGTAGATGAAATGAACGGGACGCTTGATTTGAGGCGATCGCCGAATGATGAAATTGATTTCGCGCAGCCTGAAAAAAATGTCCTGGATGTCAAATCTGTCCAGGTCTTCGATCACCACGACATTGATTTCGCTACGTTCGAAACAGTAGATGATCTCATCTATGTTCTTGTGCAGCACGGAGCCGTGCTGGGTTGCCTCGAGCTTGCCACCTTTGAGCGTCAGACCATCAATACTGAAAAGCGAGAGAAGCCTCAGCCCGGCATACAGCGCCCAGCAACCGCCTCCGATTACGCCAATCACAGCAAGAGGCTCAGGCACAAGCATCAGCCATTCCAGGAACCATTCCAATGAAACGTTGGCCAGCGATTTAAGCTTCGGAGCCCACAATCGTAAGGCACACATTACGATGAACGCGATGCGTATCGTCTGCCAACTTATCCGCAGTGTCGAAGCCTGGGTGATGCGTTTTAACCGCGTTTTTGGCACATCCTTCGCCGGAACGGCGTAGAGCAGTTGCTGGACGATTGTCTCTTCGATTCGATTGATCAGGTCGGCGTTTTCGGAGGTGGCGGTTGTAGTGCTTGTGGTCGCTGCAGCATCCCCGGGGGCATCAGGCGCTCCAGCGGTGTTCAGCTCAGGGGCACCTGCCGGACGCTGCTTGCTGAAAGTGGCCAGGGAGACAAAGATGTGGTTGAACGACGGGTGATGCTCGAAAAACGTCTTCAACACACTGCTTTTGCCGGCGCCATAACCCCCTGTGACAGCAAGGTTAAGAACTTCATCGCTTTGCAGCGCCCGCAAAAGCTCACGCTCGTATCGCTCTACTCTTCCACTCTCGACCAAGACTGGCGTCAAAGGTTCGAAGAATGGCTCATCTTCGTTACGACCTGCGAGAAACGACCGGCGAGTAGCTCTCCCGCCTGCCACAAGCGCCCACCAGCAGCGGCCCAGGCCGCGCCTGATACGTCCAAACATCTACCTTGATCCCGATTTCTGGCGTCCGTGCCGCGCCTGGCGCGTACAGCTACCAATGCCCCTGTAAGCATGCACACCATTGGTGCCCATGCATCGTCATATGAGTAGCGGCTATATGACATATCCGACGGGTATTCGCCAGAATTCTGATCCCTCGCTGGTGATCTCAGAGGTCAGTTTTAGGAGTAGGTGCCGTGGCGCAGATGCGGCTGGGAGGGGAGGACGAGGACTAAGTGATATATAGGGATGCAGCTCCGCGAGAGCTACATCCCATTTAGCGATTACTTCTCTGGCAGCGCGTAGGCAATCACGTAGTCACCCCTGTCTGGGGACTGGCGAGACCCGCCCGCAACAACAACCACATACTGCTTACCGGTTGTAGGTGAGACATAGCTCATGGGCGTAGCCTGTGAACCAACCGGCAGTTCAGCTTTCCAGAGCTCATCGCCAGACGTCTGGTCATAAGCCCTCAGGTAGTAGTCCTGTGTGCCGGAGTGGAAAACCAGGCCAGTGCGCGTGGTGAATGGCCCGCCCAATGTAGGCATGCCGAGAGGTACAGGGAGGCCTACGCGAACGTTGGCCATGCGGATATCTCGCACTGTACCTGCTGGCCGCTGCCACTGTAGTTTGCCGGTATTCAAATCAACTGCTGACACCGTCCCGAACGGCGGAGCGATACACGGGATACCGAGTGGGGACATGAACGGAGACGTCACCACTGCATACGGAAGTCCTGCTTGTGGCGAGTAGAGGTTTTTGCCGTCATGGACGCCGGTGCTTTGTGCATCGCCGAGTGCGCGCGGCTCGACCAGAGTCGTAAGCAGTGGAAGGCGGATGTCATTGACGATCAGTGTGCCGGTATCTTCATTGATCGATGCGCTGCCCCAGTTCATACCACCATAGTTGCCGGGGAACTGAAGCCCGGTAGACTCGGGCCGAGGAGGGGTGAAGTCACCCTCGTAGCGGACGCTCTTGAAGGTTATCCGGCAGAGCATCTGATCAAAGATCGTCGCACCCCACATATCTGCTTCTTTGAGATGCTTGACGCCGATGACTGGCATCTCAACTGAGTACGGTTGTGTAGGCGACAAGTGATCACCTGGTGCAGCTCCTTGTGGCACAGGTTTCTCTTCAACCTTTCGGACTGGATTCCCGTCGCGACGATCAAGCACGAAAATCTGGCCGCGCTTTGTCACTTGCACCAAGGCAGGTGTCTTGCTCCCATCTTGCGCGGGAATGTCGTACAGTGCCGGTTGCGCGGGAACGTCATAGTCCCAGAGATCATGGTGAACTGTCTGGAATCGCCATGCGACCTTACCGGTGGCAATGTCGAGAGCCACGATCGAGGATGAATTTTCCTCGTCGAAGTCACGCCGTTTGCCCCCGTAGTAGTCCGGAGTCGCGTTGCCAGTTGGCAGGTAAACCAGGCCCAATTTTTCGTCGAAAGCTGGCGTGCTCCAGACGTTAGGAGTACCGCGGGTGTACTGATAATCCTCTGCCGGCGGCATCTGCAGATTCGGATTACCAACATCCCATGCCCAAGCGATCTTCCCGGTGCGGGCATCGAAGGCACGGAAAGCCCCCGATGGTTCGCTCACTTCCTGATTGTCGTATACCCAACCACCGACAAGGATCAGCCCTTTAGCCACCGTCGGCGCCGACGTCGGAATGTAAAATGCATTTTTGATTTGGCCCAAGCCGCGCTTCAGATCGACGCTGCCTTTATCGCCAAACTCTTCGCATGGTTTGCCGGTGGCGGCATCCAAGGCGATCAGCCGTGCGTCCACTGTGCTGGTAATAATCCGTTTGCTGCAGGCTTGGGATGATTGATCAACCGAAGCGTTCACACTCGCTCCGGCGGGCGAGACGGTGGCATCGAAGTAACTCACACCGCGGCAGCGCTGCCATTTGCCGTTGCTCTGCACTTTCGGATCAAAATGCCAGCGCTCTTCACCCGTATCGGCATTCAGAGCTATCACGCGGTTGAGCGGAGTGCACACGTACAGAGTATCTCCAACCTGCAGAGGCGTATTTTGATACTCAGAGCCGTTAACCGGCAGCTCACCTGTTCTAAAAGTCCAGGCAACCTTTAGCTGGCTTACGTTAGTTTTGTTGATCTGATCGGCGGGAACGAAGCGTGTGCCTGCACCGGTTCGGCCATAGGCGGCCCAGTCGCTGGAGGCAGAGGGTTCCGCGGATGGATTTACTGTCACTTCCTGCGAAACGCTGATCACCCCATGGGGTACGAACATCGCAGCAAACCCTCCAATGATGGCAACCGCCGTTACTGCTGCCGCGCTGTACCAAGGGCGGGTCGATGAGGCTGGGCCGGAGAGATGGGGGGCGATTAGTAGTGCAGGTACTGCCAGTACCAGAACACCAGACAAGCGGGGTACAAGTGGCCAGAACTGCAGTCCGACCTCTGTGAGGGCCCACAGGAGGGTGCCGACGAACAGTACGCAAAATGCCCAGAAACCTGAGCGCTTTGCTTTCACATAAAGATAGCCGCTAACCAGGCACACAATCCCAGCAAACGCATAATACCCTGAGCCACTTAATTTCAGGAGTTGAACTCCACCAATTAACAACGCTAAGCCGCACAGCAGCAGAATAAAGCCGAATAAAGCGGGCCAAGTTCGTTTTGTTGCAGGAGTTAATTCGCTCATTTTTATTACCTTCATAGAGCCACCTCCTTGCTGAGCAGAAGGATAATCTGGCTTGAGAGCTGGTGTTAATACGGCGCGCAAAAAATGTACTGGCAAACACCGCTCAGAAGCAAGTGCTCATATTTTCTTCCAATGATCCATGCCTTGTTCGTGCATGGCCGAGTCGACTTTCAAGGTGCTGAAAAAAACCGGGCAAGGTAGCGAGTTAAGGTACCGATCGCCTAGTTTTCGCATCGGATGAAGCCTCCAAATGTTATGCCGGGTACCGTCTGAATAAGCTCTAAGCCCCGTCGTTACTAGGTTTTCACCTCGAGTGAGAGGTTCGACCTTGTTAGTGCCACAATCGAGACGTAAAAGTTTTTGTTTTTGTTTGAGCGTTCAGTGAAGTTAAGTAAAATTGATTTATTAACAATGATTGGCGACTGTCAGTCAACTCACTTAGTAAAATTCGCACTCAATGCTTGGTGGTAAGATCATTCCCGTTTCTCGATGTGTCTCATCTCGAATGGAGCACGGCGTAACCACGAAATCGCTTCTCCATAAAGATCTAGAAGGAGTTAATGTGTGCAAAATGGTATTGGCGTGAGGGGCGCTTAATTCTACGCACAGCACAGCGAACAAGTTTCACTCAGGGGCTTGCTAAGCGAGCTGCGCGAGACTGATATTGCCGCTATCGGAGATGAGTTGAAAGTGGTCAAACCGCCACCGACCACGGCTGGAACGGCAAGCTACTCTGCGAAGTCTTCGCTGGGTATAGAATCGGTTGATAGTCCACCGCCACCGCAAGTTTTCCGATCCGTATCGCGTACAAAAGCCATTTGAACGAACAGGCGCTGCAGGCTGACGCGCTACTTGATCAAGCTTGGTGAAACTCATGGTTCTCAAGCGTTGTCGCCGTGTTGAAGAGCCTTGCCAGAGACTGCTTGACGCATTTCGCGCGCGTCGCGGGTAGGAGATGCGCCGAATTGCCTTAGGTATTCGCGGCTAAACTGAGATGCGCTTTCATAACCGACAGCGAACGCCACGTCAGAAACGCGATGCTCGCCAGCCAGCAAAAGCTGGCGAGCTTCCTGCAGCCTAAGCTGTTTCTGATACTGGATAGGGCTTAGGCCTGTCATCGACAGAAAATGACGATGCAGACTTGCCCGGCTCATGCCGCTTGCGTCGCACAACGCCTCGATGTGCAGCCGAGAGTTGTAATTGTCCCTAATGCAGGCAACAGCCCGCCGGATGCTACCCAGTGCCCCATCGGGTTGGGCAATCTGGCGCAGCTGTCGGCCCTGAGGGCCCAGGAGGAGACGATAGAGCAGTTCCCGTTCGACCATTGGGGCGAGAACGGGGATATCGGCAGGTGTGTCAAGCAATGACAACAAGCGGAGTAACGTGTCGCGAAGCGGAGCGGTCATCGGATGTATCGCGATGCCCATCCCAGTTTGTTCTTTCTCGCGAATTGAAGGCATGGTTGCCGCCAATTCCGCCAGTACGGCAGCATCCAGCTCGAGCGATATTGCAACGTAGGGCTGTCCGTCTCCCGCATCAAGAATTTGCCCGATCAGGGGCAGATCCAAAGCGCTGATAAGATATTGCTCGCTGTCGTAACTTAAAAGGTCATCGTTAATCGCAACGCGCTTTGAGCCTTGCAGGATAAAACAAATCATCGACCGATACAGGCATGGCGCCTTATCTGTAGAGCCTTGGCCGATGCAGATGTCTACACGCGGGATCATCGTAGTAGTCAAGCCCGCTGCAGCATGGCGCAGGGCTATATCAAGGTGCGGAGCTAGCTGATTGGTCATAGGACAATTATGCCAATGGCGGGCCTCTAAGCAAGGTGGTTGAGACAATCAGGCAATAAATTGAGCTGATTGGGCGTGGGTTAAAAACCGGTCATTGCCTATCTTGAGCAGGTCAAAAAAACGCGGGACACCGCGCCTAATCCTAGTAGAGACAGCTCATGACCAACCAGATCGCACTCATCACTGGGGCCAGCCGTGGCCTTGGCCGCAACATGGCCCTTCACCTCTCCAAGCGAGACGTTCATATCATCGGAACCTATCTTAGCGGCGCCGCTGAAGCTGAGACGCTGAAGCAGGAAATCGAAGAGCGGGGCGGCAAGGCAACAATGTTGTCGCTCGACATCACTGATACCGCCAGCTACCAGGCTTTTTCAAGCGCCCTGACTGACACGCTGAAGACCGACTTCGGCCGTGAGCGCTTCGACTTCCTCGTCAACAATGCAGGAAATGGCCTCTTTGCAAACTTTATTGACGCGACCGAAGACCAATTTGCCTCACTCGTCTCCACGCATCTTCGCGGCCCGATTTTCCTAACTCAGAAGCTGTTACCTCTCTTGGAAGACGGCGGTCGCATCCTAAACGTTTCCTCCGGCTTCGTGCGTTTTACATTGCCGGGGTACAGCGTTTACGCGGCCGTGAAGGCCGCCGTTGAAGTGCTCACTCGCTACATGGCTGTAGAACTAGGTTCGAGACAAATTCGGGTGAATGCAATTGCACCGGGCGCCATCGAAACCGATTTCGGTGGTGGCACGGTACGTGACAACAAAGATGTCAACGCCTATGTGGCACAGGGTATCGCGCTGCGTCGGGTAGGTTTGCCGGACGATGTCGGTAGTGCGGTTGCGGCAATCCTATCTGATGACATGGCCTGGGCTAACGGGACGACCTTTGACATCTCTGGCGGGCAGTTACTGTAACCAAAATTCTACATGCAATCGCTACGCCGTATTAGCCGCGTTGCACTAGACAAAGATCAATGTTGGTGTGCTGAGGGATGATGGGCATGCAGTCCATCATCCCGCTGTTGATTGCCACGCGCAGTTAGCGCCTTCGCAGCAATTTGACGACGCTCAAGCCTGTCCTAAATCCGCCAGCCGTTTGTAGAGATATGACCTTGAAATGCCGAGCTCCGCGGCGACGCGTTTCTTGTTCCCATCGTACTTCTTGAGAGCATCGCGAATCAGGTTCAGCTCAACATTGTCCATGGTGTCCTTCATCGTCAATACAGAGGCCTCGGTCGACTGGCTCTCGCTTGAGACCTCGTCTCCGTTACCCAGGTGAGCAAAGTCTTTGGCCTCCAACTCATGATGGTTGGCAAAAATGATCGCTTGTTGAACCTCATGATAGAGCTGGCGCACGTTGCCTGGCCATGGGTATCGCTGCAGCAAAACCAAGGCGTTCGGATTGATGCTTCGCACGTTCGAACCGACTCGTTGAGAGATATGGGCGATGAAATGACGAGTAAGCAGCGGGATATCCTCTCGGCGCTCGCGCAGCGGAGGAATAGTGAGGGTTACGCCGTTGATGCGATAGTAGAGATCTGCCCTGTAGTCTTGGGCTGCGATGGCCTCTTTGAGGTCTCGGTTTGTGGCGCTGATCAGACGGAAGTCAACGGTACGCGCCTTGTTGCTACCTACTCGTTCAAAACTGCTCCCCTCCAGAACGCGGAGGAGTTTCACCTGCGCTTCCAGCGGTAGATCGCCGATCTCATCAAGGAAAAGGCTGCTGCGATCTGCCAGCTCGAATTTACCTACGCGCCCCTCGCGTTTCGCCCCCGTGAAGGCACCCTGGTCGTATCCGAACAATTCACTTTCCACCAACGTGTCGGGTAAGGCGCCACAGTTGACTACCACCATCGGCTTCTCATCACGGCGACTCAAATTGTGGATCGCGTGAGCGACGAGCTCTTTGCCGGTACCGCTTTCGCCCGCGATGAACACGGGCACATCGAGGGGCGCAACCTTACGTATTTGCGCTTTCAGTCGCTGAATGGCCTCGCTTTCCCCAACGATCTCGTCCAGGCCGAATGTACGGTGCCGCAACCGGGTCAATTCCGTTTCGTAATAGTTGACCTCTGCTCGAAGTGAGGAGATCTGCCGGCTCAGTTCATGGACTTCTTCCGGCGCACGGAACATCACTCGACCGATCGCACCGACGACCTCATCACCTCGGGTGATCGGGATCCGGTTCACGACCCGTGAGGTGTTGCGCATTTGCTGCACCTGACCAATTTCTGCTTTCCCTGTGCGAACTACATCTTGAAGTCGGGTGTTTTCAATGACATCGACGACAGGCTGGCCGACCGCGCCTCCTGGTTTGAAACCGAAAAACCTCTCATGCACTGGGCTGATGTATCGCAGGACGGCGTCACGATCTACAACGGTAATGCCTTCGTAGGGATTCGTGATGAAGTGCTTGAGGATATCGAAAGCGATGTCCACGGTGCCGATGAAATCCAACAAGGCGTGGTCTGCAAGCTCGTCATGGACGATCACCATTGTCAGATTCGTGTGCCGCAGACACAGCGCGATGCGCTTGTCCTCATCGCCCAGTGAAATGAGTTGTTTCGATTCAGATAGCCCAGTGATCAGGTCTTTTAGCCGATGTTGGAACGCGGAGTCGACGGCGCCGGGCGTGCAAAATTGGACGGCATAGTTGGCATCGAAAACGACCAACTCGAAGCTAGGATGCATTACGACACCTCGTTATTTTTGTGGTCACCGCACTGTCCATGGAGTAGACAGTTTAGAGGAATTTTGTGTCTTCTTGAGATACAACTTCGATGATCTCAGAGGCACCTGTCAACTGGTGTTTACTCCAATTAATCAGCATCACGTTGATAAATAAGGGGTTTTTTAGGGTGGCATGGCCGTTGCAAAACACCTCCCAAAGACAAAAGGGGAATCCCATGCACGCCAACGAACTCCCTATCGGTCATTCCGAGCCGACATTCTCCATCCTGGAAGGGGTGCGGGTGCTAGACCTGACCACTTCGATAGCAGGGCCATACGCGACCATGCTGCTTTCCGATTTCGGTGCTGACGTAATCAAGATTGAACGTCCGACTGGAGACGATGCACGTTACTGGGGGCCGCCCTTCATAGATGGTGAGTCGCTGTGGTTTTTGAGCGTCAATCGAAACAAGCGCAGCGTCAAACTCGATTTCACCAACGCATCTGGCCGGGCCGTCTTTGAGGCGTTGTTGGACAAAGCAGATGTCGTCGTCACCAACCAGACCAAAGACGTCCAGGCAAAACTCGGCATGACGCCTGCTGAACTCCGTTCGAGCCGTGAACGGTTGATTGTGGCCAGCATTACCGGCTTTGGGCTGTCTGGAAGAAATTCGAGCAAGCCGTGCTATGACCTGATTGCCGAGGGCTACAGCGGCATCATGGATCTCACGGGGCCATCGGATGCAGCCCCACAAAAGGTAGGAGCTCCCGCGGCAGATATGCTGGCTGGAGGTGACGCCGCGATGGCGGTGCTAGCTGCGCTTTATCGACGTCAGCACACCGGTCAGGGGGCGACCGTGGACATCGCGTTGACCGAGAGCATGGTGCGATTTACGTCACCTCGAATTGTCCCTTACCTAGGCTCTGGAGAGGTTTCGCGTCGAACAGGCGGTCGGGACAGCGTCATTGCCATTTATCAGACCTTTGACACGGCTGATGAGCCACTCACCCTGAGCCTTGGCACCGATCGTATCTGGCAGCGTTTTTGGGATCTTGTGCAGCGCCCGGAGGTTGGGATCGATCCTGCCCTGGCTAACAACGCCCAGCGACGCGAGCGCAGAGAGGAGATTGTGTCTGTGATCCAAGAGATCCTGGTTACAAAACCTCGTGCGCAATGGCTCGACATGCTCGCTGAAGCTGGGGTACCTGCAGGCCCGATCTATCGGGTCGACGAAGTCACCGAAGACGATCATTTCCATGACCGCAATCTTTTCTTCCAGATCCCTCGCAACGGCTATGCATTGCCACAAGTGGGCCTCGGCATCCAGCTCGACGGCAAAGCCGCTGGATACCGAAACGCTCCACCACGGCTGGGTGAACATACCCAGCAGGTACTCGCGGATTTACTGGGTTACTCACCAGCGCAATGCGAGATCCTGCGTAACGACAACGTCATTTGAACAGTTCCAGTACTGAAGGATAACCCCATGCAATACGAGACCATCCTGTACAAAGAAGACGGCCCGATTGGCACTCTGACGCTGAATCGCCCCGATGACGGCAACATGTTCACTAAAACGATGTGCCTCGAAATCCGTGACTGCATCGAATCGATCCGCACCGAGACGCGCACCCGCGTCCTGGTTATCACCGGCGCTGGCGATCGCTTCTTCTGTACTGGCGGCCGCAAGGATGGAATGGAGGATTCACTTCTCTACGCAGGGGTTCTTCCGACCCTTGAGATGTACGACGCGATTGAGCGCCTTCAGAAGCCTGTGATCGCGAGTGTGAATGGCTATGCAGTAGGTGGTGGCAACGTCCTTCAGGTGGTGTGTGATTTGTCCATTGCGAAGGAAAGCGCCATCTTCCGCCAAGTTGGCCCGATGGTGGGCAGCTTCGACGCTGGCTACGGCACATGGTATCTGGAGGATCTGGTCGGCAAGCGGCGTGCGAAAGAAATGTGGTTCTTGAACGACAAGCTGACCGCTCAACAAGCACTTGAGTATGGGCTGATCAACAAAGTCGTGCCGGACGATCAATTGGAAGCCGCAACCCGGGAAATGGCGTTAGCCGTGGCTGAGCGTGGTGCATTCGCCTTGGCATCGTTGAAGGCCGCGTTCACGGCCCGTCATAACGGCGTTGCCGGTCTGGCGCGGGTCTCACACGACCTTTTACTGCGCCCTTATCTCGAGTCGGAGGAGGCTCATGAGCTCAAGGACTCTTTCGCCGCTCGCCGTAAGCCAGATGCGAGCAAGTTCGGGCATTGATCCATCTTTCCTGGGTTGTTGGAGTCTTCCATGAATGTAATCGAAAGGCTGGATAGCCAGCTGGGCCTTAATCCCGAAGAGGCAATGCTTCTTGAGTCTGTTAAGGCGCTTGCGCGAGATGAAATCGCTCCTCGAGCTGCTCACTACGATGAGACGAAGGAGTTCCCCTGGGCCAACGTTGAGGCCATCAATCGTCTGGGGCTGAACGCAATGTTCATTCCAGAAGAATATGGGGGCGCTGGCCTGTCCTACCTGGTCTACCTGGCATGCGTTCGTGAGATCAGTGCTGCCTGTGCAAGCACCGGCATCATTTGGGCAACCAATTACCATGCGATCAAGCCAATCATTGAATTTGGTACAGAGGAACAGAAGGAGCGGTTACTGCCCGTCATCGCAAATGGCGGACTTGGTGCGCTGGTCATTACCGAGCCTGATGCAGGCTCTGATGCTACGGGAATGCGAACCAGTTTTCGTGAGCATGGCGATCACATCGTCGTCAGCGGTAGCAAAACGTTCATCACCAATGGCGATGTAGCCGACATTTACCTCGTTTTTGGGAAGTGGGCAGGGGTAGACGACCCCAAGCAAGCTATCTCCTGTCTGGTCATCGAAAAGGGTACGCCGGGGCTGAGCGTGGCCCGTCTTGAAGACAAGCTTGGTCACCGTGCTTCCAGCACTGCAACGCTGAATTTTGATGAGTGCCGTGTTCCGCGAAGCAACCTGATACGAGGGCCTGGCCATGGCCTGAAGATGCTGATTGCATCCTTGAACAAATCCAGGCCCAGCGTTGGCGCTCACTCGCTTGGCATCGCCCGAGCCGCTTTCAACGACGCGGTGGCCTACATCAACGGGCGTCGTCAGTCCTCGAAACGGATTATTGAGTTCCAAGGAATTCAATTCTTGCTAGCTGACCTCGCCTCTGAGCTCGCGTTGTGCGAAGGGTGGTTGCTGAACGTCGCACGCCTTGTGGATAGCGGCATCCATGATATCGGCGTAGAAGCGTCAATTCTCAAACTGCGTGCCTCCGATCTTGCCATGCGCATGGCTACAGAGGCTATTCAGCTCCATGGCGGCTACGGCTACTGCAAGGAATACCGAGTTGAGCGGTTATTCAGAGACGCCAAAATCGAGCAGATCTGGGAAGGTACCAATCAGATCCACCGACAAATAATCGGCCGCAGTTTCGTCGAGCGTTGATCGGCCTTCACATAGGAAAAGAACAATGTCAAACCTATCAATCTGCGTAGCTGGCTGCGGCACTATGGGGACGGGTATTGCGATCGTCGCTGCCCGTGGCGGTGCAACGACCGTCCTGTACGACCTTGATCCAGCTCGTCTCGAAGCCGCGCGCGCTCAAATGGCGGGCTTCTTCGAGAAATCGGTTGCGCGGGGAAAACTATCCGCCGAGCAGGTCACAGAAATCATGGGGCGCGTAAGCGTGACCACCGACCCTTCTCAGGTAGCGAGCTGCAACCTGGTAATTGAGGCGGTTTTTGAAGACCTGCATATCAAAGGTGCATTGTTCCAACAACTGAACGAACACTGCAGCCCCGAGACGCTATTTGCTTCCAATACCTCCACGCTGTCCATTACTGAAATCGCAGCAATCAGTGGTCGACCTGATCGATTTGTCGGCATGCATTTTTGCCTTCCGGCGCAGCTGATGAAGCTCGTTGAAATGTCGCCAGGCATCGAAACCACTGACGATACGTTTGCCCAAGCTTGGGCGATTTGTGAGTCGATCGGTCAGCGACCGGTGAAGACCCTAGATCAGCCGGGTTTCATCCTGAACTGCTTCCTCGTGCCGTTCAACAATGACGCAATTCGCTTGGTAGAGCAGGGTGTGGCGGCGCCTGTGGAGATTGATAAAGCCATCAAGGGCGCATTGGGGTATGCGATGGGGCCGATGGAGTTACTGGATCTGGTCGGGTTGGATACCCAAGTACTGTTGTGCGAGGCGTTGCACGGTGTCACCCATGAACCGCGTGCCGCTTGCCCGCCATTGCTCCGAAGGATGGTAGCCGCCAAGCATTTGGGTCGTAAAACACAGCGAGGCTTCCTTGAGTACGACTCCAACAAAATCTTCGGGAGCTAATCCATGAAATGCACTATCCAAGCTGCAGGCACCAGCCGTTCGTTTCCAACTGCCCATCCCCTGATCGAGGCACACGAGGCCAATACAGAGATACTCGTTTTGACCGGGGAAAAGGCTGGTCAGGCCTATGCAGAACTGAGCGATGCCGATCGCTACCGACTGATTCTCATCGAGCTTGGGGATGAGTGTTTAGGCGTCCATACCGGCGAAACACGAGGATTGGAGGGAAGTCAGGTACTTGGCTTCGCACGGTTCCGGCTGGGGCACGCGGAGCCGACTCCTCTGGTTGAAATCGTCCGCCAGCCGGCCACGCCGTCCGAGTCGGTCTCGCTTGCTCAGGCTCTGTTTGAGGCTCACGGGTTGAAGACCGCGGTTTGCGCGGATTTTCCTGGACGAATCGTTAACCGATTGGTTCGGCCTTACTACAACGCGGCACTTGCCAAACTCGATTCTGGTCTGGCTACCGCGGACGACCTCGACCTCACGTTGAAGCTTGGTCTGGGCTACCCGGAAGGGCCCATTGAACTCCTGGAGCGAAGCGGCCTTGCCGAGCACTGCGTAACTACTGAGGCCTTGCACCGTGCACTGGGTGATTCCGCTTATGCACCCGCCCGCCGAGCACAAGTCGCGCTGGCTCGATCACAACGCTAAGGCGTGTTTCACCCACAAGTCCAATAAGAGGTGAATGCTATGCAACCGTTGGAAGGACTGCTGGTTCTCGACTTCAGCACGCTGCTCCCTGGGCCTATGGCGAGTTTGATTCTTGCCGACGCCGGCGCACGGGTCGTCAAGCTCGAGAAGCCGGAGCGCGGTGATGAGATGCGCACCTATGAACCCAAACTCGGTGACGACAGCGTCAACTTCGCACTACTCAACCGTGGTAAACAGTCGATCGCAATCGACCTCAAATCGCCCGATGCGGTTCAGCGACTCAAGCCACTCATCGAACGCGCAGATGTGCTGATTGAGCAGTTCCGGCCAGGTGTGATGGAACGCTTGGGGCTGGGCTTCGAGGCCGTACGCCGCATGAACCCAAAATTGGTGTACTGCTCGATAACCGGATGGGGACAGACTGGCCCTAAAGCCCGCAATGCTGGGCATGACCTCAACTACATGGCTGAGACCGGGGTACTGAGCGTAAGCGGGATCGACTCAGTCCCAGTGCTTCCGCAGGTGCTTGCTGCCGATATTGGTGGTGGTGCCTATCCAGCAGTGATGAACATCATGTTTGCACTCGCCCAGCGAGATCGTACCGGGCTCGGCTGCCATCTTGACGTCTCCATGGCTGACAACCTCTATGCATTCATGTACTGGGGACTTGGTAATGGATTTGCGTTGAATCGCTGGCCCGGGACAAGTGACGAAATCGTCACAGGCGGTTCGCCACGCTATCAGATCTATCGCACTGCAGACGACCGTTACCTTGCAGCAGCCCCGCTTGAGCCCAAGTTCTGGTCACTGTTCTGCGAACTGATAGATCTGCCAGAGTCGTTGCGAGAGGAACACGCGGCTCCTGACTCGGTAAAAACGGCAGTGGCGGAGCGTATTGCCCGTCACACCGCTGAACACTGGAAAACGGTGTTTGATGGCAAAGATGTCTGTTGCTCGATCGTGGCAACTTTGGAGGAAGGCGTACGCGATGCCCAGGTCGCTGCCCGGTGCCTTTTCGATCGTCAGGTTGAGACGAGTGGTCGCAAGATTCCAGCTCTGCCGACCCCCGTGTCACCACTCTTCCGCTCAATGCAGACGTGCGCAAATGCGCCGCGGCTGAACGAAACCCAAGACCCACTTTTGCTCATCTGAACGGGAGACGACTGATGCGTAGTTATCGCGTCCATGAACATGGCGAGCCGTACATCTTGCAGATAGATGAGCTGCCTCAGCTTGAGCCGAAAGCTGGGGAGATCGTTGTCGATGTAAAAGCGGCTGGGATCAACTTTCCTGATGTGCTGGTCATTTCTGGAAAGTATCAACTGCTTCCACCGCGTCCATTCACGCCTGGTAAGGACTTCGCCGGTGTCGTCCGATCAGTGGGCCCGGGCGTAGTGGGTTATGCACCTGGTGATCGAATCATGTCACAGATCGAGTGGGGTGCATTTGCAGAGCAGGCAATCACTACGCCTGCTCAAAGCTTCCACATGCCAGACGGACTCGACTTCCCTGAAGCAGCAGCGATGGGCCTTGTGTACCAGACAGCTTACTTCTCGCTGACTGAAAGAGGGCAGTTGAAAGCCGGGGAGACGGTACTCATTGGCGGTGCATCAGGCGGCATTGGGTTGGCCGCTGTTCAAATCGCCAAAGGTCTTGGCGCCACCGTTATCGCGGGCGTACGAAATGACGTAGAGGCGCAGGTAGCCAGGGACTCAGGGGCCGATCACATCATTGATCTGTCTGGAAACAACCTCAAAGATCTTATTCGAGAGCAGGTCTATGCGGTCACGGATGGGTACGGTGCTGATGTAGTCATCGATCCACTAGGTGATCAATTTTTCGCTGGCGCTATACGCGCTACCGCCTGGTGTGGGCGGGTAGTCGTCATCGGTTTTGCCGCCGGTGAAATTCCTTCAGTGAAAGTCAATTACCTGCTCTTGAAGAACATTGGCGTCTGTGGCTTGCAATGGAGCGATTACCGCGATCGGACACCTGAGAAGGTAGAGGCCGCGCAGCAAGCGCTTTTTCAGCTATGGCGCAAGGGGGCCGTAAAGCCGCGCATCATGCGTCTGTTCGATTTTGACAGCGCCTGTGAAGCCCTGACCTTGGTAAAGGAAGGCAAGGTGCAAGGCAAAGCTGTGGTTTCCATGGGAAGGGGGGTATGACATGGCGGCTCTGAACACATCGACCCAGATCGCCGTAATCGGTGCTGGTGCAATGGGGAGTGGCATCGCTCAAGTTGCCGCAGCTGCGGGCCATCCGGTTTGGCTGTATGACGCTCGTGACGGAGTAGCGGAGAAAAGCCGTCAGCAAATACGCGCAATTTTTTCCCGCTTGGTTGAAAAGGGCAAGATGACCTCAGAACACGCTGCGCTAGCAGGTGAGGCTCTCAAGGTCGCGACCGCACTCGAAGATGTCGCACAAGCGGGCTTGGTAATTGAGGCTATCGTTGAGGATCTCGAAGCCAAACGGCAGCTTTTTTCTGAGCTGGAAGCCGTCATTGATCCTCGAGCATTACTTGCGACCAATACTTCCTCAGTCTCTGTCACGGCAATTGCCGCCAAGCTTGAGCATCCTCACCGAGTAGCTGGACTTCACTTTTTCAACCCTGCACCTTTGATGGCGCTGGTTGAGATCGTGTCAGGGTTGGCCACTGCTCCAGATGTCGCTCAGACCCTTTACGAAACCGCAGAGGGTTGGGGCAAAAAGCCGGTTCATACGCGGTCGACACCTGGGTTTATTGTCAATCGAGTCGCCCGTCCTTTTTATGCCGAAGCCTTACGTTTGATGGAAGAGCAGGTGTCCAGTGCTTCTACATTGGATGCACTGCTCCGTGAGGGTGGACGTTTTCCGATGGGCCCCTTCGAACTGATGGACTTGATCGGCCATGACGTGAACTTTGCTGTGACATGCTCTGTCTTCAACGCCTATTTCCAAGATCCTCGCTTCAAACCTTCCCTCACTCAGCAGGAGCTGGTGATGGCGGGCTATCTGGGCCGGAAGTCGGGGCGTGGCTTTTATCCCTATGGCCCGGATGCAGAAGCCCCCGTTATCGCAGAATTGCCCATTCAACCGGCGCCTTCCGTGGTGATAATTGAAGGCGACCTCGGCCCCGGTGAGGCTTTGGTGTCGGGTATTCCAAGCAGCATCGCGGTCAAGCGGAGCTCAGGCAGTGGTGTGATTCGACTGGAGGGCTGTACGCTTGCTTTAAGTGATGGCCGCACTGCCACTATTCGTAGCGCCGAAGACGACGTCCCTGATTTGGTGCTCTTTGACTTGGCGTTTGACTATGGAAAACCTGGGCGAATTGCCATTGCGACCTCTGATCAGGCATCGCCGCGCAGCCTGCAAATTGCTGCAGGTTTCTTGCAGTCGATTGGCTGGCAAGTCAGCGTAGTTGAAGACAGTCCTGGCCTCGTAGTGCTACGCACTGTGGCGATGCTGGCGAACGAGGCAGCCGACGCACTCTTGCAGTCCGTTGCAAGTGCCGAGGACATCGATAAAGCGATGCGTTTCGGGGTGAACTATCCCCAAGGGCCATTGGCGTGGGCCGACCGCTTAGGGACGGGTTACATCTATCGAGTGCTCAAAGGCCTGCAAGATAACTATCAGGAAGATCGGTATCGCCCATCGGCGCTGTTGCGACGTTTGGCAGCGAGCGGAGGCAGTTTACAAAAAGCCTGACTGCACGCCAGGCCGCTCTGGCTACTCAACCTTCGCAAATAATAGAAATAAGATTGGAGGCACCATGCGCTCGACTTTGATGACCTTGCACGATCCCCAGCTCGCGCGGGACTTTTATTCCCGTGGTCTGTGGCAGGACGTGACACTCTACGGAATGGCTGCCTGTCATGCCATTACGCACCCAGACCGCTTTGCAATTCAAGATTGTCAGCACCGTCTGACCTGGGCGCAGCTAGTAAGCTGGGCCGATAGCGTAGCCGCTGCATTGCATAGCGCTGGTCTGCAAAGCGGTGACCGCGTGGCAGGATGGTTGCCAAGCCGAGTCGAATGCGTGGTTTTGTTCCTCGCCTGTTCGCGCAACGGCTATGTTTCGATGCAAGCGTTACATCAGAACCACACCGTTGATGAAGTTTTCACCTTGATCGAACGGTGCGATGTACGGGCGTTTGTCGGTCAGCCCGGATACGGTGCAGATTCTGACAGGATGGACATCTTTCCTCGGCTGCAAGGGCTTAAAGGCTTCTGTCGAGCATATGCGCTTGCGGCCCCAAGGAGCTTAGATTTCGAGTTGCCGCAATCCGCAGAGCATTTCCCTCGGGATCTGGCCGGACATGAACTACCGCCGTGCGACGATAACCCAGACAAGATTGTTTACATCGCATTTACCTCGGGCACTACCGGTCAACCCAAGGCACTGATGCATAGCGACAACACATTGCTGGCGAATGGCAGGGCGCTCGTCGCTGACTGGGCACTGTCCCGTGAAACGGTCA
This sequence comes from Pseudomonas sp. B8(2017), assembly GCF_002113575.1. Classification (NCBI taxonomy): domain Bacteria; kingdom Pseudomonadati; phylum Pseudomonadota; class Gammaproteobacteria; order Pseudomonadales; family Pseudomonadaceae; genus Pseudomonas; species Pseudomonas sp. B8(2017). The sequence continues at coordinate 189,203 of NZ_NEIO01000002.1, read as the reverse complement.
TGTACTGCTTGGGCCCCCTTAGTCACCATGTGGCGACGGTGGGGTTGGAGCAATGCTTGGTTACCGGCTGTGAATTCGTGGTCAACGATCAACTCAAGGGGGTTCAACCCCTTGACCGAATCATTGAATGTGGCGCGGCTTACGTCATGGGCGTGCCTACCCATGCAATCGATATCCTTCAAGAAGTGCGCAGAAGGGGGCTTAAGCAACTTGGTCGGGTGAAAACATTCTACCTGGCGGGTGCTGCGATCCCTGAAGAGGTTGCAAGGCAGCTAGTAGCGCTTGGTGTGATGCCTCAGAACATCTATGGCATGAGTGAGAACGGGTCACACAATGCGACGGTTCCCTCCGATAGCGTTGAAACGCTGACCAGGACTGTTGGGAAACCTGTAGGCCGTGGCAATCCGGCCTATGAAGTGAAAATTTGGAAAGCCGACAATCGCGACATTGAAGCTTCACCTGGGGAGGTTGGAGAGATCGGTGGCCGCGGTGCAACTCTAATGCTCGGGTACTTCGGAAATCACGCCTCAACTCAAGCGTCGTTCAACCGTCACGGCTGGTTCATGAGTGGTGACTTAGGACGAATGGATGAGGAGGGCAATCTCGAGATTGTGGGACGGTCGAAAGACCTGATTATCCGTGGGGGGCACAACATCTACCCCGCAGAGATCGAAAACCTGGCTCTTCGAAACCCAGTGGTTGCGAAAGCTGCTGCTTTTCCAGTAGCCGATCCTCGGTTAGGCGAAAAAGTGTGCCTTGCAATCATTCCAGCACCAGGTACTCAGCCCACTGGCGATGAAATCCTCCATCACCTCAATGAGGTTGGTCTCTCTCGATTTGATATGCCTGAATACTATCTGTGTGTTGAAGCCTTCCCAATGACCGCCAGCGGTAAAATTCTGAAGCGAGAATTGACTGAGCAGGTCAAGGACGGCCATCTAAAGCCGACCGCTGTTCGCTGGAGCGGTACCGCAGAGGTGGCCAGCGCATGACCATCAATCGCGATGTTGTTGACACCCTGTTACGACTGGATGGGAAGGTTGCGCTGATCACCGGTGCTGCCTCTGGTATTGGACGCGCCCAGGTAGAATTGTTCAGAGCAGCCGGGGCGAAAGTCGCGGCTCTGGATATCGATACTCACGGGCTCGAGGCGCTGTTGGCATCGCAGGATGATCATATGCTGACATTACCAGTTGATCTTCGCGAACCTCATTCGGTAAAGGCCTGTGTCGAGGCCGTTCAGCAAGAGCTAGGAGGAATAGACATCCTGTGTAATACGGCAGGAGTTTTGGACGGCTTCAACCGCTGTCTGGATACGGACGATGAGCTCTGGGATCGTACCATCGACATCAACGTGGGCAGCCTTTTCCGGCTTACCCGGGAGGTTTTGCCTCACATGCTGGCAAATGGTGCTGGGGTTATTGTAAATATCTCCTCCACCGCCGGATTGTTTGCAGGAGGGGGAGGAGCAGCGTACACAACCAGCAAGCATGCAGTGTTGGGTTTCACCAAACAGCTGTCTTACGACTATGGTCGCCAAGGTATCCGTGCTAACGCGATCTGCCCTGGAATGATTGAAACCAGCATGACTAGAGATGTGCTTGCCGATAGTGACTCAAAATTCGGCAAGGTTGTACGAAGCGTTCCTGCTGGCCGCGTCGGGACACCTCAAGATATCGCCAACGTTGCCCTTTTCCTTGCAAGCGATGCAGCCCAATTTATCCACGGCGCCTCCTTCGTTGTGGACGGCGGACTTACGATCAAGTAGGTCATTGGGCGTCTATTGCTTACCCCAGCTACTCGCTAGCTGGGGTAGCCATTTTCAACGCCTCCAGGTCTTCGTTCTCACGCTGCCTGGCTGACGGGGCTACGAGTGCTGCCCAGCCTCGAAGTGATCGCCCTATGGTTCCGCGAGTTCGACTACCAGCGTATCTACAAGCCGACAGAGCAAGTCGCAGTGGCAATCTTCCACGAGCCACGGATCGTCATACAGATGGCTCTTCAGAATGGCCAAGATGCTATTGGTTACGCCAGAGAGCTTGGCTTGCGACATGTCCAGACCGCAGCGTGCCCATATTGCCTGTCCTAAAAGATGCCTGAAGCGACGATGGAGTTCTTCCACCTCGGCGCGCTTATCTTTCGGCAGCCGTCCAAGCTCCCTGTACGCAAGAGCAAGAGGGAGGCGATCCTTCTTTGCTTGATGCAGAAAAACCTTCATGAGCGCTGTTAATTGATACCTAGGTTTCTGGCGAAAAACTTCTGTGGCCGTCACAGCTGTCAAGAGGGCGCTTAGGGACTCATCCATGAGATCAAGAAGCAGCGTTTGTTTGCTTTCGATGTAGTGGTACAGCGATCCTGAACTGATGCCAGAGCCTTTAGCGATCTCGCGTAGCGATACTGCTTCATATCCTTGTTCATGAAACAGTCGAGCTGCTACCTCCATGATCCGTAGTGAGCGTTCTTGCTGGATGATCACTGGGCTAGTCGAATGCATACGGACTCTCCAATAGGGTTCAAAGCATCCATTCGCAAGGGGTGTGCCAAGCGACAACCCGGCTCGACTGTGCTTGCCTCGAGTGACTGAACCATGAGTTTCTTGAATGAAAGTGTCCGCTCTAAAAACACGCCAAGACGCAGTTTTGTCGGCAACGAAGACAATCTGGTCTTGAGGAGCGTGCGATGTACCTGTGCTCACCGCGTACGGCTTGGTTTCGAGGAATTCACCACGGCATGGCACGTAGTTTGCGGATAGCATCATGGGTACCTGCCGATGCCGGGCAGGTTTATCGCACTCCTGAACTCGAAGCGCATTGAGTCAAACAAAAACGAGGAAAGTCGATGACGGTATCTCTCACCCGGGAAGGGCCATATGCTCACCTGGTACTGGATCGTCCTGAAGCGCTGAACGCGCTCAGCTTTGCAATACTGGCCGAAATCGGGGACGCCTTAGACGAAGCAGCTCGCTGGGACATCAGCGCATTGATCATCACTGGCGCAGGAGAAAAAGCTTTCTGTGCTGGCGCTGACATCAAAGAGCTACAAGACCGCACGCTTGTACAGCAACGAAAGGGGCTGGAACTGGGGCAGGCTGTGTTTTCCCGGCTGGATCGCTTTCCTGTCCCATCAATTGCTGCCATTAACGGATACACCTTTGGTGGCGGGCTAGAGCTCGCGCTGGCATGTACCTTCAGAATTGCCTCATCGAAAGCAAAAATGGGTTTGCCTGAGGTCAAGCTGGGCCTGATGCCTGGCTACGGCGGGACGCAGCGTCTTCCGAGACTGATCGGGGAAGCTAGAGCGATGGAGTTGATCCTGACAGGGCGCACTGTAGAAGCAAGCGAAGCGCACTCCATCGGGCTTGTGAACCAAGTCATTGAGGGTGAGGTGGTGGGAGCTGCAATAGCCTTTGCAGATCAATTCCGAGGTTATAGCAAGCTCGCTACAGGCTTCGCGCGTGAAGCTGTTCAGCGAGCTCTTAGCGGGACGCTCGTCGACGGACTTCGCATCGAAGCAGACCTCGCCACGCTTGCCTTCCAGACTACAGACGCGGCAGAGGGCATGAGTGCCTTCGTTGAGAAACGTGCCCCTCAATTCAAGGATCAATGAACATGAGCGCTAAGAACATATTCCTTACCGGTGCGAGTCGCGGCATTGGAGCAGTGCTCGCGGTGGAGCTCGCCAATCGTGGCCACACCGTTGGTTGCTTCTCGCGAAAAGGCGTGGGCCCTGAATCCTCCTTGGTACCCGATGAGCTCCGCGACCGACTGATCTTCCTCAAGGGCGATGTCACAGATTCTTCGTCGATTGCAGGCGCGATGGAGGCTTTCACCGCCAAAGTCGGATCCATCCATGGCCTGATCAATAACGCCGGCATCCAAGCGGAAGCTCCTTCTGCGCAGCAGCCCTTAGCAGATTTCAACGAAGTGATCCAGACGAACGTCGCGGGGACGTTCTCTGCCTGTCAGCAGGTCTATCCGTTTCTGGAAAAAAACGGTGGTGGCTTGATTGTGAACGTTGGTTCGTTTTTCGATAAAATGGGGGTGAAACGCAATGCGGCCTATGCCGCCTCCAAAGCAGCGATTGCTGCCGTCGGGCGTTGCTTGGCCGTGGAGTGGGCCTCCAAAGGGATTCGAGTGTTGACAGTCGCACCCGGATACATCGAAACGGATCTGAACAAAGAGTTTCTCCAGTCGGAAAAAATCAAAAACTACCTCGCATCCCGTATCCCAGTAGGTGGCCCAGGATCTGCTCAGGACGTGGCAGGGTTGATAGCCATGCTCTTTAAGGAAAACATGCCTTACTTCACTGGCGAAACCATCTATTACGATGGTGGGCAAGGCATGGCGCTCTAGGATTTCCCAGCTCTCTTCCAAAACGGCCCCGCGGGGCCGTTTTTGCTTATGTAGCCCTGCAGATTAATGTGTCTTCGTCGAGGACAGTTTTACCGAGGCTGGGCATAAAGTCACAATTTAATTCTATTAAAAACAATAACCTAGATTGAATATTTGTGCTGGTACGCCCCTTGCAATCTCCCCTTTGGCTGCTCAGTACTTCGAGCAGCAGGACGGTTCACAAACACAACAAGAGACCTCCAGTGGAGATGTGCCCATGAGTCACCTCAGCGATACACCGCACCGCTCACCGATTGTAAGGGTGGCTTTTGCCAGCTTCATCGGGACTTTGATTGAGTACTTTGACTTCTTTCTCTTCGGTACCGCCGCAGCCCTGATTTTCAATAAGGTCTTCTTTCCGACACTGGATCCGCTGCTCGGTACACTAGCCGCATTTGGCGCCTTCGGTGCTGCGTTCGTAGCCAGGCCTCTGGGTGGCGTAATTTTCGGGCACTTCGGGGATCGGCTTGGACGCAAAGCCATGCTGGTTTTGAGCTTGTTGATGATGGGTTTGTCCACGCTATCCGTGGGATTAATGCCGACTTATGAGCAGGTCGGTGTGTTGGCTCCCATCCTGCTTTTGACTGCACGTCTGATCCAAGGCATCGCGATTGGAGGAGAGTGGAGTGGCGCAGTTTTAATGGCGGTAGAGCATGCTCCTCCAGGTCGGCGCGCCTTCTATGGGAGCTGGCCTCAGTGCGGCATCCCCGCGGGTCTCGTCCTGGCGACTTCATCGTTCTATCTGGTGCAGTTGCTACCTGACGATCAGATGATGAGCTGGGGATGGCGAGTTCCGTTCATAGCAAGCGCACTCTTGGTTGTCCTCGGCCTCTACATCCGGCTAAAGATAACCGAGACACCAGAGTTCGCCGAGATCAAGCGGGAAGGGCGGGAGGCTCGGTTCCCGATAACCGAGGTTGTGACGAAGGCATGGCGATCGGTACTCATCACCATGTTCTCGATGGCCGCTCCAAACATCATCTTCTACATCGCAACGGTCTTCATCCTTCAGTACGGTTCGAAGACCTTGGGTATGCCACGATCGACTGTCCTAGGGGCTGTCTGTTTAGCGTCATTTATCCAAGTATTCACGATCCCGTTCATTGCGATTCTGGCTGATAAGTACGGACGCCGCCCTGTGCTGATGACCGGTTGCGTGCTTACTATGATCTTTGCTTATCCCATTTTCTGGCTTGTCGACTCTGGCAAGACGCTGCACGTCTATATGGCTCTGATGCTCTGCTTGCCAGTTCTTCATGCCGCCACTTATGGCCCGCTTGCAAGCTTCGTAACAGAACAGTTCGACACGCAGCTGCGGTATACCGGCTCTGCCATTGGCTATCACGGCGGGGGCATGATCCACAGCGGGCCTGTGCCCTTCATCGCCACCACTCTGGTCGCTTGGTCAGGTGGTTCTTGGCCGCTGGCTCTCTACATCATGTTCGGAGGTTTACTGACCTTCATTGCGGTGAGTTTTGCGCGTGAGACAGCACCTCATTTGATGACTGCCAGCAAGGACAGCTCCCTAAAGAAGGGTGATGCTCTGATCCAAACATCTACTGCTCCCTAGCGTCGGGTTGCAGCGCCACTGGGGCCCGAATGGTCGAATCCATTCGGGCTTTTTTGTCTGTATGCGGGAGCTTCGTTGAATCGATAGCCCAACGGAAGCTTTCAAACTGGAGCGATCATGGCCCCTTTAGCAGTAGGTTAACGGATATTTACAGTTGAATTTTTCCCAGTCCATGCACGATAATGGCGCATTGATACTAGTCGTTACATGCCCAGTGGATAAAAATGCTGAGTGAAAAGAAAGCTCATAATGCATGTCTTCGCAGCTTTCGTAAGTCGATGGCTTGAAATTCTAGGTCACTACGTGCCAAGCAGTAACTCTCTGAGATGTAGGTGGCAAAAATAAGATAAGAAGTTATCTTGGCTGAAAATTGAGACCGCTAAGCAATACGCCCGTTGCAGGCGGTGATATCGAATTTATAATCACACTGAAGGATTTCAAAGCTAAATCATGGACTGCCCCATCCCGCAAAAGCCAGTCTTCAAAGCTGCACCAGCGCCATCTTGTCCGCCAGAATCGGCAGATCACTCCCAAAGCGTGAGCGATGACCGCAGCATTAGCATTAATATCGGCCAACTTCTACCACCGAATCCAAAGGCCGAAGGTGCGCTGCAATCGACTCTGGGTATTTCCGACAAGAAAGTTTATACCGTAAAAGTAGAAAATGATACCGATTGGCCAGCGGTCATTGCCTCCCTTGTGGTTGGGCTAGCAATTGCCTGGCTTGCCAAGCAGTCACAGCAAAGCCAAATTAAATCTTCGGCCGCAAATTTCCGGAATGAATGGCAGAGTGGTCTTAGATCGAAAATTGCGGAATTTTCTTCCAAAGTGGCGCTCATTCACTACAAGCTAGATAATGATAAAGATTACTTGAATAAAGACGCCTCGGATGAGATATTTAGCGAGCTTATCTATATCCAAAGCATTATTGAGCTCATGCTGGACAGTCGCAAGGAGTCCTCAAAGCAGCTGACGCGCACTATCGAAGAAGTCGTGCGGGAATTGAAGTCGGGGCGCACCGAGCTAGGGGCTCTTCTTAACAAACTAAACTCGCAAGCCAGCGATGTGCTTGAACAGGCTTGGCAAGATATTCGTCGAGATCTAGGGATGAAAGTTTCAAGAGGCGAAAGCCGGTTCAGGTTTTGGCGCAACTCATAAAGTGAACCCGCGAAGTCGTTTAAATTAGCATGCCAATGTTGACATTTTAATTGACGCCGAATATTTGCCTTGCTCATCTCTGATGAGTGAGGCAGGCCCTATTCACTCCATGGCTTTCCCTCGTGCGCTCTTTAAAAAGCAGGCCTCTTGACTTTCGTCATTGTAGCTGCTTTGAGAATCCGCTTAACGCTAAATGAAATGCTGGGCAACGGGCCTATACATCACTTTTGTCCACGCGCCGGCCCCGATGGGGGAAGAGCTGACCAGCTTCCCGCGAGAAATCGCAACCCTACTTGGGCGGGTCTCAAGAAAGAGCTCAGGCAGGATGAGGCAAGGTTGAACCGAGGGAGGAACCGCCTCCAAGCTGAGTGAGTCTGGGAGTGCGAGAGCGGGTAGCTGGTTTGTTCAAGCGCGATCATTGGTTATGTTAATGTGCTATCACGTAATCGGCAGGGAGTATCGTGATGGGTTGGAAAGGGACAGTGCGTTCGTTACATGCGTCTGCCAGGCGGGCAGAGCGAAATGCGCATCGACGGCAGCGCGAGCTTGAAAAGCGTCAAAAGGAGTTCGCGAAAATGGAGGCCCTAGAGCAGGCCGCCTATGAAGTCGACGTGTATGAGAACCACATCGATATCCTGCTTTCGATGCATAAGGAATGCGCCGAGCCAGTGAAGTGGAAAAAAATCTTATCCAAGCCGGAGCCCAAGCCGCCTTTGAAAAGCGGAGCCCTCGAGCAGGCTGCCATGCACGCCTCGGCGACCTATCGTCCGAGCTTCTGGGCTAGGTTGTTCAAGCTAGAGAGTCGTCAGCGCGCAGCGCTCATTTCGAAAATCGCCACTGCCCAAGCCGAAGATGAGCGGGTATTCCAAGGGCAGTTTGAAGAGTGGAAGACTCAGCACTCTGACTGGTCGGAGGAGCGGGACATTGCCCTGCGGATTCTTGATGGCGATCGCCAGGCAAAGCTCGACGCTATCGAAGCGTTCGAGTCATTCGAGGAAATTGCGCACCTCGGCTCATCCATTCAGATGATCGTCCATGAGGGAGGCGTGCTAGAGGCAAAGCTGGCTATTCACGGCTCGCACGTCATTCCCACCGAGATCAAATCGCTGCTCAAAAGCGGAAAACTGTCGACCAAGGCGATGCCTGCAGGCCGCTTCAACGAACTACACCAGGATTACGTATGCAGTTGCGCACTGCGGGTAGGCCGCGAGCTGCTGGCCATCTTGCCGGACGACCTGGTCATCGTTACTGCGATGGATAACGTGCTGAACAGCTCTACCGGGCACATGGAAGATCAGCCCATCCTCAGCGTTGCATTCTCCCGTGCCACTGTCGAAGGTCTTAACCTCGAAGCCATCGACCCTTCGGATGCGGTGAACAACTTTGTTCACAATATGAGCTTTAAAAAAGGTGCTGGCTTCTCGGCGGTAACATCCTTGGACGCGCAGCGCTTCGCTCGGGTAGGTGCATGAAGCGATACGAGCCTAGTTAGTAGGATGGATATAGTTCCCTATGTTGCTGTTGTGGTGAACTAACTACGCGTTGCAGTATCAAATTCATTAGGCCTGATGCTAAATTTGGGTTAATCTGTAAGCACTTTTTAAAGCACCTGAGGATTATATATGTCTCGTTTGGCAGAATTCCGAAAGCTTGAACAGACCTTGGCCGCGCAGCTCGCTGAGCTCGAAGCGATGAAGGGCAGCACCGAGCTGAAAAAGGAAATCGAATTTGAAGAAAAGCTTCGTGATTTGCTGAACAAATACGGCTTCAGCCTGCGGGACATCATCAACCTCTTGGATCCTCAAGCTGGTCGTCGTAGCGCCCCAGCTGTGGCTGAGAAATCACCGCGTCGCGCCCGCCAAGTGAAGCAGTACAAGAACCCCCACAACGGGGAGATCATTGAAACTAAGGGCGGCAACCACAAACTGTTGAAAGAGTGGAAAGCCCAGTACGGTGCCGATGAGGTTGAAGGCTGGGTAGCCAAATAAGATTGGGGTCTGCCATCGAAAGCCCCTTGAGGCGGGGGCTTTTGGGCCAGGTTATGGTTTGTTGCCTGGCGAGTTAGACCATGCATGTGCTGACGCACGGTGCTGTAGCGGATCTGTTCATGCTTTTTGGTGCTGCGTCGGGCCTATTTTCCGTAACTGGGCTCCTACTCTAAAAATTGCAGCTCTGACTGACTTGATTGCACTGCAGAGAGGCGCTTTCGTGAAACGGTCGATGCCGGTGGCGCAATTATCCCGCGCATTTCGTACTCCAGGCCGGTGATTCCACCGTCCCGCTCCAGACTTTCCATCTCCGCTCTGAGTGTCTTGATCAAGTCACTTACAGACAGGCCTGAATCTGCACTCAGGGTCAGAGTTAACAGCGACAGTGGGCTCAGATCTAGGCGCTGACTGATCTGTTCGAGCTTATCGAGTGTAGGGCTAGCTCGTCCCCCCTCGAGTTTGGATAGAAACGTGCGACTGGCGGTGTCGCCAAATTCCCTTTGCGAGATGTTCCGCTTAGCCCTGAGGGCACGTAGCACAGTAGAGAACGACGTTCTAAGCGTCATGCGATGCTCCTAAGTGCTCGATCGTTTCGCGCATCCAGTTGTGCCCCCTTACACTCAAACTGAGGTAATTCCAGCCTGTCATCCCCCCGGTAATAAGCTCTGCGGCAGTCTATCACGGTGCTTTCGGTATCAACGGCGTTGACGGCTCAGATCTTTTTACGATCGGCACATTAGGCCTACACATCCGTCGAGAAGCTGTTGATGCATACAGTATAGGCCATTTTCCTAGAAGGAGAACATTTGTACTCCTGTTATGCCGTTGGGTCTTCGAGGTCTGATCACGACGTGCTTGACGACGACTGCTTCGCTTTCTTCGCCGGAGAACGACTCTAGGGGCATCGATACTTTTTGCCCAAACAAGAAATGGCGCAGATGGGCGCGGAGCTCATAGAGCCGGGAGAAAAATCGCCTCGCTGGTGCTGATTTGGTCTGACTTCAAGGGCGAGCTAAGGCCGGCTATTGGCGCATTGTCGAGTGGCAGCGAATCGTAGACGATGTAGTTCGCGAGGCCACAGCGGTAACGCGTTATGGCAAAGTCGCGCCATTTGCGAGAGAGGAGAGGGGCCGAGGGTTCCCGACCTCAAAAAATTACTCAGATTCGAGGTGAGCTCTCAGCGCTTCTGCCAAGGTGAGGAGGGCATCCTCCAAACGACGGTCTTCCCGGGCGTCGCTCGATTGAGGGATGAATTGCTCGCAATGGCGGAGCAGGGCCTCGGCGTCGTTTGTGTTCAAATCGAAAGTGATCATGTTTAGTTCTCTGCGTGCAGGAGGAGTCTATGCTGCGTTGTGGGATCTCCTGAGTCGTTCTCAGGGGAGCGGGGGGATCAGGTGTCATCTGGATCAGACTCTGGGTCTTCGGCTGGTCGTAAGTTTGTCGCCTGACGCTTGTGTTTGTTTGCTATCTCGAAGGCCTTGTCGGCGGGGTCTGGTGCGATGGGCACATAGCCGTTCTGTGCGAGCGCCAGGAACGCCTGCTCTGCGGCTTTCTCTTTGGGGTTGCGATCGATGAAGATTTCATGAAGCGTCGAGTCATGCCCTGACATAACGCGCATTATGCATCCTGGGTGACATCGTGGGGTGATCCGCTCCAGCAGGATTGCTGGGTTCTAGGGTCTCAGGTTTTGAAGCAAGGAGGACTCCGGCGAATGAACAAGCACATCTTCTCGATTCTGGAGCCGGGCAACCCGCTGATGACTCAGGCGTTGGACGCGATGAAGCGCTATTACGAGGCTCAAGCCGCGAAGGCTTCTGAGGTCGAGCTTGAACGTTTACGCCTGGAGGCTGAGAGTCTCTTTCAGGCCGTCTCTGAGTTCCAGCAGCGGGTCATGGGACGTCGTGACGACACCTTTCACTGACGACCTAAGAAGTGTTTCGAGCTTCGATCGACGATGTCGATATCGAGAAAGCACTGGCAGGTTCGCGGAAGGTGGATGGCATAAAGTTTCATGGGTTTCTAGATTTCTCGGTACCCGGCATGGCCGGGACTCGAATCTTGATGGTGAAGGATTAATTCATGAGCAATAACGCTCTGTACTTCCCTTACATAAATCTGCCGCAGGATGCTTGGAGTGCTAGGTCGCTACTCTACTGGGACGGGTTGGCCACGATCGTACCTATGGATCACCTGGACAGACCTGAGCAGTTGAGTCAATTCATGCGAGGGCTGCTGTCTGAAGGGCTCGTGAAGCAAGTTGTTCCTGGCATCCACCTCTATGATTGCCCGGGATTTTCTGACCATTTCATCGAGTATCTTGAGGCCCACCGCCAGGCTGTCAACTTTAAAGCATCCACGCAACAGCCTTTTCGCTACACGCGAATCCACGCTGAAAAACTGCACAGAATTACCGACTACCTAGTCCAGCACGAGTTGGCATCTCAGGCTGATTACACTTGGTACAACGTGCGAGAAGATGTGGCTCGAGACTTCATGTTCTACCTTGCGGTGACGTTGGGCGCGCTGGGCCATATCGACGCTGTGCCAGTGACAGATGGATGGGCGCTTCCAGGTCGCTCACCGTCGCCATCCACGATCCGACGCAGCCCTCATGTAAGGAAAGCCCGTGAAGTGGTACTCGAGAATTTACTGCCTACTCCGGTAGAGGGTGTTTCTGTTCAACAACTTGCCCAGTTCAAGCATCGTCATGGGCATCTGCTGCCTAGGTTTCGCTTAGCGGTTGAGCAGCACTGTATCCAGATGGCTGGCGTAACGAACGCGGAAGAACGGCTGGAGAGAACGCGTCTGTTCATCATGGATTGCCAAGAGCAGATCAAAGAAATCGAGTCCGCCATGAAGCCTAGCTTTGGAAGAATCATCTGCTCATCTCTGATCCCCATGGTGGCCGCAGGGTTGAGTTACTCCGGTGAGGGTGGGCTTCAAGGTAAGGCAGTGGCAGCTCTTGGCATCATTCCGTTAGCGTTTGAAGTAGTGTCTCAGATTCGCGCCGCCCGGGGTGCGAATCCGAGGCAGCCATTAGCGTATGTTGCCCATGCTCGTAAGTTTACTGTCTACAAGACACCGTAGAAGCTAGCCGCCCACTCTGCTGAGCTATGCCATGCGGAGCATCCTTCGATGTCTATTTCGTCGTTCGACACGATGAAACCACCGCCAAACTGAGGATGTTGTATGTCGACGCTCGTGCGAGAGGCCTGGCCGCTCGCTGCTTGCGCTGGATGCCCCCAAGCTCCGACAGTTTGTGCAAGCTGACCTAATGACGTTGGAGAGTGGAGCGACTGAGCTGCAGGGTTACGACGCCTGCTTTTTCTGCCTGGGCGTTTCGTCCTCAGGCATGGACGAAGAGCAATACAGCCAAATCACGTATGGGTTGACCATGCATGTAGCTGAGTTACTCGCACGCTTGAATCCCCAGATGACCTTCGTCTACGTATCTGGAGCTGGCACGGATAGCAGCGAAAAGGGAAGGAGCATGTGGGCTCGCGTGAAAGGCAGAACGGAGAACGCCTTGCAGAGGCTTCCGTTCAAAGGTGTCTACCTGTTTCGCCCAGGTGTGATTCAACCGCTCCATGGGCTCCGCTCCAAGACGCCGTCCTACCGCTATTTTTACGCCTTGGCCAGACCGTTGCTTTCGCTCGTCCGCTGGATCGCGCCTGGAGCAATCGTGACCACAGAAAGCGTTGGTAAGGCGATGCTCAATGCAGCACGCAAAGACGGGGGATGTGTCATCGTAGAGGCTAGGGATATAACGCCGCTCGCAAACTTTTCGGGCGTCTAGCATCGTCATGAGTGCCGGAAAACGACGCTATGGTCAAAGTCTCAAGCTACGGCCAATGATCGTATCCATCCAGCTAACACCGCTTCTCGCGCCATACACCCATGGTGCTTACAGGATTTTTCGGACACTCTCCCTTAAAGCTGGCGTTCGGAAGGTGAGTTCGCCGGACGATTACGCTCTAAACAACACTGCCAACTCTCCACAGGCGTTTCCCATTTGTGCATCCCAAGGATGAGCGGCTACGCTTGACTGCACTGGGCCATCAGTCAGGTGCACAATGCGGATCGAGCGCTTACTGGTAAGGAATTTTCGGGGTATCAAGAACCTCGATTGGTCGCTGCAGGGGCAATCCATTTGCTGCCTTATCGGCGTAGGCGACAGCGCCAAGACCACGGTTCTAGATGCTGCAGAAGCTGCTTTGTCTCCGCGCTGGATCACCTTCAACGAAGCTGATTTCCATGAGGTCGACACAAGCCAAGAGATCCTGGTTGAGGTCACGATTAGCGAGCTTTCGAATACGCTGCTCTCCGACGGCAGGTTCGGGCTGTACCTACGTGGCCTTGCCACTGATGGGAACATCAATGATGAGCCGGAGGATGCTGATCAGCCGGTACTGACGGTTCGTCTGTCTGTCGACGCCACGATGGAGCCCGTCTGGTCGCTTGTTTGTGATCGTTATCCTGTCCCCAGGATACTGTCCAACAGGGACAGGGCGATGTTCTGCCTCGTCCGCCTGGCTGGCGATGAGGCAAGGCACCTTACGTGGGCTCAGGGCTCCGTGCTTTCAAAGATCACTGGCGCGAACGACGAAACCGCTCAGTTGCTTGCCAAGGCTTATCGGACGGCCAGGACAAGCGCCAACTTGAAGTCGGTGCCTGAGCTTTCTCAGGCGGCCAGCGAGGCCGAAAAAGCCGCGCGTAAGCTCGGTGCATATGTCAGCTCCGAGTACGGCCCTGACTTGGAGCTGGGCCGAGGTGGATTCAATGCAGGTTCAATTGCCCTGCATGATGGCGTGGTGCCCCTCCGGCTTGCAGGTCTAGGTACGCGACGGCTGGCCACGTTGGCCGTCCAACGTTCTGCGATCAGTGAAGGTGCCATCGTGCTGGTTGATGAGCTTGAGCAGGGCCTTGAACCGCATCGCGTCATGGGGGCAATGGCACAGCTACGAAAGTGGCAAGCAGAAGCAGAGGCGAGTTACCTCCCCAGAGGACAGATCCTCATGACGACCCACTCAGATGTCGTCATTGGCGAGCTCCCACCACCGGCGCTGTTCGTGGCACACCGAACACCCCAGTCCTCTTCCGAAATCAAACAGGCCAGCAAAGGAGGGGAATTATCACGGATCATGAAGCACGCGCCCCGTGCCTTGTTCGCCCGACGGATCCTGATTTGCGAGGGGGCCACTGAGCTAGGGCTCATGCTCGGATTACGAGAAACCTATGCAGGCAGGCATGCCGATGTGCCGATCGAACAACTAGGCGGCGCCATTATTAATGGACAGGGTGCTGCGGCCCCACCCTTGGCCGCAGCTCTGGCAGGGCTGGGCTACCAGGTCGCATTGTTCAGAGACTCGGACAGAGTGTTGGATCAAAGGTGGGCCGCGTATCTCGCGAGCGTGCAGGTGCGCGTGCTTGAGTATGTAAACGCTCTTAATACTGAGCAGGCCGTGTTTCTGGCGGCTTCTGACCGCAGTGTGGAAGATCTCTTTGGCGTCGTTGTAGAGGGTATCAGTGAGCCAACCCTGCTTGATCATCTACGTGGTGCGTTCCCCGGGGTTCCGGTCGATGAAGATTTTGATGCCTGGGGCCCAGAAGGTAGCGGCTGGGCACATCGACAAACCTTGGCGGCCCTGGCGATCGATAAGCGATGGTTAAAAAACGAAGAGCGCGGTCGAGCAATAGCGCCTGTAGTGCTGAAAATCATCCAGGAAAATCCTGGCTCACCGCTGGCGCAGTGTCTCCTAAGTATTGAGCAGTGGTTCTATGTCGACGCCTGAAGCCATTCTCGCGCTGAGTCGCCAAGCCGTCATCGCCCCAGCCGGACATGGTAAGACAGAGCTCATCGCCAAGGCTGTAGCCCTGGGACGGCGAACGTTGGTATTGACTCATACCCACGCCGGTGTCCATGCGATAAGGGCAAGACTCAAGCGCCTGCTTGTTCCAAGCCAGGCTGTCTCGGTGGACACCATCGCTTCTTGGGCATGCCGCTACGTACAAGCTTTCCCGCGCCGTGCGAATCAGCCCCCGCTCAATCCCAGGGGACGGGACTGGGATGCCGTCTATCTGGGCGCTTTGGCGATGCTCACTAGCCCGGTTGTCCAGCGAGTGATCCGGGCCTCATATGATCGGATCCTGATCGATGAGTATCAGGACTGCGAGCAATACCAGCACGCGATTGCGATGCAGCTATCGTCCATCGTCCCCACGGTGGTCTTTGGGGATCCGATGCAAGGTATTTTCGAGTTCGTACCCTCCAGGATCAGTTGGGCTGGCAGTGTTGAAAACTACTTCAGCCACGCCTACGAGCTGCAGGTGCCTCATCGCTGGACAAACAGCAATCCAGCCCTGGGCGATTGGATTGCACAAACTAGGCTGAAGCTTCAGAACGGTCAGGCTATCGATCTGCGCGATGGGCCGCTGACGTATGTACAGAGCAGTGATCCGTTCGACATGAGCCTGTTCTTCGATGGTATGAATGAGCGCGTCGGTTCGACCGCCGCCATTTACTGCTGGCGCAATACATGCAACGAGCTCGCGAAGGTGACACGTGGTGCCTATCAGTCCATTGAGGAAATTGCAGCGCAGCGACTGATCGATTTCGCGTCGGCATGGGACGCGGCGCAAGAAAATCCCCACATGCGCGGTCAGGCGCTGAGGACGTTGCTGAGCGACGTCATGACCCATGCTCCGACGACGGCGGTTACCCTGGACGCCACGCTGCCATCTGCTTGGCACCATCTCTGTCAGACGGGCCTGGCACGTGATGCGCTTGAGGTGATCAGGCTAGAGCGAGCGCAAGTCACCGCCCGCGCTTTCCGTGGTGAGTTGCTTGGTGATGCAAGGCGGGCGATCAGCGATGTGGCCGCCAGTAGGCATAGCAGTATGGTCGCAGCGTGCGAAGCGGTAAGGCACCGCTTGAGCATTGTAGGCAGGGCGCCTGTTGCTCGAACGATATCGACCCCGCTGTTGCTCAAAGGGTTGGAGTTTGATCATGTTCTGATCCCGGATGCTAACCACTTCGTCAGGCAGCAATTCGCTGCAGCAAAGCTGTTCTACGTGGCCATCTCCAGGGCTAGGCACTCGCTCACCATTTCCTCCCGCAGCCCGATACTCCAGTTTCCGGTGCCGAACTTGTAAAGCCCGGTAACATCACCGCTTGATGCTTAGAGTGGTGGAACGCAACCACTCTTCGGTATGGCCGACGGCTGCCGCCTGACTCAATCTCTTTTAAATGAAGAGTGCCACATGATTTTCGCTGCAGTGGTTAGTAGTACTGAAGCTAGAGGCGGCATGCCATAATGCTGGCACCCACAAGGACGATCCAGGCCCTGCCATGATTCCCGCACTCGATCCCGCTAAAGTCTCACTATTCCAGCGTTTGAACATTACACCTCCAACCACCTGGGCTGGCGCATCACCGCACGACTGGGCGGAGTCTGTGCTGCCCGGACTGGGCAGCTTGCATGGCCTGTCCAAGACCCCACTGTCCCGTTCGGCATTGAGAGCGCTTTGGGCAAATACCTCAGTCTCGGTCGAAACCTGCTTTTTGAGCACGATGGCTTGGGGAGGGATGCAGCGGGGTAACGGTCGGCGGATCTGGGCTGCGCGCGAAAACTGCCTAGCGGTCTGTACCGATGTGCGGGCAGGGCGGCATACCCCCGCCTCAGGATTTCAGGCGTTCTCCCTGCTCAGGGACAAGAAAAGCCTGCCAGGCATGGGGCCCGCCTACTTCACCAAGATTCTGTTTTTTGCCGCGCCATCGCAGAACGCTTACATCCTGGATCAATGGACAGCGCGAAGCATGCACCTACTGAGTGGCCAGGGTGCGTACCCAGCCGTACGTAAGGATTACACCTCGGCCGCGAAAGCTCAGAGACTCAAAGCTCCTGAAGTGCTTCGTGTAATCGTCGACGATAAAGTGACATCAGCTGATTATGTGGACTACTGCAATCAGGTGAATGGACTGGCGGCGAGCCTCGGATGGCCTGCTCACCAAGTCGAGGAACGGCTGTTCAGCAGCGGAGGAAAGGTACCTCAACCATGGCGAGCTGCGGTGATGGCTGGTTGGATTGGGCCAACCTGGAACTTCTATCCTTAAGGAATTGCCAGACAGGTGTCATCGAGAAAACCCGCGAACCTTTGCGGTAAGTTTGCGGGTGGAGCTCAGGACAACAATCATGTACCGAAGCATGACCTGCTTGTTTACACATCACGAAGATATACGTGGCTAACCTTCCAGCCTCCGGACGAGTCCTCCGAACTGCTGCGCCGGCTCGACATAGCGCAAGGCGGACTTGAGGTCACTCCAACCCACATATTCCATCAACGTCTTCATGTCCCAGCCCGAACTGGCCGCCCAGGTAGCAAAGCCCCTGCGCATCGAGTGCGCGCTGTAGATCTCGGAGGGCAGGCCACAACGCTCGAGAGTACCCCTTAGCAAAGGAATCAAACTGTGAGCCGCAAGAGCCTGCTTGCTGACATTGCCCCACCGATCAATCCCCCTGAACACAGGGCCTCGCACAATGCCGGCAGCTTCAATCCAGTTCAGGTAGGCCTCAACAGGGCACAGCGTGTTGAGTGAGGGCGTTTTGTATTCGCGCCCAACGTTCTGTCGATCGCTCTTGCTGTGCGCCAGGTAGAACCTGATCCCCACGTAACGCTCCGCGTGAGTGTTCTCGACTGTCAACCTGGACAGCTCATCACCTCGAAAGCCTCGCCAGAAACCGATCGTGAGCAGTGCTATGTCCCGGGTCGACTTCAACACGCCCTGCATATCGCCATTGGCTCGCGCATCAACCGCTTCCCGCTCCAGGAAAGCAACGGCCTTTTCCAGCTGCATTACGGGCAGGGGAGCCGCCTGCTTTGGCTGGACGGGATGAAGCATACGGATGCCCTTGAGGAGCTGCCGAACCTTAGTCGCCTTGGTTGGATCGGGGAATCCGTGGGTCTGGTGCCAGTTAGCCAATGCTGCCAAGCGCTGCTTCAGCGTGCTGACGGCCAATTGATCGGCGTACTCAGCGATGTAGCGCACGACAGATTCGGTGGTGGTGGGCAAGAAGCCGCCCCACACCACCTCGAAGTGGTTGATCGCAGCTGCGTAGCTCTTTGAGGTGTTAACCCGAACGCTGGCTTCTAAATACCGATCCGCCTTGCTCATGCCCCACCTTGCAATGGTGCGCCAACGGGCCACCGTCGCGCTATCTAGCCCTGAATACTGCATTACCGCCCATTTTACCCCCCATCAAATAGCTGACAAGAGATAATGCTCGATTATGTCTTACCAGTAATTTGCCATATGAATGTAATTTTACGTGTTAAGATGGCACATAATTACATGACACGTAAAACAGTACGAAATCGTAGGAACAGAGATGGCTAGAGGCGGCATTAACCTGGCACTGGTGCGCAAAGCTCGCGAGGCGCTGCTATCTAGAGGGCAAAACCCGAGCATCGACGCAATTCGTATTGAGCTTGGAAATACCGGCTCAAAGACCACAATTCAGCGCTATTTGAAGGAGATTGATTCACACGATCCTCGCCCTTCGGCTTCACCTTCGCGCTTGAGTGAGGAGCTCACAGAGCTCGTGGGCAAGATGCTCGAGCGTCTTCTGGTGGAAGGGAATGAAGCTTTGGCGCATGAGCGAGCAGCGTTCGAGCTAGAGCGAAAGGCTATGAAAGCCGAGAGCAGTACGCTTCAGGGACACCTGGAACAGGCACAGCGGGAGATCACCAAGTTGCAGTCAGCACTGCAGACTCAGGATGAGGAGCTCAAGACGGTTCAATCCAGTCTGCAATCCGAGATCACACGTAACGCCCGGATTAGCCAGAGCTGTAGCAACCTTGAGATTCGACTCCAAGAGAAGGACACGCAGATCCAATCTCTGGAAGAAAAGCATACGCACGCCAGGGAAGCTCTTGAGCACTACCGTGTAGCGGTTAAGGAACAGCGTGACCAGGATCTCAACCGTCACGAGTCTCAGATCTATCAGATGCAGCAAGAAGTAAGTGTCCTCCAGCAGACGCTGATGGTTAAACAAGAAGAGGCCACCCGCATGATCCGCGACAACGAACGCTTGATCGCAGAGAACCGCCAGCACGCCAAGGAAGCCAACCAGCATCGTGACGCTATCGAACATCTGAGGAGCGACCTGGGTATCGCCAACGCGGCGACTGCACGCGCCGATGGTGCTAAAGAGCTGCTCACGCACCAGCTCGAAACCAAGACCAAAGAGGCTAGCGAAGCTCGCTCCGAGGCCACTGCAGCGCAACGGAGGGAAGATGATTTGGTTCAGAAGCTCGCAAGCGCTGAAGCTGAAATCACGCAATTGCGAGCTTCCAGTGACGCCGATTACTTGAAGGCGTAGCTCAGACAAGTGCGGTGGATGCGGAATCGGACAAAGGAGTACTTGCGATCGTCCTTCAATAACACCCAGCGCAAGCCTGGCACTTACTGCTGCCAGGCCGGGTTTGAAAGGTGTTCAGCAAAGAAATCAGAGAGGGCTTGAACCTTTCTTGGCCGTGCACGCGCGGATGGGGTCACGAAATACAGACCGCCTTGCGTCATGTGCCAATCAGGCAGGATGTGCTGCAAACGTCCATCGGCCAGATATTCGGCGGCGATGAACTCCGGAAGCTCAGCAATCGCCACCCCCGCCAGCAAGGGCGCGACCAATGCATCCGAGTTGGTGACGCGTAGAGGGCCACGAGGTGTTACATCGTGCTCGCTGCCATCGTCATGAGTGAAGCGCCATACCTGACTGCGCGCTCGATAGGCATAGCTCATGCACGTATGAGCAGCCAAATCACGCGGATGAGCTGGATGGCCATGCCGAGCCAGGTACGACGGGGCTGCTACGATGATCCAGTAGACCGCTGCAACGGCTAGGCTGGATAAAAACAGTAATGCCGTGCAGACGATCAGCATGATGATGTAGAGGTTGAGCAGGGAGGAGCTACTCACTTTCCGAATGTGATCTTGAGTATATCACCTCAAGCCACTCGACGAAGGGCCAAAACACGTTCGCACGCGCTTTATTTAGTGGTCATTGAAAACATTAAGAAGCTTATGATTATTCTCAATCAATTTTCTGTAAGCTGATTTACACCAACCCCTTATTCTAGCTGTTCGTAAGATTGACTTTTCCCAAGAATCCTCAAACACATGAAAGGGAGTCCAATAACTATTGATCGCCAGCCGTGAGATTGAGTTAAACCTGGGTTGGGCACTCCCGCCACGCCATGATGCTGGCGGACTCATACAGAACCTCAAAAAGTCTTTGGCATCATTCTTGGTGAGAGCGCTAATAGGTTTGTCAGTGAAGTAAATCGCCCAAAGTAGCCACTTCTCCAGAGCGGCTAGCTTCAATCGCTCCTTATTCAATCGAGCGTACGAGCGGATCATATCTAAGGCCTCCAGTGCCCGCCCCCTCAAGTGAGATGGAAAGTTTTTGTCCACATAGCTGTCCGCGAGTTCCGACGATATTATCAGGGTTTCACGTATGTCCAAGGCGAACAGGGGAGGAGGTGAGGGCGCATTTTCAGGATATGCACGGGCTCCTGAGTATTCAGGCAGCAATTTTGCTTGAGCAATCGACTTTCTTTCCCAGTGCACTCTACCCAAGCGATTCGCCTCGACCCTGTTACGATTACGCCGAGCCTCATGCGGGTTGGTATTTGTCCGATACCTAATAGCTCTTTTAAGGATAATCGCTGGCGAGTAAGGTAACTCTTGCATCCAAGGCAATCTTGAAATGAAGCGCTTAAAATTATTAGTCGACCACAGCGGCTCGACCTCGCTGCATGATGGAATTAATGGAAGTCGCATATAGGTGCGATATCGTTTTATATAGAATATTAGCGGTGACGGCACTTCCAGGCTGTAAGAACTTTGAACGCCTCGCATTAAGAATTTTGCTTTGTCAGTATCCGAAAACCAGAAGCAGGCCATACAAAAAATCTCGCAATTCGAAATAAGCTCCAGCGCGGGTATATTCAAATAGAAGCATGTCGCATAAAGGAACAGGCTTCGTTCCATTCGCTCGTTAGACCTATGAAAGGTGGCCACATACTCTAAATACCGCTCCGCATTTATCTCATCCTGCTCAACATATGGCTCCTGCAACTCGACCTTGTGTTCGGAAGGACTAATTCTCAGTTGAAACTCTAGCTGTGGTGAAATTTCACTCATGAATCTATTCAACCTGTAAACATAACTGCTTAACGTGATGTTTATCGGTCGAACAAATGGCCTCCAATCAGGGTTGTGCTCTAATGCTGATTGCCTTTCCGTAAACCTGGGGGCGCGCGCTCCACACCAACAGTGCGGTGGGGAATTGCAAAATTCAGAAAACTCTCTCAAATCGGATAGCCTTAACTCTTTTAGGGATTTCTGCGCTACGCATAATAGCCACAATACGTATTTTTCAAGGAACCTACCAGCTACATCACCGGCGTTGTTATGGAGTGAGAAACGATTGATGTGCTGGGCAAACAGCCTATAGGTCTCGAATGCATCAATTTCTTCAGGAAAAGTGCCAAGGTACGCCCACACAAGCCGCTCCTGATCCAGGACACTATCAGGGTCGCTAGCATTTATAGAAGCGAACTGAAACGGAACTCCAGACTCGCTGAGGATCGATCTAGGTGACTGGCTCATAAGAATAGATGCGTAGGCGGAATAGTTGTGGAGACTTGAATTAATAGCTCAGCAACCAAGTCCGCGCAAGAGCCATATCCAAACGAAATCGGCACCGCCTTGCAAATAGTGCGTAAGCACCGCCTGGCGCGGAGAACCTTCGATGATTTTTCCGATTTTATTCCGACGGGTGATTTTCTTGAATTGAATGGCTACGTCTAAGAATTCCGCAAACTCAGCAGTTTAGATGGCCGTGGGCTGACGCCACGAATCTTTCTTCTGATTTTATTCCGCATGGTAGGTTAAGGCGCTCACAGGATCCGGCAATTTCGTCGGAATCTGCGAAAGCGTCCTCACTTCAACGAGTTAGCGAAATCTGCTGTCCGATCTGATTTCAACGGCTGACTTGGCCTGATGGAGAATTGACCTTAAGCGCGGGACGTAAGGGTGCACTGGAACTGAGATTCCGGTCACTTCAGCGGATTCCACTTTGATTTCAACGTTTACACATTTCGCAGGTTTAGTTCTGAGCGCTTGAATGGGGACAGAATACGGACGGGCACTTCCAAATACGTCATTTAACATAATACTCATTATGCGCTAGTCTATATTTGGTCACCGGACCACGATGAGGCACTTTGGGACCAGGGAAAGCTCCCTGGTCTAGATAATCCGCCCTGATCCATCGCTCGCTTACGATCACAAGCGCCGACCTGGTGCCAGATGCGTTAGCCTTGCCTTTTGACTGTTGGCTACCGCGACTTGGACATCAGGCCAGCCATTTGCACCTGTACCCTGAGTGCTTGAAAGAAACCTGGTACGGTTACCCTCGACCTTGTTTGCCAGGACAAATCCAGCGCATGCATGACCACCCTGTCGACTAGCGCCTGTCAGCCAGCGCCATTGAGGTTGCCACGCTGCCCATCGCCGGCAACCCAACTCCCGGTCGATCGGTTAACGCGGTCAATTGTAGGAGCGGCCTTGTGTCGCGATGGGCTGCAAGGCAGCCCCAGCAATTCATGCGTCTGCTTTGAAACCTTGGGGGCTGCTGCGCAGCCCATCGCGACACAAGGCCGCTCCTACAAGGGCCTGCAGGATTGAGAAGACAGTTGTTTACATCTCACGCAGACCTCAAGCCACGAACCATCCCTGTGGGTGTTGGCCTGCAAGCGATGTGATCAGTACAAGCGACGAAAGATACATGAGGACCGCGCGATACCTGAGGGCCAGACATACCCCCCATTTGCCATGCTGTATATGCAAATAAGATATAACTACACTAAATACTCATTTAGCGTAGTTATATAGAACCCGCCTCTGCACCCAATCCTCAAACAAGCCCGCCAAAACGCCTGTAAAAGCCTTCATTCACATCCGGCAACGGCCCATCAGCCGTCTCCAGCGCTGCATTCAGCCATTCTTCCGCCTTGGCGAACACCAGCCGATAGAGGTTACGGCACAGCTGTCGCGCGGCCCTTCCCTCCCAATCCCCAGGCAGCAGCTCGTCCGGCAGTTGCGGGTCGCGCAGCAGCAGCCGGCGGTATTCGTGAATCAGCAGCGTACGTGCCAGGAAGCAATCCTGCGCATCGAGCTGTTGCTGCTCTTTCAAACCTTGCCATAGCGGCCTGAACAGCTGGATGAACTCGCTGTACTGCTGCCCCAGTTCGTCGATACGCCAGCTTTCCCGCACCTGAGCACGCATGGCCTTGGATGCCAGCACTTCCTGGGTGTGGGTTTCGAAGACGATGCTGTCGTCGCTCGCCTCCAGGTCACGCAAGGTGGCGGCCAGGTCGGCGCGGTCTGCCCGTGGGCAGCCCAGCAGGTTCGGCGCCATGGCCCCGAAGCCCTGCCACTCCAACTCTTCACGCAAAGCCTTGCGCTTGCCGGCCTCCAGTTGCGAGAGCAACACCAGCGTCCAGGCGCCGTCCCAGGCTGGTTGGCTGGGGCTGTAGACCCGCTTGAAGGCTTTCTCGAACCGCCGGCGGCCAGTCCCTGTCAGGCTGTAGTAACTGCGGCGGCCAACCTTTTCGGCGGTGAGCCAGCCTTCTTTGGTAAGGCGGAAGATCGATGTGCGGATCAGGCGCTCGTTGATGCCGATCGGCTCCAGCAGGTTGATCAGGCTACCCAGCCAGACGGTTCCGCCGTGGGGCTCGATGGCGTCGCCGTACAAAGTGATGATCAGGGAACTGGCGCGGATCGGCGTCTGTTCCTGGAAGCGGGTGATCAGGTTGTTCAGTGGGGCGAGATTGCTCATGGGCGAACTGTGCGCGGTTAAAGCACCGACTATACCTGCGCGGCGGGCCGCCTGACCATTGCGTGACGCTGCCAGGCTCATGCCGATGCCTGGCCTTTGGGCCTGACGCCGGTGTCTTCCATGCGTGGGCGCTCGGGCTCGACCTCGGTCAGTGGTGGGCATTCGACCATGCTGTTCATGCAGCGTTGCGCCAGGTGCTGGTACTCCGCCGTGCCGCGTTGCTTCCAGGCTAGTTCCTGTTCGGTCAGTGGGCGCTTGACCTGGGCTGGCGAACCCATCACCAGGCTTTGTGCCGCACATTCGAAGCCCGCCTTGACGAATGCCGTGGCCGCGACGATACAGCGTGGTGCCACATAGGCACCATCCATTACCACCGCGTTCATGCCGATCAAGGCGTCTTCGCCCACGCGACAGCCGTGCAGCACGGCGCCATGCCCAACATGCCCGTTGCGTTCGACCACCGTATCGCCACCCGGGAAACCATGCATCACGCAGGTGTCCTGCAGGTTGGCGCCCTCCTCCAGCACGATTCGGCCGAAATCCCCCCTTAGTGATGCCAGCGGGCCGACGTAGCAACGAGGGCCGACGATGACATCACCAATCAGCACGGCGCTGGGGTGCACGTAGGCTGTCGGATGAACCACGGGCGTCAGGCCGTCCAGTCGATAGCAAGGCATGGCAAATCTCCTGAAATGATTTCAAATGCGCCTGATCTTGTATCACAATATTGTGGTGCGTCAATCAGCATGGTCGTGTATCGCTTTTGCTGGAGTCATCGCATTCCCTTAAATTCAGCATTTTGCGTTGAATACAAGGTGATGAAGCGATTCACCATCATGAAACCCTTTGCTGAGGCAGTTGTCACTCACGCAAAAGAGATACATGAAACAATTTTGAATGTTGCATAGTTGTATCGCGTAATGCATATACTGGTTCCACCTGGACGTGATCCCCGCATCACGCCCCTGCAAACAATTCCAAGAAATGCCGGCCCCACGATGTGCCGTGCGTGCAGCCAGAGGAACCCGACATGCCGCGATATCTCGATGTGCAGGCGCCCGAACAGGGCGTCCAGCTCATTACCCTGCAACGGCCCGAGGCGCTCAACGCCCTGTGCACCGAGCTACTGGCAGAGCTGGCCGCTGCGCTGGAAGCGGCCGGGCGAGACGAACAGATCCGCGCGGTGGTGCTCACCGGCAGCCGCAAGGCATTCGCCGCAGGCGCCGATATCCGCGAGATGGCCGAGCGCGACCTGGTCGGCATCCTCAACGACCCGCGGGTGGCCCACTGGCAAAGCATCGCCGCCTTCGCCAAGCCACTGATCGCCGCCGTCAACGGCTACGCCCTGGGTGGCGGCTGCGAACTGGTGATGTGTGCCGACATCGTCATCGCCGGCAGTGACGCCCGTTTCGGCCAGCCGGAAATCAACCTCGGCATCATCCCCGGCGCCGGCGGCACCCAGCGCCTGCTGCGGGCAGTAGGCAAGCCGCTGGCCATGCAAATGGTGCTGACCGGCGAAGCCATCACCGCCCGTCATGCCTTGCAGGCCGGGCTGGTCAGCGAAATCACCCAGCCGGAACTCACCGTAGAACGCGCCCTGCACATCGCCCGCAGCATCGCCGCCAAGGCCCCACTGGCGGTGCGCCTGGCCAAGGAAGCGTTGCTCAAGGCCGGCGATACCGACCTGGCCAGCGGCCTGCGCTTCGAACGCCATGCCTTCACCTTGCTGGCCGGCACCGCCGACCGCGACGAAGGCATCCGTGCCTTCCAGGAAAAACGCCAGGCCCGCTTCCAGGGCCGCTGATCATCTTTCCCTCGACTGACGGAGCGAGTCTGTCATGACTTTCCAGCACATCCTGTTTTCCATCGAGGACGGCGTCGCCCTCCTCTCGTTGAATCGCCCCGAGCAACTGAACAGCTTCAATACCGCCATGCACCTGGAAGTGCGCGAGGCACTCAAGCAAGTACGCCAGAGCAGCGAAGCACGGGTGTTGTTGCTGACTGCCGAAGGCCGTGGATTCTGCGCCGGCCAGGACCTGTCCGACCGCAACGTCGCCCCGGGCGCCGAGATGCCGGACCTGGGCGAATCGATCGACAAGTTCTACAACCCGCTGGTGCGCACCCTGCGCGACCTGCCGCTGCCGGTGGTCTGCGCGGTGAACGGCGTGGCTGCCGGCGCCGGTGCCAACATCCCGCTGGCCTGCGATCTGGTGCTGGCCGCCCGCTCGGCCAGCTTCATCCAGGCCTTCTGCAAGATCGGCCTGGTACCCGATTCCGGCGGCACCTGGCTGCTGCCGCGCCTGGTCGGCATGGCACGGGCCAAGGGCCTGGCCATGCTGGGCGAGCGCCTGGGCGCCGAACAGGCCCAGCAATGGGGGCTGATCCACCGCGTGGTGGACGATGCCGCGCTGCGCGACGAAGCCCTCACCCTCGCCCGCCAGCTCGCCACCCAGCCCACTTACGGCCTGGCCCTGATCAAGCGCAGCCTGAACGCCAGTTTCGACAACGGTTTCGATGAACAGCTGGAGCTGGAGCGCGACCTGCAGCGCCTGGCCGGGCGCAGCGAGGACTATCGCGAAGGCGTGAGTGCCTTCATGAACAAGCGCACGCCGGCATTCAAGGGGCGTTGATCATGAGCGCACTCGCAAGCAATGCCCAGGTGGCGGTGATCGGTGCAGGCGCCATGGGCGCAGGCATCGCCCAGGTTGCGGCCCAGGCCGGCCACCCGGTAAAGCTCTACGACAACCGCCCGGGCGCTGCAGCCCAGGCGGTGGCCGGCATAGACCGGCAACTTGCCCGCCTGGTGGAAAAAGGCAAGTTGCAGGCTGCCGAGCGGGAAGCCATCAGCGCCCGGCTGTGCCCGGTAGACGCCCTTGAAGCCCTGGCCGATGCCCGCCTGGTGATCGAGGCCATCGTCGAGAACCTGCAGGTCAAGCAGGCGCTGTTCAGCCAGCTGGAAGCCTTGTGCGCCACCGACTGCATCCTCGCCAGCAACACCTCGTCGCTGTCCATCACCAGCCTCGCCGCCGGGCTGCAACGCCCGCACCAGGTGGTTGGCATGCACTTCTTCAACCCGGCGCCGCTGATGGCCCTGGTCGAAGTGGTCTCGGGCCTTGCCACGGCCCCGGCCGTTGCCGCATGCATTCATGCCACCGCCCAGGCCTGGGGCAAGCAGCCGGTGCACACGCGCTCCACGCCGGGCTTCATCGTCAACCGTGTGGCGCGGCCGTTCTACGCTGAAAGCCTGCGTCTGCTGCAGGAAGGCGCAGCCGATTGCGCCAGCCTCGATGCGCTGCTGCGTGATGCCGGCGGTTTCCGCATGGGCGCGTTCGAACTCACCGACCTGATCGGCCACGATGTCAATTACGCCGTTACCTGTTCGGTCTTCGATGCGTTCTACGGCGACTTCCGCTTCCAGCCTTCGCTGGTGCAAAAAGAACTGGTGGACGCAGGCCGCCTCGGGCGCAAGACCGGCCAAGGCTTCTATAGCTATGCCGAAGGCGCCGAACGCCCGCAGCCAGCCGAACTGCGCAGCCCCGCCAGCGTCGATGCCTGCGTCGTCGAAGGCGACCTGGGGGTGATGCAGCCGCTGGTCGAGCGCCTGCGCCAACGCGGCGTCGCCGTGACCCAGCGCGCCGGCAGCGGCCTGATCCAGGTGGGCGATGCCACCCTGGCGCTGTCCGATGGCCGCCTGGCCAGCCAGCGCGCCCGGGAAGACGGCCTGCGCAACCTGGTGCTGCTCGACCTGGCCCTGGACTACACCACCGCCACCCGCCTCGCCATCAGCTGGTCGGCCGACACCAGCGACAACGCTCGTGACCAGGCGGTGGCCTTGCTGCGGCGTGCCGGCCTGAAGGTAACGGCGGTCGCCGACCTGCCCGGCCTGGTGGTGCTGCGCACCGTGGCGATGCTCGCCAACGAGGCCGCCGATGCCGTGTTGCAAGGTGTCGGCAGCGCCGCCGACATCGACCTGGCCATGCGTGCCGGCGTCAACTACCCCTGCGGCCCGCTGGCCTGGGCCGCGAACATCGGCATCCCCCACACCCTGCGCGTGCTCGACAACCTGCAGCGCAGCTACGGCGAGAGCCGTTACCGCCCTTCCCTGCTGTTACGCCGCTGCGAAGCCAAAGGAGGCACCCTGCATGACTGAAGTCGAACTGGCACAAGCCTGTGCCGAGGCCATGTACGCCCGCGACCAGGCCACCCAGGGCCTGGGCATCCGCCTGCTGGAGGCCGGTCCGGGCCAGGCATGCCTGCGCATGCCGGTACGCGCCGACATGATCCAGGGGCATGGCACCTGCCATGGCGGCTTCCTGTTCGCCCTGGCCGACTCGGCGTTTGCCTTCGCCTGCAACAGTCACGACCAGGCCACCGTCGCCCTGGGCTGCAGCATCGACTACCTGGCCCCGGCGCTGCGTGATGACGTGCTTACCGCCCGCGCCAGCGAGGTCAGTCGCAAGGGCCGCACCGGCCTGTACCACGTCCGCATCGAGAACCAGCGCGGTGAGCTGGTGGCGATGTTCCAAGGCAAATCCTACAAAGTGCGCGGCACCGTGCTGGCGCAGGAGACCCAAGATGACTGAACACACCCTGGCCGATGCCTTGATCATCGACGCCGTGCGCACCCCCATCGGCCGTTATGCCGGCGCCTTGAGCGGCGTGCGCGCCGATGACCTGGCCGCCATCCCGCTCAAGGCCCTGATCCAGCGCCACCCCGAACTGGACTGGAAAGCCATCGACGACGTCATCCTCGGCTGTGCCAACCAGGCTGGCGAGGACAACCGCAACGTCGCGCACATGGCCAGCTTGCTGGCCGGGCTGCCGATCGAAGTGCCGGGCACCACCATCAACCGCCTGTGTGGCTCCGGCCTGGACGCCATCGGCAATGCAGCCCGCGCCCTGCGCTGCGGCGAAGCCGGGCTGATGCTGGCCGGCGGCGTGGAGTCGATGTCACGCGCGCCGTTCGTCATGGGCAAGGCGGAGCAGGCGTTCGGCCGCGCGGCCGAACTGTTCGACACCACCATCGGCTGGCGTTTCGTCAACCCGCTGATGAAGGCGGCCTTCGGCACCGATTCGATGCCGGAAACGGCCGAGAACGTTGCGCAGCAGTTTGGTATTTCCCGCGCCGACCAGGACGCCTTTGCCCTGCGCAGCCAGCACAAGGCCGCCGCCGCCCAGGCACGCGGGCGCCTGGCACGGGAAATCGTGCCAGTCGAGATCCCGCAGCGCAAAGGCCCGGCCAAAGTGATCGAGCACGACGAACATCCCCGCGGCGACACCACCCTCGAGCAACTGGCCAGGCTGGGTACCCCGTTCCGTGAGGGCGGTAGCGTCACCGCTGGCAATTCTTCCGGGGTCAATGATGGCGCTTGCGCCCTGCTGCTCGCCAGTAGCGCCGCCGCCCGCCGTCATGGCCTGAAGGCTCGCGGCCGCATCGTCGGCATGGCGGTGGCCGGGGTCGAACCACGGCTGATGGGCATCGGCCCGGTGCCGGCTACCCGCAAGGTGCTGGAGCTTGTCGGGCTGTCGCTGGCCGACATGGACGTCATAGAGCTCAACGAGGCCTTTGCCGCCCAGGGCCTCGCGGTACTGCGCGAGCTCGGCCTGGCTGACGACGACGAGCGGGTCAACCGCAACGGCGGTGCCATCGCCCTCGGCCACCCGTTGGGCATGAGCGGTGCACGCCTGGTCACCACCGCGTTGCACGAGCTGGAAGAAACCGCCGGACGCTACGCCCTGTGCACCATGTGCATCGGCGTTGGCCAAGGCATCGCGATGGTCATCGAACGCCTCTGAGCGGCTCAGACCACAGGCTTGTTACCGAACCGAACGCAGCCGTATATGCTGCTTCCATGACACTCACCACGCGGCCTGCAACCGGTACCGCGCGGCGTACAAGAACAATTCGAGTGAAGCCATGAACATGTACCATGATGCCGATCGTGCCCTGTTGGACCCGATGGAAACCGCCAGTGTCGACGCCCTGCGCCAGCACCAGCTGGAGCGCCTGCGCTGGAGCCTGAAGCACGCCTACGACAACGTGCCGCTGTACCGCCAGCGCTTTGCCGAGTGCGGCGCCCACCCCGACGACCTCAAGTGCCTGGAAGACCTGGCGAAGTTCCCCTTCACCGGCAAGAACGACCTGCGCGACAACTACCCCTACGGCATGTTCGCCGTGCCCCAGCAAGAGGTGGTACGCCTGCACGCCTCCAGTGGCACCACCGGCAAGCCGACGGTGGTGGGCTACACCCAGAACGACATCGATACCTGGGCCAATGTGGTCGCCCGCTCGATCCGTGCTGCGGGTGGGCGCAAGGGGGACAAGGTGCATGTCTCCTACGGCTACGGCCTGTTCACCGGCGGGCTCGGCGCGCATTACGGTGCCGAGCGCCTGGGCTGCACGGTGATCCCCATGTCCGGTGGCCAGACCGAGAAGCAGGTGCAGCTGATTCGCGACTTCCAGCCCGACATCATCATGGTCACCCCCTCCTACATGCTCAACCTGGCCGACGAGATCGAGCGCCAGGGCATCGACCCGCAAGACCTCAAGCTGCGCCTGGGCATATTCGGCGCCGAGCCTTGGACCGACGAGCTGCGCCGCTCGATCGAGCAACGGCTGGGCATCGATGCCCTCGACATTTATGGCCTGTCGGAAATCATGGGGCCTGGGGTGGCGATGGAGTGCATCGAAACCAAGGATGGCCCGACCATCTGGGAGGACCATTTCTACCCCGAGATCATCGACCCGGTCACCGGTGCGGTGCTACCGGACGGCCAACTGGGCGAACTGGTGTTCACCTCGCTGAGCAAGGAAGCGTTGCCCATGGTGCGCTACCGCACCCGCGACCTCACTCGCCTGCTGCCCGGTACCGCCAGGCCGATGCGGCGGATCGGCAAGATCACCGGCCGCAGCGATGACATGCTGATCATTCGCGGGGTCAACGTGTTCCCGACTCAGATCGAGGAGCAGGTACTAAAAATAAAACAGCTTTCTGAGCTTTATGAGATTCATCTGTATCGCAATGGCAACCTGGACAGTGTCGAGGTGCATGTGGAACTGCGTGCGGAGTGCCAGCACCTCGATGAAGGCCAGCGCAAGCTGTTGACCGGGGAGCTGACCAAGCAGATCAAGACCTACATCGGCATCAGCACCCAGGTGCGCCTGCAGCCCTGCGGCACGCTCAAGCGTTCCGAGGGCAAGGCCTGCCACGTGTTCGACAAACGGTTGGCCAGCTGATTCATTCGGCTGCCTTTTCGGCCCCGGCATCGTCCGGGGCTTTTTTTTGCCTGGGAAATTGCTGGGGGCGCTTTGCGCCCCTTTCGCCGGCAAGCCAGCTCCCACAGGAGAGCGGTTGCCCTGGAGATGGACGCTGTCCCTGTGGGAGCTGGCTTGCCGGCGAAAGGGCTGCACAGCAGCCCCCTTGACCAGCAAAGCGATACACAAAACTTATTCGATACACATAAAACTGTTTGACGTTATGTTTTGTATCGCTTACAAATGACTCATGCCTTAGCAGGAGTCGGAACACATGTACGCACAGCTAGTGGAAACCGGAGTCAAGCGCGTCAAGTCGCTGGAAGAGATGTCGCCCGAGGAGCGCAACTTCCAGGAAAAGATCGACGCCGAAATCAAGATCGAAGCCAAGAACTGGATGCCCGAGGCCTATCGCCAGACCCTGATCCGGCAGATCTCCCAGCACGCCCACTCGGAAATCGTCGGCATGCTGCCCGAAGGCAACTGGGTCACCCGTGCCCCCAGCCTCAAGCGCAAGCTGCAGCTGATGGCCAAGATCCAGGACGAAGCCGGCCACGGCCTGTACCTGTACAGCGCCATGGAAACCCTGGGCGCCGACCGTGACGAAGAAATCGCCAAGCTGCACAGCGGCAAGGCCAAGTACTCGAGCATCTTCAACTACCCCACTCTCAGCTGGGCCGACATGGGCGCAGTGGGCTGGCTGGTGGACGGCGCCGCCATCGTCAACCAGGTGGTGCTGCAGCGCACCTCTTACGGCCCGTATTCGCGCGCGATGATCCGTATCTGCAAGGAAGAGAGCTTCCACCAGCGCCAGGGCTACGAAATCCTCCTGACCATGATGCGCCACGGCACCCAGGCCCAACGGGACATGGTCCAGGACGCGATCGACCGCCTGTGGTGGCCGGCACTGATGATGTTCGGCCCCAGCGACGAGCACTCCCCCAACAGCGCCCAGTCCATGGCCTGGAAGATCAAGCGCCAGACCAACGATGAGCTGCGCCAGCGCTTCATCGACCAGACCGTGCCGCAGCTCGAACTGCTCGGCTGCACCGCCCCCGACCCCGAGCTGAAGTGGAACGCCGAGCGCGGCCACTACGACTTCGGCGAAATCCAGTGGGACGAGTTCTACGAAGTGATCAAGGGCAATGGCCCATGCAACCAGGAACGTGTCGCCACACGGCGCAAGGCCATCGAGGACGGCGCCTGGGTACGCGAGGCCGCCGTGGCCTACGCGCGCAAGCAACAGAACAAGAACGCCGCCTGAGCGGCGATTGATGCGGAGATCGAAAATGTCTGTCTGGACCCTCTACGAAGTGTTCGTGCGCAGCAAGCACGGCCTTAACCACAAGCATGTCGGCAGCGTGCACGCCGCCGATGCCGCCATGGCCATCGAAAACGCCCGCGAGCTGTACACCCGCCGCAGCGAAGGCGTGAGCCTGTGGGTGGTGCCCTCGGCACTGATCACCGCTTCTTCCCCGGACGAGAAAGACCCGCTGTTCGCCCCGGCGGACGACAAGGTCTACCGCCATGCCAGCTTCTACGAACTGCCCGACGAAGTCGGACACATGTGAGGTTGGCCATGCACAACGAAACCCTTGTCCCCTACCTGCTGCTGCTCGGCGACAGTGCCCTGGTGCAGGGCCAGCGCCTCTGCGAATGGTGTGGCCGCGCCCCGGCCATCGAAGAAGAACTGGCCCTGATGAACGTCGGCCTCGACCTGGTAGGCCAGGCGCGCAACTGGCTGGAGTACGCCGCCGAGCTGCTCGATGATGGCCGTGACGCCGACGCCCTGGCCTTCCGCCGTGACGAGCGCGCTTATCGCAACCTGTTGCTGGTCGAGCAGCCCAACGGCGATTTCGCCGTGACCATGACCAAGCAGTTCTTCTATGACGCCTGGCATTTCGCCGTGCTTCAGGGCCTGGTCGGCTCGAACGACGAGCGTATCGCCGGTATCGCCGCCAAGGCCCTGAAGGAAGTCACCTACCACCTGCGCCGCTCCAGCGAGTGGGTGCAACGCCTGGGCGGTGGCACCGAAGAAAGCCGCCAGCGCATGCTCGCGGCCATCCCGGCACTATGGCGCTTCACCGTCGAGCTGGCTGCCGGTAGCGACAATGAAGTGCACCTGGCGCAAGCGGGTATCGCCGCCAACCCCGCTGCCGTCGGCGCGGCCTGGCTCAAGCAGGTTGGCGAGACCTTCGCTTCGGTCGAGCTGCCGCTGCCCAAGGCCGCCAGCCACTTTTACCTGGACGGTCGCAAAGGCCTGCACACCGAGCACCTCGGCCTGCTGCTGGCCGAGATGCAGTTCCTGCCAAGGGCGTACCCCGATGCAACCTGGTGAGCTGATTGCCGGCGACCGTGGCGCCCGCGCGCCACGCGGCGACGACCTGGCCCGGGCCTGGGCGGTACTGGCCCAGGTCATGGACCCGGAAGTGCCCGTGGTCAGCGTGGTCGACCTGGGCATCGTGCGCGACCTCGACTGGCGCGCCGGGCACCTGCACCTGGTCGTCACGCCGACCTATTCCGGCTGCCCGGCCACCGAGGTGATCGAAGGGGATATCCGCCAGGCGCTGGAACAGGCCGGTTTCCCCGCCCCGGCTCTGGAGCGCCGGCTGACCCCGGCCTGGAGCACCGACTGGATCAGCGAACTGGGCCGCGAGCGCCTGCGCGCCTACGGCATCGCCCCGCCACAGGGCAGCGCCAGCAAACGCAGCCTGCTCGGCGAAGCGCCGCAGGTGTGCTGCCCGCAGTGCGGCAGCGCCCATACCGAATTGCTCAGCCAGTTCGGTTCCACGGCTTGCAAGGCGCTTTACCGCTGCCGCGAGTGCCTGGAGCCGTTCGACTATTTCAAATGCATTTGAGCCGTGGAGAACGCCATGAGCCAGTTTCACAGCCTGACCATCAAGCAAGTGCGCAACGAGACCCGCGACGCGGTGTCGATCGCCTTCGACGTGCCCGAGCACCTGCAGGCGCAGTTCCGTTTCACCCAGGGCCAGTACCTGGTCATGCGTACCCAGCTGGACAACGAAGAAGTCCGCCGTTCCTACTCCATCTGCAGTGCCGTGCAGGACGGCGAACTGCGTGTGGCGGTAAAGCGCGTGCCTGGCGGGCGCTTCTCGGCATTTGCCAATGACGTGCTCAAGGCCGGCCAGCAACTGGAAGTGATGCCGCCGTCGGGCAGCTTCTTCGTGCCACTGGAACCGGCCCGCCAGGGCAACTACCTGGGCGTGGCTGCCGGCAGCGGCATCACCCCGATCCTGTCGATCATCGCCACTACCCTGGCCAGCGAGCCACACAGCCGCTTCACCCTGCTGTACGGCAACCGCTCCAGCTCTGGCGCACTGTTCCGCGACAAGCTGGAAGACCTGAAGAACCGTTACCTCGACCGCCTGAACCTGATTTTCGTGTTCAGCCGCGAGCAGCAGGATGTCGACCTGTACAACGGCCGCATCGATGCCGACAAGTGCGGCCAGTTGTTCGCGCGCTGGATGGACGTTGCCAACCTGGATGCCGCATTCATCTGCGGCCCGCAGGCGATGACCGAGACGGTGCGCGACAGCCTGCGGGCCAATGGCCTGGCCAAGGAACGCATCCATTTCGAGCTGTTCGCCGCAGCCGGCAGCGAAGCCCGTCGTGAAGCCCGCGAGGCGGCGCGCCAGGTGGACTCGGCGCTCAGCCACATCACCGTGATCAGCGACGGCCGCGCGCTTACCTTCGACCTGCCACGCAATACCCAGAACGTGCTGGACGCCGGCAACGCCATCGGCGCCGAGCTGCCGTACTCGTGCAAGGCCGGCGTGTGCTCGACCTGCAAGTGCCGGGTAATCGAGGGCGAAGTGGAGATGGACAGCAACCATGCCCTGGAGGATTACGAAGTGGCGGCCGGGTACGTGCTGTCGTGCCAGACCTACCCGGTGAGCGACAAGGTGGTGCTCGATTTCGACCAGCTCTGAAACCGCGTCGCCGGCTTCGCGGGCGCGCCCGCTCCCACAGGGATAGCACAAGTCTCAAGCACACCGCCGCACCTGTGGGAGCGGGCATGCCCGCGAAGAGGCCCTAAGCAACACCGCAACACCCGCGTGACCTCAACAAAACAATTACAACACCCAGAGATCGCAACCCATGACACCCGAACGCATCGAAAGCATCGCCAACCACCCCGACTTCCAGCACCTGGTGCAGCGCAAACGCCGCCTCAACGGCAGCCTGACCCTGGCCATGCTGGTGATCTACTACGGCTTCGTCCTGCTGGTGGCGTTCTCCCCCAGCACCCTCGGCCAGTCCCTCAGTGGTGGCGTCACCACCGTCGGCATGCTGGTGGGCGTGCTGATGGTGCTGCTGTCCTTCGCCCTGACCGGTATCTACGTGCACCGCGCCAACAACGTGCTCGACCCGCTAAACGACAAGGTCAAGCAGGAGTGCGCACAATGAACTGGACCGCCATCTCGATGTTCATGGTGTTCGTCTGCTTCACCCTGCTGGTCACCCGCTGGGCTGCCATGCGCACCCGCTCGGCCAGCGACTTCTACACCGCCGGCGGGGGCCTGACCGGCATGCAGAACGGCCTGGCGATCGCCGGCGACATGATCAGCGCCGCGTCGTTCCTGGGCATTTCGGCAATGATGTTCATGAACGGCTACGACGGCCTGCTGTATGCCCTGGGCGTACTGGCCGGCTGGCCGATCATCCTGTTCCTGATCGCCGAACGCCTGCGCAACCTGGGCAAGTACACCTTCGCCGACGTGGTCAGCTACCGCCTGGCGCAAACCCCGGTGCGCCTGACCTCGGCCTTCGGCACCCTGGTGGTGGCGCTGATGTACCTGGTGGCGCAGATGGTCGGTGCCGGCAAGCTGATCGAACTGCTGTTCGGCATCAGCTACCTGTACGCGGTGATGCTGGTCGGCGTGCTGATGGTCGCCTACGTCACCTTCGGCGGCATGCTCGCCACCACCTGGGTGCAGATCATCAAGGCGGTGATGCTGCTGTCGGGCACCAGCTTCATGGCCTTCATGGTGCTCAAGCATTTCGGCTTCAGCACCGAGGCGATGTTTGCCAGCGCCGTGGCCGTGCATGCCAAGGGCCAGGCGATCATGGCCCCGGGCGGCTTGCTGTCCAACCCGGTGGACGCCATTTCCCTGGGCCTGGGCATGATGTTCGGTACCGCCGGCCTGCCGCATATCCTGATGCGCTTCTTCACCGTCAGCGATGCCAAGGAAGCGCGCAAGAGCGTGTTCTATGCCACCGGGTTCATCGGCTACTTCTACCTGCTGCTGATCGTCATCGGCTTTGGTGCCATCGTCATGGTCGGCACCGAGCCGTCCTACCGTGACGCCACCGGCGCGATCATCGGCGGCGGCAACATGGTCGCCGTGCACCTTGCCCAGGCCGTGGGTGGCAATCTGTTCCTCGGTTTCATCTCCGCCGTGGCCTTCGCCACCATCCTGGCGGTGGTCGCCGGCCTGGCGCTGTCCGGTGCATCGGCCGTTTCCCACGACCTGTATGCCTGCGTGGTGCGCCAGGGCAAGGCCAGCGAGCAGGAGGAAATGCGCGTGTCGCGTATCGCCACCCTGCTGATCGGCCTGCTGGCGGTCATCCTCGGCCTGATGTTCGAATCGCAGAACATCGCCTTCCTCTCCGGCCTGGTGCTGGCGGTGGCCGCCTCGGTCAACTTCCCGGTGCTGCTGCTTTCGATGTTCTGGAAAGGCCTGACCACCCGCGGCGCGGTGTGCGGCAGCATGGCCGGCCTGGTTTCGGCTGTGCTGCTGGTGGTGCTGGGCCCGGCGGTGTGGGTCAACGTGCTGCATCACGAAAAGGCGCTGTTCCCCTACAGCAACCCGGCGCTGTTCTCCATGAGCCTGGCCTTCCTCGGCGCCTGGGTGTTCTCGGTCACTGACAGTTCCGAACGCGCCAGCCAGGAACGTGGCCGCTACCTGGCCCAGTTCATCCGTTCCATGACCGGAATCGGCGCTGCCGGCGCCAGCAAGCACTGACTCTCAGGGAAGAACAACCATGTCGGGTAAAACAACAACAATGAACCGCACGCACTTCATTTCGGCCGCCTGGCTGGCGACCCTCGCCCTGCCGATGCCGGCGATGGCAGACTTCATCGGCGACAGCCACGCCCGGCTGGAGCTGCGCAACCACTACCTGAACCGCGACTTCCGCCAGAGCAACGCACCGCAGGCCAAGGCCGAGGAATGGGGCCAGGGCTTTACCGCCAAGCTGGAGTCGGGCTTCACCGAAGGCCCGGTCGGCTTTGGTGTCGACGCCATGGGCCAACTGGGCATCAAGCTCGACTCCAGCCGTGACCGCCGCAATACCGGCCTGCTGCCTTTCGGCCCGAACAGCCATGAACCGGTCGATGACTACAGCGAACTGGGCCTCACCGGCAAGGTGCGGGTGGCCAAGAGCACCCTGCGCCTGGGGACCTTGCAACCGATCCTGCCGGTAGTGGTGTACAACGACACTCGCCTGCTGGCTTCCACCTTCCAGGGCGGCCTGCTCACCAGCCAGGACCTGGCCGGCCTGACCTTCAACGCCGGCCGCCTGACCAAGGCCAACCTGCGTGATTCCTCGGGCCGCGACGACATCGGCTACGGCGCCGCCAGCAGCGACCACCTGGACTTCGGCGGCGGCAGCTACGCCATCACCCCGCAAACCAGCGTCAGCTACTACTACGCCAAGCTCGAGGACATCTACCGCCAGCAGTTCGTCGGCCTGATCGATACCCGCCCGCTGGGCGAAGGCCTGAGCCTGCGCACCGACCTGCGCTACTTCGACAGCCGCAACGACGGCGCCGAGCGTGCCGGCAACATCGACAACCGCAACTTCAACGCCATGTTCACCCTCGGCGTACGGGCCCACAAGTTCACCGCCGCCTGGCAGCAGATGTCCGGCGACAGTGCCTTCCCGTTCGTGAACGGCGGCGACCCGTTCACCGTCAACCTGGTCACCTACAACACCTTCACCCGCGCCGGGCTGGACTCGTGGCAGGTGCGCTACGACTACGACTTCGTCGCCATGGGTATCCCCGGCCTGAGCTTCATGACCCGCTACACCGATGGCCGCCACGCCGAAACCGCCACTGTCAGCAATGGCCGTGAGCGTGAGCGCGACACCGACATCACCTATGTCATCCAGAGCGGCCCGTTCAAGGACGTCAGCCTGCGCTGGCGCAACGTCACCTTCCGTTCCGGCAATGGCCTGACCAACGCCGTGGACGAAAACCGCCTGATCATCGGCTACACCGTGGCGCTGTGGTAACAGCGCCCCCCTCTACATTGGAGAACAGCATGTCTGCCGCCCCTACCTTGCAAAGCTTCATCGCCGGCCGCTGGCTTGGCCAGCACGGCGCCCAGGCCCTGCGTAGCGCCCTGGATGGCCACGTCTTGGCCTACAGCCACGAAGAACGCCCGGACTTCGCCGAAGCCGTGGACTTTGCCCGCGCCCGCGGCCTGGCCGCGCTGATGGCCATGGACTTCCAGCAACGCGCTGCCCGCCTTAAGGCATTGGCCCTGTACCTGGCCGAGCGCAAGGAGCAGCTCTATGCCCTGTCCCACCACAGCGGCGCCACCCGTGCCGACAGCTGGATCGACATCGAAGGCGGCAACGCCACGCTGTTCTCCTATGCGGGCATCGGCAGCCGTGAACTGCCGTCAGGCAACCTGGTGCACGAAGGCCCGGCCATCCCGCTGGGCAAGCAAGGCCATTTCGCCGGCAGCCACATCCTGGTGCCGCGCGCCGGCGTGGCAGTGCACATCAACGCCTTCAACTTCCCCATCTGGGGCATGCTGGAGAAGTTCGCCCCGACCTTCCTGGCCGGCATGCCGTGCATCGTCAAGCCGGCGACCTCGACCAGCTACCTGACCGAGGCCGTGGTGCGCCTGATGAATGCATCCGGGCTGTTGCCCGAAGGCAGCCTGCAACTGGTGATCGGCAGCACCGGCGACCTGCTCGACCGCCTGCAAGGCCAGGACGTGGTGACCTTCACAGGTTCCGCCGACACCGCCGCCAAATTGCGCGTCACGCCGAACCTGGTACGCAACTCGGTGCCGTTCACCGCCGAAGCCGATTCGCTGAACTGCGCCATCCTCGGCCCGGACGTGACCCCGGACAGCGAAGAGTTCGACCTGTACATCAAGGAGGTGGTCCGCGAAATGACCACCAAGGCCGGGCAGAAATGCACCGCCATCCGCCGCGCCATCGTACCGGCCAGGCACATCGACGCCGTTGCCACGCGCCTGCGCGAGCGGCTGGCCAAGGTGGTGGTCGGTGACCCGTCGCTGGAAGGCGTGCGCATGGGCGCCCTGGCCTCCCACGACCAGCAGCACGATGTGGCCGAGCGAGTGCGCAGCCTGCTGCAGAGCTGCGACCAGCTGTTCGGCGCCAGCGATGGCTTTGCACCGCGTGGCGAGGGTGTGGCCGAGGGCGCGTTCTTCGCCCCTACCTTGCTTCAGGCCCGTGACCCGCATGCCGAAGGCGGTGCCCACGATATCGAAGCGTTCGGCCCGGTCAGCACGCTGATGGCCTATGACGACCTCGATGAAGCCCTGGCGCTGGCCGCGCGGGGCAAAGGCAGCCTGGTGGCGACCCTGGTCACCGCCGACCGCAGCGTGGCAGCCAAGGCCATCCCGGTGGCCGCCGCCTGGCATGGCCGCCTGCTGGTACTCGACAGCGAGGCAGCCAAGGAATCCACAGGCCATGGCTCGCCATTGCCGCAGCTCAAGCATGGCGGCCCGGGCCGCGCTGGTGGTGGTGAAGAGCTGGGTGGCCTGCGTGCCGTCAAGCACTACCTGCAACGTGCCGCTGTACAGGGTTCGCCGAGCATGCTAACGGCGGTAACCGGCGAATACGTGCGCGGTGGCGAAGTGATCGAAACCGAAGTGCACCCGTTCCGCCGCTATTTCGAGCAGTTGCGCATCGGCGAGTCGCTGCTCACCCACCGGCGCACCGTGACCGAAGCCGACCTGGTCAACTTCGGCTGCCTGTCGGGTGACCATTTCTACATGCACTTCGACGAGATCGCCGCCAAGCAATCGCAGTTCGGCAAGCGCATCGCCCACGGCTATTTCGTGTTGTCGGCAGCGGCCGGGCTGTTCGTCTCCCCGGGTGCAGGCCCGGTACTGGCCAACTACGGCCTGGATACCCTGCGCTTCATCAACCCGGTGGGCATCGGCGACACCATCCAGGCGCGCCTGACCTGCAAGCGCAAGATCGACCAGGGCAAGACCAGCCCGCTGGGCCAGCCCCAGGGCGTGGTGGCGTGGGATGTGGAGGTGACCAACCAGCTGGGCGAGCTGGTCGCCAGCTACGACATTCTCACCCTGGTGCTGAAACAGCCCTGACAGTGCCGTTGGTCAGGGGCAGTGGAGATCCAACCGACCTCCCCTGGCTGTTGCCGCTCTCATTCAATGAGGGGTGGTCAATGGCTTCGCCTCTCACTCCTGTATTGGGCCCGCCTGATCGCGGGCCTTTTTTTCATCGAGAGCGAGGGTTGCGAGATGAAGGACATGCTTGGCATGGGTGGCGGCAGCGCACAGGATGACTGGCCAGAGCTCGAGCCGGACCGGCGCAATGACCGGGCAGATGACCCGGATGCCGACCCCAATGTGACAGATGACGAAGAAAACCGCCCGGGCGTACCGGCCAGCGACCCCGAGTCCGGTGCCTAGACGGCCTGCGCGTACCTAACGCTGTGCATGGCACCGGCTGTGCCGGTGTTCGCGGGCGCGCCCGCTCCCACAGGTATGGCGCACTCCTTGAGCTGGTGGTGTCCCTGTGGGAGCGGGCATGCCCGCGAAGCAGGCGACGCGGTGCTTTGAGCAAGACAGTTGTTCATACAAGGATTGCGCAAGGTCTTGCAATCGGGAATCACATTGTCGCCGCAGACTGGTTCGGCTTGCCGCCGGATACCCGCCAGCTCACCGCGGTAATGCCATAGCGCTCGGCCATCGGCCTGCTGACTTTCCTGATCTTCTCCCGGCCGAACTTGGGAATGATGCCGATGCCCGCATCGCAACTCGCCCAATGCCAGGCCTCGGCATTGTCCAGCGTCTCCAGACGAATGATGAAACTGCGCGGCTGGCCATGCAGTTGGTAATCGATGATGTACAGCTGTGGGCTAGGCATCGCAGGGGCCTCCTCTTCTCCATGGATGACACCCTGATTGATCGGGGCACGGCCAGAAGATTCAAAAAATTGTCGAACAACAGGTACCAGAGGCTATTGCAGCCTCGTTACGCAGGGCCTGGCCGGCACCCGGTACCTGCGGATACCGGGTGTCCAGCAACCCTTCAACTTACTGCTGGCGGCCCCCGCCGTGGCTGTTCTGGCCGCCCTTTCGACCGGCCTCCGATGCCCGTTGGCGGTCATTGGCGAAGTTGCCGCCAGAAGCCTGCCCGCCTTTGTGCCCCGCACGGGAGGCCCGTTCCCGGTCGTTGGCGAAATTGCCTGGGTTGGTTTCCTTGGTACCGCCGCGCTGGCTGGTGCGCTCTTGATCCTGCGCCATGTGGTTTCTCCTTGCGATGGATGGGTCGCATGGATGCTTGCCATGCCTTGGTTCCGAGCCGCCGATCACATAGTCTGCTCAATGGTTTTGCCGGCAACTGACCAGTGGCACCAAACATGGGTCGGCAAAAGGTTGGCGTGACGGAAGCAGGCGGGTCGCACTTTCCTGTGCCTGCGGAGGTCTCAACAACATGGCGACGGCCTATAATCCCGCCACACACACGCCCGATGATGCTGCTACGGGCGGAACGTTCCGGTCTGCACAAGGCTCCGTCCATGAAGTCGTCCCCCAAGCAACCTGCCTCGCCCCAGAACCCGGCGCTCAGCCCCAGCCACCTGGATTTCCCGGTGGTGGGCATCGGTGCATCGGCAGGCGGCCTGGAAGCGATCTGTACGCTGTTCCGGCAAATGCCCAGCGATTGCGGCATGGCCTTCGTCGTGGTCCTGCACCTGTCCCCCGACCACCAGAGCGTCGCCGACCGCATCATCCAGGAGACCACGCAAATGCCGGTGCGCCAGGTGACCGAGCCGGTGCCGATCGAGCGCAACCACATCTACGTGATTTCACCGGCCAATCGCCTGTCCACCAACGACGGCTACCTGCGCGTGACCCAGGCCAACCGGCGCCGTGGCGACCACGTGGCCATCGACCTGTTCTTCCGTGACCTGGCTGACGTGCACAAGGACCACGCCTTCTGCGTGGTGTTGTCCGGTACCGGTGCTGATGGCGCCGTGGGCCTTTCGCGGATCAAGGAGCAAGGCGGCGTGACCTTGGCGCAAAACCCGGACGACGCCCAGTACGACAGCATGCCCCGCGCCGCCATCGAGACCGGCATGGTCGACCTGGTGCTGCCGGCGGCAGAAATGCCGCAGAAGCTGCTGGAACTGTGGCGCAATGCCCGCCAGGTCCGGCTCCCGGAAATCGAGGACGACACCCTGCCACCGGCCTTGGGCACCCGTGTCGGCGATGCCCAGGCCAGCGAGCCGATGCTCGAGGAGATCCTGCTGCAATTGCGCAGCAATACCGGCCACGACTTCCAGCACTACAAGCGCGCCACGGTGCTGCGGCGCATCGAGCGCCGCCTGCATGTGACCGGCCAGGCAGACCTGGCGGCCTACCTGCATTACCTGGAACAGCACCCCGCGGAATCCCGGGCGTTGCTGGCCGACATGCTGATTGGCGTGACCAATTTCTTCCGCGACCGCGAAGCGTTCGAAGCACTGGAGCGCCATGTGTTGCCACAGCTGGTCTGCGAACGCGACCCGGCCGAGGGCGCCGACGAGATACGCGTGTGGTCGGCCGGCTGCTCCACCGGCGAAGAGGCGTACAGCCTGGCCATGCTGGTTTGCGAGCAGCTGGCACTGGAGCAGCGCTCGCACAAGGTACAGGTGTTCGCCACCGACCTGGACGAACGCGCCATCGGTATCGCCCGCAGTGGTTCCTACCCCGAAGCGATCGTCACCGACGTGCCGCCCAGCCGGCTGCGCCAGTTCTTCCTCAAGGAAGACCAGCATTACCGGGTGCGCAAAGAAGTTCGCGAGAAGGTGCTGTTCGCTCGGCATAACCTGCTGTCGGACCCACCGTTCTCGCAGATCGACCTGATT
Source organism: Pseudomonas sp. B8(2017) (assembly GCF_002113575.1). Taxonomy (NCBI): domain Bacteria; kingdom Pseudomonadati; phylum Pseudomonadota; class Gammaproteobacteria; order Pseudomonadales; family Pseudomonadaceae; genus Pseudomonas; species Pseudomonas sp. B8(2017). Next base: position 145,830 of record NZ_NEIO01000002.1, on the reverse strand, counting down.
GTCTGCCGCAACCTGCTTATCTACCTGGACCGCGAAGTGCAGCGTGACATCCTGCAGATGTTCCACTTCGCCCTGCGCCCGGGTGGCTACCTGTTCCTCGGTTCGTCCGAGTCGGCCGACATGGCCAGTGAACTGTTCGCCCCGGTGGACAAGCGCAATCGCATTTTCCGCGCACTCGATGCCAGCAATACCGGCCGCCGTTCCGGCCGTCAGCTGGCCGGCACATCTGCCGCCAGCATGCCCCTGGAAACGCTGGCCAAGGCCAAGCCGGGGCGCAAGCCATCGTTCGCCGACCTGCACTACCGCGCCCTGGCGCGCCGCATGCCGCCCAGCCTGATCGTCGATATCGACGGCAATATCCTGCACATGAGTGAAGGCGTGGGGCGTTTCCTGCAAGTGGCCGGTGGCGAACCGAGCCGCAGCCTGCTCAACCTGGTGCTGCCGCCCCTGCGCCTGGCCCTGCGCAGCACCTTGTTCCAGGCGCGTCAGGGGACCGAGGCGGTGACTTCGCGCCCTGTCGACCTGGCGGAAACCATGGGCAAACTGCAGGTGGAGATCACCGTGCAGCCGTACAAGGACGACCTCAGCGCCAGCGATTGCCTGCTGGTGGTATTCGAGGAACGCGCGCCCGACCCGTCCCTGCCGTTGCCCGGCGTCATCCGCCAGACCGACAGCATGGTGCTGCAAAACCTCGAACGCGAACTGCAGCGCACTCGCCTGCAACTGCAGGAAACCATCGAGCAGTCAGAGGTCTCCAGCGAGGAGCTGACGGCTTCCAACGAAGAGATGCAGGCCATCAACGAGGAGTTGCGTTCGGCCAGCGAAGAACTGGAAACCAGCAAGGAAGAGCTGCAGTCGATCAACGAGGAACTGCTCACGGTCAACTACGAGTTGAAGAACAAAGTCGAGGAAACCGACAAGGTCAACGACTACCTCAGCAACCTGATCGCCTGCACCGAGATCGCCACGGTGTTCGTCGACCGCAACCTGCATATCCGCTGGTTCACCCCGCGCGCCACCGACCTGTTCAACATGTTGCCGGTCGATACCGGCCGTTCCCTGCTCGACATCACCCACCGCCTGGATTACCCGGCGCTGGCCGACGATGCCCGCGCCGTGGCCCAGGGCGAGGCCATCATCGAGCGTGAAATCGGCGGCCAGGGCGATCACTGGTACCTGGCGCGCCTGCTGCCCTACCGCTCCAGCGAGCAGAAAATCGACGGCACGGTGCTGACCTTCATCGACATCAGCAGCAGCCATGCCGCCGAAGAGCGCGTGCGCCTGGGCGAAGAGCGCCTGAGCAAGCAACTGGCCGAGTCGCAGAGCACCAGCCACATGAAGGACGAGTTCTTCGCCGTCATGTCCCATGAACTCAAGCACCCGCTCAACCTGATACAGCTCAATGCCGAAATCCTGCGCCGCCTGCCGTCGCTGCGGAACATCAGTGCAGCGAGCAAAGCCGTGGGTACCATCTGCGACGCGGTAACCAGCCAGGCGCGGATCATCGACGACCTGCTGGATGTGGCGCGCATTCGCACCGGCAAGCTTAAGCTCAAGACCGAACCTGTGGATCTGCTCGCCCTCCTGCAGGGCATCCACGATGTGGTGGTGAGCGAGCAACACCCCTGCCCGGTTCGCCTGGAGCTGCCCGCCGACACTCTGCCGGTGATGATCGAAGGTGACGTTACCCGCCTGGAGCAGATCATCTGGAACCTGCTCAACAACGCGCTGAAGTTCAGCCCGGCGGGCAATGAGATACGCCTGGTGCTGAGCCACGACGAGGACCACGCCCGCCTGCAGGTGATCGACCATGGAGTGGGCCTGAGCCACGACAGCCTCGAGCATATCTTCGACCTGTTCAGCCAGGCTACGTCGCAACAGGCCAGCCACAGCCGCGAAGGCCTGGGCATCGGCCTGTCGCTGGTAAGGCAACTGGTCGAGGCACATGGCGGTACCGTCCGCGCCACATCAGCGGGGCTTGGCCTGGGCTGCACCTTCACGGTCACCCTGCCCCTTTGCGAAACGCAGCCCCAGCAGCGTACGCAGGGCTCGGAGCCGCCGAGCGAGGGCCGTCTGAACGGAATTCGCGTATTGCTGGTGGATGACTCCGTAGAGGTGCTGGCGGTGATGCAGGAGCTGCTGGAAATGGAGAGCGCCACTGTCAATGCCTTCAGCAAGCCACGTGAGGCCCTGGACGCCGCTGCGGGTGAGGAATACGACATCATCCTGTCCGATATCGGCATGCCGGTGATGGACGGCCATGCGTTGATCAAGGCCCTGCGTGGCTACGTGCACCTGCGCCATACCCCGGCCATCGCCCTGACCGGCTATGGCGCCAGCGCCGACCAGTACAAGTCGCGCCAGTCGGGCTTCGACCGGCACCTGAGCAAGCCGGTGGGCTATGACGAGCTGGTGGAGGCCATCGAGGCGCTGAGCGGCTCGGTGCCTTACTGACCGTTGGTCGCTTTAAACGCAACGTTCATTGCTGCCGGGGGCCGAATCTACATGGAATGAGGGATTCGCCCAGGAGCCTGAATGAAGCCAGTCAAGCATCGCGCCACCATCATCTGCCGGCATGGCAAACAAACCCATAAATGGTTGTGGGTGAGAAAGCCCAACGCCGCCTGGACCCTGCCCGGCGGCAAGATAGAGCCCGGCGAGACGCCGGTGCAGGCAGCGGAGCGTGAATTGCTTGAGGAAACCGGGTTGCAGGCAGAATCGCTGACCCTCTTGATGCGTCATGAAACGGCAGAGCGCATGCATTATGTGTTCGAGGCGGAGTTCGCCGACGCCCCGCATCCCAAGGCCCTGCATGAAATTGCTGATTGCCGGTTCGCTCACCCGGACCAGGTGCCCATGCTCAAGGACGAGATCAAGCTGCTGATCCGCTCGTTGCTGGCCTGTGACCGGGCTACGGCGGCGTCAGTGAGGTAGACCTTCTTCACCTGTGCCGGCCCTTTCGCGGGCTTGCCCGCTCCCACAGGTTCGGTGGAATGCCTGTGGGAGCGGGCAAGCCCCCACAGGTGCTCCACCGTGTCTGAAGCATGTGCTGAACCTGTGGGAGCGGGTTCACCCGCGAAGAGGCCGGCACAGGAATCCGCTAGGCATGCACACTCCACTGACACGCCTCTGCCTCGATCGGCATTTCATCAATGGCATGGATCATCCCGTTCGCCAATGCCTCCCGGGGCCCGAGTATCCGCGGGTAGGCCATCAGATACCGCGGTACATCCAGCACCTCGTCCGCCCCTTCAGTCCGCTCGGCGACGATCTGTGCATACAGCCGCAGGTCATAGTCCAGGCTCATCGCATATTCGGCCATGCGGGAGTGGTCGACCGAGCCATGCAAGGTCCAGTGGAACGGATGGAACAGGAACTTGCTGTAACTGCATGCAGTGCGCCGATCCCCGGCCAGAAACAGGATGTTGCCCATGGATTCCACCGTGCCGAGGTTGTGGGTATGCACCTCGACCGGTAACGCCCGCAGGAAGTTGTACAAGGTAAACCCGTAGCTGCACTCGCCGCCCATGGTGGCGATGTTCAGTTGCAGGACTTCGGCCCCCTGCTGCAACGCCCGCGAACAGGTGCTGATCAGGTTGCCGCAGGTGGATGAATTGATAGGCCCGGTGAAGTGGACGATATGTCTGGCCATGCTTGCCTCCAGGGTTGGCAGGTCATTCCTTGGGTTTCTGCGCATCATCACCCTGCCCGGCCATCTGCCGGTACTGCTTGCGCAGGGCATGCAGCTCGGCCGGGTCCATGTCTTCAAGGTCCAGCAGCGCCTTGTGCGCCTGTTGGGTGGTGCGCAACAGCTCATCGATCTTGATGTGCAGTTCGTCGTTGTCGCGGTTCTGGGTGTTCTGGATCAGGAACACCATGAGGAAGGTGATGATGGTGGTCGAGGTGTTGATCACCAGTTGCCAGGTGTCGTTGAAGCCGAACAACGGCCCGGTCACTGCCCAGATCAGGATCAGCAGGCAGGCGATGCCAAAAGTCAGCGGGCGGCCGGCCCAATTGGCCAGCCATTGGGCGAAACGGTCGAATTTCATCCTGGCGCCCTTCCTCGTAGCAGGTATGCGGTGGAAACGCCGCAGGCCGCAAAGTTCCACGCGGCATCAGCCTTTTCCGTTGGTCAACCGTGCTGAACCCTGGCCGCTGTTGACCGGTCGCACCTTCAGAGTGACCGAACAAGGACCCGGCAATGAGGAAGGCAGCGTGAGCGATATCCGCATCGGCATCTCCGGCTGGCGCTACGGCCCGTGGCGCAAGGATTTCTACCCGAAGGGCCTGCCCCAGGACGACGAACTGGCGTTCGCTTCGCGAGCGGTCAACAGCATTGAAATCAACGGCTCGTTCTACAGCCTGCAAACGCCCGAACGCTACCAGGGCTGGCGTGACGACACGCCGGCTGGGTTCGTGTTCGCGGTGAAAGCCCCGCGCTACATCACCCATGTACGGCGGCTCAAGGACATCGAAGAAGCCGTGGCCAATTTCTTCGCATCCGGGCCGCTGCTGCTCGGCAAGAAGCTGGGCCCGTTCCTGTGGCAGTTTCCGCCGAACATGAAGTTCGACGAGGGCCGCTTCGCCCGTTTTCTCGAACTGCTGCCGCACAGCCGCAAGGAGGCCCGCGAATGCGCACAGGGGTGTGCGCAACGCCTGAAGGACAACGGCAGCACCGATATCAAGGGCAACGCACGGCTGCGCCACGCGGTGGAAATCCGCAACGAAAGCTTTTTGTGCGAAGCCTTCATCAAGTTGCTGCGCAAGCACCGGGTAGCGCTGGTAGTGGCCGACAGTGCCGGTAAATGGCCCTATGTCGAGGACCTTACCGCCGACTTCGTGTACATGCGCCTGCATGGCGATGTCGAGCTGTACAGCAGTGGCTATACCGCCCAGGCGCTGCGGCGCTGGAAGCAGCGCATCCAGCACTGGAGCCAGGGCCGCCAGGCCGACGATGCCCAGCTGGTGGTGCCAGGGCCGCCACCGCGGCGCGCCGCCCGTGACGTCTACTGCTATTTCGACAACGACCAGAAAGTCCATGCGCCTTATGACGCCCGGCGCCTGTTGCAGAAGCTGTCGCTGGACCATGAGCTGATGACCGAGCCTGGCGTGGTGCCGGAGGTGACCCTGTGAACAGGACCCTGCCTGCCCCGCACTGCATCATCGACAAGATCACCGCCGTGCGTCGGCTGAATGTACTGACGTTGAACGTGCACAAGGGCTTCACCTTCTTCAACCGGCGCTTCATCCTGCCCGAGTTGCGCGAAGCCGTGCGCGCCACCGGCGCCGACCTGGTGTTCCTGCAGGAAGTGCACGGCAGCCACCAGCAGCATGCCCTGCGCCACCCGGCCTGGCCGGATACGCCACAGTACGAGTTCCTGGCCGACAGCATGTGGCCGCAGTTCGCCTACGGCCGCAATGCCGTATACCCCCATGGCGACCACGGCAACGCGCTGCTGTCGAAATTCCCCATCAGCCGCTTCGACAACCTGGACGTCTCGGTGCAGGGCAACGAGCAGCGCGGCCTGTTGCATTGCCAGCTGGAAGTGCCTGGCCATGACCAGGTGCATGCGGTGTGCGTGCACCTGGGCTTGCGCGAGGCCCACCGGCAACGCCAGGTGAAGCTGCTGCTGGACCTGCTAAACAGCCTGCCGCCCAAGGCCCCGGTGATCGTTGCCGGCGATTTCAACGATTGGCGGCTGAAGGCCGACGCGGTGCTGTGCGAACACCTGGTGGAAGCGTTCGGCGAGCATTTCGGCACCCCGGCACGCAGTTTCCCGGCGCGCCTGCCGTTGTTGCGCCTGGACCGCATCTACCTGCGCAACGCCATGCCCGGCACGGCCCAGGTGCTGTCCAAGTACCCGTGGTCGCACCTTTCCGACCACGCCCCTCTGGCTTCGGAGATCAAACTGTGAACCGACCCTGGGTAGACGGCAACAGCGTGCAGTTGCTGATCAATGGCGAGCAATACTACCCCCGCGTGTTCGAGGCCATGGCCCAGGCACGGGAGGAAATCCTGCTGGAGACCTTCATCATCTTCGATGACAAGGTTGGCCAGCAATTGCAGCAGGTACTGATCGATGCCGCCCACCGCGGCGTGCGTGTCGAGGTGGCCGTGGATGGCTATGGCACGGCCGACCTGCCCGACTCCTTCATTGCAGCCATGACCGATGCCGGGGTCAGTTTCCACGCCTTCGACCCGCAGCCGCGCCTGGTGGGCATGCGCACCAACCTGTTCCGGCGCCTGCACCGCAAGATCGTGGTGGTCGATGGCGAGCGGGCCTTCATTGGCGGCATCAACTACAGCGCCGACCACCTGGGCGACTTTGGTGCCATGGCCAAGCAGGACTATGCCGTGGAAGTTGCCGGCCCGGTGGTGGCGCAGGTGCATGCCGCCAGCAAGCGCCTGATGTCGCCGGTGCTGCAGCCGCCCAGCGCGGTACGGCCGCTGACCGAGCCTGCCGGCACCTGCAGCGCCGTGCTGGTCGAACGCGACAACGGGGTGCGCAGCACCGATATCGAGGCCCACTACCTGCAGGCGTTTCGCAGTGCCCGGCAGCGCATCGTGGTGGCCAATGCGTATTTCTTCCCGGGCTACCGGCTGATGCGTGAACTGCGCAATGCGTCCCGCCGTGGCGTGGAGGTGCGGCTGATCCTGCAGGGTCAACCGGACATGCGCTGGGTGCGGGCACTGTCGCGGCTGCTGTACAACTACCTGCTGCGCGACGGTGTGGCCATTCACGAGTACTGCCAGCGGCCGTTGCACGGCAAGGTGGCGCTGGTGGATGACCAGTGGGCCACGGTCGGCTCCAGCAACCTGGACCCGCTGAGCCTGTCGTTCAACCTGGAAGCCAACCTGTTCATCCGTGACCGCGCCTTCAACCAGCAGCTCAACCAGCACCTGCAGGCGCTGGCCCGCGAACAATGCAAGCCGGTCACCCTGGAACGCATGGTTCGCGGCTACTGGTGGCGGGCGCCGCTGATTTTCGTGTGTTTCCACGTGATCCGCCATTTCCCGCGGATTGCCGGTTGGTTCCCGGCGCACCGCCAGCACCTGCGCTCGCTGCAGCCGGAGGCCGAGGCACAGGTTGACTATCACGAGGGCAAGACCTGATGGCGCGAAAACACTGGCAAACCTGGGGCAAGCGGCTGTTCACCCTGGCATTCCTGATCCTGATCCCTGCGCTGCTGTACCTGCTGGCGCGCAACCTGGACTGGAACGAAGTGCGCCAGTCGTTGCTGGCCTACAAGCCTGGCACCTTGGCCATCGGCCTGGTGCTGGCCGGGTGCAGCTACCTGACGTTCGCCAGCTACGACCTGCTGGCCCGGGCCTACACCGGCCACCACCTGCCGGCTCGCCAGGTTTTGCCAGTGGCCTTCGTGTGCTATGCCTTCAACCTCAATTTCACCACCTGGGTGGGTGGCGTTGCCTTGCGCTACCGGCTGTACAGCCGCCTGGGCCTGGACACGGCAACCATCACGCGCATCCTCACCCTGGGCCTGCTGACCAACTGGATGGGCTACATGCTGCTGGCTGGCACGGTGTTCGCCTTGCGCCTGGTCGAGCTGCCCGCCAACTGGGCGGTCGGCGCCAGCGGCCTGCAACTGATCGGCCTGGTATTGCTGGCGATTGCCGCAGGCTACCTGCTGGCCTGTGGTTTCGCCAAAAAGCGCACCTGGCGCTGGCGCGACCATGAGGTAACGCTGCCGTCGCTGCGCCTGGCGCTGTGCCAGGTGGTACTGGGTGCCAGCAATTGGGCGCTGATGGCACTGCTGATCTTCTGGTTGCTGCCTGGCGAAGCCTTTTACCCGTCGATACTTGGCATCCTGCTGATCAGTTGCGTGGCTGGTGTGGTCGCGCATATCCCGGCCGGGCTGGGTGTGCTGGAAACGGTGTTCCTGGCCCTGCTGCATGGGCAGCTTGCCCAGGGCACACTGGTGGCGGCCCTGCTGGGCTACCGTACGCTGTACTACCTGGTGCCGCTGTTGCTGGCGGTGCTTACCTACCTGATCCTGGAGAAACGCGCCAAGGCCATGCGCCGGCGCGACAAGCCTGCCTAGACCTATCGAGGGCCGCTGGCCCGGGAGGTGGCAAATGCGTGGCGCTGTCTTGAAGCCGATGTTGATACTGATGGTGGCGAGCCTGGTCAGCGGCCAGGCCCTGGCCGAAGCCTGCAATGTGCTCACCCGCTCCTCCAGCGAGGCGGTAACGCCGGTGGAGCGGCACAGCTGCTACAGCTACAGCAACCTGCCCGCCGAAGCGATCAACTGGTCATGCAGCAACGAGAGCAAGGACATGCTCAACAGCGAAAAGCACAAGGTCGCGCGTTGTGCGGATGGCAGCGTCGGCAGTTGCATCGCGCCGTTGACCCAGGAGGCATTGGCCAACCCCAAGGCAGCTGGCGGTGACAAGCCGGCGTTGCCCAAGGATGCGCGGGTGATCACCTACTACTACGACACCCCCAGCCTGGGCCAGGCCCGCACCGATTGCGAGCGTAGCAACGGTATCTGGCAGACTCACTGAGCCAACTGTATTGCCTGCTCTGGCCCTATCGCCGGCAAGCCAGTTCTCATAGAACTGCACATAACTCATTGAATTAGCAGGGACCCTGTGGGAGCGGCTTTAGCCGCGAACACCGGCGCAGCCGGTGCCATGCACCGCGTTGGATTCTTCGCGGCTAAAGCCGCTCCCACAGGGTACGAGGATCGCTTGCGAATTCAGTTATCTGCGCGACAGCACAGCCCTTGAGGTCAATGCGGTCGATGTGGGAGCTGGCTTGCCGGCGATAGGGCCAGAACAGGCATCCACGACAGTTGCATCAAATAATGATGTCCTGGCCGCGGGGCCCCTCAGGCTTCAGGGCGAAATCGGGTCACTCGCCGGAAAAGTCTCGTCCAGCGCATTGTCCACCGCGCTTTCCCCAGTCTTTTCACCACAGTGGCAGTCCGGCATCCGGCACGGCTCGCCATTGCGATGCCCGCTGGCACAGGCCTCGCAGCAATACACCTTGCCTTCGAGCTGCAAGGCATTGGCATCCACGGTGCAGGAACAATGCGCACAGGCACAACGTACCTCGTTCATGGCTTGTTCTCCTCGTCATCGATCACATCATCGCTCCACGGTTCGCCATCCAGCGGCGCGGAGCGGGCCAGTTCGGCTTCGTCCAGGCCTATGCCGCCGCCAATCTCGTTGGCCTCTACCCGCCTCAGGGTCTTGTCTGCAGGGCCGCCGCTGCCACCGGGTTCGTGCGGGTCACGGGCGCCGGTTTCATCCAGCAAGGTGTCCGGGCTCAGGTCGTCGTAGGTGACGTTGTCCTCGTGCAGGCTGTCGCTCAACGCCTCGCCGCCGGTCATGCCGCTTTCGGCCACGCGCCGCGGCGGGAACTCGCGGGCCACGTCCGCGGCCGGTCGCTCGTCACCCACACGCCCCTCGCGTTCATCCAGGCGCTCGTCGAAGTCCAGTTCATGCACGCTGCCCATGCGGTCTTCGGTGTCGTCGATTTCAGTGGGGGTATACGGCTTCGGTTCATCTGCTCGGGCCATGTGCGTTCTCCGTCAGGTGGCTTCATTCGGTCGACTGCACCTGCTGCTGGAAGATTCAGAGTTTTTTTGAACTACCGCCCGGGCCGCTGCCTCCCAGATTAGAGACTGCGAACCGCCCGGAGCCCGCCATGGCCAAGCCCCTGCAGGAATATGCGCGCAAGCGCGACTTCAATGCCACGCCCGAGCCCAGCGGCAAGCGCAGCCGTGGCAAGCGGGCCCACGCGCTGCAGTTCTGCATCCAGAAGCACGATGCCAGCCACCTGCACTACGACTTCCGCCTGGAGCTCGATGGCACGCTGAAAAGCTGGGCCATCCCCAAAGGGCCGTCGCTGGACCCCAAGGTGCGCCGCCTGGCCGTGCACGTGGAGGACCACCCGCTGGACTACGCCGACTTCGAAGGCCATATCCCCGAAGGCCATTACGGCGCGGGCGACGTGATCGTGTGGGACCGGGGCATCTGGGAGCCCGAAGGCGATGCGCGTGAGGCCTATGCCAAGGGCAAGCTGCGTTTTCGCCTGCAAGGCGAAAAGCTCGGCGGTGTATGGAACCTGTTCCGCACCCACCTGGCCGGCAAGAAGGAACAGTGGATGCTGGTCAAGTCGCACGACAGCCAAGCGCGCAGCGAAGCCGACTACAGCATCGTCGACGCCCAGCCCGACAGCGTGCTCAGCGACCGCACGCTGGTGCCGCGCAAGCCGGCAGCAAAAAAGGCCGCCGCGCCACGTCGCAAAACCGCCAGCAAAGGCCGGAAGGTGCCGTTGCCGGCACAGCTGCAGCCACAACTGGCGACCTTGGTCGACTCCCCGCCCAGTGGCGACTGGCGCTACGAGGTCAAGTTCGACGGTTACCGCATCCTTGCCCGCATCGACGGTGATGACGTGCGCCTGTTCACCCGCAATGGCCATGACTGGAGCGGCAAGATGCCCAGGCAGGTTGCCGCCTTGCGTGCGCTGGGCCTCGATTCGGCCTGGTTCGATGGCGAGGTGGTGGTGGCTGGCGAAGGCGGCACGGCGGACTTCCAGGCGCTGCAGAACGCTTTCGACACCGAGCATGACGAGCACATCACCTATTACCTGTTCGATTTGCCCTTCCTGGGCGGCCAGGACCTGCGTCAGTTACCGCTGCAGGACCGGCGCAACACCTTGCAGCAGTTGCTGGAACACAACGAATCGGACGTACTCAAGTACTCCGCCGACTTTGACCAGCCCGTCGAATCCCTGCTCGACAGCGCCTGCCGGCTGCAACTCGAAGGCCTGATCGGCAAGCGCATCGACAGCCCCTACAGCGGCCGCCGCAGCCCCGACTGGATCAAGCTCAAGTGCAAGCAGCGCCAGGAGTTCGTGATCGTCGGCTACACCGACCCCAAAGGCAGCCGCAGCGGTTTCGGTGCCCTGCTGCTGGCCTTGCACGACAACGACAGCGGCGAGTTGCGCTATGCCGGCAAGGTCGGCACCGGCTTCAGTGCAACCACGCTGGCCAGCATTCATGCCCGGCTGAAACCGTTGGAAATCGCCAGGCCGGCCCTGCCCAACCCGCCCACCGGGGCCGAAGCCCGGGGCGTGCACTGGCTGAAACCGCAACTGCTGGCCGAAGTCGCCTACGCCCAGATGACCCGTGACGGCATCGTGCGCCACTCGGTGTTTCACGGCCTGCGCGATGACAAACCGGCTACCGCGATCGACCTGGAGCGCAGCATGCCCGCCAAGACCCTGCCCAAGCGCAAGCAGGCCAAGGCCCCCGAGGCCTTGGGCGAGCTGCGCCTGACCCACCCCGAGCGGGTGGTCGACGCCACCAGCGGCGTTACCAAGCGTGAGGTCGCCGAGTACTACGCCGCTGTCAGCCAATGGATACTGCCCCAGCTCGAGCACCGCCCGGTGGCGCTGGTGCGCGCGCCGGATGGCCTGGCCGGGGAGCTGTTCTTCCAGAAGAACGCCGGCCAACTGCATCTGCCCAACGTGCTCAGCTACGACAAGGCCGAGGCCGGCCAGGCGGCAATGGTCGTCAACCGCGCCGACACCTTGCTGGGTGCCGTGCAGATGAACATGATCGAGCTGCACACCTGGAACGCCACCGACAAGGACTTCGACAAGCCCGACCGCTTCGTCCTCGACCTCGACCCGGACCCGGCGCTGCCGTGGAAGGCCATGCTCGAAGCCACTCAACTGGCCCTGACGCTGCTGGATGAACTGGGCTTGAAGGTGTTTCTCAAGACCAGTGGCGGCAAAGGCATGCACCTGGTCGTGCCCCTGACCCGGCGGGCCAGCTGGGATGAAGTCAAGGCGTTCAGCCACAGCATCGTCGATTACCTGGCCAGGCTGTTCCCCGACAGGCTCAGTGCCGTGTCCGGGCCCAAAAATCGCATCGGGCGCATCTTCATCGACTACCTGCGCAACGGCAAGGGCGCGACCACCGCCTGCGCCTATACCCTGCGCGCCCGCGAAGGCCTGCCGGTATCCGTGCCGATCTGGCGCGAGGAACTGCCGCAACTCAAGGGCGCCAACCAGTGGAACATCGGCAACGTGCTTGAACGCCTGGGCGAGGTGGACGACCCCTGGGCGGAGTATGGCAAGACAAGGCAATCGATCACCGTGGGCATGCGCAAGCAGCTGGGGCTGGCCTGATGGCGGCTTGTCTCCAGCGCTACGCCTACGCCCGCAGTGCCTCACCAAGGAGCCGAGCCCATGAGCATCGTCCAGGATTTTGACCTGACCAACCTCGATCGCCTGCTGCGAGCTTTCAGCGAGCGGCAGCAACCGCTCAACCTGGATACCCAGTTGCCGCAGCTGATCCAGGCACTGCAAGCCGACCACCTCGACCTGCTGCCCCTGCCCGGCCAGGGCAATACGCTACGGCGCTGGCAAACCCTGGCCCGGGTGGCAGGCTGTGACCTTGCCTTGGCCAAGCTGTACGAGGGCCACACCGACGCGTTGGCGATCCTTGCCGAATGCGCTGCGGCACACTACGCAGCCGAGGGTATATGGGGTGTGTGGGCCGCCGAACCGCCAGGTGCCCGCGCCTGCATCGTCGCCCGTGATGGCGACCAGGTCCGCCTGGAGGGTCGCAAGGCCTGGTGTTCGGGCGCACTGCAGATCGACCGGGCGCTGGTCACGGCCTGGGACCAGCACGACCAGCCCCAGCTGGTGGCCATCGAACTGTCCCATCCCAGCCAGGGCCTTGCCATAGACCGCTGGCAGGCTATCGGCATGGCCACCACCGCCAGTGTCGAAGTCGAATTCAACCATACCCCCGGCATCGCCATCGGCCGCCCCGGGCAATACCTGTCACGCCCCGGGTTCTGGCATGGCGGTGCTGGCATTGCGGCCTGCTGGTACGGCGCCGCCGAAGCCCTGGCAGACTACCTGCGCGAACACTGCCGCAACCCCCGCCCCGACCCACATGCCGATGCTCACCTGGGCGCGGTCGATGCAGCCTTGTACGGCGCCAGGGCGGCACTGCGCGAATGCGCGGCGTGGATCGACCGCCAGCCAGGCGCAGACGCCAGCTTCGAAGTGCGCCGCACTCGCGCCCAGGTGGAACAGGCCGTGGAGCAGGTGATCCACCACGTTGGCCGGGCGCTGGGCGCCACGCCTTTCTGCCGCGACAACCACTTTGCCCGGCTGAGCGCCGACTTGCCGGTGTTCCTGCGCCAGAGCCATGCCGAGCGCGACCTGGCGGCGCTCGGCGAGCAGTTGGCACAACGGCCGGCGGGAGTATGGCAGCTATGAGGCAGAACCTGATCCAGGCGGCCAGCGGTACGCCGTGGGCGGCCTGGCAGCAGGCCGCGCACCTGGCCAGGGCCACCTGGATCACCCCGCAGCAGCTGTGCCCGCCAGGCCGCCGCCTGGTACTGCTGGCTCCGCACCCCGATGATGAAATTCTCATGGCCGGCGGGCTGCTGGCGGGCTTTCATGGCCGGGAAGACGACCTGGTGCTGATCTCCGCCACCGATGGTGAAGCCAGCCACCCCGGCTCTACCCACTGGAGCGAACATCGCCTGCGCCGGCAAAGGCCGCTGGAAAGCCGCCATGCGCTGCAAAAGCTTGACCTCGACCTCGGCCGCCTGGACTGGCGGCGGCTCCACCTCAAGGACGGCGCGTTGCCACGTGACGAGGCGTTTCTGCTCAACCACCTGAGCCAGTTGCTCAGGCCTGACGACCTGCTGATGGCCACCTGGAGCGGCGATGGCCACTGTGACCACGAGGCAGTGGGTCGGGCTGCGGCGCAGGCAGCCCGGATGCGCAAGGTGCAATGCCTGGAGGTACCCGTGTGGGCCTGGCACTGGGCGCAACCGGACGACCCGCGCCTGCCTTGGCCGCGGGCCCACCGCATCCAGCTGGACGAGGCCAGCCTGGCCCGCAAGCGCAAGGCCCTGGCCGCCCATGTCAGCCAGCTGGAGCCGGATGGCCAGCGCCCGCCCGTACTGCCGCCGAACTTGCTGGATTGTCTGCTGCAACCTTTCGAACTGGTGTTCCTGTAAATGGAGTTGTCATGAGCCTCGACCCACAGTATTTCGCCGACCTGTACGCCACCAGTGAAGACCCTTGGGCCTTTCGCACCCGCTGGTACGAAAAGCGCAAGCGCGAGCTGGTCATGGCCAGCCTGCCGCGCCAGTGCTACCAGCGCGTGTTCGAGCCGGCTTGCGCCAATGGCGAGCTCAGCGCCTTGCTGGCCGAGCGTTGTGCCAACCTGTTGTGCCAGGACCTGGACCCTACTGCGGTAGCGCTGGCCGGTGAACGCTTGGCTGGACTGAGCAATGTCTCGGTGGAACTGGCGCGGCTGCCCTCGGACTGGCCGCATGGGCATTTCGACCTGATCGTGCTGAGCGAGGTGGGTTACTACCTCGACCCGACCGACTGGTTGCAGGTGATCGAACAGTCGGTGGCCAGCCTGACCTACGACGGCGGGCTGCTGGCCTGCCACTGGAAGCATCCCATCGCCGGCTGCCCGCAGGACGGGCGTGAAGTGCACCGCATGCTGGCCCGGCACCTGCCGCTGTATCTGCAGTTCCAGCATGACGAGGCGGACTTCGTGCTGGAGTACTGGGCCTCTCAGCCCAGCGTGGTCGACCTCGACGAGACCTGCCCATGATTGCCGTGGTAATCCCGGCCCACAACGAGGCCCGGCGCCTTGGGCGCTGCCTGCGGGCAGTACTGGCTGCCGCCCTGCAGGCGCAGCAGGCGGGGCACCAGGTGGAGGTGCTGGTGGTGCTGGACCGCTGCAGCGATGGCAGCGCCGCCGTGGCAAGGCGTTTCGGTGTACAGGTGCTGACGGTGGATGCCGGCAACGTCGGTATGGCCCGCCGGGTGGGCGCGGCATACATGCTCGAGCGCGGCGCGCAGTGGCTGGCGTGCACCGATGCCGACAGCCGGGTGCCAGCGCACTGGCTGCTGTCGCAACTGGCCTGCGGTGCCGAGGTGGTGTGCGGCACGGTGCATGTCGAGTACTGGCAACCCTGGCAGACAGCGGCCTTGCGCAAGCTGTACCAAAGCCGTTACCAGGCACGTGAGGGGCATCGGCATGTGCATGGGGCCAATCTGGGTGTGTGTGCCGACGCCTATGATCGAGTGGGCGGCTTCCAGCCCCTGGCGGCACATGAGGATGTGCAACTGGTCAACGACCTGCAGGCCAGTGGTGCGCAGATCGTATGGACCGCCAGGCACAGCGTGGCCACCAGCAGCCGGCGCGACAGCCGCGCCCGCGAAGGGTTTGGTGATTATCTGGCGGGGTTGCAGACGCAGGTCTGATCCTGGTTCGCAAGCGGCGCGTACCCTGTGGGAGCAACTGTCTTGCTCAAATTCTAAAGTTGGCGCAATCCCTGTGGGAGCGGCCTTGTGTCGCGAAAGGGCTGCAAAGCAGCCCCGGCGATTTCAACTGTTGCGCATCAATCCTGGGGCCGCGTTGCGGCCCTTTCGCGACACAAGGCCGCTCCCACAGGTACAGCGACAACCTCGAGAGCAACGCTGTACCTGTGGGAGCGGCTTTAGCCGCGAAGAATTCAACGCGGTGCATGGCACCGGCTGCGCCGGTGTTCGCGGCTAAAGCCGCTCCCACAGGGGCCCGCGTTATGTACAGTTCCATGCGAGCTGGCTTGCGGTGACGATTCCTTTCACGACGCCTTGCGTGCCTTCTTCGTCGGCTTCTTGCCACCGAGGCTGCGCTTGAGCAGTTCGGTGAGGTCGAGGATGTCGGCGCTTTTCCCCGCTTCCGTCGCCTCGCCCTTCTCCACAGTCTCGATCTTGCCCTTGCTGGCCTTCTCTTCCACCAGGTCCATGATGGTCTGGCGGAATGCATCATGGTACTCCGCGGGCTTCCAGGGCCCGCTCATGTCTTCCACCAACCGCTTGGCCATGTCCAGTTCGCGCTTGTCCACCTTGGCCTCGGTGACGCTGCTGTCCAGTTCCAGCGTTTCCAGCCCGCGCACTTCTTCAGGCCAGCGCAGGGTGATCATCACCAGCGCATCATCCAGCGGGCGCAACAGCGCCAGGTGCTGTCGGGTGTGCAGCACCACCGTGGCCAGCGCCACCTTGCCGGTTTTTGCCAGGGTTTCGCGCAGCAAGGCGTACACCTTGCCGCCACGGCGGTCGGGGGTAAGGTAGTACGGCGTGTCGAAGTGCTGCAGCGGGATCTCGCCAGCCTCCACGAAGGAAAAGATATCGATCGTCTGGGTCGCCTCGGGCCGGGCCTTGCGGATTTCCTCCTCGCTGATCACCACGTAGCGGCCCTTCTCGAACTCGACGCCCTTGACGATGTTGTCCTTGTCGATTTCCTTGCCGGTGACCTTGTTCACCCGCTTGTAGCCGACCGGCTCCATGCTGCGCTTGTCGAGCCAGTCGAAATCGACCCGCTCGGTGCGCACCGCGGTATTCAAGGCCACGGGGATGTGCACGAGGCCGAAACTGATGGCGCCTTTCCAGATTGCCCTAGCCATGGAGGTGCTCCCAGGTTGCCTGCCAATACCTGAATCGACTGCAACGGGCGGCGAAGGTTTAGCCGCCCCGCCCTACGGCAGCGGGTTGCCGCCGGTCACGCCGAACACCTCGCCGGTGATGTAGCTGGACTCCTGGCTGGCCAGCAACACATACACCGGCGCACATTCGGCGGGCTGCCCCGGTCGCTTCATCGGTGTATGCGCGCCGAAGTCGGGGATTTTCTCCGGTGGCTGGCCGCCGCTGGGCTGCAGCACGGTCCAGATGGGGCCAGGGGCAACGGCGTTGACCCGGATACCGCGCTCGATCACCTGCTTGGCCAAGGCCTTGGTGAAGGCAACGATCGCGGCCTTGGTGGTGGCATAGTCGAGCAAGGTGGCCGAAGGCTGGTAGGACTGGATCGAGGCGGTGTTGATGATGGTCGCCCCCGCCGGCATCAGCGGCACGGCCGCCTGGCACAGCCAGAACAGCGCGTAGACGTTGGTTTTCAGGGTGTGGTCGAACTGCTCGTGGCTGACCTGGCTGATGTCCTTGCGCGCCTCCTGCTTGCCGGCGACGTTGACCAGGATGTCCAGGCCGCCGAGCTGCTCGTGGGCCTGGTCGACCAGTTCCTTGCAGAACTGCTCGTCCTTCAGGTCACCGGCAAGGGCCACCACCTTGCGGCCTTCGGCTTCGATCAGCTTGATGACTTCGCGGGCATCGGGTTGTTCGATGGGCAGGTAATTGAGTGCAATGTCGGCACCTTCGCGGGCGAAGGCAATGGCCACTGCCCGGCCGATGCCCGAGTCTGCGCCGGTGATCAGCGCCTTGCGCCCCGCAAGGCGGCCAAAGCCCTTGTAGGTGGTTTCGCCGTGGTCTGGTTCGGGCTGCATGTTGGCGTCCAGCCCTGGTGCTGGCTGGCCTTGGGCCGGGAACGGAGGGTGCGGGTACTGGGTCAGCGGGTTCTGCATGCTGAACTGGTCGTGCGGTTTGCTGGGCATGGGGGCCACTCCTCTGGTGAAACCGGTGTTGGCCCATTCGCGGGCTTGCCCGCTCCCACAGGTATTGAAACTGGTGGTAGTCCTGTGGGAGCGGCAAGCCCGCGAAGGCCGTTCTACCGATTTCGAGGTAAACCGCCATCGATGGTTTTTTCCGACTGGCCCAAACACTGACCAGCGGTCGATACGTCACTCAAAGTGACTAGTTCCGTACCTCAGCTGCGTCGACATCCGGTGCATCTGGCGCGTCTGGAGCATCTGGCGCGTCGTCCACATCCGCCCTTGCAGCGTCTCTGGCTGCATTGGCAGCGACTTTGGCTTCGTCCCTGGCGGCATCTGCCGTAGCCCTGGCAGCATCTCTGGCGGCATCAGCTTCGTCTCTGGCTGCGTCCCGGGCAGCATCTGCCGCGGCCCTGGCAGCGTCTCTGGCTTCATCTGCGCCGGCTACGCCAGCAGCTTTTGCGGCGTCACGGGCTGCATCCGCCTCGGCTCTGGCAGCGTCTCTGGCGGCATCTGCAGTAGCTTTTGCCGCATCCCGGGCGGCATCTGCTTCAGCCCTTGCAGCGTCTCTGGCTGCATCAGCATCGTCTCGGGCTGCGTCCCTGGCGGCATCTGCCGCATCGTTGTCGTTGTCGTTGTCGTTGTCGTTGTCATGCGCATCGCCTGGGCCTCTGCCGGCCATGCCACCATGGTCACCATCGCCGGCCCCCGGGCCACCATGGCCGGCATGACCGCCACCGCCGTCACCGCCGTGACCACTGCCTCCGCCACCGCTGCCACCACCGTGACCGCCACCGCCTCCAGAGCCACCGCTGCCACCACCGTGACCACCGCCACCTCCAGAGCCACCGCCGCCACTACCGTGACCGCCGCCGCCTCCAGAACCACCGCTGCCACCACCGTGACCGCCGCCACCTCCAGAGCCACCGCCGCCACTACCGTGACCGCCGCCGCCTCCAGAACCACCGCCGCCGCTGCCACCGTCTTTGGCATACACGCTGGAGAAACTACCGATGTAATCGGGCACCAGCACGGTCGAGGCCGACAGGACGCCACCTATTGCCAATGCCAACAAACATTTCTTGAGCAACATGATGCACCTCCGCTTGGAGTTGCGTCGTCATCTCCGTATCGAACGCAATGACCAATGAGTTCGCAACCGCCCATGGAGCGGACAGCCAACCGGCGCGGCCATAGATCTGCAGTGTCAGCGAGCAGCTTCGGTTTCGCACGATCCTTCAGAGCCAGTCAGCATCTTTGCGTGGGAAATATTCCCACATATTAAGACTAGTCCGGTTTGCCTGAGTTCCAAACACCGAATATCAGGCCAAGGCACGTGTCGGCGCCTGCCAGCAGTCACGCCTGGCTGAACAGCACCTGCCTGAAAGCCTCAGCAGCCAGGTGAACCTGCACCGCCCAGTCCTGCGCCGCGTCACTGCCAGCATCATCGGAAATGTATTTCAGGCACACGAACGGGATGCCTTCGCCGCGTGCGATCAGCGCCAGCACGTAGGCTTCCATGTCGACCACGTCATAAGGTGCATCGCCATGGTTGATCTCGAAGCTGTCGCCACTGCCGCACGTTTCCAGGGCCAGGCCGGGGATTTGCGCCCCATGTTCCAGCACCACCGGGATGTCCGACAGAGGTGTCTGGTAGCGGGCGAAGCCCAGCGGGGTCACGTCCATGTCGCGCTGCACGAAGCGGGTACAGCACACCACCTCGCCCTTGCCATGGCGCTGGCTGCCGGCCGAGCCGAGGTTGACGATCAGCCTGGGCCGGCGCGCGGCAATGGCCTTGGTCAGGGCGATGGCGGCATTGACCTTGCCGATGCCGGTGAACACGGTGTTGACGTCAGCGAATACATCGCCGGCCTCGGCTTCTAGGGCGAAGACAAACAACGTGTCGTCCAGGGAAATGTCGGGGAATTGCTTGATCAGCATCATGGCGCAGGTGGTTCCGAGTGGCTGCGAAAGGCGCGGCCATTTTCGGCAAACCCCGGCTAATTGCAAGCCCCGGCGGCCACCACGGCCCGTAACGCCTGCGCCCTGCCCAGGCCGGCAGCGCTGGCCTGAGCCAGGCATTGCAGTTGCTGGTCGGCATGGGTGCCGTCGCGCAGCAGGCGTTGTGCATGGTGGAAGGCGCGCTCGGCGTCTGCGGTGTCGATCGGCAACTGCTCCTGCAATTGGGCCAACCAACCTTCGGCCGTGACCGGCTGTTGCTCATGCAGGCCAATGAACCCGCCCTGGCGCCCATGACGCATGGCGCGCCAGTAGTTTTCCTGGGTGATCCAGCGCTGTTCGCGGTTGCAGGCCGCCGGGTCATGCCGGTACACGATGCTGTGCTCCACCAGGTGACGAAACAGCGCAGCGATGCACAGCGCGTCCTCCAGCCGCGGGCAGCCATCGCAGATGCGCAGCTCGACCGTGGGGAAGCGCCGCGAAGGCCGGATCGCCCACCAGAAGTCGCCATCCGCGGCCAGCGACCCTGTGCGTTGCAGCAATGCACGGTAGCGCTCGTAGGCGGCCCAATCCGGCAAAGGCTCGGGCAAGCCCATGTGCGGCCACTCCCCGCAAATCACCCGCCGATAGCTCATGTAGCCGGTGCACTGGCCTGCCCACAGCGGGGATGACGCACTCAGCACCAGCAACAGGGGCAACCAGCCCAGTACGCGGTTGATCAATTGCATGCGGTCGCAACCTGGCGGTACGCCCACGTGTACATGCAGGCCGTTGAGCAGGCTGCGCCGCGCCACATGCCGGTAGTCAGCGAAGAGTTGCTGGTAGTGCGCCGGGGTAGCAGGTTTCTGCCGCAGCCAGGCTGCATTGGGGTGGCTCGCCGCACCGTACAGGCCCATGCCCTCTTCGGCCAGCGCTGTGTTCAGCTGCTGGCGGCTGTGCTGGAAGAAATCGCGTGCCTCGAACAGGTTGGCGAACACCGGCGAAGCCACCTCGATCTGGCTGCGGAACATTTCCTGGGCAAAGTGCTGGCCCAAGGTCTCCTTGCAACGCTCCAGCACGGCCGGCGAAGGTGTAGCTGGCACCTGTCCTGTGTCCAGGTTCACCAGCAGGTATTCTTCCTCGATGCCGAACGTGCAGGGTCGGGCCATGCTGCCTCAGCTGTTGCGGGTAACTGTGAGCACCACCGCAGCGATGCGCTCGACCTGCTCGTAACCGGGTTCGTTCAGTTGCTCGCCGAACACGTCCGGGTCGATTTCCCGATACACCCAGGACCATGCCGGGCCCGCCAGGCGCAGGCGAATGGCTTCGAGCAAGGCGTCCCGGCCCTCGACGACCGCCACGCCGGTATACAACAGTAGCGAGCCCCCCGAGCCGAGCCGCTCACAGGCTTGTTCGACGATCCGCAGCGAAAGCTGCGCGCCGAGCGAACCGCCGCCATGCCGATAGGTACGTTCGCTGGCATCGAGCATGTACGGCGGGTTGGCAACGATAAGGTCGAACAGCCCGGTAATGCCGCCGAGCAGGTCACTTGGCTCCACGGACACATTGCTCAGGCCCGCCAATGCCGCGTTGATCGCGGTGTAACGCAGCGCGAGCGGGTTGATATCCACGGCGCTGACCTGGGCATGGGGAGCCGCCCGGGCAATCAGCAAGGCGCCGACACCCGTGCCGCAACCGATATCCACGGCATGCTCGACACGCTTCGGCGTGCGTTGCAGGTGATCATGGATGACCTGGGCGAAACGGTAACTGTCGGGGCCGAAAAACACCGCGTCGGATTGTTGGGTGGGGTACGCAGAGTGCACCAGCAGCAGGTCGTCGAGCGTGGACCAGCGCACCCTGCTGATCAGCAAATCACCGTGCTCCTCGAGTACCTGGGCCTGCCGCATCTGATCCAGCTCATCGGCAGAAACCAGTGACGAACGGAACGGACGGTTCCAGCCGAACACATCGCGCACTGTCCTGGCCTGCCCGGCTTCCGGGCGCGCATTCACGCGAGCATGGGTTGCCGGGGTGACGCAGGTGAAGCGGTAGCCGTCGGCGCGCAGGCGCCTGCCCAGTTGCAGCATTGCCTGGTCAGCCTGGATCTGTTGCGGATCGAGCAGCATCAGCGGGTCATCTCCTGAACAAGGCCGGTAGCACGCATATAGCGCCGAGTGGCCAGCAAGCCTTCCGGTGTTGCATGGCGGTTACCGGACATCGTGTCGATCAACGTCTCGATATCGGCGTCCGCGGCAGGAGTCGAAAGCGCATCATCCGATTGCACTTGCACCTCCCAGCTGCCAGGCAGCACGCGGCGCCCCCGGGCTTGCCAACCTGCCGCGATCCAGTCGTACCATAGTTGTTTTTCATACGCTGTGAACACGCCATACATCGGTGCCGAGGGGCCGTCGATGAGCCCCCACCAGCGGCTGTTGGCGGGTGCTTCACCACGGCGGATCCAGCCCTGCGCCTGCAGGGCCTGCAGAAACGCGGGCATGGCGCCGGGTTCGGCCAGCCATTGGTTGACGGTACGCTTTTGCAGGCGGCAATGGTCGGAATGCATGAACTGGCCAAAATTGCGCTTGTACTCCAGTGCCGACAGCAATTCGGATTCAAGATCGAAGCTGCTGATCAGGCTGGGTGTATCAAGCCCCAGGTCGTTCAAGCGGTACCCACTGCGCACCCGCTGGTAGAACTGGCCAGCTTCGTCGGCCGGGCAGAGTTGGCGTAGCGCCTGGATGGACAGATGCGCATGCCCGCTGGCCGCGTTGTCGATGGTCACGTGAAGCTGGAAATAATGGCCATCGATGCCCAATTCCGCCAGTTCGTAGGTGGTGATCAGCAGATGCAACGGTGGTTGTTCATAGCCCAGGTTGTAGCCGATCAGCTCGGGAAGAAAATCATCGCCGTGGCGCCCCAATGCTAACTGCAAGGCGCCCTGCAGGTAACGCTGGTCGTCCAGTTCTGGCATACCCAGGCAACCCAGCCGGCTCAACAGCCGTTGGTAGATCAGCACATGGTTGCAGCGCGGATCACCGCCGCCCAGTTCTTCCAGGTAGGTGCGAATCAGGCCGTGATAGCGCGGATCGCCCCACTGTCGCAAGGTACTGTGCAGCCATGCCCCGTCCACTGCCTTGGTGGGCGCCACTTGTTGCAGGAACCACAACGCCTGGGCGCGGTTGGCAAAATAGCGCCGCGGCGCGCCTTGGCGGCGTTGCTCGAGGTAACTGGCATAGGCCTCGGCCACCTGGCTTGCATGGCTAGCGCTCCAGGCTTCCAGCTGAGCAGGGTCGGCAGGCAGGTCATCCGGCAAACGCTGCGCGCGTGCCAATTGTTCGCTCAGCCACGCCGCGCTCGTGGTGTCGTGGGCCACGAGCAACTTGTGGTAACGCTCCTTCAGGCTTGGCCCATTTGCCGAAGCCGGTATCACCGCGCCGGTCTTGCGGGTCATTACCGTCATGCCGTAGTCCTTGTCCGCGTTTTATTGGCTGGGTTTCTGGCCAGGCATCGGCTCGGGGTCCGGCGCAGGTTGGGGAGCAGGTTTGTCGTCGGGTTGCTGCATCTGCAGCGAAGGTTTGCTTTGGTCGGCATCCTTTGCCGGGTGGTCGTTGTCCCGGTCGAAACAGCCACCCAGCAAGCCAAGCGTGCCCACCAGCGCTATGAGAGGGATCAATCGCATGGGGTTCTCCTCATGTGCAGAATCGCAGTGCCCGATCACCCGGGCACTGCGTAGCCTCACTTACGAACGGCCGCCCTTGCGGCCCGATTCGCTGGTACGGCCACCACCGGATTGCTGGCCGCCCTTGCGCCCAGCTTCGGAGGCTTTTTCGCGGTCATTGGCAAAGTTGCCCGGGTTCTTGTTGCCACCTTGGCTGCCTTGCTGGTTGCCGGTGCGGCTGTTCTCTTTGTTGGCCATGGTCTTAAACCTCGTATGACTTCGGAATGCACGGCATTACCTGCCGTACACCAGTTGGGAGTTCGGTCATTTCGGCGGATTCGGTTTAATGCGAAGCGTTCGGACCAACGGCATTAAATAAGCGGCATCAGCATATTTGGCGCGCCTGTCAGTCGCGCGATGTGGTATCCAGGCGTGCCTGTCGCCTTCCCAGCAAACCTCCGGTCATCGCCCAGCCCAGAGCAATCAGCGTACCGATCAACATCGCCAGTTGCGGGTACTCGCCCATCACATCCAGCCCCCGCTTGACCCAGCCGCTGAGCGCGTCACCGCCGCGGTAGACCACGGTGTCGATGAAGTTCTTGGCCTTGTACTTGTCCTCGGCGGGCAGCACGGTGAACAGCATCTCCCGCCCCGGTCGCACCAGCGCGTACTCACCGGCCCGGCGCACCACCATCACCACCACGAACACGGCGAAAACCGGGGCCAGTGCCAGCCACAGGAAGCCCGCAGCCATCACCAGCGGCACCGCCACCAGCAGCACGCCCACACCCAGGCGGCGGGCCAGGCGCCCGGTGAGGAACACCTGGGTGAGGATGGCCAAGGCCTGTACCACGGTGTCGATCAGGCCGAACACTTGGGTTTGCCGGGTACGGTCGGTGAAGGTTTCGCTGACGATGCGCGCCTGTTCGAAATACAGGAAGGTGCTGACACTGGCGAGCAACACCACGAACAGGGCAATGCCCAGCAGGTAGGGCGAGCGCAGTACGGCAGTGGCACCGGCAAACGGGTTGCCGCCCAGTGGCCGGGAACCTGCCCGCTCGGCTTGCGCCGGCAGTGGATGCCGCGTTCGCCAGCGTTGCAGGTACAACGTGGCGCCGATGCTGCCCAGCAGCAACGCCGCGGCCAGCACCAGCAACCCGGCATGGCCCAGCGGCGCCACCAGCAGCGTGCCCAGGATGGGGCCACTGAGCCCACCCAGGCTGGCCCCGGCCGCCAACAGGCCGAACAGGCGCTTGCCTTGCGCGGTGGAAAACAGGTCGGCGAGCACGCTCCAGGCCAGCGAGATGCTCAGCAGGTTGAACACCGACAACCAGATGTAGAAGGCCCGTGCCGTCCACGAAGCTTCCGGATTGCGGGCGAACAGCACGGCGAACAGCAGCAGGTTGCTGGCGAAGAAGCCGTAGGTCCAGGGCAGGATGTACCGGCGCTGCACCTTGGAGGCCAGCCAGCCAAACAACGGCAGGCACGCCAGGGTGGCGATGAAGGTGCCGGTGAACAGCCATTGCAGGTTGTCCACGCCACCGGCAACGCCCATGGTTTCGCGCACCGGGCGCAGCATGAAATAGCCAGTGAACAACAGGTAGAACAGCAGCAAACCGGCGATCACCGCCGGCCCTTCGCCGGGCTGGATGTTCAGCCCCTGGTCCAGGCGCCGCCGCCAGGCTGCCATGGTGTCAGGCAAACTGCTTGATCAGCGCCTGTTGCTGCGCCTGGGTCAGCAACGGCCCATGCCCGGCCTTGAGCTGGTCAAGTTGGCGCTCGGGTCGGCTGGTCGCGGGGATGACCGTGGTCACCGCCGGGTGACTGATGGCGAACTTGAGAAACAGCTGCGCCCAGCTGCCGATACCCGCCTCTGCGGCCCAGCCGGGCAAGGCCTGGTCCTTCACCCGGGCGAACAGGCGACCATCGTCGAATGCCCGGTTGATCAGCACGGCGACGCCCTTGTCCTGGCACAGCGGCAGCAGTTCGCGGGCGGCGTCGGGGGCATTGACCGAGTAGTTGATCTGGATGAAGTCCAGCGGTTCGCTGCGCACGATGCGGGCGACCTCGTCCTGGCCACTGTTCAGGTAATGGGTGATGCCGACATAGCGGGTCTTGCCCTGCTGCTTCAACTCGCGGGCATAGGGCAGTTGGGTCTGCCAGTTGCGCAGGTTGTGGATCTGCAGCAAGTCGACCTTGTCGGTGCGCAGGCTCTCGAGGCTGCCGGCCCATTGCGCTTCGGCGTCTGCCCGGCTGTCGGCGGCGATCTTGGTGGCGATGAAGCATTGCCGGTGCCAACCGCCCTCTTCCAGCAGCTCGCCGAGAATGCTGTCGGCGCCGCCGTAGTTGGGCGAGGTGTCGATGACCCGGCCACCGCCTTCGAAGAACGCCTTCAGTACAACTTTCAGCTGCTGGTACTGGGCCGAACCGGCTTGCACTTCGAAACTGCCGGAGGTACCGGCACCGATCACCGGCAGCGCTTCACCGGTGCTCGGCACGTTGCGGGTCAGCAAGCCCGCCGGGGCAGCGGCGTGCAACCAGGGGCTGGCGGCCAGCAAGCCCAAGGTAGCACCCGCACGTAGGACATCACGACGTGCGTACATGGAAAAGCTCCCGTCACGAAGCGGAAACTTTCAAGGCTAGCCGCTGTACCCCGCTGCGTCCGGTGTTTCTGTATCTGGATGTTTAGCGATCAGGCTTGCAGCAGCAGGCTCAGGTCGACACCCGTCTCGCTCATGGGCGGGCACCAGTAGTATCCACCGGTCAGTGGCCGGCTGAAGCGGTACAGGCCGTCGATGATACCGTCCTCCAGGCCGCTCATGCGCCGCAGCTGCACCTCGAACGCATCGAAGCTGTGGCCCAGGGCCACGAAGGCCAGGCCAGCGCCACGTTGGTCTGCCCAAGCCACCGAACGACGGACGATGAACGCTTCTGGTTCGAAGCTTTCCTGGGCCGTGCGCTTGACGTGGGCGGACTCGGGGGCGTCGTCGAGCTCTTCGTTGTCGCTGAGGCGGCGGCCGATGATGTTGTCCTGGTCGGCCTGGGGCAGCGACTTGAAGTACTCCAGGTCGTGCTTCCACAACTGGAACGCGGCAAAGCTGGAGCCATCGGCGCCAATGGCCGCTTGCACGGCCTCTTCGTCCACCGGGTTTTCGGTGCCGTCCTCATAGCCGGTCAGGTCATGGCCGCCACGGTGCAGGAAGCCGTCGACGCTGTCGGCCAGGCGCAGGGCCGGTGCCAATGCCAGCTCCAGGGCCTGGGCCCGCAGCAGCAAGTCGCCGCGCTCGTTGCCGCGCAGCCACAGCCACAGGGCGTGTTGGGTGCTGGGGTTCTCCACTGCAGCATCCAGCTGCGGGAAGGCGCGCAAGCCAGGTACTTCACGGCCCAGGGCCTTGGCCAGCGGGGCGCCGACACCCAGGATCAGCTGTTCGCCATCGACCTGCGGCAGCAAGGCATCCAGGGCAGCAGGCAGGGCCTCGGGCGACTGCAGGGTGAAGAACAGGTGACGGGCGTGGGCCGGCACCGGGGTGGCAAGCAGACCTTGCTGGAACGGCATGACAGGCTAATCCTCGGTAAAAACCGGAATGCTACTGCGCCTGCAGGCCTACTGCAACGCGGCATACAGCCTCGCTGGCCGCTGCGCTTGGTAACAAACGGTTACCAAGGGCTGGCGCTTTGCAATTAGCTATCAATCAGTGCCGACCTACACTGCTCGGGATCCTTCGCCCGAGAGACCGCCCATGACAGCCTCACCTTTGCTCACCGCCTTTCTGCCGCTGGCCCTGGGCATCATCATGCTCGGCCTCGGGTTATCGCTGACCCTGGCCGACTTCGCCCGCGTGGTGAAATACCCCAAGCCGGTGGTGGTAGGCCTGATTTGCCAGATCCTGCTGCTGCCGCTGGTGTGCTTCGTGATTGCCAACGGCTTTGGCCTGGAGTCGGCCCTGGCGGTGGGGTTGATGCTGCTGGCCGCCTCGCCTGGAGGCACCACGGCGAACCTTTTCAGCCACCTGGCCCATGGCGATGTGGCGTTGAATATCACCCTGACGGCGGTCAACTCGCTGATCGCGATCCTGACCATGCCACTGCTGGTGAACCTGTCGCTGAGCTGGTTCATGGCATCGGACCAGGCCATACCGCTGCAATTTGCCAAGGTGATGCAGGTGTTCGCCATCGTCCTGCTACCGGTGGCGCTGGGCATGCTGGTTCGCCGCTTCGCACCCGCTTTTGCCGCGCGCATGGAGAAGCCGATGAAGCTGGTGGCCGCGTTGTTCCTGGCGTTCACCATCGTCCTGGCGCTGGCCAAGGACTGGCAGACCGTGGTTGCGTACGCGCCGGTGGTGGGCCTGGCCGCGCTGCTGTTCAACCTGCTGAGCCTGAGCGTGGGCTACTGGGTGCCGCGCCTGTTGAACATTCCCAAGCGCCAGGCGATTGCCATCGGCATGGAGATCGGCATCCACAATGGCACCTTGGCGATTGCCCTGGCATTGAGCCCTTCGCTGCTGAACAACGCCACCATGGCGGTGCCGGCGGCGCTGTACAGCCTGATCATGTTCTTCACCGCGGCGGCGTTTGGCTGGTGGGTGAGCCGCGGGCATGTGGCGGCGCAGCCCAAGGGTGAAACCGTCAATTGAAGGTGCCGCCTGTGGCCCTATCGCCGGCAAGCCAGCTCCCACAGGTACGGTGCAGGGCTGAAGGCTGGCGCTGTCCTTGTGGGAGCCGGCTTGCCGGCGATAGGGCCGGTACAGGTTTTTACAACTGGCTGCGCTTACGCCGCAACTGCTGTTTCAGCACCTTCAACGGCGGTGCATAGAAAAACCCGAACGACACACTCCCCGTGCGCCCCTTCACCGCGTGATGCAACCGGTGCGCGCGATGCAAACGCTTGAGGTAGCGGTTGACCGGCCGTGGCTTGCGTGGCCAGTGCCGATGAAAGAACCCGTCGTGAGCCACGACATACAGCACGCCATACCCCGCCACCCCGCCGCCCACCCACTGCAAGGGCGCATAACCACCCTTGCCCAGGGCCACCAGCAGCGTGGCAATCAGCCCCAGGGCCACCAGGTACAGGTCATTGGTTTCGAGCATGCCCAGTTGCGGCTCATGGTGCGAGCGGTGCAGCCACCAGCCCCAGCCATGCATGATGTACTTGTGAGCCAGCGTGCCAACGCCCTCCATGGCCACCAAGGTGCCGAACAGCACGGCGAGATTGAACAGCATGGAACGGTCCGGGGGATGGCGAGGGAAGGCGCAAGGGTACCGATTGCCGGCGTTTTTTTCCATGCAGGCGTGACCGGTTGACGAAAGGTGTAAGCTCGGTGCGCTGCAATTGCAGCCGCAGGTGCTGGCGGCAGACCAGGACGTACAAAACTTGAAAAGGACAGATTGATGCGCATCCGCCCTACCCTTGAGCGCGATATTCAATGGCTCCCGGACGTCGAGCGCTCGGCGGCCCAGGCTTTTGCCGCCCGGCCGGCTCTGACATGGCTGGCGCAAGGAGATGTGATGGACTGCGGCACCCATCAGGCATTTGTCGAAGCTGGCGGTAGCTGGGTGGCCGAGGGGGCGGATGGGCGCATTCTGGGGTTTGCCTGTGTCCGGTTCGAGGATCAGGCGCTGCATCTTCATGAAATTTCGGTGCGCCGGGAGGCTCAGGGGCAAGGTGTCGGGCGCAAGCTGCTGCAGCAGGTGGTCGATGCGGCGCGTCAGGCGGGGGCGCGGGAGCTGACCTTGACCACCTTTGCCGATGTGCCGTGGAATGCGCCGTTCTATGCGCGGTTGGGGTTCGAGGTGATTGATGAGGGGCTGCTGGATGCACGCTTGCAGCAGATTCTGGCCGACGAGCGTGCCCATGGGCTTGCGGGCCGTTGTGCGATGCGCCTTGGCGTAGATAATTAGACCCCGGGGCTGCTTTGCAGCCCATCGCCGGCAAGCCAGCTCCCACAGGGACCGCGCCGTGCCAAAGAGATGCACATTACCCGTGGGAGCTGGCTTGCCGGCGATGGGGCCGGTACAGGCAACCCGGGGCCTTCATTCATCTACACCCACCACCGAACTTTCTGCCACACGATACCCATCCCGCCCCTGGCGCTTGGCCTGGTACAGCGCCGCATCCGCTGCCGCCATCAGGCGCTCGGCCGTCACTCCCTCCCGCGCCAGGTCACCCACGGCAATCCCCGCACTGAACGACACCCGCCCCAGTGGGCTGCCCGCATGCTCCAGCGGCTGCCGACGCAACAGCTGTTGCACTTCCTGCATCAGCAGTTCCGCCCCGCGAACATCGGTATCAGGCAGCAGCAATGTGAACTCCTCGCCGCCATAGCGTACAGCCAGGTCGGCCGGCCGCTTCAGTGCCTGCTGCAGCACCTCGGCAAAGCGCCGCAGACACTGGTCGCCCGCGGGGTGCCCGTAACGGTCGTTGTAGGCCTTGAAGTAATCCAGGTCGAGCATCACCAGCGCCAGCGGATAGCCTTGGCGTCGCGCCCGGCGCAGCTCCGGCTCGAACACTGCATCCAGCCGCCGACGGTTACCCAGGCCGGTCAGGCTGTCGGTCAGTGCCAGGGCCTTCAGGGTCTGGTGTGCCTGGTGCAGCGCCCGCTCGATGACGATACGCTCGCGCAACTGGCGCAACACCACGCCACCAAAGGCCGCCAGCCCCACCAGTAAAAGCAGCAAGACCGCCACCGACTTGATCGCATCGTGCCGCCAGGGCGCAACGATCGACTCCCGCGACAAGCCCGCCTCCACCACCAACGGGTAGCTGCCCAGCGCGCGAAAGCCATACAGCCGTGGCGTGCCGTCCACCACGGCGACCGCCTCGGCCACCCCTTCGCTTGCATACGGCAGGTGCTTGCGGAAGATCTCGCTGCTGCTCAGGCTGCGGCCCACCACCTGCTCGACGAACGGCCGCCGTACCAGGATGGTGCCGTCGCGCTTGGCCAGCACCAGCGCGCCACGTTCATCGATCTTGAAGTCGCCGTAGTAGCGCACGAACCACTCCACCTTGATGGTTCCCAGCAACACCCCGGCGAAGCTGCCATCGGCATATTGCAGGCGCCGTGAAATGGGGATGATCAGGTCGCCAGTGGAACGGCTGCGCACCACCGAACCGATGTGTACCCCACGGTCGGTATGGTCGCGGTGGTAGATGAAGTAGTCGCGGTCGGCATTGTTGGCATTGGGCGGGACTGCCGCCTGGTCGGTCACGATCCAGCTGCCATCCGGGCCATACACGAACAACCCGTGCAACTGCGGCATGATGCTTTTCTGCTGCACCAGCAAGGTATGCAGACGCGGCCGGTCGATGTGCTCGAAGCCGTCGCCTTCCAGGCGCTCGGCCAGCGCCGCGGTAATTGCGTCGACCTGGCGGATGGCGTCTTCGGCATGCTGCGCCGTGGCCCGGGCCAGGTTGGTGACCATGTTTTCGGCGTTGGTGAAGGCGTGCCGGTAGTCGCGCCAGATACGCCAGCCTTCCACCACGACGAAGGCCAGCATCACCACCAGCATGAACGCCAGTACCAGGCGGAACAGCGCCACGGCGCGGCCCTCGCCTGTTATCGCGAAGAACCCGTCTTCATCCTGTTTCCTGGCTGCACACATTGAAATCCCTAGCCATACCGCGTTCGCCGCCTTTCACTATAGTTCAGCACCACCTGGGCGCAGCCGGCCAGGAAAAAGATTAAACCTTTGCCGCCCATTCACCCTCAACCGTACGCGACACTGAGGTCGCGCCACGGTTTAAGGAGTGAAGCATGAGCAGTCTCTTCATCAAGCGCGTCGGTTTTTCGATGGTGTTGGGCCTGGCATCGGTACACGCGATGGCGGCGAGTTCCGATGACTTCGTCGAAGCGGCCACCGAGGCCGGTATTGCCGAAGTGGTCACTGGCAAGCTGGCTCTGGAAAAAACTCAGAATGCCGAAATCAAGACCTTCGCCCAGCAGATGGTCACCGACCACACCCAGGCCAATCAGAAACTCGGCGACATCGCTCGCAAGCTCGATATATCCGTACCCGATGAGGCGGCAATAACCGACAAGGTCAAGAAAATGATCCTGGAATGGCGGGAGGAGTCGTTTGACAAGTCCTACGTCAACAACCAGGTCGACGCTCACGAAAAGGCGGTGGAGTTGTTCAAGAAGGAAGCGGCATCTTCTGACAAGGCTGAATTGAAGGCCTTTGCCAGCGAAACCCTGCCCAAGCTAGAACAGCATCTGGAGCATGCCAAGGCGCTTCAGGCCAAACACGGCAAGTGAGGCCCGCCATGAGTAACGATGCATTGAAAGCCGAAGTGCTGACTCGCCTGCTGCACGCTCATCCCCAGGGGCTGGGCAAGGAAGTGCTGGACAACTACCGGGGCGAGAAAGCCGTGGCCGGCATGCTCAAGACGCTGCAGGAGGCCGGCTTGATCCAGGATGGCAGCGTGGCGGTGAGCAGCGACCATCAGATCAGCGTGAACTACCCCATCAAGCTCTCGGCTGCGGGCGTGGAGGCAGCCAGGAAGGCAGAGCCCTGAGTCAAGCGAGCGTAGCTTTCCTGGCCAAGGGCTCAAGACAGCCCGCCCCAAGCAGTACCGTGTTGATCGCGGGGGCCGCTGAGCGGCCCCTTTGCGACAAATGCCACCTTCACGGGGATTTTTCGACGTCCCGCGGTGGCTTGGCAGGCCCTTGAGGGTCGACTTGCGGATCCTCCACATCTGGCGAATCGGGGTCGAAACCCAAGTCCTGGCGTTTGTTCGCCTGCTCGGACGAATGGGGCCCTTGGGGATGTTTTTCTGGCTGTTGTGGTTCAGGCATGAGGCTATCTCCGGTGAGTGTCTAGGGAAGAAATCACCGGTCAGGAAAAGTTTGATTAATCTGTATCCACCGCTAGCTGGGCACGGCATTGAACCAACGCTGCATCACGTTGCTTCAGTTGCTCCTCGAGTTGCTGCAGTTGGCGAGCCTGTTCCGTGCACAAGTCGCGCCTGGCCTCCAGGCTCTGTGCCTGTACATCCAGCTGCCGACGCATTTCCTCGCTGGCACCCTGCGCCTGGGCCAGGATCGTGCGCAAGCCCTGGATCTGTGCATCACGCTGTTCCAGCAATTCATCCTGCGCCCTGCAGGCGCTGGCAGCCTGGCGATGCTCACCCAGCAAACGCTCGTTGTCGCGGTGCAGGCGGGTCAGCTCGTCCTGCTTGACGATCAAGCCTTGCTGCAGCTGACGCACCTCCACCTGCAACTGTTGCAGCTGCGCCTCGTGGCGGCGCTGTTCCTGTTCACGCTGTTCGCGGCTGGCGTTGCGGTAATGCTCCAGCGCGTCGCGGGCATGACGGTGCTTGTCTTCCAGTGACTTGACCTGCTCGTCCTTGTCGGCCAGGCGCACCTGCAGCTCGCCCAGCGACTGGTTGAGGCTGGCACTGCGCAGCTGTTCGGCTTGAAGGGTGCTTTGGGTGGAGAGCAATTTCTCCGATTCGGCCGCCAGCGCGGCCGCGTCAATCTGATGCTGCTGATGCGCCGCAGCCAGTGCCTGCTGGGCAATCGCCAGTTGCGCCTCCAGTTGTTCGCGCTGTCGAGTGAAGGCGCTTTCGGCCTGCTCGATCTTCAGGTCGGCCTCGTCCTGCAACTGGGTTGCCAGCTGCCCGACCATTCGGCTCAGCACGTCGCTCAGCGCAATGCCGCCCTCGGCGGCCACAGGCTGCTGACCGTTCAACTCTTTCAGGTAGCGGTGAATCGTGGTCTTGGAGCCGGTGTTGCCCAGTTCGATACGTATGGCATCGATGCTGGGGTTCTCGCCCCGGGCAATCAGCGCCTGACGCGCCTGCTGCACTACAACCTTGTTGATACCGCCCCGGGCCATGCTTGCTCCTACGATTTTGTACCGTGTTATGTACCATGTAATTACGTACCAATTATGGAGAAAGGTCATTGCCCATGCAAACATTTCCTATGGTGGAATAATCACGGCTTATCGCATGTAAGTGGTTCATGAACGCCGCGCAAGGGAATAAAACAGTACGCCAGACAGCAAAACGCCCCGCTCGGCTTCAAGCCGGCGGGGCGCTGCAAAAGCTGACGCAGGGAGCGTCAGGTGTAGTGTTCGACCCTGGCAGGCGTTCTACGCATCAGCACCTTGCCGTTGCGTACCGACACCAGCGCATGCCCCTGGCTGCGCACCATTTCGTAATCGTCCGGCGCCGACAGCAGCAACAGGTTGGCCGGCCGCCCCACTTCGATACCGTAGCGCTCGCCCAGGTTCAGGGTGCGGGCGCTGTTGTCGGTGATCAGGTCCAGGCAGCGCTGCAGGTCTTCGTAGCCAAGCATGTGGCAGATGTGCAGGCCGGCCTCGAGAATACGCAGGATGTTGCCATTGCCCAGCGGGTACCAAGGGTCGACGATGGAATCCTGGCCAAAGCACACGTTCATCCCGGTCCGGTCAAGCTCGGCCACGCGGGTGACGCCGCGGCGTTTCGGGTAGTTGTCGAAACGCCCTTGCAGGTGAATGCTCTCGGTCGGGCAGGACACGAAATTGATACCCGACTGCTTGAGCAGGCGGAACAGCTTGTAGCAGTAGGCATTGTCGTACGAGCCCATGGCCACGGTATGGCTGGCTGTCACCCGGGCCCCCATGCCGCGCACCCGCGCCTCTTCGGCCAGCACTTCAAGGAAGCGCGACTGCGGGTCGTCGGTCTCGTCGCAATGCACGTCCACCAGGCAGCCGGCACGCTCGGCCAGGTCCATCAGGAACTTGACCGACGATACGCCCTGGTCGCGGGTGTTCTCGAAATGCGGGATGCCGCCAACCACATCGGCACCGATGGCAACCGCTTCGGCCATCAGCGCCCGGCCATTGGCATAAGACTCGATACCCTCCTGGGGGAAGGCGACGATCTGCAGGTCGAGCAGGTGGCGCACTTCGTCACGCACTTCGACCATGGCCTTGAGCGCAGTCAAGGTGGGGTCGGTGACATCGACATGGGTACGCACATGCTGGATGCCATGCTCCACCAGCATGCCGATGGTCTTTTTCGCGCGGTTCTTGATGTCGTCGTGGGTGGTGATCGCCTTGCGCTCGGCCCAGCACTCGATGCCTTCGAACAGGGTGCCGCTCATGTTCCAGCGCGGCTCGCCGGCGGTCAGCGTGGCGTCCAGGTGGATGTGCGGTTCGATGAAGGGCGCTACCACCAGGTTTTGCACGGCATCCAGGTCATCGGCAGCGCGCGTCGCCACCCCTTCGGCCTGGGGCACGATGGCGGCGATGCGTTCGCCGCTGAGCTCGATGCGGAACAGGCCGGGCTTGCCGCGCAGGCGTGCGTTGATGATGTTCATGATGCTTCTCCCTGGGCTTTGCGGGTGGCCCTACCAGCATAGTGGCCCAAGCGTTGTGGTATTTGCTACTGGCCCTATCGCCGGCAAGCCAGCTCCCACAGGTAAACCACAGCCCTGAAGTCTGCGCAGTACCTGTGGGAGCTGGCTTGCCGGCGATAGGGCCGGCGCAGGCAGCAAATCAGGCTCCGTCCAACCCCATCTGCCAGAAGTCCGCCTCCAGGCTGGACGCCTGGCCGAAAATCCCCACCAGTTCAGCAAACCGTTGCTCGGTCATGCTCCGCGCTGCCAGCTCGTCCAGATGCTTGCGCGCCGCGGTGGCGACACCCTGGTAGCCTTCACCGGCATACTCGGCGATCCACTCGCGGTACGGGTGATTGCTCAGATCGCCAATGCGCTCGGACAACGCCCGGCCAATCTCGGCGTAGCCGATCACGCAAGGCGCCAAGGCCACATGCAACTCCAGCAGGTCACCCGCGGCACCGCAGTCCAGCACATAGCGGGTATAGGCAACCGTGGCCTGGTGTTCTGGCGCGGCCTCGATATCAGCCTGGGTCAGGCCCCAGCGTGCGCACAGGCGCAAGTGCAGCTCGGTTTCATCCAGAATCGCCGCCAACCCGGCCTGCGCGGCGCGGATGTCGGCCGGGCGTCGGCTCTTGTAGGCGGCCAGCGCCCAGGCGCGGGCGAACTGGATAAGGAACAGGTAATCCTGTACCAGATAGGTGCGGAAGGCGGCTTCGCTCAGCGTACCCTCGCCCATCTGGCGCACGAATTCGTGGTCGACATAGCTGTTCCACTGCGGCGTGGCGGCAGCCTTGAGGCGGTCGAAGATATCCATGCTCATTTGTCCTCCGGGTAGACGGCATCGAAGAAGGCCAGCTCCAGCGCCACGGTGCGCTGGTAGAAGTCAGCCGCCAGCGCGGCTTCCTGCGGGCCGACGCGGTCGAGTTCGGCTTGCAGGAAGGCAACGAAGTCCTGGAATGCCGGGTTGTCGTGCAGGGTGATCCATTCGGCGTGGACGAAGTTGTCCGGCATCGGCTTTGGCGCCTTCAGCGCCCAGTCCAGGTACAGGCCTTCGGCGACGTTGAGCACCGCCAGCGCGGCCGCATAGGACCGGGTGGCCGCCGCTTCGCGCATGATCGCCTTGAAGCCTGCGGTTGGCACAGTGTCGGCCGGTTCGCTGCGTTGCGCGGGGCTTACCCCCAGGGCCTCGAAGGCGCGCAGGAAGTAGGTGTTCTCGTCACTGGAGATCATCCCGGCAAAGCGCCCGAAGCGCAGGCGCGCCTCGAAGGTGTCGGCGGTGGCGATGGCCGCGCCCAGCAGGGTCAGGAAGCTGTCGAGGAAGCGGTGGTCCTGCACCAGGTAGTCGACCATGATCGGGTCCGGCAGGCTGCCGTCGCACAATTGGGTGACGAAGCGGTGGCCAACGGCCGCCGACCAGGTCGGCTCGCTGCGGCGGCGCAGGGACTGGCTGAAGCGTTCGGTCATGTTGCTGTCCTTGATGGGGGTGACAGCGAGACCGCGATGGTTGGCATGGACGGGCCTCGCAGTGAGGCCGGCAAAAAGGCAGGTTTCAAGTCCCATCCCTTCGCCGGCATGATCCGGATCAGGTTCGAAGGGTCACCGCGCTGCAGCATCCAGCGGTTTCTCAGCCCGATGCCGGGCTCCCCTTGGTGGCGCTCAGGTATACCCCAGGGCGCCGCTGCTGTCACCACCCAATCTGTGGGCAATGGGTGACCCACTAGTGGGGCCCCTCACCCATTTTTGACGCAATGGCATTTAGCGCACATCAGGCGCCACAAGGATTTGTTTAGAAACACATTCCTCGAATTTGGGTTGGCACAGCCGTTGCTCCAGCCCCAGAAACGGGCAAAACGCCACTGATGGCTGAAAGCCATAAGGCCGCGAGCGAGGCATAAGGCAATGAAAACACCTGCCGTGATCCACCCTGCCAGGCATGCATTCCAGCTGTCCACCCTCACCACGCTGATGCTCGGCCTCGGGCTGGTCACGGCTACCGCCGCTCCCCTCGACGACAACAGCATGCCACCGCCGACCGACCCGTCGGCCTACACCGACCAGCCAGCCGACCCGACCCAGGCCTTGCTGGACCTGTTCAACATGCCGCCGGCCAACCAAGGTTCGCTGGAGCTGACCAATGGCGTGTATGGCGACCGCGACACGGTACGCGCCAACAACGTGTTGCCACCGGCCCTGCAAACCGACAACAAATACCCCACCAATGGCAAGCCCAGCCCGCTGTTCGGGGCATTGCCGTTTACCCAGCAGCTACTGCTGTTCGAGGAGTTCGGCACGGAGAAACTCGACCCCACGTTGCCGCAGCCGCCCCTGACCTTCCCGGTGCCCACCCTGGGCGCAGCACCGGCGCAGGACCCCAACGTGGTGGCGCGCAGCGGCCCTAGCGGCACGGCCCTGGAAGCCTTCCTCAAACAGCCGGGCCTGTACCCCTTCCCGACCCAGTATTCCAACGTGCTCGACCGCAACCCGTGGAAGGCGCAGATCGAGATGTTCCTCAACCGCCAGCCGGTCGGCTCCCCGGCGGAAGGCCGGCCACCAGGAAAAGGCTGGTCGCACCAGCGCTGGAACGAGTTCTACCCGCAGGCGGGCTTCAAGACCGCCCAGGCCGGCGCGCGCATCAACCTCGGCCTGCGTGACCGCAAGCAACTGCACAACTATGCAGTTGGCGAGTTCGCCCCGGGCGGCCTGTACTACCAGACCTCTGACATCCCGAACACGCTGGGCACCACCAAGGGCATCGACACCCGCTTCCATCCGAAGATGCCCCTGCAAAACCACAAATCGGTATGGACCTTCGACGGCACCTTCCCACCCAAGTTGCTGATGGTGCGCTATGGCCAGCCGATCCTGATGCGCCATTACAACGCCCTGCCGATCGACCCTGCGGCCAACAACGGCTTTGGCCTGCACACCCTTTCCACTCACGAGCACAACGGCCACTCACCAGCCGAGAGCGACGGCTTCGCCAACGCCTACTTCTTCCCTGGGCAGTACTACGATTACCGCTGGCCGTTGCAACTGGCTGGTTACGACACTATCAACACCCGCGCCCAGGACCCGCGCGCGGCGTTCCCCTGCTCGCCGGGTGAAACCCTGTTCGTCAATGACGCCTCGCCAGGCCTGAAAACCTGCCAGAACGGCAGCATCAAGATCCGTGGTGACTGGCGCGAAACCATGAGCACCCACTGGTTCCACGACCACATGCTGGATTTCACGGCGCAGAACGTCTACAAAGGCAACGCCGTGATGATGAACTACTACAGTGCCCTGGACCGCGGCAACGAGGCCCTGCAGGATGGCGTCAACCTGCGTTTCCCCAGCGGTTCGGGCATGCCGTGGGGCAACCGCGACTACGACGTCAACCTGGTGATCGCCGACAAGGCCTGGGATGCCAACGGCCAGCTGTGGTTCAACCCGTTCAACACCGACGGCTTCCTCGGCGACCAGATACTGGTCAACTGGCAGTACCGGCCCACGCTCAAGGTACGCGCGCGCAGCTACCGCTTCCGTATCCTCAATGGCTCGGTGTCGCGCTACTTCAAGTTCGCCGTGGTGCGTGAAATTGCCGGTACCAGTGGCGAGTTCAAAGGCCCGACCGGCTCCAACCTGTCGTATGCGCGGGTGCCGTTCCACATGATCGCCAACGACGGCAACATCATGGAACACACCGTGCCGTTCGACGGGACGATGGACCTCAACGGTGACGGCAACCTGCAGGACAACAACGGTATCCTGCCGCTGCAAGGCATCGCCGAGCGCTACGACATCATCATCAACTTCGCCAAGAACGGCATCAAGGTCGGCGACAAGCTGTACTTCGTCAACCTTGAGGAACACCAGAGCGGCAAGGGCCCGGAAGGCGCCATCTCGCTGGCCGACGTGCTGTCGGAAAAGTACAAGCCAGTGATCAAGCAGACCAGCAAAGGCCCACGCTGGGAAAACGGCGACCCGGGGATCGGCAAGTTCCTGCAGCTTGTGGTACAGCCCTACAGCGGCCAGGACCTGAGCATGAACCCGGCAGCCTATGAACCGGCCAAACC
Organism: Pseudomonas sp. B8(2017); assembly: GCF_002113575.1. Classification (NCBI taxonomy): domain Bacteria; kingdom Pseudomonadati; phylum Pseudomonadota; class Gammaproteobacteria; order Pseudomonadales; family Pseudomonadaceae; genus Pseudomonas; species Pseudomonas sp. B8(2017). Next base: position 107,406 of record NZ_NEIO01000002.1, on the reverse strand, counting down.
GGGCAAGGCCGCAGGCATGAAGATGCTGCCGCTGCCGATCGACCGCAACTCTGCCACCGACCAGGCCAAACTCAAGGCTGCCCGCCACCGCGAGTTCATCTTCGGTCGCTCCGACGGCACCGACACCCAGCCCTGGACCATCAAGACCGATGGCGGCTTTGGCTACAGCATGGACCCACGGCGCATCAGCGCGGCGCCACAGCTGGCCCAGCAGTCCACCGATGCCGGCTTCAGCGGCGACGGTACCCTGGAAGTGTGGAAGATCATCAACGGCGGCAATGGCTGGAGCCACCCGGTGCATGTGCACTTCGAGGAAGGTGTGGTGCTCAGCCGCGACGGCAAGGCACCGCCAGAATGGGAAAAATGGGCGCGCAAGGACGTGTATCGCATCGGGCCGGACATCGATTCTTCGGAAGAAGTGGAAGTGGCGATCCGCTTCCGCGAGTTTGCCGGTACCTACATGGAACACTGCCACAACACCCAGCATGAAGACTCGTCGATGCTGCTGCGCTGGGACCTGGAGCACCCAGGCCAGTTCCAGGTGATGCCGACCCCGCTGCCAGGCTGGGATGGCGTGGAGTACGTCGCTTCGGTTGGCCTGCCGACCTTCCGCACCAAAGACCATGACGACGACGACGCGGCCAACAAACCGCCAGTCGCGGCCAACGACAGCGCGGCTACCACGGCCGGCAAGCCGATCACCCTGAACGTGCTGGCCAACGATACCGACCCGGAAGGCAACCTGCCGCTGACCGTCGTCGGCCTCAGCCAGCCGGACTCCGGCCAAGGCAATACCAGCACCGATGGCACCAAGGTGACCTACACCCCGCCGGCCACTGTCACCACGCCGTTCACCGCCAGCTTCAACTACTCGGCGCGTGACGCCAAGGGCGCCGAATCGGTAGCACCGGCCACGGTCAGCATCGCGGTAGGCTCGGCAGCGGTGGTCGACCAGATCCAGGTCACCAGTGCCACGGTACAGGTGCTCAGCAGCAACCGTTTCACCTGGGAAATTGCTGGCACTACCTCGGTGGCCACGGGCAACAGCATCACTGTGGCCGCGGCCACTACCGGCGGCCCGGTGAACCTGGGCACCGCCACGATGACCGCCACGGGCAGCGGTGCCAGCTGGCGGTTGGTGGCAACCACGTCCGGCTACGGCCCGGCCACGCCGGCGACGGTGACCGTGAAGTCGGCGCTGGGGCAGAGCGTGACCGCGCCAGTCAGATACAAGTGAGGGTAAAGCGGGGGCCGCCATGCGGCCCATCGCAGGCAAGCCATGTGCAGTCCCTGTGGGAGCTGGCTAGCCGGCGATGGGCTGCATGGCAGCCCCGATCCCGTTATCGACGAGGACCGCATCATGTCCGGCTCATGGCGTTTCCTGCTAGTGCTCTCGCTGTTCGCCGCCAGCATCCCGTTCTGGCCGCTGCAACCGCAGCAACCCGTGGCCGAGGAAGCTGCAACGCCCTGGGGTGCCGACTACTTCCCCAACATCCCGCTGCTCACCCAGGACGGTGAAAAGGTGCATTTCTTCGACGACCTGATCAAGGACAAGGTCGTCGCCATCAACTTCATCTTCACCGGCTGTTCCGATTCCTGCCCGGTGGAAACCGCCCGCCTGCGCCAGGTGCAGAAAATCCTCGGTGACCGGGTCGGCAAGGACATCTTCCTCTACTCCATCAGCATCGACCCCTACAACGACACCCCCGCCACCCTCAAGCGCTACGCCGAAAAGTTCGGTATCGGCCCCGGCTGGACGCTGCTCACCGGCGAGCCAGCCGATATCGAACAATTGCGCCGCAGCCTGGGCCTGTACATCGATGGCCTGGAAAACGGCCGCTCAAAAGACCACAACCTCAGCCTGATCATCGGCAACCAGGCCACCGGCCGCTGGATGAAAGCCTCGCCCTTCGAAAGCCCGTACATCCTCGCCGACCGCCTGGGCAACAGCCTGCACAACTGGAAACAGGCCAGCGCCATGGCCAACGACTACGCGCAGGCTCCCGAGGTGCGCGCCCCCAGCAGTGGCGAGCAGCTGTTCCGTACCCGTTGCTCGTCCTGCCACACCCTGGGCAACGCCGAACCAGGGCAGCCCGGCATCGGCCCCGACCTGCTGGGCGTGACCCGCCAGCGTGATGCCAGCTGGCTGACCCGCTGGCTGAAGGAGCCCGACCTGATGCTGGCCCAGAAAGACCCCTTGGCCATGCTGCTGTACGAACAATACAACCGCGTGGCCATGCCCAACATGCGCCTGGGCGATACCGAAGTCAGCGCGCTGATGAGCTACATGGAGGAAGAAACCGCGCGCCTGCAGACGCCGCTGGCCGATAAGGGAAATCCTTAGAGGCAATTAGCCATTAGTCATTAGGCTGTCATCTTACTGTCGTATTTTTCGACCATCACCCAGGGTCGGGAACTATCAGCAGTGATTCGCCGTTCGCTTTCATCCGCCAGCCTTCTGCGGCTGCTGATCCTGATGCTCTGTGCAGCCACCCTGGCCTTTCTCTGGGGGCTGCACGTTTCGCAGAAGGCCGCCGCCCGCCAGGACGCGCTGTCGGCCAAGGCCGCCGAGCACCTGAACCTGGCCAGTATCGTCGGCGAAAGCCTGCGCCAGCTGGTGGATCGTGCCCAGGCCGTGGGCCGGGTCACCCAGGACGACATGAAGGTGCTGCGCCAGGGCAGCGCAAGCCTGGCGCGGATGCTTGCCGAAGACCCGGTCTTCAAGCGCATGAGCCTGTACGACCGGCAAGGCCGGCTGTTGTCGGCCAGCCATGCCGACGAAGCCGCCGAGCTGCCCGAAGACTGGTTGCGCCAGCTGCAGCGGCACGTTGCCCGCTACGGTTTCAAACCGTTCCTGCCCAGCGTGCAGCCCGCCGGCCAACCGGCCACCCTGCCCAACTGGCACCTGCCCTTCCTGCTGCCGCTGACCAACCTGCCCGGCCGCGAAATCGACAATATCCTGGTGGTGCAGCTGGATATCGGCTACCTGGCGGTGCTGCTACAGCACATCGACCTGGGCAGCAGCGGGCTGGTGCGCCTGCTGCAGGATGACGGCCTGGAGCGGTTGCGCATCGATAGCAGCGGCGTGGTGGTGGCCGGCGACGCCCTGCTGCCCGGGCTGCCGGACAGCGGCAGTGAAGCAGGCATGCTGACCCAGTACGCAGCCGGCGACCCGTACCAGAGCCTGTACCGGCGCCTGCCCGAGCGGGGTTTCAGCGTGGTGGTCAGCCAGCGCCAGGACGAAATCCTCGCGCCTTCGACGCTGGCCTATTCCCGGCAGTTCTGGCTGAACCTGAGCATGACCCTGATGATCCTCGCCAGCCTGCTGTGGACCTTGCGCCTGTTGCGCAAGCGCCAGGAGGCCTTCAACGCGCTGGAACAGGCGCAGCAGGTCAACCAGCAGTTGATCGGCCGCCTCGAGGACGAACACCGGCGCAGCAGCCATGCCGCGGCCACCGACCACCTCAGCGGCCTGCACAACCGGCGCCAGTTCGTCGAGGTGGCCAGCCAGGCGCTGACCCGGCAACGCGGCAAGCGCCGGCTGATGGCGATCCTGTTCATCGATATGGACCGTTTCAAGTCGATCAACGACTCGCTCGGGCACAAGATCGGCGACCTGCTGCTGCAGGCCGTGGCCGGGCGTATCCAGCGTCTGCTGGAGCCAGGCGACGAGGCTTCGCGCTTTGGTGGCGACGAGTTCGTGGTGCTGCTGGCCGGCGAGCGCAGCGAGGAACAGATCAATGCCTGGGTCCGTGTACTGGTGCAGAAGCTGTCGGCCACCTACGCGCTGGACGGCCAGGAGGTCAACACCAGCCCCAGCGTGGGCGTGAGCATCTGCCCGCGCGATGGCCAGGACATCGACAGCCTGATCCGCAGTGCCGATGCCGCGATGTACTCGGCCAAGCAGGCCGGGCGCGCCCAGTACCGTTTCTTCGACCCGTCGCTGAACCTGGCCGACATCCACGCCTTCACCCTCGAACAGGCCTTCGGCAGCGCCCTGGCCGAGCGCCAGTTCGTGCTGCACTACCAGCCACAGATCCGCCTCGACACCCAGCAGGTGCTGGGCTACGAAGCGCTGGTGCGCTGGGACCACCCCGAGTTCGGCCTGCTGTACCCGGACCGGTTCATTGACCTTGCCGAGCGCAGCGGTTTCATTGTCGAACTGGGCTGGGAGGTGCTGCGCCTGGCCTGCGAGGCCTTGTCGGGTTGGCACGCCCAGGGCCGGGAGACTCGGCTGGCGGTCAATGTATCCGCCCTGCAGCTACGCCAGGCGGACTTCGCTGCACGGCTATTGAGCAAACTGCAGCAGTACGCCATCGCCCCGCAGCAGCTGGAGCTGGAAATCACCGAAACCACCATCCTCGACCCCGAAGGCACGGCGGTGGCGCACCTGCACACCCTGCGCGACGCTGGCCTGGGCATCAGCCTGGACGATTTCGGCCGCGGCTACGCCGGCTTCGCCCACCTGCACTCGCTGCCGCTGAGCAAACTGAAGATCGACCGCTCGCTGATTGCGCCGCTGTCCAACAGCCACGACGACAGCCCGATCGTGTCGTCCACCATCATCCTTGCCAAACGCCTGGGCCTGGAAGTGGTGGCCGAAGGCGTGGAAACCCGCGAACAAGTGGTGTGCCTGAAGCTTGCCGGCTGCGATATCGCCCAGGGCTACCACTTCAGCCGGCCGCTGTCGCCGGCGCAGTTGCGTGACTACCCGCTCTTCAACGGTGTCGAGGACAAGGCCTGCGTGTAACGCAAGCCAGATTGGGGCTGCTTCGCAGCCCATCGCGACACAAGGCCGCTCCCACAGGTACAGCGCTGGACCTGCAGGCAGCGCAACCCTGTGGGAGCGGCCTTGTGTCGCGAAAGGGGCGCAAAGCGCCCCCGACAATCCCGCCAGCATCGCAGCCAGGACAGGCAACCCATTTCGGTTTATCGTGTGCCCATCATCCACTCGCCCCCGCACCATGACCGACATCGAGCGCTACCTCCGCGCCGCCACCCGTGACAACACCCGGCGCAGCTACCAGGCCGCCATCGAGCATTTCGAAACCCACTGGGGCGGTTTTCTGCCGGCCACGGCCGAGAGCATCGCCCGCTACCTGGCCGACCACGCCGACCAGCATGCCGTCAGCACCCTGCGCCAGCGCCTGGCGGCGCTCAGCCAATGGCACGTCGCCCAAGGTTTCCCCGACCCGACCAAGGCGCCGCTGGTGCGCCAGGTGCTGCGCGGCATCCGCACCTTGCACCCGACACCGCCCAGGCAGGCCGCGCCGCTGTTGCTGCAGCACCTGCAAAGCGCAGTGGAATGTTTCGAAGAAGAAGCCCGCCTGGCCCGGGAACAGCATGACCTGGCCACCCTGCGCCGGGCGCGTCGCGACGCTGCGCTGCTGTTGCTGGGCTTCTGGCGCGGTTTTCGGGGTGATGAACTGGCACGCCTGCGCGTGGAGCACATCCAGGCCGAGGCTGGTGTCGGCATCACCCTGTTCCTGCCGCGCAGCAAAGGTGACCGCGAGGCCCTGGGCATACAACACCGCACCCCGGCCCTCAAGGCCTTGTGCCCGGTCACGGCCTACCTGCAATGGCTGGAAGTCGCCGGCATCGCCCATGGGCCGGTGTTCCGCAAGCTCGACCGCTGGGGCAACCTCGGCGACACCGCGCTCAACAGCAACAGCCTGGTCGGCCTGCTGCGGCGCATGCTGGAACGCGCCGGGGTACCGACGGCGCTGTATACCGGCCACTCGCTGCGCCGTGGCTTCGCCACCTGGGCCACGGCCAACGGTTGGGAGTTGAAGGCGCTGATGAGCTATGTGGGCTGGAAAGACGCCAAGTCGGCATTGCGCTACATCGACGCGGCACAGCGCTTTGGCGAACTGGCCGTGCTACCGGCCAGCCAGGCGCAAAAGCTCATTCCTTGAAGGTGTGGCGGGCGATGCCGCCAATTTCCGGGCTGATGGCATACAGGTCGCCAGCGTCGGGGTAATGGTGCAGGTCTTCGGCACTCATGCCGAAGCGCGCGGTACTGATGAACAAGGTGTTCATCCCCGCCCCGCCAAAGCAGCAACTGGTGGGGCACGGCACTGGCATCAGCACCTGGTCGGTCAGGTGGCCGTTGCTGTCATAGCGCAGCAGGCAACTGCCATGGTACTGGCACACCCACAGGCCGCCTTCGCGGTCCAGCGCAAGGCCGTCCGGGCGCCCCAGTTCGGCAGGGGTTTCGGCAAACAGGGTGACCGCACCAAGCCGGCCTTCGGCCAGGTACCTGGCGCGGTAGATCGAGCGCGCCGCCGAATCGACGAAGTACACCGTGTGGCCATCCTGCGACCAGGCCAGGCCGGTGGGCAACGCCATGTCGTCGTGGATCACCTGGTCGCTCAACTGCCCGTCAAAGCGGAACAGCGCCCCGGTGTTGCCACTCAGGGCATCGTCCATCAGCCCGGTTACGAAGCGGCCCTGCGGGTCGCAGGCGCCGTCGTTGAAACGGTAGGTCGAACGTGGGTGAACCGAGACCGAATGCCGGCGTACCTTGCGCAGCGGTACGTCGAAGATGGCCACGCTGGCGTCTTCGGTGAAAATCAGGTTGCCCTGGTCGGTCAACGCCAACGCGCCGATGCGTGCCGCGGATTCGTACAGGCATTCGGCTTCGCCATCGGGTGTCAGGCGGTTGATCCGCCCGCCTGAGATATCGACGAAGTACAACGCGCCGCTGCATTCATCCCAGACCAGGCTTTCGCCCAGGTCGGCGCGGGTGTTGGCGACGTTGACTGGCACATGGCTGCATGCCTTGAGGCGATTACGCAGTTCGCCCACCTCCGCCAGCGTCATGGAACAGGCCAGTCCCAGGCCCTGTGCGGCATCGGTGAAGACCGCAACGTTGTCGTGGAAAGGCTCTGTGACGGGCATTTGCTGGCTACCTTCGATTCTCCTTTCTACGATAACAACAAAAAAATCAATGACTTAATATTAAAAGCATGTAACTTTGATATCTCATGGATATCACCGCCGGTTCACCGGGCCGAAGGACCGCAGGATGATCGAGACACGTTTGCTTCGGCAGTTCGTTGCCGTGGCAGAAGAGCTGCACTTCCACAAGGCCGCCGAGCGCCTGCACATGGCGCAACCACCGCTGAGCCAGGCGATTGGTCGCCTCGAGGACAAGCTCGGTTTCAGCCTGTTCCTGCGCAACAAGCGCGGGGTACGGCTGACTGCTGCGGGCACGGCCTTCCTCGACACCGCCTACCGCACGCTGGCCGAGCTGGAACAGGGCATCGAGTATGCGCGCAATGTGTCCGCCGGCATCTGCGGCAAACTGGACATCACTGCCATTTCCATCGCTTATTACGAGTCGCTGCTTACCACCTTGCGCCGCTTTCGCGAGGCGTACCCGAACGTGCAGCTGACCATTCGCGAGATGCCATCGGCCTCGCAGGCCAAGGCCCTGCTGGCCGGTGAGGCGGATATCGGCTTCATGCGCAGGCTGCCGTTGCCGGCTGGCACCCTCGAGTCACGGTTGCTGCTCGACGAGCAAATCGTCATGGCCCTGCCCGCCCGCCACGCCAAAGCACAGGAAGGGGCGGTAGACCTGCGCGAGTTCGCCGATGAGGATTTCGTCTTCACCCCGCAAGCCCTGGGCAGCGGCTACCACGCGCAGTTGACGGCGCTGTGCGAGGCGGCGGGTTTCTACCCCAGGGTGGTGCAGGAAGCGGCACAGGTCCACACCCTGCTCGGCCTGGTGGCCTGTGGTTTTGGCGTGGCCCTGGTGCCGGCCTCGTTCATCGGCTCCATACCGCGCGAGCGCGTGCAGTTCCGAGCAATCCTGCCAATCGACGACCAGCCCACCCCGGGCCTGGGCTTGTACATGAAATGGAACGCCCGGAATGCTTCACCGGCGCTGGCCAACTTCATTGCCATGTTCGAGAACCTGGGCGGGGCGGCGTCCCAACTTGCCCGCTCCCAGTAACCGCGCTTCTGAACCTCGCATAAAACCTGTGGGAGCGGGCATGCCCGCGAACACCGGCGAAGCCGGTGCCATGAAACCGCAGTGCCTGTTTCGCGGGCACGCCCGCTCCCACAGGGTTCACCGCCAGTATCTGGATCTCGATCAAGTTCGAGTTGCGCAGCGCCACAGCCGCCCGATATCACAAGCCCGCGCCCGCAGCAGCCCAGCGGCATTGTCACATGCCTGCTCCAGGCTCATCGGCCCGCTGGCCAGGGCAAAGGCAGCATCGACACCATGGGCATACAGCTGCTGGTAGCCTTCACCCAAGGTCCCGGCCAGCACCACCACCGGCACCCCGTGGCGCTTGGCAACCCGGGCCACGCCCATCGGTGTCTTGCCACGCAAGGTCTGGGCGTCGAAGCGCCCTTCGCCGGTCACCACCAGGGCTGCGCCCTGCACCAAGGCATCCAGGCCGGCCAGTTCGGCCACCACTTCCACCCCAGGGCGGAACTGCGCGCCCATGAATGCCCGGGCCGCAAACCCCATGCCGCCGGCAGCGCCACAGCCAGGGTAGTCCCGCACATCCTCACCCAGCAGCAGCGCACAATGGTCGGCAAAATGCCCCAGGGCCTGGTCCAGCGCCTGCACCTGCTGTGAGTTGGCGCCCTTCTGCGGGCCGAAGATCGCCGAGGCGCCATTGGCGCCACACAGCGGGTTGTCGACGTCTGCTGCGACTTCGAACTGCACCTCGGCCAGGCGCGGGTCGAGGTCGCTGGCATCGATGCGGGCCAGCTTGGCCAAGGCCAGGCCGCCCTCTTCCAGCGCTTGCCCATCGGCGTCCAGCAGGCGCAGGCCCAGCGCCCGCAACATGCCGCTGCCCGCGTCGTTGGTGGCGCTGCCGCCGATGGCCAGCACTACCCGTTGCGCGCCGGCGGCCAGGGCAGCGGCAATCAGCTCGCCGGTGCCCCAGGTGCTGCTGCGGCAGGCATCGCGCTGGCCTGGCGGCACCAGCTGCAGGCCACTGGCCTGGGCCATTTCGATGATCGCCGTGCGGCTTTGCGGCAGCCAGCCCCAGCCCGCCTCCACGCTTTGCCCCAGCGGCCCGCGCACGGTCTGACGACGCAGTTCGCCGTGGCTGGCAGCGAGAATCGCATCCATGGTGCCTTCGCCACCGTCGGCCATCGGGCACTCGACCAGCTCGGCCTCCGGCCAGGCCTCGCCCAGGCCCGCCGCAATGGCGCGGGCGACACCGGCAGCGTCGAGGCTGTCCTTGAACGAGTCGGGGGCAATGACGATCTTCATGGGGTTTCTCCTGTCCTGATGAGCGGCATGCTGACAGGTGGCTGCCAAGGAGGCCTCGGTCAAATGCACAAAACGCCGGGCGGGTTGTTTGGGCAGATGCCTTCGCGGCTGCCTCCACCTTTGTAGGAGCAGCCTTGTGCTGCGAAGAGGCCGGTACAGGCAACAGATGTGCATTGTCAGTACGGGCCTCTTCGCAGCACAAGGCTGCTCCTACATGTCTCATGTCAATCGGCAGGCAGCAGCTGCAACCCCAGGTAGAGGCTAAGCATCCCTTCCATGCGCAGCGGGTCGACCTCGCCCAGCTCGGCAATCCGCTCCAGGCGGTAGCGCAGGCTGTTGCGGTGGATGCCCAGGGCATCGGCACAGGCCTGGCTCTGGCCGTCATGGGCACACCAGGCGCGCAGGGTGGTGAGCAACTGCCCACTGCTGTCCTTGCTGCGAATACGCTGCAACGGCTCCAGCAATTCATCCAGCGCATCATCGTTGCGATGCCGCCACAGCAATGCCGGTAACCGGTAGCGTTGCAGGCTGAGCAGGCGCTCGCCCGGCAGTACCTCGCGCCCATAGGCCAGCAGGTCGCGCACCCGGCGATAACCTCGGCGCAGTTGCTCCAGGCTTTGCGCGGCACTGCCCAGGGCCAGCCGCTCCACTTCCCAGCCATGGCGCTGCAGGCGTTCCAGCAGGCGAGGTTCGTCCAGCACCACGCCTGCCGGGCGACACCACAACAACGACTGGCGGGCCGGGCTTACGCACCAACTGTCCGGGTAGCGGCTCATCAACCATGCCGCCAGGGTTTCGGCGGCTGGCCCCGAGGCCAGTTCGAACAGGCACGGTACCCGTGGCAACTGGGGTTTCAGGCCCAGTTGCCGGGCCTCGTCGAGCAACCGCGGAGAATCGCCGCTGCCGCCCAGCAGCAGGGCCAGCAAATCGTCACAGCGCTGCCGTCGCCATTGCTGGTCGGCCTGCAAATGGCGCTGGGCCAGCAGCATTTCGGCGGTCATGCGTACCAGTTCACCATAGGTACGCACTTGCTGCGGGTCACCGGTCAGGCCGAGTACACCCATCAATCGGCCATCCAGCATCAGCGGCAGGTTCACCCCGGGCTGCACGCCCTTCAGGCATTTGGCCGCGTCGGTATCCAGTTCGACGATGCGGCCGTTGGCCAGCACCAGTTGCGCGCCCTCGTGGCGGGTGTTGATACGCTCCGGCTCGCCACTGCCAAGGATCAACCCCTGGCTGTCCATGACATTGACGTTGCATGGCAGAATGGCCATCGCGCGGTCAACGATATCCTGCGCCAGGTCATGGTCGAGTTCGAACATTGAACGGTCCTTTGGGTGTCAGGGTTTTGGGCTCGGGCACAGCAGCCCGGTGCAAGTGCTGTGCAAAAGCACAAAGACAGGCACGCCGCAGTCCCCGAGACTCGTCAGAGCGAGCGCCGGAACAGGCGACGCGGCGACAACCATAACAACAGAGAACCCGATCATGGCATACAGCCCCGCCCCTGACCAAGGCACGGACACCAACCGCAACGCGCTGTACCGGCGCATCACCCTGCGGCTGATTCCGTTCATTTTCATCTGCTACCTGTTCAACTACCTGGACCGCGTCAACGTCGGCTTTGCCAAGCTGCAGATGCTCGACGCCCTGAAATTCAGCGAAACGGTGTACGGCCTTGGCGCCGGCATCTTCTTCATCGGCTACGTGCTCTGCGGCCTGCCGAGCAACCTGGCACTCAACCGCTTCGGCCCGCGGCGCTGGATCGCGCTGATGATGATCGCCTGGGGCAGCCTCTCCACCTGCCTGCTGTTCGTCACAACACCCACCGAGTTCTACGCCCTGCGCCTGCTGACCGGCGCCGCCGAAGCCGGCTTCTTCCCGGGCGTGGTGCTGTACCTTTCGCGCTGGTTCCCGGCGGCCCGGCGCGGTCGCATCATGGCCCTGTTCATGTCGGCGATCCCGGTTTCGGGCCTGCTCGGCGGGCCGTTCTCCGGCTGGATCCTCCAACACTTCGCCGCCGGCCAGCACGGCCTGGCCGGCTGGCAATGGATGTTCCTGATCCAGGGCCTGCCGACCGTTGCCCTGGGTGTACTGGCGGTGCTCCTGCTCAGTGACGGCTACCAGAAAGCCGCCTGGCTGAGCCCGGCCGAACGTCAGCTGATCGCCACCGACCTGGACGCCGATGCCGCCAGCAAGCCGAGCACCACCGGCGACGGCGTGCTCGCCGTGCTGACCAACCCGCTGATCTGGACCTTCGGCTTTGTCTACTTCTGCATCCAGAGCGGTGTGTACGCGATCAACTTCTGGCTGCCGTCGATCATCAAGAACATGGGCTTCGACAACCCGCTGCTGATCGGCTGGCTCAGCGCCATCCCGTACCTGCTGGCCGGCGTGTTCATGATCCTGTGCGGGCGTTCGGCCGACCTGCGCAACGAGCGCCGCTGGCATCTTGTGGTGCCGATGCTGATGGGCGCCATCGGCCTGCTGATCGCGGTCAACTTCGCCGGCAACCCGGCCATCGCCATCCTCGGCCTGTCGATCGCCACCATGGGCGCGCTCACCGGCCTGCCGATGTTCTGGCCGATGCCCACCGCGCTGCTCAGCGCCGGCGCGGCTGTCGCGGGCCTGGCGATCATCAACTCGGTGGGCCAGATGGCCGGTTTCCTCAGCCCGTACCTGGTCGGTTTCATCAAGGACCAGACCGGCTCGACCGATGCCGCGCTGTATTCGCTGGCGGCGTTGATCGTGCTGGGTAGCCTGGTGGCCTTGCGGGTTACCCGGGCTGGTGCGCTGAGTACTGCAAGGGCCAGTTGAACCCATTCGCGGGCTCGCCCGCTCCCACAGGATCACCACAAGCTCGAACACTGTGGTATCCCTGTGGGAGCGGGCAAGCCCGCGAAGAGGCCAGCCCAGGCCACATAAAATCCACACCCTCCACCGATCGTCAGCTCAACGCATCCCCTCCCCAGCCCAGGCGTCAAATGGTTCCAAAGGTCCCTTTGGAGAACCCCCATGACCCAGCACGCCGTGGCCCGCCTGGCCCAACTCGACGAACACCGCCCCCTGCGCGTCCAGGCCGGCAGCGAGGAGATCATCCTCATCCGCCAGGGTGACCAGGTGCACGCCTACCAGGGCAACTGCCCCCACGAAGGCGCGCCACTCAATGAAGGCGTGGTGTGCGGCGGCCTGCTGGTGTGCCCCTGGCACAAGGCCGCGTTCGCCGTGGACGAGGGCGCGGTCTGCGAGCCGCCGGCCCTGGCCGACCTGCGCCGCTACAAAACCTGGGTCAAGGGCGACGAGGTCTGGGTCGACGACCAACCCCTGCCCAGAACCGAGCCGCCCCGCCACAGCGACGCCCGCTGTTTCGTGGTGGTCGGCGCCGGTGCCGCGGGCAGCGCCGCAGTCGCCACCCTGCTGGCCCATGGCTTTGCCGGCCGCCTGGTCTGGGTCGATCAGGAGCGCCAGCCAGCCTACGATCGTACTTCCCTCAGCAAATTCGTGATCGCCGGGCAGATGCCGCCCGATGAAGTGCCGGCCCTGCTCGACGCCGACGCCCTGCGCAAAGGCCAGCTGGAGCGCAAGCATGGCAAAGTCCGCACCCTGAACACCCAGAAACGCCAGATCATCCTGGCCGACGGCCAGCAGATCGACTATGACGCCTGCCTGCTGGCCACCGGCGGCAAGGCGCTGCGGCCCGATATCCCGGGCGTCGACCTGCCCGGGGTATTTACCCTGCGCTCACGGGAAGATGCCGCACACCTGCTGGACGCTGCCGAGCCCGGCCAGCCGGCAGTGATCGTCGGCGACGGTTTCATCGGCCTTGAGGCCGCCTCGGCCTTGCGCAAGTACGGTGTGCAGGTGCACCTGGTCACCCGCCATGAGGTCCCCCTGGCCCGGCAGCTGGGCGAGCGCATCGGCCGTAGCATCCGCGAGTTGCACGAACGCAAGGGGGTCACCTTCCACGGCCCCACCGAGGTCGAGCGGATCGAGGGCCAGGGCAAGGTCGAGGCCGTGCTGCTGGCCAACGGTGAACGGCTACAGACGCCATTGGTGCTGCTGGGCACCGGGGTCAGACCGGCGACCGCTTTCATCCAGGGGGTGCTGCTGACCGAAGACAAGTCGGTGCAGGTCGACGCTGAAATGCGCGCTGCAGATGGCCTGTGGGCCGCAGGGGATATCGCCACCTTTCCGCTCAGCGGGCGCCCGGTGCGTATCGAACACTGGCGCCTGGCCCAGCAACATGGGGTGATCGCCGCCGCCAACATGCTTGGCGAGCAGCGCCGCTATGCCGACGTGCCGTTCTTCTGGACCTACCAGCACGGCCGCACCTACGAAGTACTGGGCCACGCCCGGGACTGGAACCATATCGAGTTCGTCGGCGAACCGGAAAAAGGCGACTTCATCGCCTTGCAATGCGTGGATGAGCGGGTCGAGGCGGTCATCGCCAAGGGCTATTCCGATGCCATGGCGACGCTGTCGCAACGCCTGAAGCGCCCGTTGACCTTGCAGGAGGCCTTGGCGCTGATCGGTTGAGGCTGCCTTTCATTGCGCCCCGGTTGTGTGTAAAACGGGTAGATCAGCCGACTGCACAAGGACCCAAGCGCATGATCTACCGCCCCCTCGGCCACAGTGGCCTGCAGGTTTCCGCCCTTACCCTGGGCAGCATGATGTTCGGCGAGCAGACCAGCACCGAGGACGCCCTGCGCATCATCGACAAGGCCTGGGACCAGGGCATCAACTTCATCGACACCGCAGACGTGTACAACGCCGGGCGCGCGGAGGAAATCGTCGGCGAAGCGGTGGCTCGCCATCGCCAGGACTGGATCGTGGCCAGCAAGGTGGGCTTCGGCCCGGCCGATGGCCTGCCCAACCGCAGCGGGCTGTCGCGCAAGCACATCTTCAATGCCCTGGAGGCCACGCTGACGCGCATGGACATGGACTACCTGGACATCTACTACCTGCACCGCGAAGACCACAAGGTGCCGCTGGAAGAAACCGTGCAGGCCATCGGCGACCTGCTGCGCCAGGGCAAGATCCGCTACTGGGGCGTGTCCAACTTCCGCGGCTGGCGCATCGCCGAGGCCTGCCACATTGCCGAGCGCCTGGGCGTGCCCAGGCCAGTGGTGAGCCAGCCGCTGTACAACATCGTCAACCGCCAGGCCGAGCCGGAACAGCTTACCGCTGCGGCAGCCCATGGCCTGGGCGTGGTGCCGTTCAGCCCGCTCGCGCGGGGCGTGCTCAGCGGCAAGTATGCGCCGGGGGCGGTGCCGGATGCCGGTAGCCGGGCCGGGCGCCAGGACAAGCGCATCATGGCGGTGGAATGGCGCCAGGAGTCGCTGGCCATTGCGCGGCAGATCCAGGCCTATGTCGAGGCCAAGGGCGTGGGTATCGTCGAGTTCGCGATTGCCTGGGTGCTGAACAATCGGCTGGTCAGTTCGGCGATTGTCGGGCCGCGTACGGAAGAACAGTGGGATACCTATGGCGGCGCGCTGGCGGTGAAGATTACCGCGGAGGATGAAGCGTTCATTGATTCGCTGGTCACGCCGGGGCATTCGTCGACGCCGGGGTTCAATGATGTGGCGCATTATGTGAGTGGGCGGTTGGCCCGTAGCTGATCGTTCTCCTGTCCTGGCCTCTTCGCGGGCACGCCCGCTCCCACAGGATCATCACAGCCTGGGGAATTGTGGGGTCCCTGTGGGAGCGGGCGAGCCCGCGAAGAGGCCGGAACAGGCAGTGCAGAAGCATCAGGAACAGCCATTGGGGAGCCCAATGCCGGGCTCCCGGTCCCCCCTTTCCCCAATCACCTCGGTATCGTGCGCACCATTGGTTTTCCACCTCTGGAGCAGCAATGAAACTCTTGCAACCCCTGAAAGTCGGCCCGCTCACCCTGCCCAACCGGGTATTCATGGCCCCCCTCACCCGCCTGCGCAGCCTCGAGCCGGGTGACGTACCTACCCCGCTGATGGCCGAGTACTACCGCCAACGCGCCAGCGCCGGGCTGATCATCACCGAAGCCACGCAGATTTCCTTCCAGGCCAAAGGCTATTCCGGCTCGCCGGGCATCCACAGCGCCGAGCAGATCGCCGCCTGGCAGCGTGTCAACGAAGGCATCCACGCCGATGGCGGCCATAGCGCCGTGCAGGTGTGGCACACCGGGCGGGTATCGCACACTTCCCTGCAACCCGGCGGCGAAGCACCGGTGGCACCTTCGGCGCTGCCGGCCGCTGCCCGCACTACCCTGCGTGACGAGCACGGCAACCTGATGCGTGTGGAAACCTCTGCGCCGCGGGCGCTGAGCGAGGCGGAAATCGCCGGCATCGTTGCCGACTTCGGCCAGGCGGCGGCCAATGCCTGTGAAGCCGGGTTCGACTTCATCGAACTGCACGCCGCCCACGGCTACCTGCTGCACCAGTTCCTCACCCCCAGCGCCAACCAACGCGAAGACCGCTACGGCGGCAGCGTCGAGAACCGTGCGCGTATCGTGCTTGAAGCAGTGGACGCGGCGATTGCCAACTGGAGTGCCGAGCGCGTGGGTATCCGTGTGTTCCCGCTGGGTGGTTTCAATGGCGTGGACAATGGCGAGGACCAGGAAGCCGCAGGCCTGTACCTGATACGCGAACTGGCCAAGCGCAACCTTGCCTACCTGCACCTGTCCGAACCGGACTGGGCCGGCGGCAAGCCGCTGCGTGACGAATTCCGTCAGGCGATTCGTGCGGCCTACCCGGGGGTGATCATTGCTGCCGGTGCCTACACCGCCGAGAAAGGTGAAGACCTGATCGGGCGTGGCTTGATCGATGCCGTAGCGTTCGGGCGCAGCTTCATTGCCAACCCGGACCTGGTAGAGCGGCTGCGGGTGCAGGCGCCGTTGAATGCGCACCGGGCGCAGTTCGATTATGCCAATGGGGCTGAGGGGTATACGGATTATCCGTTCCTCAAGCAGGCTTGATGCTGAAAAAGGGAGCTCATGTGCTCCCTTTTTTGTTACCTGTGCCGGCCTCTTCGCGGGTGAACCCGCTCCCACAGGGATCCCACAAAGTTCAAGTCTGTGGTGATCCTGTGGGAGCGGGTTCACCCGCGAAGAGGCCGGTAGCTTTAACCCAGCTGCGCCAGGGCCTGCGCGGCATAGGCATGCGAACGCTGCCGCGCCAGCGGGTCGTGGATGCGGCAGTCGATCATCAGTTCATCCGCGCCGGTCTGCTCGATCAGCGTGCGCAACCCTTCCCTTACCCGCTCCGGCCCGCCGGCCACGGTGCAGGCCATCACCTGCTCAAGTACCGCGCGCTCATGGTCCGGCAGGCTCTCGACATAACCCTCCTGCGGCTTGGGCAGCAGGCCGAAGCGCCCGACATGCAAGTCCAGCATCCATTTGCGATGGGAGCTGGCCAGGTAATCCGCCTCGGTGTCGCTATCGCCGGCGAACAGGTTCATGCCCACCATCACATACGGCTTGGCCAGTTGTGCCGAAGGCTGGAAGTTGGCCCGGTAGTGGGCAATGGCCTGCAGCAGGTAGCGCGGGGCAAAGTGCGAGGCGAAGGCATAGGGCAGGCCCAGTTTCGCTGCCAGGTCGGCGCCGAACAGGCTGGAGCCGAGGATCCACACCGGGATGTCATGCTTGCCCGGCACGCCGCGCACGCGGCGCTGGCCGTTGTCGGCCAGGTAGTCGCGCAGCTCGGCGATGTCCTGGCTGAAGTCGCGCTCTGGCGCAGCACCACGCAAGGCGCGCACGGTCGGCCCGGAGCTGCCTGGCGCACGGCCGAGGCCCAGGTCGATGCGGCCAGGGTGCAGGGTGTCGAGCGTGCCGAACTGCTCGGCCACCACCAGCGGCGCATGGTTGGGCAGCATGATGCCACCGGCGCCGACGCGGATATGCCGGGTGGCGTTGGCGATTTCGTTGATGACCAGTGACGTGGCGGCCGAGCCGATGCCCGGCATGTCGTGGTGTTCGGCGATCCAGTAGCGGCTGTAGTGCTGTTGCTCGACATGGCGCGCCAGTTGGCGGGACTCTTCGATCGCGTCGGCGAAGGTCTTGCCTTCGCCGATCATGACCAGGTCCAGTACGGACAGTGCAGTCATGGGGTCTCCACAGGGATTATCAGTGACTGCCAGTTTCCCTGCTGCGCAGCCAGTGATAAACCCGGCTTCAGGCCCGGCATAGGGGCCTGCCATTCCCCAATCAGTATTCCCAGGGCACGCCCGGTTCCCAGCTGGCTACCAGCAGGTCGATGAAGCCGCGTACCCGTGGCGACAGGTGGCGCTTGCTTGGGTAGACGATGCGAATCGGGTCCGCTGGCGGCCGATAGGCTTGCAGCACCTCCACCAGGGTGCCGGCGCGCAGGTCGTCGCCGGTAATGTAGGTGGGCAGGTGAATCAGCCCGAAACCCGCCCGCGCGCCGTCTAGCATCGCCTCGGAGCTGTCGATGTTCAGCCGCCCGGGGTCTTCGCACAGGTGCAGCCCCGCTTCGGTATGGAAGCGCCACGGCATGGCCTTTTCGCCAGCCAGGAAGGCGATCTTGTCGTGGCCGTAGAGGTCGCTGGGCACCTGCGGTACGCCGCGTGCGTCCAGGTATGCGGGTGAGGCGCAGGTGACGAACTGCTGCCAGGCCAGCGTGCGCGTCAACAGTTGCGAGTCTTCCTTCGGTGCGCCGATACGCACCGCAACGTCGATACCCTCCTCGACCAGGTCGACGAAACGGTCGGTGAAGCGGATATCCGCGCGCAGCTCGGGCCACTGCTTCAGGTAGCGGTCGAGAATCGGCAGCACATGGCGCTGGCCGAACGACAGGGGTGCTGTCAGGCGCAGGGTGCCGGTGGGCTTGCCACGGCGCTGGGCCATGGTGCTTTCCACCTCGTCCAGGTCATCCAGAATCTGCCGCCAGCGCTCGTAGGCCACCAGGCCCTCGTCGGTCAGGCTCAGCTTGCGCGTGGTGCGGTTGAGCAGGCGCACGGCCATGCGCGCCTCCAGGCGAGCGATGCTCTTGCCCACCGCCGAACGCGTCAGGCCCAAGGTGGCGGCGGCGGCGGTAAAACTGCCGGCCTTCGCGGCGCTGACGAAGGCGGCGATGTCGCCGAAGCGGTTGGGTTCCATGGGGGTTCCTGAGTCTGGTGCGGCCGGTTTAGATGGGTATGGATTTGTGAAATGCAAGCAGGACCGTCGAGAGCGATCAAGCGAGGACCTTGATCACCAATAAATGCACCGGATAGAACAGGTAGCCCCAACGTCCCACTGCTGGCACCCGCCAATCATCATGACGCAGCAACAGCAACCCGACCGGAATCGCCAAGGCTGCAGCAATCAGCGTCAGCACGGTAATGGGCGCCAACAGATGTTCCCGCAACCAACTGTTGGTCAGGTTCCCACCCATGGCCAACAGGCAAGGCAACACCCAGGCCGCCCCTCCCTTGCGGCGGGCCATCAACCAGGCGCCCGGTAGCATCACCCCCGGCAGCCCGTACATCAGCTGTTCGCTGAACAACCACCCTGCAAGCAGACCGGCAACGCCAAGAACGCGCGCCGACCTCGACGGATGATGCACGCCCCAGGCAACCAGCAAGCCCAACACCAGGGTCGGCATCACGCTGAACGTTGGCGAACCACTTTCCAGCCAACGGTATACAGGCTCCGACAGCACCGCGAACACCAGCATCAACCCCAGATAACGCAGGTTGCCGCGGGTATACAGCGCCCCGCCCCTGGCACGCCCCACATTCACTGCAATGGCCAGGCAGAACAGCGGAAACGCCAACCGGCCCAGTACGAACAGGCCATCGGCAGCAGGCCACAGGAAACGCAGGTGGTCGGCAACCATGGTCAGCATCGCCGTCCACTTGACCAGGTCCAGCCCGGCTGATCGCATGCCTCAGCGCCCGGGCTCGACTGTGGCGGGCCCCAGGTAGCGGTCGGTCCAGGCAGCCAGCGGCAAAGGTGGCTGCTGCTCGACGATCCGTCGCCAGATCAGCATCAGGTCGTCGCCGTTGAACGCCGCCCCTGGTCCAGCGCCCTTCCACATCGACGGCACATCGGCAATCCAGTGCCCCTGGCTGTCACGGTGGGCCATGTTGAAGCGGAACGTGTAGTTCCCCGGAATGCCCATGCGCAGGTCGCTGACTACCAGCGCATCGCCGACCTGGTCGTAGCGCAGCCAGTCATCGGTGAACCAGCGCAAACGCTGGTGCAACGGGTGCCCGGCCAGCGCTTGCGCCAGCTGCAGATTACGCGGCAAACGCTGCATTTCTGGCGCTTGCTGGTCGAACCCGCTGCTGATGCCTTCGTAGTAATCACCATCCGGGGTCTTGGCCAGCACCCGCCAGACCAGGCTGTTGAAGGCTATCGGCACGGCACGTACCTGGCTGACGGCGATGCCCTGGCGATCGAGGGCAGCCTGGAAACGCTGCTCGGCCGCCATGCGTCCGGCCAGGCCGAAACCCAGGTAGGCTACGCTGAATACCAGGGCCAAGGTGAGTAACTGCGTAGCCTTGCGCGTCAGCCCTTTGATGATTGCGTAGATCACCGCGGCCAGCAGCGGCACGGTGTAGACCGGGTCGATGATGAACACCGCTGCCCAGCTTTCCGGGGTGGCCTGCAAGGGCCAGAACAACTGCGTGCCGTAGACCGTGAAGGCATCGAGCAGCGGGTGGGTGACCAGCACCAGCCAGAACGCCAGGAACAGCCTGGGCAAGGTATAGCCTTTGCCTGGCCAGCACTTGTTGACCAGCCAGGCCAGCAGCAAGGCCAGCCCGGTGAGCACGAACAGGGAATGAGAAAAGCCGCGGTGGTAGGTCATCTGCGACACCGGGTCGGCGTAGCGGATGATCACGTCCAGGTCGGGAAGCGTGCCCAGCGCCGCGCCATACAGCAGCGAGCGGCGGCCCTGGATGCGGCCGAGTACGGTACCTTGCAGGGCCGCGCCGAGTACGGCCTGGGTGATGGAGTCCAAGGGTGGCATTCCTGAAAGGGAGGTTTCCGGAAGCTAACTTCATCCGGGCCCAATGCGCAATTCTTCTTGAAGGTGCATCTGTAACGGGCTACCTGCACTGGCCTCATCGCCGGCAAGCCAGCTCCCACCCCGACCGCGTTGACCTCAAGGTATGCGCTATCCCTGTGGGAGCTGGCTTGCCGGCGATGAGGTCAGTGCAGGCAACATAAGACAGCTGCTCCCACCGGGTTTGCACATGCCTCTATGGATGATTCAGAACAACTGCCAGGTGTACACCAGCGTCAAGCGGTTCTCGTCGATGTCGCTGCGGTAGTTGGACCGGGCCATGGCATTGCGCACCCGGATCCCCAGCCCCTTCAGCACCCCGCCCTGCACGGCGTAACCGATGTCCAGGTCGCGCTCGCGGTCGCGCCCTTCATAACCCAGCCCGGTGTCGACATTGTTGCCGGTGATGTAGCGCACGGTGGCCGTCAGCCCCGGCATGCCCATGGCCGCGAAGTTGTAGTCGTAGCGCACCTGGTACGAGCGTTCGTCGGTGTAGGCGAACTCATAGGTCGGCACTTCGTTACCCAGCGGCGAGATGTTGGCGAATACCCGTGGGAACGGGCTGTCGCCATAAATGCCCTGGTAGCCCGCATGGAAACTGTGCCCGCCATGCCGGGCCGTGAACATCGAGAAAAACGCCTGGTTGTCGATGTTGCCGAGCAACGCATCGCCATCCTCGCGTGCAGTGAAATACCCCAGGTTGGCGCTGAGCACCCAGTTGCCTACGGGCTTGCTGTGCTTGAGGCCGACAAAGCCCTGTTCATAGATGTCCTCCAGCTGCCCGTACCACAGGCTGACGCTGCTCTGGTTGGCATTGAACGCATAGTCCCCGCCCAGGTAGTTGAAGGCATCGCTTTCTGCCTGGCGCATCGGCACATGGCCGAGCATGGCGTTCATCTTGCCGTCGCCGCCTTCGTTGCGCAGGTGGGTGCTTTTCAGGTGCCCGGCCTGCACGGTCAGGCCGTCGATTTCCGCCGAACTCAGGCTTGCGCCCTGGTAGGTGGGAGGCAACAGGCGGATGTCGCTGAAGGTCAGCACCGGCAGGTTGGGTTGCAGTTCGCCGACGCGCAATTCGGTCCTGGACAACCGGGCCTTGAAGGTGGGCGCCAGGCGGCTGTATTCGTCGGCGGCGCGGCCATCGCCGTGCACCGGCAGCAACCCGGTGTTGGTGCGGTCGGGGCTGCTGTCGAGCTTGATGCCCAGCAGGCCCAGGGCATCAATGCCAAAGCCGACTGTGCCCGGGGTGTAGCCCGACTTGAAGTCGAGGATGAAGCCCTGGGCCCACTCCTCGGCCTTGGATTGCCGGTTGGCCCCGACGATGTCGGAGAAGTCGCGGCTGAAGTAGTAGTTACGGGCACTCAGGGTGGCCTTCGAATCTTCGAAGAAGCCGCCTTCGGCGGCCAGCAACGGTTGGCTGAGCAAAGTCAGGCCCAGGGCGACGCAAGGGGTGTGGTTCATTCCGAAGCTCTCTTGATCTTGTTTTTATGGGTAAAGCGTTGGAAGCACGGCGGTTCATGGGGTACGACGCAGCACCTCCCGGGCACGTGGCTGGCGCAGCCTGAGCAATCCATGGCTCAGCAGGCCGAACAGCAGGCCCCAGAACGCTGCCGACAGGCCCAGGAAGGCCACCCCCGAAGCGGTGACCAGAAAAGTGAACAGCCCGACATCGCGCTCGGTTGGTTCCGCCAGGCTGCGGGCCAGGGCTTCGCTGATGGCGCCATAAAGGGCCAGCCCGGCCAGGGCGGCGACCAGGGCGGCGGGGAATGCTGCGAACAGCGACATCAGCGTGGCCCCGGCGATCCCCAGCAGCAGGTACACCGCACTGCCAGCCACCGCCGCGACATAGCGCCGCCGTGGGTTTTCATGGGCTTCATGGCCGGTGCACAGGCTGGCGGTGACCGCCGCCAGGTTCAGCCCGTGGCAACCGAACGGTGCCAGCGCGGCACCGGCCAGGGCGCTGGCACTGATGATCGGGCTGGCCGGCGTGGGGTAGCCGGCGTTGCGCAGCACCGCCATGCCCGGCATGAACTGCCCGGTCAGGGCCACCAGCACCAGTGGCATTGCCAGGCTGAATACCGCTGCCAGGCTGAACTGCGGGGTGACCCACTGCGGCGACGCCAGCTCCAGCACCAACGCCTCGCTACGAAACGCCCCGCTGGCCACGGTCACCACCGTGCCCACGCACAGCACCGCCGCCACGGCGTAGCGCGGCTGCAGCCGGCGCATCAGCACGTAGGTGACGAACATTGCCAGTACCAGCAGCGGTTGCACCGGCAAGGCGCGGAACACCTCGATGCCGAAGCTGAACAGGATGCCGGCCTGCATGCCGGCGGCGATGGAGCCCGGCAGGCGCGCGATGATGCGGTCGAAGGCCCCGCTGATGCCGATCAGCAGCAGGACCAGGTTGGCAACCAGATAGGCGCCAACGGCCTGTTCCAGGCCCAGTTGCGGCAAGGCGGTGACCAGCAGCGCCGAGCCAGGGATCGACCAGGCGATCACCACCGGCACCCGATACCGCAGGCTGAGCAGCGCGCCGAGCACGGCGCTGCCCATGGACACTGCCCAGACCCAGGAGGACAGTTGCCGATGGGACAGGCCGGCGGCTTCTGCGGCGTGGAAGATGATTACCAGGGGGCCTGCGTAGGAGATCATCGTGGCGATGCAGCCGGCGACGATGGCGGACAGTGAACTGTCCTTGATCAGGGTTTTCATGGCACCTCTCGCATCGGTGATGTATGGCAAGGGCTGCGCCCTTGATCGCCGGCAAGCCAGCTCCCACAGGGATCACACAGGTTTCAGCCCTATGGTGATCCTGTGGGAGCGGGCAAGCCCGCGAAGAAGCCAACCCGGTGGCTCAGGCCTCTTGCAAAGCCCGCGGCCGCCCACTGCGCTGCTCATCGGCACCGCCGTGGGCCCGCTGCAACTGGAAGTCGAACTTCAGTTCGGCATGCCGCCCCGCCTCGCCCTCGACGAACACCACCTCGCCCACCAGCCCATCCCGCGTGGCATAGGCAAAGTCATCCCACAGGTACTTGTCTCCGGCCAGGTTGATCTGCGTGGTCAGGTGTCGGTACCCCGGTGCCGAGATGAAGAAGTGCACATGCGCCGGACGCTGGCCGTGACGGCCGAGCAGGTCCAGGCACTCCTGGGTCGGCCCCTGTGGATCGCAGCCATACCCGGACGGCACGATGGAGCGTGCGCGGTAGCGCCCTTCGCCATCGGTGATGATGCGCCGGCGCAGGTTGTACTCGGACTGGCTCTGGTCGAAGAACGAATGGGTGCCACGGGTATTGGCATGCCACAGGTCGACCGTGGCCCCAGGCAACGGCCGCCCTTGTGGGTCGAGCACCTGGCCCTCGAGGTACATCGGCGTGGCCACGCCCTCCTCGCTACCGTCATCCATGCGCACTTCACCTTCGGCGATGGGCGCACCGGCCACGTACAGCGGGCCTTCGATGGTGCGTGGGGTGCCGCCGACCAGGCCTGCCTGCTGGTCCTTGGCATCCTGCAGCAGGTCGAGGAAGTGCTCGAGGCCCAACCCCGCCACCAGCAGCCCCGCCTCGCCGCGACCGCCCAGGCGGTTGAGGTAGTCGACGGCATGCCAGAACTCGTCCTCGCTGATTTCCAGGTCTTCGATCAGCCGCGCGGTCTCTTGCAGCAGGCGCTGCACGATGCGCTTCAGGCGCGGGCTGCCGGCATCGTTGCCAAAGCCTGCTGCCTCTTCGAAGAACTGCTGTACCTCGGCAGTGTGGGAAATTTTCACGGTCATGGTGGGTTACCTCATGTTGTTGTTCTGGAGTTACGCCTGCGCCGCAATGGCCTGGGCATGCCGACGGCCGCTGGCCAGGTGCACGGCCATGGCCAGCGCGGCAATTGCGCCGGGGATGGCGAAGGCGATGAAATTGAGTTGCAGGGGCAGGTTGATGCCCATCAGTGCGCCACCGAGCAGCGGGCCGACGATGGCGCCGTTACGGCCGATGCCCGAGGCCCAGCCCAGCCCGGTGGAACGCACCGATAGCCCGTACAGCTGGGCGGCGCCGGCATACAGCAGGATCTGCGTGCCGATGGTGGTGGCGCCGGCAATGAAGATCAGCAGGTACAGCACCGGCATCGGGCTGTTGACGCCCAGCAGGCTGATCGACAGCGCGGCGGCAATGAAGAACGCCACCTTGACCTTGACCAGGTTGTAGCGGTCGCCCAGCCAGCCGCCGAGGATCGCCCCGGCCATGCCGCCGAAGTTCAGCGCCAGCAGGAACGACAGGCTCGAGCCCAGGCTGTAGCCGGCGTTGGCCATCAGCTTCGGCAGCCAGGAACTGAGCGCGTAGACCATCAGCAGGCAGCAGAAGAACGCCAGCCACAGCGCCAGGGTGCGAATGGCCAGGCCATTGCGGAACAGTTCGACTACAGCGGTGAACTTACCGGCCCTTTCGCGGGACAAGCCCGCTCCCACAGGGGCGACCAGTACATCGTCAGGTTGCAGGTCGCAATCCGGGTCCAGCCGCTTGAGGAGCTTGCGGGCCTCGTCGGTACGGCCCTGGCGTACCAGGAAGCCGATCGATTCCGGGAGGTGGTAGAGGATCACCGGCAACAGCAGCAGTGGCACCGCTGCGGCGAAGAACATCGATTCCCAGCCGAAACGCGGCAGCATGAAGATGCCGACACCCGCCGAGAGCATGCCGCCCAGCGAGTAGCCACTGAACATGATCGCCACCAACGTGCTGCGCAGGCGCTTGGGCGCGTACTCGTTCATCAGTGCCACGGCGTTGGGCATCAGGCCGCCACAACCCAGGCCGGCGATGAAGCGGTAGATGCCGAACTCGCTCGGGCTGCTGGCAAAGCCGTTGAGGATGGTCGCCCCGGAGAACAAGGCGAAGCAGATGGCGATGCCCTTCTTGCGCCCGATGCGATCGGCCAGGCTGCCGAACGCCAGGGCGCCGAACATCATGCCGAACAGCGCATAGCTGCCCAGTGCACCGGCCTGCAACGGGGTCAGGCCCCACTCTTTCATGATGACCGGCAGTACCACGCCGTAGATGAACAGGTCATAGCCGTCGAAGATCAGCAGCAGGCCGCACCAGGCCATGACCATCCAGTGGAACGGGGTAAAGCGCGCGTTATCGATGATCGGGTGTACGTCAAGGGTTCGCATGGCATCTGTCGCTCTTGTTTTTGTTGTGAAAGAAAGCTCTTTGCCTTGTGGGTGCCGCTCAGCCGAGGTCGCCGCCCCCTACCGGCAAGGTCACGCCGGTGATGTACGAGGCTTCGTCGGAAGCGAGGAACAGGATCGCGCCGACCTGCTCGTCGATGCTGCCGTAGCGGTGCATCAGGCTGCTGTCGAGGGTCTGGTCGACGATCTGCTGGTACCAGTGCCTTTCCTGTTCGGTCTGCTCGGCACTGTTGCGCGGCACGCGCCGGGGTGGCGCCTCGGTGCCGCCGGGAGCGGTGGCGTTGACCCGGATGCCCCGGCCGGCGGTTTCGAAGGCCAGGCACGCAGTCAGCGCGTTGACGCCGCCCTTGGCCGCGCCATAGGGCACGCGGTTGACGCCACGGGTGGCGATGGACGAGACGTTGACGATGGCGCCGCTGCCGCGTTCGAGCATGTACGGCAGTGCGGCATGGCAGCACCACAGGGTGGGGAACAACGAACGGCGTACTTCGGCTTCGATCTGGTCCACTTCGTAGTGTTCGAAGGGCTTGGCCCAGATGGTGCCGCCGACGTTGTTGACCAGGATGTCGAGGCGGCCGAATGCTTCAACCGCGCTGGCCATGACCCGGGCGCAGTCGGCGTGTTGTTCCAGGTCGGCGGTGAGGGTGAGCATGCCCTCGCCGGCGAGTTCGTGAACCAGTTCGGAGCGGTCTACCGCGACCACTTGCGCGCCTTCGGCCTTGAGCCGCCAGCACACGCCACGGCCGATGCCCTGGGCGGCACCGGTGACCAGGGCGACCTTGCCTTGGAATCGGTTGTTCATATCCATCTCTCCGGTTCGCCACAGTTCCTGTGGGAGCGGGCATGCCCGCGAATGCGTCCGACCAGACAAAGTTGTTGAACCTGCTGGCCTCTTCGCGGGCACGCCCGCTCCCACAGGGTCGGCGTATTACTTGGAATAAAAGGAATCAGGCCGCCGCCGCGAACTTCTCGTAGTAGAAGTTCGCCGGGGTAATGCCCTGCTCGCGCACGTACTGGCTGACCGCCTCGACCATCGGTGGCGGGCCGCACAGGTACACATCCACATCGCCGTCGTTGAGGTGGCGCGGTTCGATGTGCTGGGTCACGTAGCCCTTCTGCGGGTACTGGCTGTCCGGGTTGGCCACGCAGGCGCTGAAGGTGAAGTTGGGGATGCGCGCCGCCAGCGCCTGCAGGCGGTCGAGCTCGACCAGGTCGAAGTCGTTGGTCACGCCGTAGATCAGGTGCAGCGGGTGCTCGCTGCCCTGCTCGGCGATCTTCTCCAGCATCGCCGTGAACGGCGCCAGGCCGGTGCCACCGGCCAGCAGCAGCAGCGGACGCTGGATCGGCCGCAGGTAGAAGCTGCCCAGCGGACCGGCCAGGGTCATGCTGTCGCCGGCCTTGGCCAGGTTGGTCAGGAAGCTGCTCATCAGCCCGCCCGGCACGTTGCGGATCAGGAAGCTGACCTCGCCGTCCTTCTGCAGCGAGCTGAACGAATAGGCGCGGCTCTGCTCGCTGCCCGGCACCTTGAGGTTGACATACTGCCCCGGCAGGAAAGCCAGGCGGCTGAGGGCCTCGCCCTTGATCGACAGGGCAATGGTGCTGGCCGACAGCTGGCGGACATCGCTGATGGCGGCCTCGAAGCTGGCCTGCTCGGTCTTGCACAGCTGCGACGAGGCCGGGATGCGGATGACGCAGTCGCTTTCGGCGCGCATCTGGCAGGTCAGTACGTAGCCTTCGGCGACTTCGTCTTCGCTCAGGGCATCTTCGATGAAGTTGTCGCCCAGGTCATAGCGCCCGGACTCGGCCTTGCACTTGCAAGTACCGCAGGCGCCGTCGCGGCAGTCCAGCGGGATGTTGATGCCCTGGCGGTAAGCGGCGTCGGCCACGGTTTCATGGCCGGTGGCCTCGATGAAGCGGGTCACCCCGTCTTCGAAATTCAGTGCGATCTGGTAGCTCATGTTGCACCTCGCGGGCGAGCCGGGCCACGGCACGTCGCAGGACGCACCGGGCAGCGCTCGCAAAACCCTGGATCAGATGTGGTAGATGTCGATGACCTGGCGCACGTAGTCGTTCTTCAGCACCACCTTCTTGGCCTTGATCAGCGGCTGTTCGCCGCGCAGGTCGAGGGTGTAGAAGCTGGTGCCGAAGTAACTGTCGGTGGTCTTGTAGCGGAAGCTCAGGGTGTGCCAGTTGAAGCGCACCTGGCAGCTGCCCTCGCCCTGCTCGACGATCTCGATGTTGCTGATGTTGTGCGAGGTGCGGGTGTCGGGCACGGTCGCACTGGAGCGCTCGGTCTTGATGCGGAACACCCGGTCTTCCAGGCCGCCACGGTTGCCGTACCAGATCAGCGAGATTTCGCTTTGTGGGTCTTCGGTAAGAGTGTCGTCATCGTCCCAGCTCGGCATCCAGAAGCTGGCATCACTGGCGTACAGCTCCAGCCACTGATCCCACTGGGCATCGTCCAGGTAGCGCGCTTCGCGGTAGAGAAAATCGCGCACGGCTTCATAAAGGCTCATTGCACGGCCTCCACGGGGATCAGTTGCTGTTCGTCCTTCAGGGCCTGGATCATGGTGTCCTGCCAGTACTTGTGCTGCAGCACGAACAGGCCTTCGTCCTCGGTGCGTACGCCCGACAGCAGCGGCTTGAGTTCGATTTCCCTGGCCGCCTCGTCGGCGCCTTCCACCCAGTGCGCAGCGCCGCGGGACATGTCGTTCCAGCCGGTGCCGCCGCCGTAGCCGGTCTGGCACGAGCGGAACTCTTCCAGGTCATCCGGGGTGGCCATGCCGCTGACGTTGAAGAAGTCTTCGTACTGGCGGATGCGCTTGGCGCGGGCATCGGCGCTCTCGCCTTTCGGCGCGATGCAGTAGATGGTGATTTCGGTCTTGTTCACCGAAATCGGCCGGGCAACACGGATCTGCGAGCTGAACTGGTCCATCAGGTACACGTTGGGGTACAGGCAGAGGTTGCGCGAGTTCTCGATCATCCAGTCGGCACGGGCCTGGCCGAAGTCGGCAGCCAGTTGGTCGCGGCGCTCGTAGGCCGGGCGGTCCTCGGGGTTGGCCCAGCGGGTCCACAGCAGCAGGTGGCCGTGGTCGAAGGAGTAGAAGCCACCGCCCTGCTTGGCCCAGGCGCCGGCACTCATGGTCTTGATCTCTTCACCCGCCTCGCGCTGCTTGCGCTGGTTCTGGGTGGCGGCGTAGTTCCAGTGCACGGAACTGACGTGGTAGCCGTCGGCGCCGTTCTCGGCAGTGAGCTTCCAGTTGCCTTCGTAGATGTACGAGCTGGCACCGCGCAGCACTTCCAGGCCTTCCGGCGACTGGTCGACGATCATGTCGATGATCTTGGCCGACTCGCCCAGGTGCTCGACCAGCGGCTTGACGTCGGCATTCAGGCTGCCGAACAGGAAGCCACGGTACGACTCGAAGCGCGCCACCTTGGTCAGGTCGTGGGAGCCGTCGCAGTTGAAGCTGTCGGGGTAGCCGGCGTTGCTTGGGTCTTTGACCTTGAGCAGCTTGCCGCTGTTGTTGAAGGTCCAGCCGTGGAACGGGCAGGTGTAGCTGGAGCGGTTGCCGCGCTTATGCCGGCAGAGCATGGCGCCGCGGTGGCTGCAGGCGTTGAGGAAGGCATTGAGCTCACCGTCCTTGTTGCGCGCGATGAAGATCGGCTGGCGCCCCATGGTCAGGGTGAGGAAGTCGTTTTTCTCGGGGATCTGGCTTTCATGGGCCAGGTAGATCCAGTTGCCCTCGAAGATGTGTTTCATCTCCAGGTCGAACAGGCGTGGGTCGGTGAACATCTCGCGCTTGCAGCGGTAGATGCCCTTTTCACGGTCGTCCTCGAGCAAGGCATTGAGGTAGTCGAATCCCAGGGACATGGCCAGGGTCTCCCTTGTTATTGTTTAGACCTGGTCAGGTTAGGGATTGGTATTGGGCGGGAATATCCGGTTTGTGCGCGGTGCTATCCGTTTTGTGCAGGCTGGTGTTTCTGCGGGGCCCTAGGGGAGCGGGTTCACCCGCGAAGAGGCCGGTGCGGCTCAGCGACGATTACGCAAGGTTTCCGAGGGCAACTCGCCAAACTGCTGCCGATACACCTCGGAAAACCGCCCCAGGTGCATGAAGCCATAATCCATGGCCAGTTCGGTCACGCTGCGTACCGCGCAACTGGCATCACCCAGGCAGGCATGTACCTGCTCCAGCTTGCGCTGGCGCACATACTGCTTGGGCGTGGTCTGCAGATGCCGGTCGAACAATGCATACAACGAGCGCAGGCTCATGCACGCCTGCTCCGCCAGTGCTTCAGCTGTCAGTTCAAGCTTCAGGTTGCGGTCGATGTGCTCGATGATCCGTTCAAGACTTGCACCCGGCGAACCCAGGCTTTCGCGACGGATATTGGTGCTCATCAAGGTCAGCAGCTTGCTGGCGACGATCTGGCTGTAATGGCCCTGCACCCTGGGCAGCGAATCGCTCACCTCTGCCTCCTGGCAGACCATGGCCAGCAGGTTGACGAACCCGTCCAGCTCGTCCAGCCGGTAATGGTTGCGCAAGAACCGCACCCCGCCATCAGGGCGGTGCCAGCGCTGTTCGTCGCAGATCGAGTCCAGTAGCCGGGTCGGCACCTTGAGGATGAATTTTTCGCAGTCTTCCGAGTAGGTCAAGTCAACCGGGTCGTCAGGGTTGATCAGCAACAGTTCACCTGGCACCAGATGGTGCTCGCGCTTGTGCCCACGCCACAGGCAGTTGCCGTTGAGCAGCACCTGCAGGTGGTAGATGGTTTCCAGTGCCGGCGAGGTAACGCGCACGCTGCCGCCGTAGCTGATGCGGCACAGGTCGAGTTCGGCGAACTTGCGGTGGCTGAGGCTGGCTTGCGGATGAGTGGTGCGGGACAGACCGATGCAATGCTGGCCTACATGCTGGTTGACATAATCGGACACAGCATAAGGGTCGGCGTGATGAAACACGCTACTGCGCTCGCTCAGCAGGCGGCTTTCCATAGGCAAGGCACTCGGATCGTTATTGTTCTGGTCGCCGCTTCCTACGGCCCGGCGGGCTGTGGTTGCGGTCGTCACGGTCATTCTATCGAGCCGGCTGCGGGTCGCGGGGGCAGGCGACAACCGGTGGATGGGCACACTTAAGCAAAAAGGCGGGGGTTGGGCAATGCGACCTTGGGAATGGATGGGCGGATAGCGGACAGCCAGGACAGGGGCAGTGTTCGTTTATCGAACGGTGTTTTCCTGTGCCGGCCTCTTCGCGGGCTTGCCCGCTCCCACAGGATCGCCGCAGCCCTCTGGGCCTGTGCAAGACTCTGTGGGAGCGGGCAAGCCCGCGAAGAGGCCGGCACAAACAGTAGATAACTCAGTGCACAGCCACATCCTGCCGCCCTGCCCACCCTTGGCTCCTTGCCCGGTACTGCCGCGGAGCAATGGCGAACAGCTCACGGAAGCGCCGGTAGAAATGCGGGAAGCTGACAAACCCGCTGGCCACCGCCACTTCGGTCAATGACTTGCTGGTGTGCTGCAGCAACTGCCGTGCATGGGTCAACCGCAGCTCCAGATAGTAACGCGGCGGTGTGGCCTGTACATGCCGGCGGAACAGGCGCTCCAGATGCCGCCTGGACAAACCGGCATGCTCGGCGATCTCGTCGATGCCGATCGGGTCTTCGATATTGGCGTGCATCAGCTCCAGGGCCAGGCGCACGCCGTTGGGCAGGCTGGGGTCGATTTCCGGCGAGCTGGCAGGTGCATCACTCAGTACCCGCGCCCGGTCGCACGCCAGCATCTGCTCTACGGCGCGGCGCAACGCTACGCCACCGCACTGTTCAAGCAGCGCCAGCATCATGTCCAGGGCGCTACTGGCGCCCGCGCAGCTCATGCGCCGGCGGTCCAGCACATGGGCCTGGCGGCTGATGCGCACCTTGGGGAACAGCTCGCTCATCATCGCCCGGCCATCGGGGTGGAAGGCGCAATCATGGTCGTTGAGCAATCCCGCTTCGGCCAGGAAGTAGGCACCGTTCCACAATCCGCCCAGCTGGCAGCCGTGCTGGTCGGCCTGGCGCAGCCTGGCGCGCAGCAGCGGTGCTGTTTCCAGGCGCACACGGAAGCCGCCACACACCAGCAGGCAGTCCAGGCCTTGCACCTCCAGGTCGGCCAGCTGGGTGTTGATCGGCAGGGCGATGCCAAGGTCACTCATCACCTGGGTACCCTCACCCACTACCTGAATCTGGAACAACGGCGTGGCACTCATCAGGTTGGCGGTGACCAGACTGTCCATGGCGGCGGTGAAGGCCATCATCGAGAAGTGCTC
Source organism: Pseudomonas sp. B8(2017) (assembly GCF_002113575.1). Lineage (NCBI taxonomy): Bacteria > Pseudomonadati > Pseudomonadota > Gammaproteobacteria > Pseudomonadales > Pseudomonadaceae > Pseudomonas > Pseudomonas sp. B8(2017). Next base: position 75,726 of record NZ_NEIO01000002.1, on the reverse strand, counting down.
GCGCAGGACGAAGGCGACACGCTGGCATGGCATCGACAGCGAAGTGCGGATGGCCGGGTCCAGGTGGGCCAGGTTGGTGTTCTTGAGGATGCTTTCGAAGTGGCTCATGGCTTTAACTCTACTGCGGAAATCGCGGTGGCCTCTTCGCGGGCTTGCCCGCTCCCACAGGGAAACCACAGTACTCAAGCCTGTGGTGATCCTGTGGGAGCGGGCAAGCCCGCGAAGAAGCCAGCACTGATGGAACAGGTTACTTGCTGGCCTGTGCAGCCGCGTCACGCGATGCCTGCAGCCACTGGTCGAACTGCTGGCGGTGCGCCGCTACCCATTCCTTGGCATGGCGGGTGATGTCGGCAGGCTTCTTCTCGCCCTGCTGCATCTTCAGGTTCTGGTTGCTCTCGTCGTCGGTGCTGATCTGCACCAGCGACAGGAACTTCAGCGCTGCCGGGTTCTCTTCGGCAAAGTCCTTGTTCAGCACGGCCACCACCTTGTCGATGGCAAAGCCGAGGTTTTTGCCGTGGTACATCGTGTCGACATCATTCTTGCCATCCGGCAGGTCGGTCTTCGGCACTTCCAGCCAGACCACGTCCTTGCCCTCGACCAGCACGCTGGCGATCCACTGTGGCACCCAGGTGAAGTAGAAGATCGGCTTGCCTTCCTTGTAACGGGTGATGGTGTCGGCCATCAGCGCGAAGTACGAGCCCTGGTTGACGGTGATGCTCTTGTCCAGGTCGTAGGCTTTCATGTGGTGGGCAATCACCAGCTCGCAACCCCAGCCCGGGTTGCAACCGGTCATGTCGGCCTTGCCGTCACCGTCGGTGTCGAACAGCTTGGCGATCTCTGGCTTTTTGAGGTCGGTGATGTACTTGATGTTGTACTGGTCAGCGGTTTTCTTGTCGATCAGGTAGCCTTGGGCCACGCCCGGCAGAATGTCGCCGGTCTTGACCATCACATCGTCACCACCGGCCTGCTGGTAAAACTGGTTGTGCAGTTTGTCCCACAGGTGCACGGTGAAGTCGGCATCGCCGTTGGCCAGGGCCACCATCATCACGCCGTACTCGGTCTCCTTCGGCTCCTGGACCTTGTAGCCCAGCTCGCGCAGGCCTTCCATGGCCACTTCGCCACGGAAGCGCTCTTCGGCGATGGAGGGGAAGATCGGCGTAACCTTCACGCCCTCCCCCGGTTTTTCGGCCGAGGCGTGCGCGCCCAGCGCGGCTGCCACCAGGGTCAGCGCAGTGGCGCATTTGAGGATGCTGCGGGAGAACTTGGATTCGTGCATCGTCGCTTACCTTCTTCTGATTTTTATCTTCAAGTGCGGCAGATCGAACGTCTCAAAAGCCTTGCAGTGCTCAGGCGGTCTTGCGCCGCCCTTGCGGTTGCGCCACGCCACACAGGCGCATGACCACGCCTACCGGGCCGGTGTGGTACCAGCGCAGGCTCGGGTCGGCGCTGGTGCGGGCGCCCATGGCCTGGGTCAGGCGGTCAAGGAAGATCGCCAGCAGCACCAGCCCTACGCCACCGACCGTGGCCAGGCCCATGTCGAGGCGGCCGATACCGCGCAGGACCATCTGGCCCAGGCCGCCGACGGAAATCATCGAGGCGATCACCACCATCGACAGCGACAGCATCAAGGTCTGGTTGAGGCCGGCCATGATGGTCGAGGTGGCCAACGGCAGTTGCACGCGGGTCAGCATCTGCCGCGGCGTGCAGCCGAAGGCACGGGCGGCCTCGATCTTGTCTTCCGGCACCTGGCGAATGCCCAGGTTGGTCAGGCGCACCAGTGGCGGCAGGGCGAACACGATGGTCACCAGCACGCCGGGCACGTTGCCGATGCCGAACAGCATCACCACCGGTACCAGATAGACGAAGGCCGGCAGGGTCTGCATGGCGTCGAGCAGCGGGCGGATGATGCGCTCCAGGCGGTCGCTGCGGGCACACAGGATGCCAAGCGGTATGCCGATGACCGCGCAGAAGAATACCGAGGTCAGCACCAGCGCCAGGGTGGTCATCGACTCGGCCCATACGCCGATCAGGCCGAGCAGGGTCAGGGTGACGAAGCACAGCACGGCCATGCGCTTGCCGGCCAGCTGCCAGCCCAGCAGCGACGAGAGAATGATGCCGATGGTGGGTGGGATGCTCTGCAGGGTGAACTCGATGCCATTGAGCACCTGGTCGATCGGCCAGCGGATGGCGCGGAACACCTCGCGGAAGTTGTGCACCAGGAAGTTCAGGGTGGCGGTGACCCAGTCGCCCAAGGGGATGGTGGCCGCCTGGAACGGGTCGAGAATGCTGAATTCGGACATGAGGGTGTACCTCTGGGTATTAGTGGCGGCTCAGGGTCTGCAACAGCTCGTTCTTCGACAGCGTGCCCTTGAAGGCGCCCTGGCGGTCGAGCACCGGTACCGGGTACGGCAGGTCGGCCGCCACCCCGAGCACTTCGTGCAGTGGCGTATCGGTGTACACCGGGCACTGCTCGTGCAGGCTGTAACGCTCACTGGCGGTAGCGCCGTTGGCGTCGGTGTCGACCACGCCCAGCAACTGCCCGCGGTCGTCGACCAGGTAGCCGAACGGCACGCCGGCCTGGAAGCTCGGTGCCTTGCCGTTGACCTTGCACACCACCGCCGGGTCGAACTTGGCCACATCACCGGCCTTGAGCACCCGCGAGCTGTCGAAGCTCTTGAAGAAGGTGCGCACGTAGTCGTTGGCCGGCTGGTTGATCAGCTCCTGCGGGGTGCCGATCTGCACCACGCGGCCACCTTCCATGATCGCGATGCGATGGCCGATGCGGATGGCTTCCTCGATGTCGTGGGAAATGAAGATGATGGTGCGCTGCTGCTCGGCCTGCAGGCGGATCAGCTCGCCCTGCATCTCGCTGCGGATCAGCGGGTCGAGCGCGGAGAACGCCTCGTCCATCAGCAGGATCGCCGGGTCGTTGGCCAGGGCCCGGGCCAGGCCTACACGCTGCTGCATGCCGCCAGACAACTGGTGCGGGTAGCTGTTTTCATGGCCGGCCAGGCCAACCTGGCTCAATGCTTCACGGGCGCGGCTGTGGCGTTCGGCCTCCGCTACGCCGGCAATTTCCAGGCCGAACGCGGTGTTTTCCAGCACGCTCATGTGCGGCATCAGCGCAAAGGACTGGAACACCATGCCCATTTCCTTGCGGCGCACATCCAGCAGGGCTTTGTCGGAGAGCCCGGTGATTTCCTTGCCGTTGAGGTGAATGCTGCCGGAGGTGGGCTCGATCAGGCGGTTGAACAGCCGCACCATGGTCGACTTGCCCGAACCGGACAGGCCCATGATGACGAAGATTTCGCCACGCTTGACGGAAAAGCTTGCATCGAACACGCCGACGACGTGGCCGGTCTTGCTGAAGATTTCGTTCTTGTCGGCCCCCTTGCGGAGCATCTCCATGGCCATGTTCGGGTTGGGACCGAACACTTTGAAGATGTTTTTTACCGAAAGAATCTCATCGGCATGGCTCATACGACCCTCTTTATTATGCTTATTAACCAATCTTTCAACATCGCACTTTCAATAAGGCGGGTAGAGATCAGTGCGAGTACGCTTGGCAGTCCGTTCAAATTCGAACGTGAGTCAAAACCGGCACGCAGAATGTCCTGCTTCAAAGTTGTCCGACTATCGATGTCTCGAATGTCGCGCCGTGGGTTTAACGTTAGGCCTTGATCCAGAGCGGGTCCAACGACATTTGTTTCACGCAAACCATTACCTGAAGTTATCAATCAGGGCCTGAGCCCCGAGCCACAGCCTGGCGCAGTGCGCTTGAATGCAGGCGCAGCCTTGTGCAGCGAAGAGACCGGCTCATACACTTGAGCCATGGGTGCCTGTAGGGGCCCTTTCGCAGCACAAGACTGCTCCTACAAAGGACCTGCACCCCACCGACATGGTCAGACACTCCGAACCCGATCAGACGCTGATCAAGATGCCCTCGCTGCGTGCGGTCAAAGTCTTCGTCGCCGCCGCCAAGTACCAGAACTTCACCCGCGCCGCCGAGGCGCTGTGCGTGACCCAGGCAGCGGTCAGCCGGCAAATCCGCGAACTGGAAACCTACCTGGGCGCCGAGTTGTTCACCCGCGTGGGCCGTGCGGTGGAGCTGACGGTGGCCGGCTCGATCTTCTTCGATGCGGTGCAGTTGTCGTTCGTCAACATTTCCCAGGCTGCCGAGCGCATTCGCAGCAACACCAACAGCAAGCAGGTGGTCACCCTTTGCTGTTCACCGGCCTTCGCCGCCTTGTGGATGGGGCCGCGGATGCCGAGGTTCTTCGATGAGAACCCGGACATCGACATCAACCTGGTGACCACGCAGAACTTCCTGGCCATGGAGCCCGGGGTGCGCCCGGACATCTACATCACCAAACTGGGCAAGGTGCAGGCGGGCTACAGCTCGCACCAGCTCAACCACGATGTGATCTACCCGGTGTGCACGCCGCTGTACCTGGCGCAGCACCCGGAGGTGCGTACCCTGCAGGGGCTGCGTGATGGCACATTGTTGAACCTCAGCCCTTATGGCCGCTCGCAGGTGGCCGAGCACGTGGACTGGAACGTTTGGCTGGCGTTCCATGACATCGACCTGAAAAGCCGCGCCAACACCGGCCCGCACTTCTTCAATGCCAACGATTACAACCTGCTGGTGCAGCTGGCCCTGGGTGGCCAGGGCGTGGCGCTGGGCTGGCACCACCTGGTAGAGCCGCTGGTGGCCCAAGGGCTGCTGGCAAGGCCGGTGGAAGAGGAACTGGTGCTCAAGGATACCTTCCACTTCCTGGCGTTCAACGAAGACAAGGACCATGACTCCAGTTGCTGCCGCTTGCGGGACTGGTTGCTGGCGGAGTTTCAGCCGTTGCTGGAGTCGTTGCGTACCCGCTGAATGTCGGTTGCCTGTGCTGGCCCCTTCGCGGGCACGCCCGCTCCCACAGGGATATCACCAGCCTGAAGTGCGATGAAGTACCTGTGAGAGCGGGCATGCCCGCGAAGAGGCCGGTACAGGCAACCCGGAACCGCCCACTTCACTGCACTGGCAGGAAGTTCATCAACAGCAGGCTTTGCGCATAATTCAAGCCAATCCGCCTGTACCGCTCATCCAGCAACTCCGCCAGCAAGTCCAGCCGTGCCACGATCTTGCCGAACTCCACGGCAAAACTCAGGTTGCTGCCCTCTTCCGAGATTTCGTTGGAGAACAACAGCAGCACGCCGTTGGCATCCTGCCGCTGGCTCAACATCCAGGTGGCCTTCTCGATATTGCGCGCCGCGTTGTTGATGAACAGCGGGTCGATGGTATCGGTCATGTAGAACTCGGTACGGCCGCCGTGCGCGGTGATCAGCATGCTGCCGATGGCGTAGATGAAGGCGCCGACCCGGTCACCGCGAAACTCGGGGCTCAGGGCATAGCTCAAGGCGGCCAGGTCGCGACGGTTGCCCAGTTGCGGCAAGGGCTGGCGTTGTTCGATGGCGATACGGATCTGCCGCTCGGCAGTGGCAGCGTCCACGTAGCCGGACAGCTTCCACTGGTTGGGGTTGCGCAGGTAAAGCTTGTTCATCAGCAGGTACAAGCTCTGCAGATTGTCGCGCATGGACAGCGTGGCCAGGCGGTCGACGCTGGTCTGGAACAGTTCGCTGGGCTTGCCGTTGCCGAGCTGGTTGACCATGTCGCGACCCTGCTGCTGGGTGCAGGCGCACAGGCACGTGAGGGTGCCTGCCAATAGCAGGCGGAGGAAGAATTTTGGCTTGCTTGCAACCATCGGCACCGGGTCGATATTCGGCGGCCGCACCGGGGATCAGTGTGGCCTGGCCAAACATAGAGCCCGGAAATTGGAAAAAGTGCGGTGATCGGGGGGGGTGGATACCTGTGCCGGCCTCTTCGCGGGCTTGCCCGCTCCCACAGGGACCGCACAGCCCGCAGCACCTGTGATGAACCTGTGGGAGCGGGCAAGCCCGCGAAGGGGCCGGCACAAGCAACACATCGATCACATGGCGTGACGCAACATCTCCACCACCTGTGCATGCAGCGCCGGGTCACCACAGGCCACCACGCACCCGCCATTCTGCGCGCTGCTGCCATCCCACGCCGTGATCACCCCGCCCGCCCCTTCAATGATCGGCATCAGCGCCTGCACGTCATACGGCTGCAGGCTCGCCTCGACGATCACGTCGACAAACCCGGAAGCCAGCATGCAGTAGGCATAGCAATCGCCACCGTAGCGCATCAGGCGCGCCTTGCCGGCAACGGCCTCGAACGCAGCCTTGCGCGCGGCGGTATCGAACATGTCCGGGGTGGTGCACATCAGCGTGGCCGAGGCCAGGTCGGCACAGGCGCGGGTCTGCAACGGCGTACCGCTGCGCCAGGCGCCTTCCGGTGTGCCGACAAAGCGTTCGCCGGTGAACGGCTGGTTCATCACCCCTACCACCGGGCGCGTGCCGTCGTTCAGGGCAATCAGCGTGCCCCACAGCGGCAGGCCGGTGATGAAGGCACGGGTACCGTCGATCGGGTCGAGCACCCAGGTCAGCGGGCTGCTGCCGACTGCCACGCCGGCCTCTTCACCGAGGATGCCGTGGTCGGGATAGCGGGCCTGGATCAGCTCGCGCATGGCGTCCTCGGCTGCCTTGTCGGCCACGGTCACCGGGTCGTACAGGCGCCCACCCTTGTCCTCGACGTCCAGGCTGGCGCGAAAGTATGGCTTGATCGCCACGGCAGCAGCATCGGCCAGCTGCTCGGCAAAGGCGCGGAATTCGCCGATCTGTTCAGCACTCAGGGACATGGGGCGGGCCTCGTGAAAATGATGGGGCCCGCATCATACCCGACACACCGTGCCGCGCCAGCCTCCGTCGGCTGCTCATGCGGCCCTGCGCGGTCTAGACTGAACAAGACCAGATCACCGGGGGGCTGCCACACGTGGAGGTGTGAGATGAGCCAGTTCAAGCGTCTGTTCGTCATGCTCGGCCCGCAGATGCGCCACACGCCGGCGCTGCAACGCGCTGCGGCGCTGGCGGAATCCAGCGGTGCCTTGCTGGATATCAACGTGTTCGTCGACGATGTCGACACCTTCGGTTTGATGAGCGATAGCCGAGAGCGGGAACGGCTGCTCAGTGACAACCGCCAATGGCTGGCGGACGAAGCCGAGCAACTGGCCAACGCCGGCCTGGATGTATCTACCGAACTGCTGCTGACCCGCGACCCGCTGAGCAGCGTGCTGGAGCGGGTGGAACGGCTGGGTTGCGACCTGCTGATCAAGGACGTGCAGCACGAACCGGTGCTCAAGCGCCTGCTGGTAACGCCTCTGGACTGGCAGTTGCTGAAGGACAGCCCGGTCGCCGTGCACCTGGTCAGCGATATCCGCCTGCCGCTGCCCCGGCAGATTGCCGCCGCGGTGGACCTGAACAGCCATGGCGCCGGCGAGCACCTGGATGAGCAGGTGATCCATTGCGCCCATGCCCTGGCCCTGCAGTGCAATGCCGAACTGCACCTGCTGCATGTGTGCGACGCGGCCAAGACCCACATTGCCGACTTCGGCGCCGGCACGGTGACCATGCCTGGCTTCGATGTCAGCGTGCGCACCGCGCAGCGTGCGGCGTTCAACAGGCTGGGCGACCACCACCAGATCCCGCTGGAGCGCAGGCACTTCCTGGAAGGGGCCGCGATCAAGGCGATTGCCCAGTTCGTCGGGCACAGCCGGGCGGATGTGATCGTGATGGGCAGCCACCGGCATGACGCCATGCAGACGTTCCTGGGCGGGACCACGGCGCATGTGCTGGAGCATCCGCTGTGCAATGTGCTGGCGATCAAGGCGGTTCGCTGAGAACTGCTGCACCTGAACTGGCCTATTCGCGGGCGCGCCCGCTCCCACAGGTCATGCACAAAGCCTGAGCCTGTGACGAACCTGTGGGAGCGGGCGTACCCGCGAAGAATCCAGCACAAATTCCACTTGGTATCTGGTACACCAGTGCCACATAAAAAGAATGCACTTGATAATGATTCGTAGTAGTTTCTCGGCGCTTGCCCACCCTACCCTCAGCGCCCTACTCCAGGATCGTACCGTCGATGCGTCGCACGTTCGTTTCGCTTTGTGTGCTTCATGCTGTCTCTCCGCTGGCCTTTGCCGAGCCTGAACCGCTCAGCGAACCCGCCCAGATCGAACTCCAGGCCCTGAACATCACCAGCAGCGCCGACAGCGAACGTGCCGATGGCCCGGTCGAGGGTTACAAGGCTACCCGCTCGGCCAGCGCCACCCGCACCGACACCGCCCTGCACGAAACCCCGCAATCGGTCAGCGTGGTGCCCAAGGATGTACTGGAAGACACCGGCGCCACGCGCCTGCAGGACGGCCTGGACTACGCCGGCGGTGTCGGCCGCGCCAACAACTTCGGCGGCCAGGGCCTGACCACCTTCACCGTGCGTGGCTTCACCACCGGGGAGTTCTACCGCAATGGTTTCCCGATCAACCGCGGCTACCCCAACGCCCCCGACGCCAACACCGTCGAGCGCCTGGAAGTGATCCGTGGCCCGGCCAGCAGCCTGTATGGCCGTGGCGACCCAGGCGGCACCTTCAACGTGGTCAGCAAGCAGCCGCTGCCAGAGTCGAAAGTTACCCTGGGCAGCCAGTTCGATGATCAGGGCATGCACCGTGCGACCCTGGACGCCACCGGGCCGCTGAACCAGGACGGCTCGCTGGCCTACCGCCTGAACCTGCTGGGCGAAGGCGGCGAAAGCTTCCGTGACGATGTGGAAAGCGAGCGCTATGACGTGGCGCCTGTAGTCAGCTGGCAGGTCAACGACAGCACGAAGATCGTCTTCGAGGGCGACTTCATGCGCAACAACCATCCGTTGGACCGAGGCCTGACCCGCTACCCGACCCAGGCAGGCAGCGCTTCGCGCGATACCTACATCTGGGAGAAAGGCAGCGACAACCTGCTGCACAATGACAACAACATGGCCCAGGTGCGCTTCGAGCACCTGCTCAACGACAACTGGACGCTGGGTGGAGGCTTCCAATACCTTGACGGCTCGCTCAAAGGCAATGCTGTAGAGGCCACCAGTGCCCCCGCAGATGGCCGTACCCTGCAGCGCAACTTCAATTACCGCAAGCTGGAGTGGACCGACCGCGACTGGCAGCTGAACCTCACCGGGCATTTCGATACAGGCGCGTTCAGCCACACCCTGCTGACCGGCGTCGAGTACGAGAACTATCACTACAGCTCGATCATTCGACGTTCCACCGCGCCCTACACGATCGATATCTATAACCCGGTACTAGGCCAGCCGAGGCCGGAGCTGGCAGCGGTACCAACCACCTGGGACAGCGAGAAGCTCGAGACCTGGGCGTATTTCATCCAGGACCAGGTGGCCCTGACTGAGCGCTTGAAGGCACTTGCAGGTGTTCGCTTCGAGCGTTTCGAGCATGACTACGACGACAAGCGGTCCGCAAACCGAGATTTCAGCAAAGGCGAGAATGGCGTCACCCCGCGCGTTGGCCTGATCTACGACCTGACCGAAACTGTCGCTGTCTATGCCAACACCGCCCGTTCGTTCAAGCCTAACAGCGGCGCCAGCCTGCAAGGTTCGGGCTTCGACCCGGAGAAAGGCAAATCGTATGAGCTGGGTGTCAAATGGGAAGCGCCGGACCGTGAGCTGAGCGTTGACGCGGCGATCTACCACATCGTCAAGGAAAATGTGCTGACACGCGACCCGGCGGACCCCAACTACAACCTTGCCGCTGGCGAAGTACGTAGCCGTGGTCTGGACATCAACATCGCCGGCAACCTGACGCCGGAGTGGCGCGTGATCGGTGGTTATGCCTACGTTGACGCTGAAGTGACCAAGGACAACCGCCTGCCCTCTGGCACCCGGCTGGCGAACATTCCAAGGAACAGCTTCAGCCTGCTCAACACCTACGAATTCCAGGACGGATTGGCCAAAGGCCTTGGGCTGGGGGTTGGGGTGAAGTACGTCGATGACCGCAATGGCCAGACCGAGGCAGTGACTTACAACATGGACCAGTACACCGTTGTCGACCTGCTGGCCTTTTACAAGGTCAACGACAACATTCGCCTCAATCTCGACCTGAAGAACCTCTTCAACAAGGAATACGACGAGGGAGCATTCAACTTCTACGCCTACCCGGGTGCGCCGCGGACGGTGCAGGCTGGGGTTTCGTATACCTTCTGACCGTTCTTGGGGCTGCTTTGCAGCCCATCGCCGGCAAGCCAGCTCCCACCTCGACCGCATCGTCCCAGCCATACGCGGTCCCTGTGGGAGCTGGCTTGCCGGCGATGGGCCGCAAAGCGGCCCCCGGTCTCAGAACCCTTTGCTGTAGAACAGCGAGTACGACTCGATGCCGTCGTTAGGCTGCTTGAGCCCCGCGTTGGAGTAATGCATCGCGCGGATCCCCACCTTCTGCTCCCCCGGCAGTTTCAGGCCGAAGCCGATGCGGTCTTCGAAGTTGACCGACGAGCCCAGGCGCTGGTCGCCCACGTCGGTCTTGGAAAACGCCGCCAGACCAATGCCGGCCTCGATGTACGGGGTATAGGTGAAACCGCTGAACTCGTAGGTGAACACCGGGCTGAACGACAGCGAGTGCGCGCCACTGGCCTCACCGCCTTCCCAATAGGTGTAGGCCGCATCCCAGTATCCGGTCAGATGACCGGTGCTGCTTTCCAGCCATTTCTTGTCCCAGTCGAACGACAGGCCGATACGGTAGGTCATGTCACCTTGGCCAGTGGCGCCAATGGCGCCGCTCACCTGCGCTGCCTGGGCCAGATTCGCCCCGGCAAAGGCCAGCACTGCAGCAGCCAGCGAAGCTGCTAGACGGGTTTTCATCAATGACTTCTCCTGATGGTCTATACGGCAAGTGGGGGCTTGGGCCCCTCGATCTTATGTGGTGACCGGATGCATCCAGACCGGTCACACGAAGTAATACTTTTCTGATTATCGACCAGATAAACAGAAAGTTGAAAGTGAATTGCCACCATTGGCTAATACCCTGCGCCAGCATCTGCCATGCCGAACAGCAGCGGTCAGTCGTATTCCGCCTCTTGGTGTTCGCCCAGCAGGCGCCTTTGCCTGGGTGTGGCCTCCTCCAGCACCTGCGGGTTGAAACGCCAGTTCAGGTACGGCGAAAACTTCTGCGCGACCATGCGCCGGCCATAGTGCACTTGCAGCATGTCGCGCTCGCGTGACTGGGTGCAGTTGGCCCCGCCGCTGTGCCAGACATCGCTGCGAAACACCAGCGCGTCCCCTGCCTTGCACAGCACCGGCTGGGCCTCACGGCCCTGCCAGTGTTGCTCGCCAGCCTGCGGTGGCCGCGCCGCGCGGTGGCTGCCGGGCACAATCCAGGTCGGCCCGATGTGATGGTCGATATCGCTCAGGTACAGCTGCGCAGTCAGGATCTGCGGGGGCTGGGTGAAGTCGCCGCGCTCGCTGAGCCAGTCGGGCAACTGCATGGGCAGATGGTCCAGGTGCAGGGCCACGCCGGGGTAGCCCGGGTGGCTGCGCCAGGCGGTCTGGCCGATCACATGGCAGTCGGCGCCCAGTGCCGCTTCGGCCAGGGCAATCAGCGGCGGCAGGTCGAGAAAGGGCAACCACAACGGGTTGCGGTTGAACACGCACTTGTAGTGTTCCAGCAGCCCCTGGTAATCCCAGTGGATGGGCTGCAGGTCATCGATAGCGCAGCGCAACAAGGCGATACGCAAGGGTTCGAGCACACCGGGGAGCAACACATAGCCCCGCTCGTCCAACATCTCCAGCTGAAGGTCCAGGCTCATGGCGATGCGCTCCTTTCAGGCAGGAGCACATCCGTACTCCTGCCCGTTTTTCCATCAACGCCAGTTCAGGTTCACGGTTGCGGGGGTCTTGCCATTCACGGTCACCAATTGCTGCACCGTCTCACCCTGGGCGTTGCCAGTGACTTTGTATTTACCGGGAGGCAACTGCACATACAGCAGCGGCCCGGCATCCGTAAGGCTGAGCACGGGCTGGCCCTGTGCATTCTGGATGTCGACGGTGGCACCGCTCTGGAACTTGCCTTCCGGGCCGGTGGAGAGTTCCACGTGCAGGTCATAGCCCGGGGTCTTGCGCAGGGCGTTGGCTTCATCCTGGCCGATGCCGCCTTGCAGGTAGCGGACGCCGTTCTGCTCCTGCTGTTGCAGTTGCACGGCCTGCATGTCGATGGGGGCATTGTGGTCGGAGGCGGCCGCCAGGGTCCATGGCAGCGCCAGGGCGATCAGCAGCGCCGCGCCGAGGGCATAGTGATGGTTACGCATGGTACGACCCTCCTTTCGAGGATGGCTTACCTATTATCTGATCCTTCGGGCGTAACGGCGTTCGTGCTGATGCATGGTCATCTTGATGAAATTCGCATCAACGGTGTGGATATTGCGCTGGAACATCAGGTTGCGCGCCCTTCCTCGAGCAGTTTCACGAACATGCTCAAACTGCGCGATACCGTGCCCCGGCGCCACACCAGCCAGGTCTTCAGGTAACGGAAATCCTCCGACATCGGCCAGGCACTGACGGTGCTGCAACCGGGCATGTTGTCGAGCATGCTGCGCGGCATCATGGCCAGGCCGGCGCCGGCGCTGACGCAGGCCAGCATGCCGTGGTACGACTCCATTTCGTGGATCTTGCCCGGCACTGCCTGGTCCTGCACGAACCAGTTCTCGAAGTGGTGGCGGTACGAACAGTTGGCGCGGAAGGCGTAGATGCTTTCGCCGTTGACGTCCTGGGCGCGGGTTACCGGGGCGTGGTTGAGCGGCGCGATGACCATCATTTCTTCCTCGAACACCGGCATGCCTTCCAGCGTCGGGTGCAGCACCGGCCCGTCGACGAACGCCGCCACCAGGCGGCCAGACAACACGCCTTCGAGCATGGTCCCGGACGGCCCGGTGGACAGGTCCAGGTCGACCTTGGGGTAGCGCTGGTTGTAGGCCGCCAGCAAGGCCGGGATGCGCACCGCGGCCGTGCTTTCCAGCGACCCCAGGGCGAAGGTGCCTTGCGGGTCTTCACCGGCCACGGTCAACCGCGCCTCATGCACCAGGTCGAGGATGCGCCGGGTGTATTCGAGGAAGTTCCAGCCTGCGGGGGACAGGCGCAGGCGGCTCTTCTCGCGGATGAACAGCTCCACGCCCAGGTCCTCCTCCAGTTGCTTGATACGCGTGGTCAGGTTCGACGGCACCCGATGGATATGCTGCGCGGCGGCACTGATGCTGCCCTGCTCTGCCACGGCCTTGAAGATCTCCAGTTGCACCAGGTCCACAGCCTTTCTCCAAACGTGAATGTTTCGCTCATTATTATTCAGTTTTCATTAAAGCCATAGCCCACTAGTCTGGCGTCACGGTTCAACAACAACGAGAGTGTCCCGCCATGAGCGCGATCAGCAGCCTGACCCACGCCATCTCCCTCGACCCGTACAGCGGCGAGCAGATCGGCGCCTACCCGTTCGACACCGACGCCGCACTGGAAGCGGCGCTGCAACGCGCCAAGGTTGGCTACCGCCAGTGGCGCCAGGTGTCGCTGGGTCAGCGCAGCGAGTACCTGCTTGCCCTGGCCAGCACCCTCGAAACCAAGGCCGAAGCCTTCGCGCAAATGATCAGCCGCGAAATCGGCAAGCCTGTCGCCCAGGCCCGTGGTGAAGTCAGCAAGTGCGTCGGCCTGTGCCGCTGGTACGCCGAACATGGCCCGGCCATGCTCGCCGCCGAGCCGACCCAGGTCGAGAAAGCCCGCATCGAATACCGCCCGCTGGGCCCGATCCTGGCCGTGATGCCTTGGAACTTCCCGGTCTGGCAGGTATTGCGCGGCGCCGTGCCGGCGATCCTGGCCGGCAACACCTACGTACTCAAGCACGCGCCGAACGTGATGGGCAGCGCCTACCTGCTGGGCGAGCTGTTCAAGGATGCCGGCCTGCCGGAAGGCGTGTTCGAAGTGCTGAACGTGACCCCGGACGGCGTCACCCGCGCCATCAACGACCCGCGCATCGCCGCCGTGACCCTGACCGGCAGCGTGCGTGCCGGCATGGCGATTGGTGCACAAGCCGGCGCCGCGCTGAAGAAGTGCGTGCTGGAGCTGGGCGGTTCCGACCCGTTCATCGTGCTGGCCGACGCCGACCTGGATGCCGCCGTGAAAGCAGCCGTGATCGGCCGTTACCAGAACACCGGCCAGGTCTGCGCTGCGGCCAAGCGCCTGATCGTCGAGGAAAGCATCGTTGACGAATTCACCCGCAAGTTCGTCGAGGCCACTCGCGAGCTGAAGGTCGGCAACCCGCTGGAAGAAGGTACCTACATCGGCCCGATGGCCCGTTACGACCTGCGCGACGAGCTGGATGGCCAGGTCCAGGCGACCATCGCCGAAGGCGCCACCCTGCTGCTGGGCGGCCACAAGGTCGATGGCGTTGCCAACTTCTACGCGCCGACCGTGTTCGCCAACGTCACCCCGCAGATGACTGCGTTCAAGCAGGAGCTGTTCGGGCCGGTGGCGGCGATCATCAGCGCACGTGATGCGGAGCATGCGGTGGAGCTGGCCAACGACAGCGAGTTCGGCCTGGCCTCGACCATCTACACCGCCGACTACGCGCTGGCCGAGCGCATGACCGCGGCGCTGGATACCGGCGGCGTGTTCATCAACGGCTATTGCGCTTCCGACCCCCGCGTGGCGTTTGGCGGGGTGAAGAAGAGCGGCTTCGGGCGTGAGCTGTCGCACTTTGGTGTGCGTGAGTTCACCAATGCCCAGACTGTGTGGCTGGACCGTAACTGATTCATGACCCTGGGGCTGCTTTGCAGCCCTGTGGGAGCGGGTTTACCCGCGAATCAGGCGACACGGTGCCCGGCACCGGCTGCGCCGGTGTTCGCGGGTGAACCCGCTCCCACAAGGACTTTGAAGGGCTGAAAAAGCGGCCCCAGGGCTCAATCCCGAACCTGGTCCTTGACCCAGTCCAGCATCCCCCCCGGCACGATCAGTTCATGCCGCGCCCGCGAACAGGCGGTATACAACCCCGCCAGCATCCGCGCCCGTTCATTGCGGTTCCCCGCCACCTGCGGCACCACCATCAGCTCCGGCGACACCATCACCCGGGCGAACTCCATGTTCTTCACATCCCGCACCCGCCCCAGGAACAGCTTGGGCGCCTTGTCCCAACGGTAACGGCTCTTGGCCCTGGCAAAGTGCTCTGGCGTGTAGCCCTTGCGCAGCATGTTGGCCACGGCGACGAACGCCTTGTCATCACCCTTGTCCTGCTCCAGCGCCTGCCAGCTGGCATAGCGGAACAGCATCGGGTGACGCGGCCGGGTGCCATGGCGGTACAGCTCGATACAGTCTTCGACGAACAGCTCGAAGTCCTTGCGCGCGCTTTTCAGCAGCACGAACGGCACGCCCTGGTGGGTCAGGCGCTGGAACCAGCCAAACAGGCCCCATTCATCGTCGACGATCAACGCCGTGGGCTGTTCCGGCACCGTTACCGCATCGAAGAAGCTGACCCGGGTGTAATGCTCGGCGCTGCCGCTGAAGGCTGCCTGGATCGCCGCCGGGTGGGCCTGGATCAGCGGGTTGAGCACGTTGTCCATCGCCGGGCCGGCCCGCAGCGAGTGGTCGATGTAACGCTGGCGGATGAAGCCGCCATGGTGCGCGCTGAGGCCGTTTAGGTTCTGCAGCTCGTCACCCAGGGCAATGATCGACTGCGGGCTGCGATCGAGCACGGCAAGCATCGGTGCCGACAGCTCGTGGGCCTCGTCGACGATGACATGGGTGTAGCGGCTGTCGATCACATAACCGGTCAGCGACAGCAGTTTGACCCGGTGGTAGTCGCGCACCGGCAACTGGATTTCCCGTGCCGACGGGCGAATCAGCTCCTGCCAGTACAGCCGTGCCTTTTCCAGCAACACTTCCTGGTCCAGTGGCGTGGTCCCCGGCCCGGCCCAGGGCAGGTGGTGCAACTGCAGCTGGGTGTCGGCGCTGTGGCAGAACGTGCGCACCGCGCGGATGCACAAGGCAACCACATCGCGCGCGGCGAGCGGGCCGATGTCGGGAATGGCCAGCCAACGTACCACCTGCGCATCCTGCGGGCGCCACGAAAGCTTGGTGCGATACGGGTCGCGCAGGCGCCAGCCATTGCTGGTGAGGTCGCGGTTGAGCAGCTCGTCGGCCAGCTGGCCGAAGGTCAGTGCGGTGTAGGCGGCGGCATCCTTGACCCGCGCCTGCAGCGCGCGCAGCTGGCCTTCGGTCAAGGCCAGCAACAGCGTGCGCTGCGGCTCGAGCAAACGGGCGAACTGGTGAATCAGGAAGGTCTTGCCGGTGCCGGCAAAGCCCTGAACCGCCACCGACTCATCGATACCACTGAGGAATTCGCGCAGCAGGCGGTTCTGTTGGTCGCTGAGCATCAGGTCGCTGGCCAGGGAAGGCAGGTACACCGGGTGCAGCGGGGTTGCCCGCTGGCGGTAGCTGTCGGCGAACTGGAAGTTCCACTGGCCCTCGGCGTCCAGCAGTTCGTCGGCCTGGTACTCCACCTCGGTCGACAGCAGTGCGATACCGTTTTCGCCCAGCATGCCCAGGCCCATGGCGAAGGCTTCGCGATCGAAGTGCTGCGCCACCTGGCCCGGGAAGCGCCCCGGCGCGGCGCTTTCGACCTCGTTGGCAATGCGCACTATTTCGGCAAAGCGGCGTTCCTGCGTATCCGCCGAGGCGGTGGCGGGCTGGCGCGGCAGGTTCTGCACGAACAGCACTGCGGCGGCGTCGAGGACGCTGGCGGTGGTGAAGAAGTCGGTGGTGGGCTCGCTGGCGAGGCGGTCGGCCTGGTCGCTGGGCAAAGGCAGGTAGAACATCGGCACCTCGGGTGGAATCAGGGCGGCACGATAGCAATTTTCGCTGTGGAATGCTGGGTTGTGTATTGCCTGGGCCGGCCTCTTCGCGGGCTTGCCCGCTCCCACAGGATCACCTCAGGGCCAGGTATTGTGAGGTCCCTGTGGGAGCGGGCGAGCCCGCGAAGAGGCCAGCAGCTACACCACCAGATTCAGCCCCTGCCCCGCTTCAAGGTCTCGCTGGGAAACTCCTTGAACAACTGCCGGTAACTCTCTGAAAACCTTCCCAAATGCCAGAACGACCAACGCATCGCCACCTCGGCCACGGTCACTTCACCGCCGTGCAGCAGATCGCGCCGCGCACCGTTCAGCCGGCGCAGGCGCAACCAGTGCGCCGGCGGCATCCCGGTATACGCCTTGAAGGCTTGCTGCAACTGACGCAGGGAAACCCCGGCAACATCCGCCAGCTCCACCAGGTTCAGCGTCTCCTCCGGGCAGTCGGCCGCCCACTCGCTCACCCGGCGCATGATCGCCCGTTCCTCGTCACGCCGGCCCAATGCCACGCCCTGCAGGCGCTGGCAGGCGTTGTCGAGGATGAACAGGCAGTCTTCCAGCAGTTGCTCCGCCAGGGCCTGCCCCTGCAGCGGGCAATCCGCCTGGCCCAGGCGGGTCAGCGTCGCGCTCAGCCAGCTGCCGAACAGCGCGTTCTGGCCGCTGCCCAGCGGCACCATGAACAACCCTTCCAGGCGCTGCGGGTCCAGCCCGTGGCGGGCCAGGAAGGCCTGGTCGAACACGACCGCCACTTCCTGGTAGTTCTCCGGGGTGATCCAGATGTTGCGGCTCTGTTCGTTCAGCAGGTACAGGCTGTTCTCGCTGCGGTCGAAGCAGAACGCCAGCGAACCGCTGGGTGCGCGGAAAAACTGCTCCACCCGGGTGTTCAACCGCTCCTCGTAGACCTCCACCCCGTCCAGCCCCAGGCAACGCAGCTCTCCGCTGAAATGCCCGGGCGACATCTGCCGGTACTGCTGCTGCCACCCAGGGGTGGCACGTACTTGTTCGGTCACGTCGGTGGTGTGGAAAGCCTGGACTTGCAGGGCATTGGCGGTTGTCACGCTCGGTCCTAGTTGCACTCTTTTGGTGCATTCATTGCCGGAGAAAGTGGATAGATCAGCCATGCGGGCTGCGACCAAGATAGTCTCCAGCGCGTCACCTGGGAAGCGGGACGCCTTCGAAACCGTAGAACGGTTTACGCTGGCACGCTTGCTCCCACACTAAAACCCAACCAAGAGGTCTGTATGAACGCCCCCTTCGATCAGCTGTCCACCTGGCTGAAAGAACACCGGATCACCGAAGTCGAATGCGTGATCAGCGACCTGACCGGCATCGCCCGCGGCAAGATCGCGCCCACCGCCAAGTTTCTCCACGAGCGTGGCATGCGCCTGCCCGAGAGCGTGCTGCTGCAGACGGTCACCGGCGACTACGTTGACGATGACATCTACTACAACCTGCTCGATGCCGCCGACATCGACATGGTCTGCCGCCCAGACCCGAGCGCCGTGTACCAGATCCCGTGGGCGATCGAGCCGACCGCGATCGTGATCCACGACACCTTCGACAAGCAAGGCAACCCCATCGAGCTGTCGCCGCGCAACGTGCTGAAGAAAGTGCTCAAGCTGTATGCCGACAAAGGCTGGCAGCCGATCGTGGCACCGGAGATGGAGTTCTACCTGACCCAGCGCTGCGAAGACCCGGACCTGCCACTGCAAGTGCCGCTGGGGCGTTCCGGCCGTGCCGAAAGCGGCCGCCAGTCGTTCTCGATCGATGCCGCCAACGAATTCGACCCGCTGTTCGAAGATGTCTACGACTGGTGCGAGATCCAGGGCCTGGACCTGGACACGCTGATCCATGAAGACGGCCCGGCGCAGATGGAGATCAACTTCCGCCACGGCGACGCCCTGGACCTGGCCGACCAGATCACCGTGTTCAAGCGCACCATGCGTGAAGCCGCGCTCAAGCACAACGTGGCCGCCACCTTCATGGCCAAGCCGATCACCGACGAGCCCGGCAGTGCCATGCACCTGCACCAGAGCGTGGTCGACATCGCAACCGGCAAGCCGATCTTCGCCAATGAAGACGGCAGCATGAGCCAGCTGTTCCTGTACCACATCGGCGGTTTGCAGAAGTACATCCCCAAGCTGCTGCCGATGTTTGCGCCCAACGTCAACTCGTTCCGCCGCTTCCTGCCGGACACCTCGGCACCGGTGAACGTCGAGTGGGGTGAAGAAAACCGCACCGCCGGCCTGCGCGTGCCCACCTCCAGCCCCGAGGCGATGCGCGTGGAAAACCGCCTGCCGGGCGCCGATGCCAACCCGTACCTGGCCATCGCCGCCAGCCTGCTGTGCGGCTACCTGGGCATGATCGAGCGCATCGAGCCCAGCGCACCGGTGCAGGGCCGTGCCTACGAGCGGCGCAACCTGCGCCTGCCGATCACCATCGAGGACGCCCTGCAGCACATGGAAGACTGCGAGACCGTGCAGCAGTACCTGGGCAAGCAGTTCGTCCAGGGTTACGTAGCGGTCAAGCGCGCCGAGCACGAGAACTACAAGCGCGTGATCAGCTCGTGGGAGCGTGAATTCCTGATGCTGAGCGTCTGATCCACCCAAGGGGTGCTTTGCACCCCATCGCCGCGGTTCGTCGCCACGACAAGCCGGCTCCCACAGGTTCTCCATGAACCTGAAGCCTGTGCTGTACCTGTGGGAGCCGGCTTGCCGGCGATGGGCTGCAAAGCAGCCCCAACACACCGAACGCCAAGAACAAGACCAACGAGGTGTCCCCATGCGTCATCTGCAAACCCTGATCCCCACCGCATTCGCCCTGCTGTTCGCCACCACCACCCAGGCCACCCCCTCGGTCAGCGTTTACAACTGGACCGACTACATCGGCGACACCACCGTGGCCGACTTCCAGGCCAGCAGCGGGATCAAGGTGGTCTATGACGTGTTCGACTCCAACGAAACCCTGGAAGGCAAGCTGCTGGCCGGGCGCACCGGCTATGACGTGGTGGTGCCATCCAACCACTTCCTCGCACGCCAGGCCCAGGCCGGTGCCTTCCTGCCGCTGGACCGCAGCAAGCTGCCCAACTGGCAGCACCTGGACCCCAAGCTGCTCAAGCAGCTTGAGCAGAACGACCCTGGCAACCAGTACGCCGTACCCTACCTGTGGGGTACCAACGGCATCGGCTACAACATCGACAAGGTCAAGGCGGCCCTGGGCGTCGACCATATCGATTCATGGGCGGTGCTGTTCGAGCCCGAGAACCTGAAAAAGCTCAAGCAGTGCGGCGTGGCGTTCATGGACTCGCCCGACGAACTGTTCCCGGCCGTGCTCAACTACCTGGGCATGGACCCGCGCAGCGAAAAACCGGCCGACTACGCCAAGGCGGAAGCCCGCCTGCTCGAACTGCGCCCCTATATCACCTACTTCCACTCCTCCAAGTACGTTTCCGACCTGGCCAATGGCGATGTCTGCGTGGCCTTCGGCTACTCCGGCGACGTGTTCCAGGCCGCCAACCGCGCCGTGGAGGCAAAAAACGGCGTGAAAGTCGCCTACAGCATTCCCAAGGAAGGCAGCAACCTGTGGTTCGACCTGCTGGCCATCCCCAAGGACGCCAACAACCCCGAACAGGCCCTGGCGTTCATCAACTACCTGCTCGATCCCAAGGTGATCGCCAAGGTCAGCGCCACGGTCGGATATGCCAACGCCAACCCCGATGCCCAGGCCTACATGGACGCGTCGCTGGTGAAAAACCCCGAGATCTACCCACCCCAGGACGTGCTGGACAAGCTGTACATCTCCAGCACGCCGAGCCCGAAGATCATGCGCGTCATGACCCGCTCCTGGAGCAAGATCAAGTCCAACCGCTGAGTCGAGAACGCCCATGTCTTTCACTACCCAACACACCGCTTCGTACTATGCCGCCACGGCACGCGATGCAGCGCCCTATCCCAGCCTGGACGGCGAACTGACCGCCGATGTGTGCGTGGTCGGCGGCGGGCTGACCGGGGTCAATACCGCCCTGGAACTGGCCGAACGCGGGCTCTCGGTGGTGCTGCTTGAAGCCCGGCGTATCGGCTGGGGCGCCAGCGGCCGCAACGGCGGCCAGCTGATTCGCGGCATCGGCCATGACGTCAGCGGCTTTGCCCGGCATGTCGGCCAGGACGGCGTGCACTACCTGAAACAGGCCGGCATCGATTCGGTAGCGCTGGTGGCCAGCCGCATCGCCCGGTACGGCATTGCCTGCGACCTGCGCTGGGGCTTCTGCGAACTGGCCAACACCCCTGCGCAGTTCGCCGCATTCAAGGACGAACAGGACGACCTGGCCGCACTCGGCTATCGCCCTGAAACCCGCCTGGTCAGTGCCGACCAGCTGCATGAAATCGTCGCCAGCGACCAGTACGCCGGCGGCCTGGTGGACATGGGCTCGGGCCACCTGCACCCGCTTGACCTGGTCCAGGGCGAAGCCCGCGCCGCCCACGGCCTGGGCGTACGCATCTTCGAGCAGAGCCCGGTGCTGCGCATCGAGCACGGCCCCCGCGTGACCCTGCACACAGCCCGTGGCAAGGTGCGGGCAAGCAGCCTGGTGCTGGGCTGCAACGCCCACCTCGATGAACTGGAACCACGCCTGAGCGGCAAGGTGCTGCCGGCCGGCAGCTACGTGGTGGCTACCGAGCCATTGCCCGAGTCACTAGCCAGCAGCCTGATCCCGCAGAACATGGCGCTGTGCGACCAGAAAGTCGGCCTGGACTACTACCGCCTGACGGCAGACCGGCGCCTGCTGTTCGGCGGTGCCTGCCACTATTCCGGCCGCGACCCCAAGGACATCGCCGCCTACATGCGGCCCAAGGTGCTGAAGGTGTTCCCGCAGCTGGCCAACGTGCGTATCGACTACCAGTGGGGCGGCATGATCGGCATCACCGCCAACCGCTTCCCCCAGGTCGGGCGCCTCAGCCAGCACCCCAACGTTTACTACGCCCAGGGCTATTCCGGGCATGGGCTGAACGTGACGCACTGGACGGCGAAACTGCTGGCCGAAAGCATCGCCCTCGGCCACAGCCAGGGGCTGGACGTGTTCAGCGCCGTGCCACACCTGACCTTCCCCGGCGGCAAGGCACTGCGCTCGCCGCTGCTGGCGCTGGGGATGTTGTGGTATCGATTGCGGGAGGTGTTGGGTTGACGTGGCAGCAGGCTTGCCTGCGAATCGGAAGTTAAAGGAAAATTTTCAAAAAAACCGTAATTCACTGTTTCTAAAGGACTTTCAAAAAATCAGACAAAGGACTCAAAGAAGAACCTGTAACCCTTTGTTTTTAATGATATTCAGCAGCTTCAAAGCCGGTCCCGATGGGCGTGTCTCGCCCTGCTCCCATTTGCGCACTGTCGATGCGCTCGTGTGCAAATGCATCGCAAAGACCGGCTGACTGAAGTTGAGTGCCTCGCGCAAACGGCGTATGTCCAGTGCGCTGAAATCTCGCACCGGTGCAGGGCATAGCGCTTCGTAATCCCGAAGCGTGACCTTGCCGATCGCTCCGGCCTCGTGCAGGGCGACAAGGTCCTCGCGTAACGATTGAATCAGTTTGCTGCTCACAACATACCTCCATCAGCACACCCGCCTGCAACGCCCGGCAGAGCGCTAGCGGTGATAAATCCAGAAAGACTTTGCCAGCGAATCGCAGCGCTTTCTGTTCCTCCAAGGTGATATTTGCCTTGTCACTTTTGGCAAAGCCATGCAGGAAAACACATCGATTGCCGATGCGGGCGGAAAGAAGAGTTCGATAACCGCCGCGCTTTCCCGCACCATGCGCTGCCACGCGTTTTTTGAACAACTCACCACCCAGGCTCGCATCGACCAGGCCCCTGCACATCTCGTCCACTGCTTTGCACAGCACTTCGTCGCTGAGCCTGTGAGCGGCTTGCCAACGCGCGAAATCCTTGCGCTTGAAAATTTCCATCACCGGACCCCAACCATACCCTTAACGGGCATAGTTTTCCAAGGGCGGCAGAAACTGAAAAGCCAGCGAGGTCCCAAGACACTGTAGGAATTTGCGCGCCTGGAAACATTACCGCAGCCAATTCCCACTACAGATTGAACCAGCCCACTGGCCAACTGTCGCGCACCTGCTAGCGTTGTTCTGGCCGACCTATCATGGATGCATCTTCATCATGAAATCATTGCCCCGCATCACCCTGTTGTGCGCCGCACTGCTTACCATGGCCGCCTGCTCCAGCAATCGCGTGGACCCGAAGGACTACTCCGGCTTCCTCAAGGATTACAGCCGGCTGCAGGAAGCCAAGAGCCCGTCGGGTGACCCGGTGATGCGCTGGATCGACCCCAAGGTCAACGTCAACCAGTACAGCCAGGTGTTCATCGAGCCCAGCCAGTTCTACCCCAGGCCGCAGCCGACGGCGGTCATCTCGGCGCAGACGCTGCAGGAAATCACCCGCTACTTCAACGAAGCGCTGCGCCGTGAAATGGGCAGCGTGGTACCGCTGGCCAAGGGCCCCGGCCCGGGCGTGATCGTGGTGCGCCCGGCCATTACTGCGGTGTCCACCAGCAACGAGGGCCTCAAGCCCTATGAGGTCATCCCTATCGCGCTGATTTCAGCCGGTGTGAACACGGCCATGGGCGGCCGTGACCAGGAGGTGGATGTCGGCGTGGAAGCTGCGTTCCTCGATGGTGCCAGCCAGAAAGTGCTGGCTCAGGTCGTGCGCAAGGGCACGGGGCAGGATCTGGAGAACAAGACCACGCAGCTGACCCTGAATGACGTCAAGCCGGTGCTGGATGGCTGGGCCAAGGACATGCGCGCGAGCTTCCTGGAAGCGAAGCAGAAAGCCCGCTAAAGCCTAACTGGTCCATGTAGGAGCGGCCTTGTGTCGCGATGGGGTGCGGAGCGGCCCCAGATCCACGTATACAAGCTGAAATCGCTGGGGCTGCTTCGCAGCCCTTTCGCGACACAAGGCCGCTCCTACAGCTGACCGCGTCAGCATTCGACGAAGGCAACGGCCAGGCCGCCGCGCGAAGTCTCCTTGTAGTTGGCATGCATGTCCGCCCCGGTATCACGCATGGTGCGGATCACCCGGTCGAGCGAGATGAAGTGCTCGCCATCCCCCCGCAACGCCATCTGCACGGCGTTGATCGCTTTCACCGCAGCAATCGCGTTGCGCTCGATGCACGGCACCTGCACCAGGCCACCAACTGGGTCGCAGGTCAGCCCAAGGTTGTGTTCCAGGGCAATCTCGGCGGCATTTTCCAATTGCGGCGGCGTAGCGCCCAGCACCTGGGCCAGGCCGGCAGCGGCCATCGAACAGGCTGAGCCCACCTCGCCCTGGCAACCAACCTCAGCCCCGGAAATCGAAGCGTTCTTCTTGCACAGGATGCCGACCGCCGCTGCCGCCAGCAGGAAGTCCACCACGTCCGCGTCGCACGCGCCCGGGTTGAACTTCATGTAGTAGTGCAGCACCGCCGGGATGATGCCAGCCGCACCATTGGTAGGCGCCGTGACCATGCGCCCGCCGGCGGCGTTCTCTTCATTCACCGCCAGGGCGAACAGGTTGACCCATTCCATGGCGCTGAGGGTGGAACCGATCACGTTGGGCTTGCCCAGTTCCTGCAGGCTGCGATGCAGCCGCGCCGCTCGGCGCTTGACGTGCAACCCGCCCGGCAGGATGCCTTCGTTGCGCAGGCCGTTGTCGACGCATTCACGCATGGCGCCCCAAATCCGCAGCAAGCCCTCGCGGACCTCGGCCTCCGGGCGCCAGGCACATTCGTTGGCCATCATCAACTGCGCCACGCTCAACCCATGGGCCTTGCACAAGGCCAGCAACTGCGCGGCACTGTCGAACTCGTACGGCAGCACCAGCGCATTCGCTTCGACAGCTGGCGCATCGATCTCGGCTTGCTCGACGATAAAGCCACCGCCCACTGAATAGTAGGTCTGGCGCAACAGGCTGCCCTGCCCGTCCATGGCTTCCAGGCTCATGGCATTGGGGTGGTACGGCAGGTTCTCGTCGAGCAGCAGCATGTCGCGGCTGTAGTCGAACGCCAGCGGGTGGCTGCCATCGAGCATCAGGCAGTGCTCCTGCATCACCTGGCGAATGCGCGACTCGATGGTGGCCGGGTCGATACGGTCCGGCCACTGCCCCATCAGGCCGAGCAGGCAGGCACGATCGGTGGCGTGACCAACCCCGGTGGCCGACAGCGACCCGTATAGCCGCACCTCGACACGGCTTGCCCGGGCCAGCAGCCCCTGTTCGCGCAGGGCCTGGGCAAAGGTAGCCGCCGCCCGCATCGGACCGACGGTGTGGGAACTGGACGGCCCGATGCCGATTTTGAAAAGGTCGAAAACACTGATAGCCATGCTAATGCCTGACCGTGCCCGGGTATGAAGCCGCAGCACGGTTATCTGGAGAAATTGAGCGGTATTGCGATTTTGCGCGATACTGCCGCGCTGGCTCATGGATGACCAACGAAACTTCCTAAGCAAGGCTTTAGTGGTACTAAACGATGCGACGACAACTCAACGGCCAGACGTTCGTCTGGCTACACGTGTTCGCCTGTGCGGCCCGGCACTTGTCCTTCACCCGCTGTGCCGAAGAGCTGCACATCACCCCGGGCGCGGTCAGCCAACAGATGCGCCAGCTGGAGGAACGCCTGGGCTATCGGCTGTTCCTGCGCCGGGCGCGCGGTGTGGAACTGAGCGCCGAAGGGCAACGCCTGGCGCAGACGGTGACCGAAGCCTACGGCAGCATCGAAGCCGAACTGCTGCGTCTGGACGCAGGGGAAATCCGCGGCACCTTGCGCCTGCGCTCGATCCCGTCGTTCCTGGCCAAATGGCTCACGCCTCGCCTGCCGCGCTTTCAACAACGCTACCCGGACATCGAGCTGCGCCTGGTGGCCGAAGACAGTGCCCAGGCGTTGACCCCGGGCGATTTCGACCTGGCCATCGACCTGAACGATGGCAGCTACCCCGGCATGCTCTCGACGCCGCTGCTGGACGAGCAGATCTTCCCCGTCTGCTCCCCCACCTTGCTGCGCGGGCGCCCGCCGCTGCACGGGCCGGCAGACCTTGCGCACTACCCGCTGCTGCACGACATCACGGCCTGGCGCGGCAGTTCGGAATATGCCGAATGGGAGTTCTACCTGGAGGGCATCGGCGCCGCCGGCCTGGATGTGCGGCGCGGGCATACCTTCAACCGCAACCACCTGACCATCGAGGCGGCGATTGCCGGCATTGGCGTGGCGATTGCCCGGCGCACGCTGCTCAACGACGAACTGGAGCGCGGGGCGCTGATCGTGCCGTTCGGGGTGCCGATCGCCAATCACAAGCGCTATGTGGTGCATTACCCGCCGGGCGGGCTGAACCAGCCGGGGGCGCGGGCGGTGCATGACTGGCTGGTGGAGGAAGCGCGGGGGTTCAGGGAGTTGCACCCGCTGAACAAGGACTAGGCCAGCCAATTGCGCTTGCACACTGCAAATGACTCATTGAATTGGCAGGGCCCCTGTAGGAGCGGGCGTGCCCGCGAACACCGGCGCAGCCGGTGCCATGCACCGCGTTGGACTCTTCGCGGGTAAACCCGCTCCCACAGGGTGCGCAGAGCGCTTGCGAGATTTGTGCGTCAGTAGGCCTGCTTGCCGGTAAACGCATTCAACGTGCGCACCAGAATCACGAAATCCAGCCACAGCGACCAATTGTTGATGTACTCGATGTCCGAGTCCACCCGCTGGATCATCTGCTCGATATCCCTGGTCTCGCCCCTGAACCCACGCACCTGCGCCAGGCCGGTCATGCCAGGCTTGATATTGTGGCGGGCAAAGTAGTCGACGATGTCCTGCGAATACAGCGTGTCATGCTGCAAGGCATGCGGCCGTGGCCCGACCAGCGACATCTCCCCGGTCAGCACATTGAACAACTGCGGCAGTTCATCCAGGCTGGTGCGGCGGATGAAGGCGCCGACCCGGGTCAGCCGCGGGTCATTCCTCTGCGCCTGCCTGACCACGCCCTCTTCCGGCTGATGGACATGCATGCTCCTGAACTTCCAGATGCGGAACGCTTCCCCGGTCCAGCCGGTGCGTTCCTGGCGGAAGAACACCGGGCCGCGGCTATCGAGCTTGATGGCCAGCGCAACGGCCAGCAACACCGGCGATGCCAGTAGCAGGATCAGCGCCGCCAACACCCTGTCCTCGAGGTTCTTCAGGAACAGGCTCATGCCCGTCAGCGGTGTTTCCGACAAGGTCAGCACGGGAATGCCGGCAATTTCCCGCACGCTGTGGTTGATCAGGCGCAACGAGAAGATATCCGGCACCCAGTTCACCGCAATGCACTTGTCGAGCAACTTGAAATACACATCATTGATGACCTCGGAACCACCCAGTGGAGTCACCAGGTACACCGTGCGGATGCCGTGACGGGCCACGACATCGTCGAGCTCGGCAACATGCCCGAGTACTGGCATGCGCTGCTTGCCGTCGGCGCTTTCGCGCCCCGGCTCATCGGCGCTGTCGATCAGCACGCAGCCCAGCACACGCTCGCCGAACCAGGGGTTGTTGCTGATTTTCTGGTACAGGAAGTTGGCCAGGTCACCGGCGCCAATGATCAGGGCGTTGTCCAGGCGTGCATGGGCGGTGAAGCGCTTTTGCAATTCACGCACGGCAAAGTGCAGGAACAACTGGGCGATGTAGCCAATGATGAACAACTGCACCACCAGCAGCCGCGAATAGGTTTCGCTCTGCTTGGCCAGGAAGGCCATGACCACCAGGAAGCAAAAGGTTGCCGACCAGGCCTTGAACAGCCGGAAAGCCTTGATGGAAAGGCCAACGTTGGTACGGTAGATCGCATAATGATCGTAGATGACTGCCAGGGCGCCAACCAGCAACAGCAGCATGATCACGTAATCGGAGGTGATGTAGCCAAACTGGTCGTAGATCAGGTACCAGGCAATGCCGGTGACTGCAATTCCATCGAGGCCGGCCTGAATGGCGTTACTTACGCTGCTTCTTCTCTGCAATAAGGAACGACTGCTTCTGGGCTCTAGAACCATTTCAGACCTCATCAATTTGCGCGCAGCAAGTGCCTTCCACAAACCAGCAAGACTTGACAACGGCTCATGCAAAGCCCGTGAAGCGAAATCCTGCAGCCCCAACCCATTGATCTCACTGTAGCAGCCACCCGCCATCAGTGTGCGCGGATTGTGCCGCTCATACGGGGTGTCTGGCCGCCCCTCCGTCGCGGCGGTACAGCAAGGTACGCAGCAGGAACAACGGGTTACCCACCACATAACGCATGAACAAACGCTTCGGCTCGCGCAACAGTCGGTACAGCCACTCCCCGCCCAACCGCCGCAACCACTCGGGCGCCCGGCTGACCTTGCCGCCGAGAAAATCCAGGATCGCGCCGCCGCACACGATCAGGCACGGCCCGCCAGTTGCTGCCAGCCTTGCCGCCACAACCTCCTGCCTGGGCATGCCCATGCCCAGCACGATCAGCTCCGGTTGTTGCTCCCTGGCCAGTTGCAGGTAGGTATCGACGCTGGCAAAGCCATCGTGGACCGACACCGGCACCACCCCGAACACGGCTGCGCTGCGCTGCACGGCCTGGTCCAGGTAAGGTTGCCGGGTGCCCCAGAACGCGACCCGCCGCCCACGGTAGGCGGCCAGGAGCCGAGGAATGAAGTCGGTGCCATTCATGTTGAGCCCCGGTTCAAGCCCCAGCCGGCGATACAGGATCGCCATGCCGGAACCGTCGCGCAGCAGCACGTCGGCCGCCGACAATGCCTGGTGGCAGGCGCCATCGCGCACCACCAGGTTCATTGCATGGGCATTGACGAAGCCCAGCACGGTCGCGGCTTCCGGGGCGCTCAGCCTGTCCAGCAGGCGCTGCGCGGCAGTGGTATCCACCACCACTTCCAGCTTGCCGACAAGGGTGTTCCAACGTTTCTGCCATTCAGCCATCAGTCTTCATCCCGTTTCGAACGTACCCATTCAACCTGGCGCTTGATCAGGAACCCCAGATACAAGGGGACCTTCCTTGCGGCGTAAAACGGCGCGTACAGCAGCACGGAAAACGGGATCAGTTCGCGACAGAAGCGCGCCCAGGCCAGTGCGACGGCAAGGCCGAGCAATGCCAGCGCGCAAAGGGCGATCCAGGCAGGTGCCGCCAGGCCGAACAGCAGGTACGCCAGCCAGGCCACCAGGTTGAGCCCGAGCAGGCTCAGCACCAGCAACGCCAGGGGCGGCACCAGCAGGTCCAGGGTCATGGCCAGCAAGCTGCCGTTACGCTGGGTGACTGCGGCCAGCGCACGCCTGGGCGCATCGGCCAGCATCAGGCTCAGGTGCCCATGCTCCCAGCGGGTGCGCTGGCTACCCAGGCCTTGCTGGCTGGCAGGGAACTGGCTGCTGACCACGGCCTCGGGGCAGAACACTGGCGGCTTGCCCTGCTGGCACAGGTCCAGGCCCAGTTTCACATCCTCCACCAGATGCCCGTTGGCCAGGTCGATCAAGGCCAGGTCACGCCAGCCGAACGCCATGCCGGCGCCCATCAACTGGCAAGGCAGGCCCAGCCGTGCCCAACCACGCGGGCGCACCAGGTTCTTGACCCGCCAGGCGAACTCGGCAACCTGCACTGCCAGCCCGGCCCCTGCCGATGCGTGCATCAGGTACAGCGCCTGCACCGGGCGAGCGACCTCGCGGTAGCGCCGCGCCAGGTGCTCGATCGCCCCCTCATCCACCTGGCAGTCGGCATCCACCACGATCACCACCTCGGGCGGCTGGCTGGCCAGGTGGCGCACGCCAACGTCCAGGGCGTAGCCCTTGCCGCGCAACCGCGCATCGCGGCGCTCCACCACTTCGGCACCGGCCTCGCGCGCCAGTTGCGCGGTGTCGTCAGTGCAGTTGTCCGCCACCACCAGCAAGCGGTCGCCAGGCCGCAACTGCGGGGCAATGCTTGCCAGCGTGGCACGAATCATCGAGGCCTCGTCATGGGCTGGCACCAGCACTGCCACCTGCGGACGAGCGTTGTTGCCCAACGGCTGCGCGCGCGCTGGCAGGCAAGCCATCAGCACCTGCACCAACAGCAGCAGCACCGGCAACAGGGCGATGGCCGCCAGCGTGCCCAGTAACCAAGCCAATACACTCATCATGCGGATGCCTTGAAATAGCTGGCCAGCCTGGCCGCTTCGGTATCGATGTCATGCCGTTGCAGCACACGCTGGCGGGCTGCCTCGCCCATGCGCTGCAGCGCTTCGGCAGGTTGCGCCAGGCAGTCGGCCATGGCCGCCGCCAGCTCGTCCACGGCGCCGGCAGGGAACAACCAGCCGTTCTCGCCCGGCCGCACCAGCTCGGGAATACCTGCCACATAGGTGGTCAGTACTGGCCGGCGCAAGGCCATGGCTTCCATGATCACCACCGGCAACCCCTCGGCAAAGCTGGGCAGCACCAGCGCACGCGCCGCAAGGATTTCCTCGCGCACCTGTGCGCTGCTGATCCAGCCAGTGATGCGCACCTGCTGCTGCAAGCCATGCCGGGCAATCAACGCCTCGATCTGCCCACGCATTTCACCGTCGCCGGCCAGCACCAGCTCGAAGGCGATCGACCGGGCGGCCAGTACCCGCGCGGCCTCGAGCAACAGCAGCTGGCCTTTCTGTTCGCACAGGCGGCCGACGCACACCAGGCGTGGCGCCGTGGGCACGCCGACCGGCGCCACCTCATGGAAGCTGCGCTCGAGGCCGCAATGCACCACCTTCACCTTGGCCCAGTGGTCGTGCGCCACCCAGCGAAACAACTGGCTGCGCCCGTACGAGCTGACCGCCGCGACAAATGCGGCACGCCGCACCTTCTCGCCCATGTGCAGGAACTGCGGTTTGTCGAACTCTTCCGGCCCGTGCACGGTAAAGCTGTAGGCTGGCCCGCCCAGCACGTTGGCCAGCATCACCACCTCGGTGGAGTTGGTGCCGAAATGCGCATGCACATGTTTTGCTTCGCCAGCCTGCAACCACTGCAGTACCTGGCAGGCCTCGGCCAGGTAGACCAGGTGGTAGGGCCAGGCGCGGTCGGCCCGCAGGCCAAGGCGCATGGCCAGCCAAAGCGCCTGGAAGAACCGGCGCGGCTGTGCGCGCAGCACTTGCCAGGACGGTGCCAGCAAGCCCTTGACGCCACGTTGCAGCACATAGCGGGTCCTGGCCTGTTCGCTCGAGTCCTCGGCATCCTGCAACTCGGCGTCCCACCCGCGCAGGGCAATACGCTGCACCTCTACCCCCTGGCGCTCCAGCGCCAGGATCTCGCGGCGGATGAAACTGTGGCTGACCTTCGGGTACTGGTTTATGAAATAAGCAATGCGCATAGGAATCCAGATCAAGACCCGCGTAATGAGGCCTGCCGTGGCAGGGCCGGCCGTTACTTCAGGCTGTCGATTACCGGCGGCCGGCGCCCCGCCGATGCCACCTCGTCAGGTGCATCCTCCTGTTTCCCTTGTAGTCCAAGGTTGTGACCGCTGCCTGGCAACGTGGCCTGCAAGCGGGTGAAAACATCGTCGAGCAACGCCTGGCGGCGGCGGTACATCGCCCGTTTCTTCGCCGGGATGTCCTGTTCCGCCCGCTGTAACACGGCCAGCGGGAGGGCGAAGAAATCCGCATGGTTCGACGCAGTAGCGCCGTGTTCCAGCCAGATCACGTCATAATTGGCCGCCAGGTCCTGGCCTTTGTCGTTGCCAAAATACGCGTGCCGATGGTGGCGGCAGGCGTCACTGACGGCATACAGGTGCGCCACGCCCAGGGTCCTGGCCAGGCACTTCAATGCCTCGAGCAGCAGGCTGCGTGGGCGCAACCCTTCGAAGTCCTTGGTCAGGTCGCGGTAGATGGCCAATGAGGTTTCGCTGTCGACACCCTTGTGGATGCCCTGCACGGCACCGATGAACAGGCAAAGCTCGCCCTGGCTGCGGCACAGGCTGAACGCCAGGGATGCCACGCGCAGGTCGCCCTGGAACAGGTTCAATACCAACTCGCCTTCGCGCTTGAACCAGATCGGCCGGTCCAGCACCAGGCGGCAGCCCGGCGAATGGCTGGACAGCTCGCACAGCGTCAGGCTTTCGTCCCGCCCCAGCAGCAACAGCGCCGGAAACTGCCCGGCCAGCACTTCGAAGTGCGAAGCCAGCACCTCCAGGCGCTGCGGGGCTTCCCAGCATTTGCTGAGGTAAGGCCACTGCACGACACCGATGCAATCCACCCCCAGCCGCTGCAAACCTTGCGGGCCCAGCGTCGCCGTCATGCGCTGCAGGAACGCATTCAGCTCAGGCCATTGCCTGGCAATCTGCAGCGTCAACTTGCGCTTGTTGTTCAGCGCCCGCAACGAGTAGCCCGGTTGCAAGGTAAACACGCTTTTCACGATCATGCCGAGCATCATGGGCCTCTTTCTCATAGAACTGCACATAACTTATTGAATTAGCAGGGGCCCTTTGGGGGCGGACTCCTTGTCACTTGTACTCGATCAACGTCGATTTGCCGGCCGCGATGCGGTGGCGCAAGAACTTCAGTTGCCCAAGCATTTCCGGGAACTTGCCCAATACCAGGAACACCGCCTGTAGCCAGTTCTCCCGCACCGACTTGCCCCCACGCCGAGCCAGGCGTACGGCCTGCAGCGGGTAGACCAGCAGCAACAGCAGGCTCCAGCCGCCCAGCAGCAGGCAGGCCAGCACGGTCACCACGGGGATGCCCAGGCCCCACAGCCAGGCCCGGCGCGATTCGCGTAGCCAGTGCCGCTCGGGCGGCTGACCATGCAGGTATGCCCCTTCGGCATAGGCGTGGCCAGCGCGCAGGCTACGCCGCCACCATTGGCTGAAACGGGTCATGGCGGCGTCGTGCAGGGTCATCTCGGCGTCCAGGCGCCAGACTTTCCAGCCCTTTGCCCGCAGGCGCACGCACAGTTCGGGCTCTTCTCCGGCGATCAGCTCGGGTCGAAAGCCGCCGACTGCGGCAAAGGCATCTACCCGCATCAAGGCATCGCCACCACACGCCTTGGCCTCGCCGATGGGGGTGTCCCACTCCAGGTCGCACAACAGGTTGTACACCGACCGCTGCGGGAAGCGCTCGCGTCGGCGGCCACACACCACTGCCACGTCGGGATGGTCGTCGAGAAACGCCTGCGCCGCGGGCAGCCAGCCGCTATCCACCTCGCAATCGCCATCGACGAACTGCACCAGTTGCATCGACGGCAGCCGCCGCTGCAAGGCGAAAAAGCCTTCGTTACGGGCGCGCGCGGCAGTAAACGGGGTGCCCAGGTCCAGCGCCAGTACCTCTACCCCCAGTCTGCGGGCCAAGTGCAGTGAACCATCGGTGGAGCCCGAGTCGACGTACATGACCTTGTCCGCCCCCTGCTGCAGCGAAATCAGGCAACGTTCCAGGCGCTGGCCTTCGTTGCGGCCAATCACCACCACACCGACCCCGCTCGCCATGGGCCTCACTCGACGGGCGCCGTGGCGGCCGGTTGCCTGGCCTTGATGATGGCCGGCACCCCTACCGCCAGCGAATTGTCCGGCACATCCACCAGCACAACGGCATTGGCACCGATGATCACGTCGTTGCCGATACGGATGCTACCCAGCACCTTGGCCCCGCTGCCGATATCGACGTTGTTGCCGAACACCGGTGCAATCGGCTCGTTGACGTTCTTCAGGCCCACCACCACCCCATTGCGGATGCGGCAGTCATCGCCAAAACGGGCATAGCCGCTGATGACGATGCCGCCAAAATGGTCGATGACGAAGTTGCGGCCGATCACCACTTCGCACGGCAACTCCACACCCGTGATGATCTGCACGAACTTGAACAGGACCTTGTAGATGAACGAAAACAGCTTGCGCAGCAGTGCCGGGCGCACCCCATAGCGCCAGCGGCCGAAGCGGTACACCAGCAGTACCCAGAAGCCTTGGGCGCCCCAGTCGCCACCGTGGGCACGCAGGTCGGCACGTATATTCTCGAACATGGCTCCACCTACCTTGTCGGTTGGCTGGCGTACCGGGTCTTGAACAACAGAGACCAGGTCGCCCGGCAATGACGCCAGCAGGCCTGTATCGCGCCCCGGCCGCGTCGTTTCAACAGCGCCTTGAGTGCCAGCACCAGGTCGCCCAAGGTGACCAGCAGCATGTGCAGGGCCAGGCCCGCCAGCCCGTGATGCTTGCGGAAGTACAGCAGCTCGCTTTCGATCTGGTATGACGAGATCTGCCGGCTGGCCGCCTCCAGTTCAGCCACCGATCTGGAGCTTTCCCCACCGATGTGCACCACCGTGGTATGCGGGTAGAACACTACCTTCCAGCCGGCCGCCTTCACCCGCTTGCAGTGGTCGACCTCTTCGTAATAAAGAAAGTAGCGCGGGTCGAACAGGCCCACCTGGTCTAGCACTTCGCGGCGCACCAGGTAGAAGCAGCCAGGCAGCCAGTCGCACTCGCGGACCGAGGCGTGGTCCCAGTTCATTTCGTCGACCATCTTCAGGCCGGGGAAAAAGCGCCCCAGCCCGGTACGCCCGACGAACACGTTGAGCGGTGTGGGGAAGTAGCGGCAACTGGGCTGCAGGTCGCCGTCGCGGCCCTCCAGGCGCACCCCCAACACCCCGCACTCCGGGTGGGCTTCCATGTAGTCGAGGGTTTTCTGCAGGGAATCGGCGGCGACGAAGGCGTCGGTGTTCAGCAGCAAGGCGTACTTGCCCTTCAGGTGCTCCAGCAGCTGGTTGTTGGCCCGGCCGAACCCCACGTTCTGCCTGTTGCTCAGCAGCAGTGCCTGCGGGCACACCTCGGCCATGCGCTGCAGCGAGTCATCGACCGAGGCATTGTCCACCACCAGGTAGCTGGCCAGCCGTTCGCTGTCGGCCCGGCGCAGCGCATCGAACATCGGCTGCAGCAGCCTGGCCGTGTTGAAGTTGACCACCATGACGTCCACAGGTTTGCTAGCCATTGTTGCCATCCCTCGAAGAAGTCCCCGCGCCTTTGCAGCATCAGCACAACATTCGTCACACCACGGCTTCCCTGGCCGCGCTCATCCTGGCATCGAGGTGGTCGGCCAGGCGTAGCGCAAACTGCAGCAGCGGCATGGTCGGGTTGGAGGCACCGCCCGTGGCAAAGATGCTGCTGCCGGCGATGTAAAGGTTTTCGGTACCGAACACCCTGCAGTTGGTATCGACAACACCGAACTGCGCCGACGACGCCATGCGCGTGGTACCCATGTGGTGGGCATGTGGCGACAGCTTCAGCGGTATCGAGGTGTCATAAACGAAGTCATTGAGCTTGATGAAGCCCAGGTTCATGTCCGCCCACTGCTTGGCCAGTTCGCTGCCAATGCACTTGATGGTGTGCCGGTCATCAGCGCTCAGGGCCCAGTTGACATTGACCTTGGCCACGCCCAGTGCGTCCTTCTCGTCCAGCAGCGAAATGCGGCTGCGCAGGTTGGGGAACTGCTCGATCATGGTGCTGATGACACCGTCACCGGGGCAACTGAACTTGGTCACGAAGGCGATCTTGCCGGCTACCCCCATGTCGCAGGCCAGGTTCTCCAGAAAATGCTTCACCTCGGCAGTACGTCCATAGGTTTGTACATCGGCCAGCAAGGCGGCCCTGACATTGCCTTTACCTGCCTTGTATTCGTCAACGAAGGCATCGGTGGTGTAGTACTCGCGCGGCTCGGGGTCCAGCCCCGACTTGAGGATGAAGGAGCCAAGGTCAATGTTCAGATGCTCCATGAAACACCGGCCGACCAGCCCGTCCTTGCTCACGACCCCCGCCGCCAGCAACGACTCGCTGTTGAGCAGTTGCCGGGCATTCTCGATGGCACCGGTGGCCAGCACGAAGTTTCTCGCAACCAGGCGCTGGCGATTGCACGCGTAATCGGACAGTACGACTGCGGCCAGGTGGCCGGAGGCCTGGTCGAACTCCAGGTTCACGCAATTGCAGTTGATGAACACGTCCAGGCCTTGGGTCTGTTCCAGGGCTGTGGCGTACTTTTGCGCAAAACGCGTGGGCGGGCTGAGCAGAAAGCGGTCTGGCTCGAATTCTCCGCCGTCGAGGCCAGCATTCAACGCGTGAAAATCCGACCCGGGCGGCAGGTCGACGATATCCATTGCAACAGGCAGGTAGCCTGCTATCTCCGAATACGGAATGGGCCAGCCAGGCAGGTCGCCAATAGGGGGAACGGCGAAGTCCGAGGGGCTGAACGGCCGGCAACGGCCGGCCCAATGGTTGGATGTGCCGCCCAGGTAACGCAGGCGAGCCTCCCCGGCGTACAGCTCCAGGCCAGTGGATGCACAGGCGTACAAAGCTTGCGAGTTCGCCGAATATTCACGCCCGCCACCCTCGGCAAGCAGTACGCTCCAGCCCGCGGCGGCCAGGCGCAGGCCCAAGGTGATGCCCGCGGGGCCGGCACCGATGATGCAGACATCGTAACTGTCGCGCAGGGCCTTCTGCTGTTGATAATCCTTGATCATGGGTGTTCGTTCCGGAAGTAGCGAGACGGCAATACCCAGCCGTTGATCACCACGAACCCGGGCCTGCCGGCAGGTTGGCTGGCAGCGGCTGGCGAAGCAGCGAACACCAAACCACCAACCCCCAGCAACACGCAACTCTGGAGAAACCCTCTACGACCCGTTTGCGCAGTACAAAAAGTAAGCTTCCCCATGACACAGTGACCTGCACCTTTGAAAGATTTACCCGACAAGCCGCATTACCGCCAGTCCCCGGGGCCAGCTTCACAATCGACGGCATGGCGTCGATCTCTGACCGATTGGCTAAAAGGTCACTATAGTTTCAATCAGCCACGATGCTAGCCGTTGCCCACCGACGCAAAGGTGCACATAGCCAATGCCTGAACATTTTCGTGCGTTGATCGTCATCCTGTTTCTGGCGAGCGTGGTCTTCCTGCTGGCGCGGCGGCCTGCCACCGACCTGATCCCGCTCAGCGACTTCAAGCGCCGGCGCAACCTGTGGTTCCTGCTTACCCTGCTGGCGTTCTTCTCGCACAGCTTCTGGCTGTACCTGGGTGCTGGCGCCGTCATCCTGTACATCGCCGGGCGCCGCGAACACAACCCCATGGCGCTGTTCTACATGCTGCTGTTCCTGGTCCCGCCGGCTTCGGTGCAGGTGCCCGGGTTTGGCGTGGTCAATTACCTGGTCGACCTCAACCATATCCGCCTGCTGACCCTGTGCGTGCTGCTGCCGGCGGCACTGGCCCTGCGCCGGCAGGGCGACACCCTGCGCTTCGGCCGCACCTGGCCCGACAGGCTGTTGGCGGCCGGCCTGCTGCTGATGAGCGTGCTGTACCTGCGCGAAACCACCCTGACCGACACCCTGCGCCAGACGCTGTACCTGTATGTCGACGTGCTACTGCCGTATTACGTGGCCAGCCGTGGCCTGCGCCAGATCAGCGACTTCAAGGACACCCTGCTGGCCTTCGTGCTTGCCTCCTTCGTCCTGGCCCTGATCGGCGTGGCCGAGTACGTGCGCCACTGGCTGCTGTACAGCGCCCTGGTCGACGCCATGGGCGTGCCGTGGAGCATGTCCGGCTACCTGAGCCGTGGCGGTTCGCTGCGCGCCAGCGTCACCACCGGGCAGGCGATTGCCCTGGGCTATGTGATGAGCGTGGCCATCGGCCTGTTCCTGTTCGTCCAGGGTTACGTGCGCCGCCCCCTGCAGCGGGCGCTGGGCGCCCTGCTGCTGGCCGCCGGGCTGTTCGCGCCA
The DNA here is from genome assembly GCF_002113575.1 of Pseudomonas sp. B8(2017). Lineage (NCBI taxonomy): Bacteria > Pseudomonadati > Pseudomonadota > Gammaproteobacteria > Pseudomonadales > Pseudomonadaceae > Pseudomonas > Pseudomonas sp. B8(2017). The sequence continues at coordinate 38,182 of NZ_NEIO01000002.1, read as the reverse complement.
CTGTCCCGTGGCCCGTGGATCGGCGCCGTGGTCATCGTGGTGGTGTTCATCGCCCTGGGCAAAGGTGCGGCCAGGCGCCTGGCGCTGCTCGCCGCGGCCGGCGTGCTGGCCCTGCCCTTGCTGACCATCGTGCCCGGTGGCGACAAGGTACTGGACATGCTGCCGTTCATTGGCAACCTCGAGAAAGAGAACATCACCTACCGCGCAAGGCTGATGGACAACTCGTGGATCGTCATCCAGCGCAACCCGCTGTTCGGCTCGTTCGACTTCCGCAACACCCCGGAAATGCAATCGATGATCCAGGGTGAAGGCATCATCGACATCGTCAACACCTACATCAACCTGGCGCTGCGGGTAGGGCTGGTCGGGCTTGGCCTGTTCGTGGCGTTCTTCGCCGCCGTACTGCACGGCATCCGCAAGGCCATGCGCAGTTTCCCCGACAAGGACGACGAACAACGCCAGCTCGGCCGGGCATTGCTGGCGACACTGATCGGCATCCTGGTGATCATCTTCACCGTCAGCAGCATCACCTTCATCCCGGTGGTGTACTGGACTGTCGCCGGGCTGGGCGTGGCCTACATCCAGATGGTCCGCAGGCTGCACAACAGCCAGGCCATCGCGCTGGCCGACCCCGGCCTTCAACCAAGGTGACACTTATGAGCTTGCTCCCCCTGCGCAGCCGGGGTTTTCAAACCCTGCTGCGGGTTTCGGCCATTGCCGGCCTGGCCTTGCTGCCGCTCACCGGCTGGGCATCAGCGTGGCAAGTCAGTGTCGATGAACAGAACGGCCTGCCCATGGTGACCCGCGGCGGTGGGCCGGTGATGAAAGCCAAGTTCGACTTCTGGGCGGCCAACTGGAGCTGGACCGGTTTCTCCACCACGTTCAAGGTCAATGGCCCCTACCACTACACGCTGCAGGGCAAGAACAAGGAGCTGGACTTCGACCTGGCGGCGGATATCCGCAAGGAGCAGGCGCAAACCCTGAGCTGGGCCTTCGACCTCGACGCCCATAGCCGCCAGGCCGGGGTGATGGGCGGCGGCATGGTGTTCGAGTTCGACCCTGCGCAAATTGCCGGCGAGATGGGCGCCCCGCAGCTGCTGCCCGGCAACCGTGGCTGGTCGTGGGGCAAGGCTGACCAGGGCCGGCGCATCGAAATGCGCTTCGATCCACCACTGGCCAAGGTGTATTTCGAGCGCGGCAACCCGTCCGAACTGCGTGCATTCATCTACAGCGACCCGATCAGCGCAGGTCGGCAGCAGATCAAGGCGATGCTGAACATTACCGGCGACATTGAGCTGGGGCCCACGCCCAGCGAACGCTTCGGCCTGGCCGACCCCGCCGGTTGGCCCGACGACCAACTGGACTGGCGCACCTCGCCAGTGGACCTTTCATTCCTTAACGCTGCGGAAAAGCCTGCCGGCAAGCACGGCTTCGTCAAGGCCGTTGGCGAGCAATTGATGTTCGAAAACAACACCCCGGTGCGCTTCTGGGGCACCAACCTGTCCGCCTATTCACTGTTCAAGAGCCCCGACGAAGAAATCCGCCAACAGGCCAAACGCCTGTCGGCACTGGGTTTCAACCTGGTGCGTTTGCACCACCACGACTCGCCCTGGGTCAGCCCGAACGTGTTTGGCGACGGCACCCTGGTGCGCGATACCCAGCAGCTCAGTGCCGAATCGCTGCGCAAGCTGGACCTGTGGATCAAGGCGCTCAAGGATGAAGGCATCTATATCTGGCTGGACCTGCACGTGCAGCGGGCGCTTACCGCCAATGACAACATCGATGACTTCAAGGAACTGGCCAAGGGCGAGAACCACGTCGACCTGAAGGGTTACGCCTATGTAAACCGCAGTATCCAACAAGCGATGAAACGCTTTGCCGAGCAGTACCTGACCCATGTGAACGAATACACCGGCCTGGCCTACAAGGACGACCCGGCCATCGCTGCCGTACTGCTCACCAATGAGAACGACCTCACCCAGCATTATGGCAACGCCCTGATGCCGAACAAGGATGTGCCGCACCACAGCGAGCGCTACATGGAAGCGGCCAAAGCCTTCGCCAAACAATACGACCTGCCCACCGACCTCACCTGGCGCGCCTGGGAGCATGGCCCTTCGAAGCTGTTTCTCAACGACCTGGAACAGCGCTTCAACGCCGACATGATCGCCCACCTGCGCGGCCTCGGCGTGAAAGTACCGATTGCCACCACCAGTACCTGGGGCGGCAATGGCCTGAGCGCGCTGCCGGCACTGACCGCAGGCGATGTCATCGATGCCCATGCCTACGGTGCCAATGGGCAACTGGAGAAGAACCCGTTGACCAGCGACGGCATGATCGACTGGCTCGCCGCCGCCCAGGTAGTCGGCAAGCCGCTGACCGTCTCCGAGTGGAACGCCGAACCCTTCCCGCTGCCCGACCGCCACTCGCTGCCGCTGTACGTGGCCGGCACCGCCGCCCACCAGGGCTGGGACGCCATGCTGCAGTACGCCTACAGCCAGCAGGCCTTCAACCCAGGCTGGCGCACGGCGGACAACTGGCACGCGTACAACGACCCGGCGATGATCGCCACCCTGCCCGCTGCCGCCCTGCTCTATCGCCGCGCGGACGTGAAGCCGGCCACTACCCGCTATGTGTTCGCGCCGACGCCCGCCACCCTGTACAACCAGGAGATCACCCCGCGCACTTCAGCGCTGCTGCGCACGGCCATGGAAAAGGGCCAACTGCAGATCGCCCTGCCACAGACGCCGGAGTTGCCCTGGCTGAAGCCCGCCGCCATCCCTGCCGGTGCGCAGGTACTGCAGGACCCGGGGCAGTCCTTGCTGCCAGCCGACGCCACGCAAGCGCTCAGCGACACGGGCGAGCTCAAGCGCAACTGGCAACAGGGCATCTATACCATCGACACACCGCTGACCCAGGCCGCCACCGGCTGGCTGGGAGGTCGCTCGATCAGCCTGGGCGCCATCCAGGTGCAAGCACGAACGCCGTACGCCAGCGTCGTGGTGCAAAGCCTGGACGGCAAGCCCCTGGGCCAGTCACGCGAACTGCTGCTGTCGCTGGGTACCCGTGCCGTGCCCAAGGCCGATTACAAGACGCCGTTCAACGTCGAGCCGCTTGCCGGCACCTTGAGCATCAAGGCGCCTGCTGGCCTGAAACTGTTCGCCCGGGACGCGCAGGCGCAGTTGAAACCGTTGCCGATGGCTTACCAGGATGGGCGCTACAGCATCACGTTCGATGGCAAGTACATGTCCAACTGGCTGTTCTTGAAATAGGGTATATGGCCATCTACCCTCACCACAGACCTGTAGCTGAAAAGCGCGGCTGTACAACAGCAGAGTCCTGGAGGCATGGATGAAGTTTCTGGTTGTCGGTGGCGCAGGCTACATTGGCTCGCACATGGTCAAGCACTTGCTCGGCGCGGGCCATGAGGTGGTGGTGGCGGACCTGGTCTCGCCCGGCCCCGGCGTCCAGTGGGCGAAACTGGACATCGCCGACGAACCCGCGCTGGATGTGCTGTTCGGGGTTTGCCGTTTCGACGCTGTGTTCCACTTTGCCTCGTTCATCCAGGTGGGCGAGTCGGTCAGCGTGCCCGGCAAGTATTACCAGAACAATGTCTCGGCTACCCTTTCCCTCCTGCAGGCCATGGTGAATGCTGGTATCAGGCACCTGGTTTTTTCTTCCAGTGCAGCCGTTTACGGCAACCCGCAGTATGTGCCGATCGACGAAGCGCATGCCAAGGGGCCGATCAACCCGTATGGGCTGAGCAAATGGATGGTCGAGCAGATTCTCGAGGACTTCGACCGAGCCTACGGCTTGAAGTCGGTATGCCTGCGTTACTTCAACGCAGCCGGCGCAGACCCGGAAGGCCAGCTGGGAGAGCGCCATGACCCGGAAACCCACCTGATTCCGTTGATCCTGCAGGCCGCTTCGGGCCGGCGTGATGCGGTAACGGTATTTGGCCGCGACTACGACACGCCGGATGGTACCTGCATACGCGACTATGTGCATGTGGCCGACCTGGTGGCGGCCCATGCACTGGCGGTGGATTACCTGCTGGCGGGTGGCGAGCGAACCGCGTTCAACCTGGGCAATGGGCTGGGCTTTTCGGTGCAGCAGGTGATCGATATGGCCAGGGCGGTGACTGGCCGGCAGATCCGCACCCTCGACGCGCCCCGCCGCCCCGGCGACCCGCCCCGGTTGGTGGCGGATGCTGGCAAGGCCATGCGCATGCTGGGCTGGCGGCCGGAGTTTGCCGCATTGGAGCCGATTGTGCGGCATGCGTGGCAATGGGAGTTGCAGTATCCCTGGGTTCAGCGCCAAAGCTGAGATTGTGGGGCTCGCTACCCACCAACTGAAGGCAAGCGCCATACCTGTGGGAGCGGGCGCGCCCGCGAACACCGGCGCAGCCGGTGCCAGCCACCGCGTCGCCTGCTTCGCGGGCATGCCCGCTCCCACAGGGACCCCATCAGCCGAAAGAATGCGCTATACCTGTGGGAGCGGGTTTACCCGCGAACACCGGCGTAGCCGGTGCCAGCCACCGCGTCGCCTGCTTCGCGGGCATGCCCGCTCCCACAGGAAACCCCGTCAACTGAGGGTATGCGCTGTACCTGTAGGAGCGGCCTTGTGTCGCGATGGGCTGCGACGCAGCCCCAGAATCCTGTGCCTCAATAATAGGTCCGAGGCTGCTCGTCAGCCTTGTTCAATACCGTCCCCACCAGGTTCACCCTGGCCAGGTGATGCAGGCAATCTTCGATTTCCTTCCTGTTGTTCATACCGTTGGCCACCACCAGCAGCACACAGTCGAACTTGGGGATCACGGTGATCGCATCGTCAGAGCTGAGCAACGGCGGCAAATCGAAAATGCAGATGCGCGACTCGTAGCGGTTGCGCAGTTCGCTGATCAGGTTGTTCACTTTGGGCGACGACAGCATTTCGGTAGACAACGGCACCGGTACCCGCGTGGGCAGTACCACGAATCGAGGCAAGGTCGGGTTAACCAGGCAATCCTGCAGCTCGGCCTTGTCCGTCAGAAACTCGTTCAACGCCTGGTCCATGGGCAGGCCCAGGCTGCTGCCGACCTTGGGCCGACGCAGGTCGAAGTCCACCAGCAACGCAGTCTTGGTGGTGTGGTGGGCGATGCTCATGGCCAGGTTGATCGACAGCACCGTCTTGCCTGCTTCAGGGGTTGGCGAGGTGATGGCCAAGGTTCGCCAGCCATTCTCGTCCATGGTCCTGAGCACTTGCGTGCGCAGCAGGTCGATCGGCCCGTTCATGTTGGAGTTCTTGTTGTAGGCGACGATACGGTGACGCTCCAGGTGCTCCGCGCGCAGCGGCACCACCTTGGTGTTCACGTAATCGAACTGGCCAGGCACTTCCACCAGCGCCGTACCTGGGGCGGGTGACAAGGCCTGCGGGGTACCTGGGGTAACCTGGTGAAGATTATTGCCAACAGCCGGCTTGGTCCTGTCCATCACTGCTTTCCTATGCAAACCGAGACATGACTTTGAACAACAGCACATCCAGTGGCATGTAGAACACGTGCACCAGCACCACCATGATAGCCGCCAGCACCAGTGCAGCCAGGATCAGCCAGTTGCGCCAACGCTTGCGCCTGGCCACATCGGCCTTGGTATCGATGTATGGCAGCGCCACCAGCACCCGCCTGCCCAGCAGGTTTTCCAAGGCACCGACGCCGCGAATGCGCTGGTTGAGCATTTCCAGCAACATCACCAGCGCACCGCCACCTGCCGGTGCCAGCACCAGGCCCAGCGCGGCGATTTTCTTGCGGTTGGGCTTGATCGGTTTCTCGGGCATCAGCGGTGGCTCCAGCAGCACAAAGCGCTCGGCCTTGTTCTCCTGCTCGAGGCTTTCGGTGATCTTCGCGCCCATTTCCTTGGCGCGGATTTCCTCGTACTTCTTGCGCGCGTTGTCGTGGTCACGCATCAAGGTCACCAGGCCACGCTCGACCTGCGGCGCCTCGAGGATCTCGGCCTCGTAGCCTTCCATCTTGCGGGTCAGCTCGCGCTTCTGCTCGGCCAGCGAAGCAATGCGCACCTGTGCCGCGCTCATCTTGGCGCGCACGCGGGCGACATCGAGGCCGACCGTGGAGGCCGCAGCCGTGCGATTGCCACTGGCTTCGAGCGCCTGGATCCTGCGCTTGACCGCCACCACATCGGGGTGGGCTTCCTTGTAGCGGCTCAGCAGCCGGGCATACTCGGCTTTCAGGCTGGGCAGGTCCTGGGGCTGCTCGGCACTGGCCACCCTGGGGCCTTCGCCGACCTTGGTAGCCAGCCCGGCACTGGCCGCGGACAGTTCCAGCTCAAGGTAACGCAGCTCTTCCTGGGCGGCCTTGTAATCACGGTCGACCTCGCGGAACTCCAGCTCCGAGCGTGACAGCATGTTCATGCGCAAGGTCTGGTGCTCGGGCAAGGCATTGGCGTGGGCCTGCTTGAAATCCGCCAGCTGGTTTTCCAGGCTGGCCAGCTCGGCACCCAGCTTGTTCGCCTCCTGGGTGAGGAACTCGGTGGTTTCGTTGGCCCGCTCGGTACGCTGCTTGAGGTTCTCGTTGAGGAACAGCGTGACCAACTCGTCGGCAACTTCCTTGGCCACCTCCGGCTGCTTGTGCTCGAAGGACACATTGAACGCCACGGTCGCTTCGCCACGCCCGCGTACATAGGTGGTGAGGGTTTCGACCACGATGGCACTGCGCATGTGGTCAATCTTGTCGCTATCGCTGAAGCGCTTGTCGGGGAACAGGTTGTACTTGTCGATGATGCGCAGCAGGTTCTCTCGGGTCATCACCCGCTGGCGAATCACTTCGATGCGTTCATCGGCGAAACTGGTGTTGTTGGTCGATACCAGCTCGGGTGAAATCTGCTGCGACTCCACCAGGATGGTGCCGGTCGACTGGTAGATCGGCGGCACCATCACTGCGAAAGCGACGGTCGCGGCCAGGATGACTACGATGCTCACCCCCAACAACAGGGCCCGGTCCTTGATTATGGCGATGTAATCTCTGAGGGAGAGCTCGTAGTCGGACTTCATGGGGCCACCTGCCTGAAGTTCAGATGTCGGGGTACCTGTACGTCAACGTCAAACCCACGATCGTAGCGTTCGCATCAGCTTCGTGATCCTGCTGCCGATCCTTGTACATCAGCGACAGGCGCAGGTCCCAGTACGGCGAAAACTCGCGGCTGGCCCACACGCTGTAGGTCTGCAGGGTGTTGGGGGTCTGCCCTTTGCTGTCTTGCCAGGCAGCGTCCGCACCCACCCGGGTCAATTCGCTGACGGCGTAACTCCACACACCGCGCACCTGGTCCAGCTCGGCGAAGCCGCCTTCGGCGCTGGCCACCGTGCTGCGTTCGGCGGTGAAGCTGGCGACGGCGCGCGCACCGGTATACAGCAGCGCTACCCCACCCTCCCCGCGTCGGCCACCTTCGTCACCGGAAACCTCGGTGACCCCCACATGAGCATCGGCGCTGAGGCGTTCGGAGAACTGGTACTTGACCCCGACCGCCGGGCTGTAGCTGTTGGACGCCGTCGCCGTCTGGTCCTGCTCGGGCTCATAGCGCCGGGCGCCAAAGCGGCTGTACAGATCAGCCCGCTCGCTCCAGGCGTAGGTCCAGGTGAACACGTTGCCCAGTTCTTCGTAACCCGTCAGCGTACTGATGTCATAACGGGCACGGTTGTACGTGGTTTCGTTGCTCAAGGTGCTGCGTTCGGTAACCGCCTGGCTCCAGTTGCCGGCCAGCGTATACAGCTTTTGCGTGCCATCGGTGGTGACCACGCCGGTATCCAGCACCGTTCCCGACAGCGTCGAACTTTCGTTGTAACGCGCCAGCAGGCCAAACCGCCCGCGCTCGGTCTGGCGCTGCCAGCCCAGGCTAACGTCGGGGTCCTCACGGTTGTCGACCACCGCCGTGTCGGACGAGCGCAATACATGCACGCCCAGCCCCAACCTCAGTTCGTCACGGTCGAAGGTGCCGATCAGGGTGTAATCCGGCGCGATGATCGTGCGCGTTATGCCCTTTTCACCCGACGACAGCAGCAAAGGGTTGCTGTCATGTTCGACGGATGTCGGTACCACCACCGTAGACTGCCAATTTGCTGCCAGGACTGTGTCCGTAAACGGCAACACCAAGATTGCCGTTGCAATGCTAGTTGTTCTGAGAAGAGGCATTAAGTGTTCTTATTAAAGGCAAGATCAAGGAACGACCAGCGTATCGCCAGCCTGCAGTTGGATGTTGGTGGACATATCCCGGCCAGACACCAGGTCTCTATATCGCACGGGCAGAATTTTTTGGGAAGCGCCGGTGCCACGCACCACTTTGATTTCGCTTTCATCTGCAAACTTGTCCAGGCCGCCCGACATGCTCAAAGCCTGCAGCACTGCCGTAGGGCCTGCCATTTGTACCGGCCCGGGCTTGATCACTTTGCCTTGTACATAGACCAGGTTGCCGGCGATGCTCTTGACGACAACGCTGACATTCGGGTCGGGGAGAAACTTCTCGAGTTTGGCAGCCACTTGTTTTTCAACGGTCGTCACATCCAGCCCGGCAACATCGATGCGCCCGGCCAAGGGGAACGTGATACTGCCATCGGGAAGTACGGTGGCTTCCTGGCGCAGGCTGTCTTCCTGCCATACCGAAACCATCACCACATCGCCGGGGCTGAGCAGGTAGGTAGCACTGTGCGGGTCGGCCTTACCGGCACCAGACCACACCATCAGCATGCAGAACGCGGCAAACATTGAACGCACCATGAGGGTCCCTCCGGCCGAAAAGGCCCGACAAAGAGCACTGAATGAGAACAACACACCAACTCTCGCTCCGCTTCGCGGCATACACCAACCGCGATGGCCTCGATCTTCCAGAGGCCTTGCCTTGACGCTGTGTGCCTGCAACCGTGGACCTGCACGGGCTACTGGCAATATAGCAACGGCTGGGGAATTGACAAGCCAGGCCCCGGGCCGCTGGTGTCAAGGGTTAAACCCAGGCTGGCGGACTCAGATCTGTTTCCTGTTGGCGACTGCCACAAAGCCAACGACAGCAAATGCAAAGAACCACCCTGCGGTTGAAACAGGGATGATACTGTTCTGATTGATATACATATCCGCCGCACGCGCCGCGCCACTCATCAGCGCCAGCAAAGACATCGATTTGATAATCAGAGCCGTGCGCATACGCCCCTCCTGTAAAGAGGAAAATCAACTATTTGTTGGCGTGGTGTTCGGGAGTTGTTTCACTGTTGAATTGAGCTTATGAACACAATGACATTGCGTCAACGATTCGACACTATAATAAAATTCAATGGGCGCCGGACAATACAGTCAAAATATCGACGCGCAAGTTGAGCACAGGCCGCTGCATTGGTGGCGCCAGAGTTTCATCGCTGAGAAAGGCAAGGCCGTGGGGCACTTTGGCGCCCCAGCGTATTACTCGTCTGCGTGGTGTACCACGACCAGCAACTGCGCCGGCAGCGGCCCCACCGACCTTAGCCGGTGGGGTGTCTGGGCATTGAAATGCAGGGCATCGCCTTGCTCCAGCAGCACCCGCTCGTTCATGAAGTCCACCTCCACCTGGCCGGCGTGGACGAACAGAAATTCCTCGCCCAGGTGTTCCTTGAACGTGGGGTCGCTGAACTCGGTCGGCGGCTGGATCAGGAACGGCAGCAGGCTGCGCTGCCCGACCTGGCTGGTGAGGGCCGCGTACCCCGGCCCTGCCCCCTCACCCACCAGGGCCTGGCGCTCGCCATGGCGCACCAGGCTGTAACGGCTCTGGCCGGCCTGCTCTTCGGCGAACAGTTCTTCGACATTGACATTCAGTGCCCGCGCCAGCTTCAGCGCAGCGGCGATCGAGGGGGTGTTCAGGCCACGTTCGACCTTGGACAGGTAGCTCTTGGTCATGCCGGTCTTGTCGGCCAGCAGCTCCAGGGTCATCCCCAGTTTCTTTCGCAGCAGTTTCAATCGGATAGACATGTGACGCGGGTTTCCCAGGCGAAGGCAGCCTGGCCATCATACGTGGACTGCCAGGGAAATGCTGGGGCTGCTGTGCAGCCCATCGCCGGCAAGCCAGGCTCCCACAGGTACTGCGCATGGCTTGGGGCCAATGCAGTCGATGTGGGAGCCTGGCTTGCCGGCGATGGGCCGCGCAGCGGCCCCGACTTTACGGCATCACCGGCGGCAGGTACTGCAACGTCGTACCCAATGCCCACAGCAACACCAGTACCAGCGGCACGTGCACCAGCAACTGCACGAACGAGAAGCCGATCAGGTCGCGTGCCTTGAGCCCCAGTACCCCCAGCAGCGGCAGCATGTAGAACGGGTTGATCAGGTTCGGCAAGGCTTCGGCGGCGTTGTAGATCTGCACTGCCCAGCCCAGGTGGTACTGCAGGTCATTGGCCACCAGCATCACGTAAGGTGCCTCGATGATCCACTTGCCACCACCCGATGGGATGAAGAAGCCCAGCACCGCCGAATACACGCCCATCAGCACGGCATAGGTGTCATGCGTGGCGATCTGGGTGAAGAACAGCGAAATGTGGTGGGCCAAAGTCTGCTCGTCGAGGCCCTTCACCTGGGTGAGGATGGCCGCGATCGAACCATACAGCGGGAACTGGATCAGCACCCCGGTGGTGGTCGGCACCGCACGCGCCACCGCATCGAGGAAGCTGCGCGGGCGCCAGTGCAGCAAGGCACCGAGCATGATGAACAACAGGTTGTAGGTGTTCAGCCCGGAAATGGCGGTAATCGCCGGCTTGGTGGCGAACTCCTGGTACAGCCAGCCGGCAGCCAGGGCCACCAGCAGCAGGATCAGGATGGGGCTGTGTTCCAGCCACTCGCCCGGGCGGGTGCGCTGGGGTGCCGGTGGCGCGGTGAAGCTGGGGTCGACCCCACAGTCCTGGGCGCTGCGCGCACTGTTCGGGCCCGGGGCCGTGGCGTAGGCGATCACCAGCGAGACCACCACCAACGCCGCCAGCATCACGCCGGACTGCCAGAGGAAGATGGTTTCGGTGAACGGGATTACCCCGGTAATCGACAGGATCGACGGTGGCAGGCTGGCCGGGTTGGCCTGCAGTTGCGCCGCCGACGAGGACAGGCCCAGCGCCCACACGGCGCCCAGGCCCAGGTAGGCGGCTGCACCGGCGGCGCGGTAGTCCATCTTCAGTTCGGTGCGCCGGGCCAGGGCGCGCACCAGCAGGCCGCCGAACACCAGCGACAGGCCCCAGTTGAGCAGCGATGCCAGCATCGAGATCAGCGCCACCCAGCACACTGCCGAACGGCCATTGCCGGGGATGCGCGCCAGGCGGTCGATCAGCCGCGCGGCGGGCGGCGAGCTGGCCACCACATAGCCGCCGATGACCACGAAGGCCATCTGCATGGTGAACGGGATCAGGCTCCAGAAGCCATCGCCAAAGGCCTTGGCGGTGTCGGTCGGCTTGGCGCCCATGGCCAGGGCGCCGATGCACACCAGCAGCACCGCCAGGGCGGCAAACACCCAGGAATCGGGGAACCAGCGTTCGGCCCAGTTGGAGCAGCGCAAGGCAAAGCGCGCGGAACGGCTGTCTTGGATTTCAGCGGCCACAGTTCAATTCCTTTTATTGGTTTTATGAGGTGAAGCAGTATTGCCAGACAACGCAAAAACCCTGTGGGAGCGGGCGTGCCCGCGAATGCGTCGGTAAATTCACCGCAGCATTCGCGGGCACGCCCGCTCCCACAGGGTAGGATCGCATGATGCGTTAGAAGGTCATTTCCTTCACATCATCCGGCACGATCAGCTTGCCGGCGGTTTTCTCGATGATTTCCTCAACGCTCACCCCGGGCGCGGTCTCGCGCAGGATGAAGGCGCCGTCTTCGATTTCCAGGTAGGCCAGGTCGGTCAGCACCTTGCGGATGCAGCCAGCACCGGTCAACGGCAGGCTGCACTGCGGCAGCAGCTTGGACTCGCCGTCCTTGGAAGCGTGGGTCATGGTGACGATGATGTTCTCGGCACCGGCCACCAGGTCCATGGCGCCGCCCATGCCCTTCACCAGCTTGCCCGGGATCATCCACGAGGCGATGTTGCCTTGCACATCCACCTCGAAAGCGCCGAGCACGGTCAGGTCGACATGGCCGCCACGGATCATGGCGAACGACTGCGCCGAATCGAAGATCGAGGCACCGCGGCGGGCGGTGACGGTCTGCTTGCCGGCGTTGATCATGTCGGCATCGAGGGTGCCTTCGGTGGGGAATTCGCCCATGCCGAGCAGGCCGTTTTCCGATTGCAGCATCACATCCATGTCGGCGGGTACGTAGTTGGCCACCAGGGTCGGAATACCGATGCCCAGGTTGACGTAGTAGCCGTCCTTCAGTTCACGGGCGACGCGTTGCGCCATCTGTTCGCGGGTCAGTGCCATGGTCAGGATCTCTTTGTTGTTCTGGTGGATGGCGCTCAGGCCTTGACGGTGCGCTTTTCGATACGCTTTTCGAAGGTGCCGACGATGACGCGGTCCACGTAGATGCCCGGGGTGTGGATCTCGCTGGGCAGCAGCACGCCAGGTTCGACGATCTCCTCCACTTCGACCACGGTGATCTTGCCGGCGGTGGCCGCCAGCGGGTTGAAGTTTTGCGCGGTGTTGCGGTACACCACGTTGCCGTAGTGGTCGGCCTTCCAGCCCTTGACGATGGCGAAGTCGCCGGTGATGGATTCTTCGAGGATGTACTTGCGGCCGTTGAACTCGCGCACTTCCTTGCCATCGGCAACCGGGGTGCCGTAGCCGGTGGCCGTGTAGAAGGCCGGGATGCCGGCGCCACCGGCGCGCATTTTCTCGGCGAGGGTGCCTTGCGGGGTCAGTTCCACTTCCAGCTCGCCGCTCAGCAGCTGGCGTTCGAACTCGGCGTTCTCGCCCACGTAGGAAGCGACCATCTTGCGGATCTGCCGGTCTTCCAGCAGCACGCCCAGGCCAAAGCCATCGACACCGCAGTTGTTGGAGACCACGGTCAGGCCCTTGACGCCACGGCGCTTGATTTCGCTGATAAGGTTTTCCGGGATGCCGCACAGGCCGAAACCACCAGCCAGTACCGTCATATTGTCGGTCAGGCCTTCGAGGGCCTGTTCATAGGTTGCAACGCGCTTGTCCAGTCCGGCCATGCTGATCCGCCTTTTGTAGTTGTTGAACCGACGAGGCTGTCGGTGAGCGTGTGGGGACATCTTCACCGCAAGCGACTGATTTGTTAATTTTGTTTTCATCATCGATTGATAACTTTTGCAAAACAACCAAAAGGCCTGTCATGAACGTCAAGCAACTGCGCGCCTTTGTCGCTGTGGCCAAGTACCAGAGCTTCGCCCAGGCCGGTGAACACCTGCATGTCTCGCAACCGGCCCTGAGCCTGACCATCAAGGCCCTGGAAGAAAACCTTGGCGGCGCCCTGCTGAGCCGCACAACACGCAGCGTCAGCCTGACTGCCGAGGGCGAGGTACTGCTGCCACTGGCGCGGCGCCTGCTGGCCGACTGGGACGACACCGAAGAAATGCTGCGCCAGCGTTTCACCCTGCAACTGGGCCGGGTTTCGGTGGCGGCCATGCCGGCCTTTGCCGGCAACCTGCTGCCCTACTCGCTGAAGGTATTTCGCCAGCGATACCCGAAGGTCAACGTCACGGTGCACGATGTGATCAACGAACAGGTGCAGGAACTGGTGCGCCATCGCCGCGTCGAACTGGGCATCGGCTTCGAACCGGACAACATCGATGGCCTGGATTTCCACCCGTTGTACATGGACCGCTTCGTCGCCGTGGTGCCCGCCGATTCGCCCTTGGCGCAGCTGCCCCAGGTCAGCTGGGCACAGTTGCTGGCCGAAGACTTCGTGGCCCTGCAACGCCCTTCGGCGGTGCGCCTGCTGATGGAACAGAACGTGGCCGCCCAGCACGGCAAACTGGCGGTGGCTTTCGAGAGCCACCAGCTGTCGACCATCGGCCGCATGGTTGCCAGTGGCCTGGGGGTCAGTGCCGTACCGGCACTGTGCATCAACCAGATGCAGGAGCTTGGCGCCCGCTGCGTCACCCTGGTCGAGCCCACGGTCGAGCGCCGCATCGGCGTGATTGCCCTCAGCGAACACAAGCTTTCCACGGCCGCGCAAGCGCTGCTCGAGGTACTGCTTTCCAATACCCGCATCCCGGAGGTGACATGCGTTACGTGAAACTGGCAGGTTCGAGCGTTCCGGCCATCGGCCAGGGCACCTGGTACATGGGTGAAGATCCGGCCCGCAAGGCGGCCGAGGTGGCGGCCCTGCAACAGGGTATCGAACTTGGCCTGAACTTGATCGATACCGCCGAGATGTATGCCGAAGGTGGTGCGGAAGAAGTGGTTGGCCAGGCCATTGCCGGGCGCCGCGACCAGGTGTTCCTGGTCAGCAAGGTGTACCCGCACAATGCCAGCCGGCGCGGTATGGCAGCGGCCTGCGAGCGCAGCCTCACGCGCCTGGGCACCGACTGCATCGACCTGTACCTGCTGCACTGGCGTGGCCAGCACCCACTGGAGGAAACCGTCGAGGCCTTCGAGCGCTTGCGCGAGCAAGGCAAGATCAAGCGCTGGGGTGTTTCCAATTTCGACGTCGACGACCTGCGCGAACTGCACAACCCCGATTGCGCCACCAACCAGGTGCTGTACAACCCGGCCCAGCGTGGCATCGAGTTCGACCTGTTGCCGTGGTGCGAAAAGCGCGCGCTGCCGACCATGGCCTACTGCCCGCTGGCCCAGGCCGGGCGCCTGCTGCAGCACCCGGTGCTGGCGGAAATTGCCGAACGCCATGGTGCCACGGCGGCCCAGGTCAGCCTGGCCTGGGTGACCCGTGATGACGGGGTGATAGCCATCCCCAAGGCCGTGACGCCCGAGCATGTGCGGTTGAATGCGGCTGCGGGTATGCTGACCTTGACCAGCGAAGACCTGCGGGCGATCGACCGGGCGTTCCCGGCACCGACGCGCAAGCAGCGGTTGGCGATGGTGTAGCGACTGGCACGGAATCGTTTTTTGTAGGAGCGGCCTTGCGTCGCGAAAGGGCCGCAAAGCGGCCCCAGCATTATCTGCAGTGACGCCGAAATCCTGGGGCTGCTACGCAGCCCTTTCGCGACGCAAGGCCGCTCCTACAGGTCAGCGCAATCCAGACTATGGCGAGCCTCCTGTGGGAGCGGGCGCGCCCGCGAACACCGGCAAAGCCGATGCCATACACCGCAGTGCCTGCTTCGCGGGCTTGCCCGCTCCCACAGGGGACCGCGCAAGGGTCGGGATTCGTGCAAGGCCATTTAACAGCGGGCTCACTTCCATCAGCGCGTTCCCGGCACCGACGCGCATGTAGCGACTGGCACGGAATCGCTTTTTTGTAGGAGCGGCCTTGCGTCGCGAAAGGGCCGCAAAGCGGCCCCAGCATTATCTGCAGTGACGCCGAAATCCTGGGGCTGCTACGCAGCCCTTTCGCGACGCAAGGCCGCTCCTACAGGTCAGCGCAATCCAGACTATGGCGAGCCTCCTGTGGGAGCGGGCGCGCCCGCGAACACCGGCAAAGCCGATGCCATACACCGCAGTGCCCGCTCCCACAAGGGCCCGCGCAAAGATGGGGATTCAGTGAAAATCCCGGCTGCGTACGTCCAGCCCTTGCAACAGCGGGCTCACATCCTCCAGTCGCCGTGCTATCAGGTGGCGCACGCCATTCTCCTGCTCCAGCCGCCCGCTGACCTTGAGCAACTGCGACCCCACCAGCGCCCGCCGCTGCCGTTCGGCAAGCGCCCGCCACACCACCACATTGACCATGCCGTGCTCGTCCTCCAGGGTGACGAAGGTCACGCCACTGGCGGTCTGGGGCCGCTGGCGGCCCACCACCAACCCGGCCACGGCAATGTTGTCACCATGCCCGACATCTTGCAGCTCGCGCGAACTGCGACAGCCCAGCGCCCGCAGGCGTGAGCGCAACAAGGTCAGGGGATGCGGCCCAAGCGTGGTACCCAGGGTCTGGTAATCGGCCATCAGGTCCTCTGCCACACTGGGGACGGGCAGTTCGACGGTGCTTTCCGGCAAGGCTTCGATATCGGCGAACAAAGGCAACTGCGGCTGCACCGCCGCCACCTGCCAGCGCGCCTGGTGCCGGTCGCTGGCCAAGGCGCGCAACGCGCCGGCATCGGCCAGGTGGGAGCGGGCTCGCGGATCGAGCCCGGCACGCAGGCACAGGTCTTCGACATCGCGCCATGGCCGCTGCGCCCTCGCCTGCTCCAGGCGCCTGGCATCGGCCTCGGCAAGGCCGCGCACCAGGCGCAAGCCCATGCGAATGGCCAGCACCTCTCCAGGCTCAGGCTCGAGCGTGCAGTCCCAGTCACTGTGGCACACATCCACCGGCCTCACCTCGATACCCTGGCGCCGGGCCTCTTGCAGCAACTGGTCGGGGCTGTAGAAGCCCATGGGCCAGCTGTTGACCAGCGCGCAGGTGAAAATCGCCGGTTCATGGCACTTGAGCCAGCTGCTGGCATAGCACAACAAGGCAAAGCTGGCCGCGTGCGACTCCGGAAAGCCATAGCTGCCAAAGCCCTTGATCTGCTCGAAGATGCGCTCGGCAAACGCCAAGTCATAACCATTGCGCAACATGCCCTGCACCAGCCGCTCGCGGTGCGGCTCCAGGCCGCCGTGGCGCTTCCAGGCGGCCATGCTGCGGCGCAACTGGTCGGCCTCGCCCGGGGTGTAGTCGGCCGCGACCATCGCCAGTTCCATCACCTGCTCCTGGAACAGCGGCACGCCCAGGGTGCGCTCGAACACTGCCTTCAGTTGCGGCGAGGGGTACGTCACCGGCTCCTGCTTCAGCCGCCGGCGCAGGTAAGGGTGGACCATGTCGCCCTGGATCGGCCCGGGGCGGACGATGGCCACCTCGATGACCAGGTCGTAGAACTTTTTCGGCCGCAGCCGCGGCAACATGGCCATTTGCGCGCGGGACTCGATCTGGAACACGCCCATGGTCTCGGCACGGCTGATCATCGCGTAGGTGGCCGGGTCTTCGGCGGGGATGGTCGCCAGGGTCAGGTGCCGGCCACGGTGGCGTTGCAGCAGGTCGAAGCAACGGCGCAAGGCGCTGAGCATGCCCAGCGCCAGCACGTCGACCTTGAGCAGGCCGACCATGTCCAGGTCGTCCTTGTCCCACTGGATCACCGTGCGCTCCGGCATCGCGGCATTCTCCACCGGCACCAGCTCGTCCAGGGGTTGCTGCGAGATAACGAAGCCGCCCGGGTGCTGTGACAGGTGCCGGGGGAAGCCGATCAGTTCGCCGGCCAGTACCAGCACCCGGCGCAGCGAAGGGCTGCCCGCCTCGAAACCGGCCTCGGCCAGGCGCTGGTCATCGGGTATGCGATCGCTCCAGCGGCCGCAGCATTTGGCCAGGGCGTCCACCTGGTCGGCCGGCAGCCCCAGCACCCGCGCCACATCCCGCACCGCACCGGCAGCATGGTAGGTGTTGACCACCGCAGTGAGCGCCGCCCGGTGCCGGCCATAGCGACGAAATACATACTGGATCACCTCCTCGCGCCGGTCGTGCTCGAAGTCCACGTCGATGTCCGGCGGCTCGTTGCGCTCGCGCGACAGGAAGCGCTCGAACAACAGGTGGTGTTGCATGGGGTCGAGCTCGGTGATGCCCAGCACGAAGCACACCACCGAGTTGGCAGCCGAGCCCCGCCCCTGGCACAGAATGCGCTGGCTGCGGGCGAAGGCGACGATGTCGTGCACAGTCAGGAAGTAGCTTTCGTAGCCCAGCTCCTCGATCAGCGCCAGCTCCTTGGCCAGCACATCCCGCACCTTGATGCTCGGCCCGTTTGGCCAGCGCGACGGCAAACCCTGCTGGCACAATTCGCGCAACCAGCTCGCCGGGCTATGCCCCTGGGGCACCAGTTCGCGTGGGTACTGGTATTTCAATTCGCTCAGTTCGAACTGGCAGCGCGCTGCGATGGCCAAGGTCTCGGCCAGCAAGTCGGCGGGATAGAGTTCGCCCAGTTGCGCCTGGCTGCGCAGGTGCCGCTCGCCATTGGCAAACAGGAAGCGCCCGGCCTCGGCCACCAGGCAATGCTGACGAATGGCGGTCATGCAATCTTGCAGGGCGCGACGACCGCGCACGTGCATGTGCACGTCGCCACAGGCCACGGCGCGGATGCCGACCCTGGCCGCCAGGCTACGCAAGCGTTCAAGGCGCAAGGTATCGTCACTGCCGCGGTGCAGGTGCACGGCCAGCCACAGGCGCTCGCCGAACACGCCGTGCAGCCACTGCCCGGGGGTGGCATCGCCGCTGTCATCGGCTACCCACAATGCCAGCAGGCCCTGATGGTGCTGCTGCAGGTCATCGCGAAACAGTTGGTACTCGCCCTTCTGCGCCCGCCGCCGGGCCCGGGTGATCAGCGCGCACAGGTTCTGGTAGCCGACCAGGTCCTGCACCAGCAGCACCAGCCTGGGGCCGTCCTGCAACTGCACTTCACTGCCCACGATCAGCCGCAGCTGGTGTTCCTTGGCCGCCTGCCAGGCACGGACGATACCGGCCAGGGTACATTCGTCGGTGATCGCCAGCGCCTGGTAGCCCTGTTCACGCGCGCGCCGGAACAGCTCGTCGGCGCTCGACGCGCCGCGCTGGAAGCTGAAGTTGGACAGGCAGTGCAGCTCGGCATAACCCGGGGTGTTCATGCGAACCAGCCCTGCAGCCACAACGGGCCGGCCTTGCCCAGGTCGCGATAGGCCCAGCCGCGCAGGCCGTCGCGGGTTTCGATGCGGTAATAGTCGCGGCGCACATCGCCGCCATCCCACCAGCCCGACTCGATGCGCTCGGCATGGCCTTGCAGGCGATAGCCGCCTTCGTCCAGCGCCATGGGGGCCGACAGCAGCCAGCCAGGGCGGCTGCCAGGAACGACCGGCATGTTGCCCTGGGCACCCTGCTCTACCGCTTGCCAGGCACACTCGGGGCGATGATCGGCTGCCGCGCTCAGGCCCTTGACCGCCTCATCCCCCAAGCGGGCGCGCAGCCGTTCGCGCAATTGTTCCCAAGGTTGCGCCTGTTGCGCACGCGGGTCGAACAATGCCTGGTGTTGCGGCACGAAGGGTGGCAGGTCCTCGGCAACCAGCCGCAGGTTGCGCACCGGTGCGGGAATGCGTAGCGGCTCCAGGCGCCCGCGCGCCAGTTCGAACAACATTGCCGCATCGCGTTCGGCGGCCAGCAGGCCTACCTTCAGCAAGGTATCCGGCCCTTCGGCGTGCTCCAGGTGCAGGCAGAAACGCTGCACGCCACAGTCACGCCCGGCGAGGAACGCGGCAAGGTCGTTGAGCATGCGCCGCAGCGGGAACAGCAGAGCCTGGTGCGATTCGACGTCGAAGTTCAGCTCCAGCCGGGCTTCGAAACGGTCCGGCGGCTGGTAGAAGCCCAGCCCCAGGTTGCGCAGGCCGAGCAACTGGTCAAGGTGCAGCTGCACCTGGGCCGGAAAGCGCCTGGCCAGGCTGTCGCGGGGCAAGGCCAGCACCTGGCTCAACTGGCGCAGGCCCATGCGGGCAAAGGCCTCGGCAGCCTGCGCAGGCAGGCCGATACGCTCGATGGGCATGCCCAGCAGCGCCGCACGGGTGGCATCGGCGTCACTCACGGCCAGGCCATCGTGAGCGTTGGCGAGCATGCGCGCCGCCACCGGGTTGCTGGCCAGGACGATGCGTTGGCGCAAGCCCAGTTCCGCCAGTTCCTGGCGCAGGCGTGCCTCGAACAGCGGCCAGGGGCCGAACAGTTGCAGGCTGGAGCCCACCTCCAGCAACAGCGCCCGTGGGTAGTGCAGGCTGACCTGGGCACTGAAGCGGTAGGCCCAGGCTGCCAGCAACTGCTGCACCTGGTCGATGCGCCTGGGGTCGGCTTCGACGCAGCTGAAGCCATCGGCCAGCGCACGCGCCGCCGTCAGGGTTTGCCCGGCCCGCAGGCCGAGCGCGGCCGCCGCCGGGTTGACCGCCTGCAGCACGCGTCGCTGGGTCGGCCCGCCAAGCAGCACCAGAGGGGTATCAGGGTCGTCACGCTCGCGCAGGACCGTGTCCAGCGCCAGCTGCGGGAGCAGGATGCAGGCCCAGAGCATGTTGCATCAGCCCCGCCCCGGGCAGGCGATGGGCAGCGCCGGTGGCATGCCGCCACGGCTTTTCAGCACGCGCCATTGTGCCGGGCGGGTGTCGACGGCAATACGCAGCGCCGCGGGTGAAGGGTTGTGCGCCGCCTGTTGCGGCCGGCAGGCGAAGGCCAGCGCCTGGCCGGTTTCGGCAGCCACCTGCAAGCGCCGCAGGGCGCGGTCATCGGCACGTTCCGGCCAGCACAGCACCGCCGCGCAACTGCCGGAGCGCAGGCACTGCTCGGCGGCCCACAAGGCATCGGCAGGTGCGGCGTCCACCTGTACCAGCCAGCGCAGGTCCACCCCCGCGGCCTGCCAGGCCGGGGCGTAAGGAATGAATGGCGGTGCCACCAGCACGATTCGGCTGGCTTCAGCGCTCAAGCGGGCCAGGGTTGGCCACAGCAGCTGCAATTCGCCACAGCCGGGGCTGGCCAGCAACAGTTCGCTGAGCGCAGACGCCGGCCAGCCACCTTCCGGCAGGCATTGGTCAAGGGCGGCATGGCCCGTGGGCTGCAGGCCGAGCGGCCGCGCCTGGGCCTGCCGACCGCGCCATACCCGGCGCTGGTCGAGCAACCTGTCGAGGTCGACCACCGCGCCCATCAGTCACGCCTCAGCAAGCCGCAGAACACGCCTTCGATGAAGAACTCCTGTTCAGGCCGCACATCGATAGGCGTATAGGCCGGGTTGCGTGGCAACAGCCGGTAATTGCCACCCTGGCGCTGCAGGCGCTTGATGGTCACCTCGCCGTCCAGGCGGGCGACCACGATCTGGCCATCGCGGGCGTCGGCCTGCTGGAGGATGCCGACCAGGTCACCGTCGAAAATGCCGTCGTCGATCATCGAGTCGCCACGCACCTTCAGCAGGTAGTCGGGGGTACGGCGGAACAGGCTGGGGTCGAGCAGCAACTGCTCGTGAATGTCGAGGTCCGGGCCGATGGGGGCGCCTGCCGCCACCTGGCCCAGCACCGGCACTTCGAGGATTTCCGGGCGGCGCAGCCGTTCGGCCAGGCGTATGCCCCGCGCCTGGTTCGGCGTGACGTCGATGTAGCCGGCCTGGCACAGGGCGGTGATGTGCTTGCGCGCGACACTGCGCGAGGCAAAACCGAAGCGCGTGGCGATATCGGCCAGGCTCGGCGGCTGGCCATGGTCGGCGATGCGCTCACGGATGAACTCGAAGATGGCGCGGCGTTTTGGGGTAAGATTGTCCATGGAGCACATTTGTACTCTTTTCAGAGCACGCTGAACAGCCCCCTTCGTCGACGGCTTGGCGGCTGCGATCAATTGCGACCGCGAAACTACCGCAATGATGCTGAAGGCTATATGGCTGGTCCGGCAAACCTGACTGCACATGGCGAATTGAATCAGCAGGGACACTGTGGGAGCCGCGCTTGCCGGCGATGGGGCGCGAAGCGGCCCCGGTTACAGATGCCCGCTGTGGGTCGGTAACAGCCAGTCGGAGCAGACCGTTCCGCCCCATCGCTGCGTCGTTACATAGACCAACGACCAAAATGCTGCTCCAGGAACTCAGTCACCAGCGAGGCGATCTGCAACTGGATCGCCCCCCGCGACCGGGCGTTATCGCCGTCCCGGCAAATGACACCATCCCCTGGAGCATCGTCTTCGAGCAACGCCATCGCGCCTGGTTTGCACGTCGACAAGAAGCTGAAATGGCTGGCGTCCTCGATCTCGACATAACGACTCGTCGCCGAGGGCAGACGCTTGGCAAGGTCAGCAGATTCCAGCTGCGCGGGAAGGTCTTCAGAAGGCGCGCCAGCCGCAATCACCAACGTCGGCACTGGCAAAGCCGCAAGGCTTTCATCGGTCAGGCCACGTGACAGGCCAAGATCCAGGGTAACGATGGCGGTGACACGACTGTCGCGCAAATCGCCACCCAGTCGAGCTTTCGATGCCGGGACGCTGTCGGCATTGATCTGCTTGTAGACGCTGCAACTCGACAGCTGCGGATGGATGGAACAGTCCTGGGCAAAACGCTTGGAATCAAAGCGGGCGCCGGCAATTTCCAGCGCGGTCCAGCCGCCCAGTGAGTGGCCGACCACTGCAACTTGGCCCTTCGCCACCCGCCCGAACTGATCCGCCTGGGCCATGACCGCATCGATGGCCCGCTGCAAGTCAATGGGACGCCGCCACAACTGTGCCGCGGCTTCAGGGTTGCGATCGCGGGTAGTAGTGCCGGGGTGGTTGACCGCCGCCACGATGTAGCCTTGGTGAGCCAGTGCACTGGCCAGCCACGACTGGTTTCCCCAATTGCCGCGAAAGCCGTGGGAAAGCACCACCAATGGATACGTGCCTACAGTTGGAGGTGCATCGCGCACAGCGAGGTCACCGCTGAAAACCGGGGTATCAGCGATCAACTGTGGTGGCGCAGTAGTCGTACTCGGGTACCAGACGACCAGCTCCAGCGGACGGTCTGTTTGCCTCTCCGATAATGTCGAGGTCTTGAAGCCAATGGTCTTGTAGCCAGCGAATGCAGGTATGTCCAGGCAGATAAAAAGCAACAAGCCGAGCACTGTTTTCATTGTTTTTCTTCCTTGATAGGTCAGCGTCGATCAGATGCAAACCGGTACGCGGGAAACATATCAGCCCTCGCCGCGACCCACACAATCTTTCCGGCGATGCAGCGCTCCAATAGACCAGATAGTGGAAATATATTTTGTGCACTAAATATTATCGCGCAATATTCAACCCAAGCAGCAAGCAGTCGCTGATCCCACTACCCAAGCTAACGGAGCATGATCATGACCTTCATCAAAGCAATCGCCATCACCACCCTGACCTTCGGCAGCAGCGTCGGCGCCTTCGCCCAGACCGCCTCCCCGTACCAGTACGGCATGAACCTGGACATCGCCCAAGTGATCGCGGTGGAGGCCTCGGGCCACGCCACCGACCACGCCGACACCGCCACCCTCACCTACCGTGACAGCGACGGCAAGGTGCAGAAGATCAGCTACCTGCGCCCAGCCACCTCCGCCAACCAGAACTGATGACCAAACTTCGAAAGCCGGAGCGTGCCAACGGCCGGTTACTCGGTTGGCTTTCCAGCTTTGGCAGTTGCTGACTCGACGCGCCGGCGCCAACCTCGCGTTCGAGCACAGCTCTGCCAAGGCTGCCGTACTCCAGTACACTCAGGGAGTCGCGAAGTTCACGTGACTCCAAAGGCAAAGAATCTCCCTTCTGGCCCGCCCATGATTTTGGACCTGGATACCCAATGCTGACTGCCCTGCTGTTCGACCTCGACGGAACCCTCACCGACACTGACACCTTGCACTTGCAGGCCTTTCGCCAACTGCTGCGCGAGCATGACGGCCGCGAGCTGAGCCAGGCGCAGTTCGATGCCCAGGTCAGCGGCCGCGCCAACGGCGAGCTGTTCGCCGAGCTGTTTGCCGGTGCCAGTGCCGAGCAGTGCCAGGAGCTGGCCGACCGCAAGGAGGCGCTGTTCCGCGACATGTCGCCGGCTCTCGAGCCGATGCCGGGCCTTGTGCGCCTGCTGGAACATGCCCGGGCTCGTGACATCGGCATGTGCGTGGTGACCAACGCACCGCGGCTGAACGCCGAGCACATGTTGAACGCCATGGGCCTGGGCCAGCGCTTCGCGCATGTGCTGGTGGCCGAGGAACTGGCACGGCCCAAGCCGGACCCGCTGCCCTACCTGACCGGGTTGCAGCGGCTGGGTGCCGAGGCCGGGCAGGCACTGGCCTTCGAGGATTCGCTGCCGGGGGTGGCGGCAGCGAGTGGCGCGGGGATCTTTACCGTGGGCGTGGCCACTACCCAGACGCCGGAGCGGTTGCTGGCGGCGGGGGCGAAGCTGGTTGTCCGTGACTTCAACGACCCGGCGTTGTGGACCTTGATCGGATCCATGCAATGAGCATACGGGGCCGCTTCGCGCCCCATCGCCGGCAAGCCAGCTCCCACCTCGACCGCATCGACCTCAAGCCATGCGCCATCCCTGTGGGAGCTGGCTTGCCGGCGATCAGGCCAGAACAGGCAGCACAAGACAGTTGCTCCCTCCTCGATCGTATCGGCCTCAAGCCATGCGCTATCCCTGTGGGAGCTGGCTTGCCGGCGATGGGCTGCGAAGCGGCCCCAGGATTTCAAGGCAATATGCATGCCCCTGCCATTGTGCACACCCAGGTCAACCCATGCTGATCGACGAAGAACTGACCCTCAAGAAGCTGGAAACCTTCCTCGCCTTCATGCGCACCGGCAACCTCGGCCGCGCCGCCGCCGAGCTGACCACCAGCGCCGTCAGCGTGCACCGTGCGATCCACTCGCTGGAAAGCGCACTGCGCTGCCCGCTGTTCAAGCACGAAGGCCGCCAGCTGATCCCGCTCGAAAGCGCCTACGTGCTGGAAAAGAAAGCCCGCCAGCTGATCCAGGACGCCGAGCAGATGGTCCGCCAGACCCGCGAGGCCGCCGGTTTCTATGCCGAACGCTTCCGCCTGGGCGCGCTCTACTCGCTGACGGTGAAAACCGTGCCCAAGCTGGTCATGGGCCTCAAGCTGCGCCGCAGCGAACTCAACATCGACCTGACCCTGGGCTCCAACGTCGACCTGCTGCAGCGCCTGAAGAACCACGAACTGGAAGCCATCCTCGTGTCGCTCGACGAAAGCGTCAGCGACCCGGCCTGCGAGCAGCTGCCGCTGTTTTCCGACGACATCTTCCTTGCCGTGCCCATCGATTCACCCTTCGCCGAGCAGGCCGAAGTGGACCTGGCCGACCTGGCCGACTCCACCTTCATCACCCTGACCCAGGGCTTTGCCACCCACCGCGATGGCGCCCGGGTGTTCCAGCAGGCCGGCTTCGAACCCAAGGTGGCCATGCAGGTGAACGATATCTTCACCCTGCTGAGCATGGTCAGCTCGGGCGTGGGCTTTGCCCTGCTGCCCGGGCGTATAGCGGCGGTGTACGAAAACCGGGTCAGGTTGATCGCCCTGAAGCCGCAATATCGCTTGCAGCAGCATATCGGCGTGGTGTTCCTCAAGGCGCGGGAGCGGGAGCCGAACCTGCTGGCGTTGCTGGCAGAATGCCGGATGTACAGCCTGGAGCGCTGAGGGGTCTCGGAACACAGCCTCTTTTGTTGTTTGCTGCACTGGCCTCTTCGCGGGTAAACCCGCTCCCACAGGTACCGAGCAAACCTCGGGCAATGCACTTACCCTGTGGGAGCGGGTTTACCCGCGAAGAGGCCGGTGCAGGCTGACTCAAACCACCAAGGCCCGCTGCACCTCGCCCACCGTTGTAGCCAGGCTGTTCAGGTGCAGGTTCAACACCCGCTCCACCGGCGCCTGGTCCAGCGGCCAGTGCAAGGCAATGCTCCCGGCCAGGCGCCCTTCGGCATGCACCGGCAGGGCTATCGCGCGGATCAGGAACGGCAAGCGCACCGGGTACTCCCAGTGCCCTTCGGTGCGCTGGCCGAAGCCCTTGTTCGCTTCCTCCTCGATGTCGCGCAGCACCGTCTCGTCGCCCACCCGCGCATGGGCCGCCAGGCGCTGCACTTCATCGACCGCCAACTCACCCAGGCATGCCCGCCCCATCGCCGAGTGGAACAGGCTGGCATGATGGCCGACGATCTGGCAGGTGTGCGGGTAGCGTTTGCGCAATACCTGGGGGATGGCGCTTTCCATCACCTCCAGCCGCTCGCCGTCGAAACATGACAGGTCAACCACCAACCCGGTGCGCTCGCTCAACTCCAGCAACATGGGTGCGGCGTGCTCCACCAGGCGCCGCTTGAAACGCAGCTGGCGGTCACCGAACAGGCGCCGCGCGCACAGCCGGTAACGCCGGTCGCTGAGGCCGCGGTAGACCCAGCCCTGCTCCTGCAAGGTGGCGAGCATGCGCGACACCGTGGCCTTGGGCAGCGCCGTCAGGTAATGCAGTTCTTCCAGGCCCAGCGCCTGGTGTTCGCCCAGCAGGTCGACGATGGCCAGCGCCCGTTCCACCGAACGCACGCCGCCACTGTCTGCCGTGATGCCCATGAGTGTGACCTCCCTGTAGCTGGATGGTCAGGATAGCCAGCAAGATCCGCGCCTGCCCAGCGGTTTCATGGCGCTTGCAGACTCCGGGGTGGGCGCCGCGCTACCCAACGGGTGAGTTGTTCATGGGCATGGGCCAGCTGCAACACCGCATGGTCGTCCTGGGCCGGGCCGATGATCTGCAGGCCCATGGGCAACCCGGCAGCGTTGAAGCCGACCGGTACGCTGATGCTCGGCAAGCCGGCCAGGGTCGGCCCTATCACCACTTCCATCCAGCGGTGATAGGTGTCCATCGCCCGCCCTCCGACCGCCGTTGGCCAAGGTTGCCGTGCATCGAATGGGAACACCTGGGCCGATGGCAACAGCAGGTAATCGTAACGCTCGAACAGCTTGCCCAGCGCGCGGTACCAGTCGCTGCGGGCCACCGAAGCCTGGTACACCGCCGCCGCGCTCAGGTGCAGGCCACCCTCCACCTCCCACCGCGCCTCGGGCTTGAGCAGCGCGCGCTTGCCCGGGTCGGCATAGGCCGCAGCGAGGTTGCCGTGCACCAGGAAGTGGCGATGGGTCAGCCAGCATTGCCACAAACGCGCCAGGTCGAACGCCGGTTGGCAGGCTTCGACCCGGCAGCCCAGTTCGGCGAAGTCTGCCAGGGCCGCTTCGCACAGGCTCAGCACCCCGTCATCCATCGCCAGGTAGCCGTCGTAGTCGCCCAGCCAGCCAACCCGCACGCCGCGGAAATCGCGCTGCAACCCGGCGGCAAAATCGCGCCGGCCCTCGCCCAGCGACAACGGCGCCCGCGCATCGAAGCCCGCCTGGGTCGACAACAGCCGCGCCACATCCACCACGCTGCGGCCCATCGGCCCCTCGGTGGCCAGCTGCTGCAAGAACAGTTCCGGCGCCGGCCCGTGGGGTACGCGGCCCTGCGACGGGCGCAGGCCATACACGTTGTTGAACGCCGCCGGGTTGCGCAGCGAGCCCATCATGTCGCTGCCGTCGGCGACCGGCAGCAGGCGCATGGCCAGCGCCGCCGCCGCCCCGCCGCTGCTGCCCCCGGCCACCTTGCCCGGGTCGTAGGCGTTGGTGGTGGTGCCGAACAGGGTGTTGTAGGTCTGCGAACCAAGGCCGAATTCCGGCACATTGCTCTTGCCCACGATCAGCGCACCACTGGCCCGCACCCGCGCCACACTGATCGCGTCTTGCTCGGGCACCTGCTCGGCGAACAGCGGCGAGCCCAGGGTGGTGCGCAGCCCGGCTGTGGCGGCCAGGTCCTTGATCGCCTGGGGCATGCCATGCATCCAGCCGCGCGAATGGCCACGGGCCAGCTCGCGGTCACGCTCATCGGCCTCGGCCAGCAGTGCCTCGGCCGGGCGCAGCGACACCAGCGCATTGACCTGCGGGTTGAAGCGTTCGATATGCGCCAGATAAGCCTGCATCACCTCCCGGCACGACATCTGGCGGGCATGGATGGCCCGGGACAATGCCTCGGCATCGAGGGCAACGATGGGGTCGATGGCTAGCGGCATCACGGTTTCACTCCAAGGTTGAAAGCGGCAGGCTTGCCCGCGCGTGGGGCTTCTTTCAGGCAATAGGTGCCCAGCAGTGTCAGCAGGCAGGCGAACAGCACATAGAACGACGGCGCCACCGGGGTACCGAGCACCTTGCTCAGCCAGGTGACGATCAACGGGGCGAAGCCGCCGAACACCATCACCGCCACGTTATAGGCCACCGACACACCGGTAGAACGCACCTCGACCGGGAACTGTTCGGCCAGGGCCGTGGGCGCCGGCCCGAAGAAGCCACCAATGGCGGTGCACAGCAGCAGTTGCATCACCAGCAGGCGCTCCAGCGACGGCGCGGCAGCCACCCACACATACAACGGGTAGACCATGACGAAGAACGCCAGGGTGAAGGCCATCAGCACCGGGCGCCGCCCCAGCCGGTCAGACAACGCCCCGGACAGCGGAATCACCACGGTCATCAGCCCAACCGCAAGCATCTGCACCAGCAGCACCTGGTCCAGCGGCAGGCCGAGGTTCTTGTGGGCGAAGGTCGGCATGTTCACCAGCACCACGTAGAACGACACCGTCGCGCCACAGGCCAGGCCCATCGATACCAACAGGCTGCGCCGATGCTCACGCAGCACCTGCCACAGGCTGGGCGACTGGCCCTTGGCCTGGCGGCGCGCCTCGATGAATTCCTCGGGTTCTTCCATGTGCTTGCGAATCCACAGCCCCACCGGGCCGATCAGCAGGCCGAGCACGAACGGGATACGCCAGCCCCAACTGTCCAGCGCCGCTGGCGTGCACAAGTGGGTGACCAGGGCCACCATCGCCGCCCCGGAGAACACCGCCAGGCACTGCCCCACCAGCTGCCACGAGCCATACAGGCCCTTGCGGTGGGCCGGCGCGCTCTCCACCAGGAAGGCCGTGGCGCTGGCGTACTCGCCGCCGGTGGCAAAACCCTGCAGCATGCGCGCCACCACGATCAGCATCGGCGCGGCCATGCCGATGGCCAGGTAGTCGGGGGCAAAGGCGATCATGGCAATGGACACGGTCATCAGCCGGATGATCATCTGCATCGCCGCCTTGCGGCCCTTGCGGTCGGAATACATGCCCAGCAGCACGCCGCCCACCGGGCGCATGAAAAAGCCGACGCCGAAGGTGGCCAGGGCCATCAGCAGCGAGGCGTATTCGTCGTCGGAGGGGAAGAACTGGCGGGCGATGATGCTGGCCAGAAAGCCGTACACGATAAAGTCATACCACTCCAGGGCGTTGCCGATGACGGCGGCGACCACTTGCCGGGTACGCGACACGCCGGTGCTCGAAGTCTGCATAGGAAACACTCCACACAATGATTGGGTGATCGCCCAGGCGCGGTCGCGCCCGGGTTCCAGCGGCAGTCGTCAAAAGGAAAGGTCAGGCGGGCGCGAGCCAGCGCTCTGCCAGCGCGCCCCAGTAGGCGGCGCCGGTCAGCAGGATGTCGTCGTTGAAGTCATAGGCCGGGTTGTGCACCATCGGCCGCGATACGCCATTGCCGATGAACAGGTAGGCGCCCGGGCAGCGTTGCAGCATCCAGGCGAAGTCTTCGCTGCCCATCAGCTTGCGGGTGTTGCCATCCACTGCCTCGGCACCGAGCAATTCCACCCCCACCTGCCGGGCGAAGGCGTTTTCCGCGGCGTGGTTGACCAACACCGGGTAGGCCGGGCGGTGTTCGATGGTGGTGCGGCAGCCAAAGCTCTCGGCCTGGCTGACGATAATGGCCCGTACCCGCTCCAGGGTCTGCGCCCGCACCTCGGCGTTCAGCGCGCGCAGGCTCAGGCGCAGCAGCGCCTGCTGCGGGATCACGTTGGCCGCTTCGCCGGCCTGCAAGGCGCCGACGGTAACCACGGCCGCCTCCTGCGCATCGATATTGCGCGCCACCACGGTTTGCAGGGCCATCACCACGCTGGCCGCCGCCACCAGCGGGTCGACGGTCAGGTGCGGCATCGAGCCATGGCCGCCAACCCCGTCGAGGGTCACCGTGAGCAGGTCTTGCGAGGCCATCATCGGCCCTTCGCGGAAGCCCAGGTGCCCCGCCGGCAGCCCGGGCATGTTGTGCATGCCGAACAGTGCATCGCAAGGGAAGCGCTCCAGCAGGCCGTCAGCCAGCATCGCCTCGGCGCCACCCTGGCCCTCCTCGGCCGGCTGGAAGATCAACGTCAGCGTGCCGTCGAACTGCCGGGTCGCCGCCAGGTAGCGCGCGGCGCCAAGCAGCATGGTGGTATGCCCGTCGTGGCCGCAGGCGTGCATGCAGCCCTGGTGCTGGCTGCTGTACGCGGCGCCGGTAGCCTCGTGGATGGGCAGCGCGTCCATGTCGGCGCGCAGGCCCAGGCGGCGTGGGCTGCTGCCATTGCGCAGTACGCCGACCACGCCGGTCTTGCCGATACCGGTGTGCACTTCATAGCCCCATTCTTCGAGCAGTCGGGCAACCAGCGCCGAAGTGCGGCTTTCTTCGAAGCCCAGTTCCGGGTGAGCGTGGATATCGTGACGGATTGCGTGCAGGTCGCTGGCCACATCGTTCAGCCAGGCCAGGATGTGCTGATGTCGGGACATGTAGAGTCTCCTCGCGCGGGTGGTTTCCCGTTCTTGTTGTTCGCCTTGAGGTCACGACGGGTGAGGCAGGTCGTGCTTGGCTGACAGATAAGCGCGAGGAAGCTGGGAGCACAATCGAATCTGGTTTCACACGGTGGAACACAAAGTCGTGCCTTTGCTGTTACCTTGAACGCACTGTTCAGCCAAAGCCAAGGACTGCGTCATGCCCCCACGCCCCACCACCCCCACCGGTTTCATCCGCGTCCGTGGCGCCCGCGAACACAACCTCAAGAACATCGATGTCGATATCCCCCGTGACGCTCTGGTGGTGTTCACCGGCGTGTCCGGCTCGGGCAAGTCCTCGCTGGCCTTCTCCACCCTCTACGCCGAAGCCCAGCGCCGCTACTTCGAATCGGTCGCGCCCTATGCCCGGCGCCTGATCGACCAGGTCGGCGTGCCGGACGTCGACGCCATCGAAGGCCTGCCCCCGGCCGTGGCCCTGCAGCAGCAACGCGGCACGCCGAGTGCACGTTCCTCGGTGGGCAGCGTGACCACCCTGTCCAGTTCGATCCGCATGCTCTACTCCCGCGCCGGCCACTACCCGGCCGGCCAGGCGATGCTGTATGCCGAGGATTTTTCGCCCAACACGCCGCAGGGCGCCTGCCCGGAATGCCATGGCATGGGCCGGGTCTACGAAGTGAACGAAGCGACCATGGTCCCCGACCCGTCGCTGACCATCCGCGAGCGCGCCGTGGCGGCCTGGCCGATGGCCTGGCAGGGCCAGAACCTGCGCGACATCCTGGTGACGCTGGGCTACGACGTCGATACCCCCTGGCGCGACCTGCCACAGGCGCAGCGCGACTGGATCCTGTTCACCGAAGAAACACCCACCGCGCCGGTGTATGCCGGACTGACCCCGGCGCAGACCCGCGCCGCCCTCAAGCGCAAGCTAGAGCCCAGCTACCAGGGCACGTTCATGGGTGCCCGGCGTTACGTGCTGCACACCTTCATGCACTCGCAAAGCGCGCAGATGCGCAAGCGCGTTGCCCAGTTCATGCGCCCCAGCCCGTGCCCGCTGTGCCAGGGCAAGCGCCTGAAGCGCGAGGCCCTGGGGGTGACCTTCGCCGGCCTGGATATCGCCGAGCTGTCGCACCTGTCGTTGCAGTCGCTGGCCGAGGTATTGCGCAAGGTGGCGGCAGCAGATTACC
This sequence comes from Pseudomonas sp. B8(2017), assembly GCF_002113575.1. Classification (NCBI taxonomy): domain Bacteria; kingdom Pseudomonadati; phylum Pseudomonadota; class Gammaproteobacteria; order Pseudomonadales; family Pseudomonadaceae; genus Pseudomonas; species Pseudomonas sp. B8(2017). Next base: position 6,804 of record NZ_NEIO01000002.1, on the reverse strand, counting down.
TGGCACAACAGCAGGACGACCTGACCCTGGAAAAGCGCCTGGCTGCCCAACGCATCGCCAACGAACTGCTCGAACGCATCGACACCCTGCTCGACCTGGGCCTGGGCTACCTGGCCCTGGAACGCAGCACCCCGACCCTGTCCTCTGGCGAGCTGCAACGCCTGCGCCTGGCCACCCAGCTGAACTCGCAGTTGTTTGGCGTGATCTACGTGCTCGACGAGCCTTCGGCCGGTTTGCACCCGGCCGACAGCGAAGCCCTGTTCGAGGCGCTGCAGCGCCTTAAGCACGCGGGCAACTCGGTCTATGTGGTGGAACACGACCTGGACACCATGCGCCGCGCCGACTGGCTGGTGGATGTAGGGCCTGCCGCTGGCGAGCATGGCGGTACCATCCTCTACAGCGGGCCGCCCACGGGCCTGGCCCAGGTCGAGCAGTCGAGCACCCGGGCCTACCTGTTCAGTGCACCGGCCCAGATCACGCGCACGCCCCGCCAGGCCCACGACTGGCTGAAGCTCGAAGGCATCAGCCGCAACAACCTGAACAACCTCAGTGCACAATTCCCGCTGGGCTGCTTTACCGCCGTTACCGGTATTTCCGGGTCGGGCAAGTCGAGCCTGGTCAGCCAGGCGCTGCTGGAGCTGGTGGGTGCGCACCTGGGCCATGCCGCCCAACGCAACGAGCCCGAAGAGCAGAGCCTGGAAGATGAACCTGAACAGGCCAGCGGCGGGCATGTGAGCGCGGGCCTTGGCAGCATCAGGCGCCTGGTGCAGGTCGACCAGAAGCCGATCGGCCGTACGCCCCGCTCCAACCTGGCCACCTACACCGGCCTGTTCGACCATGTGCGCAAGCTGTTCGCCGCCACCGAACAGGCCAAGGCAAAAGGCTTCGATGCCGGGCGTTTCTCCTTCAACGTTGCCAAGGGGCGCTGCGAGAACTGCGAGGGCGAAGGCTTCGTCAGCGTCGAGTTGCTGTTCATGCCCAGCGTCTATGCGCCCTGCCCGACCTGCCATGGCGCCCGCTACAACCCGGAAACCCTGGCGGTGAGCTGGCAGGGCATGAACATTGCGCAGGTGCTGCAGCTGACGGTCGACCAGGCCTTGCTGGTGTTCGCCGAACAGCCAGCGGCGCGGCGCTGCCTGCAGGTGCTGCAGGACATCGGCCTGGGCTATCTGCGCCTGGGCCAGCCGGCCACCGAACTGTCCGGCGGCGAGGCGCAGCGCATCAAGCTGGCCACCGAGCTGCAACGCATGGCCCGCGGGGCGACGCTATATGTACTGGACGAACCTACCAACGGCTTGCACCCGCAGGACATCGACCGGCTGCTGGTGCAGCTCAACCGCCTGGTCGATGGAGGGCACAGCGTGGTGGTGGTCGAGCATGACATGCGAGTGGTGGCGCAGAGCGACTGGGTGATCGACATCGGGCCTGGGGCCGGCGATGCCGGGGGCCAGGTAGTGGTCAGCGGCACGCCGCAGGTGGTGGCCGGGTGTGCTGAAAGCCGCACTGCGGAGTTTCTGGCCAAGGCCTTGTAGCGCCTGCTCCGGCCTCTTCGCGGGCTTGCCCGCTCCCACAGGTTCACCACAGTCGTGCAAGCTGTGCAGTACCTGTGGGAGCGGGCAAGCCCGCGAAGAGGCCGGCACAGGAGATAGACTGTTTTCATCCCCCGGCACCCTCAAGTACAGTCTGCCCCATGGACAAATACGCCCCCCGCCAGTGGCTCCCCCACGAAAAACCCAGCCTGCCGGGCTCCCCCTCCACGCCCCTGCACACGCCCGCCAAACGTCTGGCCTACGGCGTGGTCGGGCTGCTAGTGGCGATCACCGGTGGCCTGGGTAACGCGCTGGTCACCGCCAACCTTGTGTTCCTGCAAGGAGCGCTGGGCGCAACCACGGCGGAAATGGCCTGGCTGCCGGCCGCCTATGTAATGACCAACGTGTCCATCAACCTGCTGCTGGTGAAGTTCCGCCAGCAATTCGGCCTGCGCGCGTTCACCGAAGTGTTCCTGGTGCTCTATGCCCTGGTCACCTTCGCCCACCTGCTGGTCAACGACCTCAACTCGGCCATCGCCGTGCGGGCGGCCCACGGCATGGTCGGTGCCGCGCTCAGCTCGCTGGGGCTGTACTACATGATCCAGGCGTTCCCGGCGCAATGGCGGCTGAAGGCAATGGTACTTGGCCTGGGCGCCTCGCAGCTGGCGTTGCCGCTGGCACGGATATTTTCCGAAGACCTGCTGCAGATCGCCGAATGGCGCGGCCTGTACCTGTTCGAACTGGGCCTGGCGCTGGCCGCGCTGGGCTGCGTGCTGATGCTCAAACTGCCCCCCGGTGACCGCTTCAAGACCTTCGAGCCGCTGGACTTTCTCACCTTCTCGCTGATGGCCAGCGGTACCGCGCTGCTGTGCGCCGTGCTGTCACTCGGGCGTATCGACTGGTGGCTGGAGGCGCCCTGGATCGGCATGGCCCTGGCGGCCTCGATCGCGCTGATCTTCAGCGGCCTGGCCATCGAGCACAATCGCCAGAACCCGCTGCTGATGACCCGCTGGCTGGGCAGCGGCGCGATCATTCGCCTGGCCCTGTGCGTGGTGCTGATCCGCATGGTCACCTCGGAGCAGTCCACCGGGGCGGTCGGCTTCCTGCAGGCGCTGAACCTGGGCAGCGAGCAGATGCGCACGCTGTACGCGGTCATGCTGCTGGGCGCGGTGGCCGGCCTGGCCAGCAGTGCCTTCACCATCAACCCCAACCACCTGGTGATCCCGCTGTTCATCTCGCTGCTGGCCATGGCCACCGGCGCCTTCATGGACAGCAGTTCGAGCAACCTCACCCGCCCGGCACAGATGTACCTCAGCCAGTTCCTGCTGGCGTTCGGCAGCACCTTCTTCCTCGGCCCGTCCATGGCCCTTGGCATCAGCCATGTGCGCGCCAACCCGCGCAACCTGGTGAGTTTCTCGGTGCTGTTCGGCATCTGCAACAACCTCGGCGGCCTGATTGGCGCGGCGCTGCTGGGCACCTTCCAGACCTGGCGGGAAAAATTCCACTCCAGCCACCTGATGGACCGCCTCAGCTACCTGGAACCCTTGGTCACGGCTCGCGTGCAAAGTGGCGGTGCCGGCTACGGCGGCATCATCGCCGACCCGGCCCTGCGCAGCGAAGCCGGCATGCGCCTGCTGGCCAGTGCCGCCACCCGCGAGGCGAACATCATGGCCTACAACGATGTGTTCGTGCTGATCGGCAGCATCGCTATTCTGACCATGATCTGGATCTGCATCCGTAGTACCTGGCTCTGGCACACCAAACGCCGGGCCATTTCCCCTGACTCCACTCCCGGCGCGCCCACCCGATGACCGACGACACCCGCACCACGACCACCACTGCCATCGCCGAAACCCCGGAAGGCGCCACGCCGCCCAGCGAGCCGACCAGCCCGGTGCGTTCGCGGCGGGTGCGGATCCTGTCGTCGATCAGCTTCGCCTGCGTGGCCCTGGCCGGCATCCTGCTGGTGCTGTATGCCTGGCGCCTGCCGCCATTCAGCAGTGCCATCGAAAGCACCGAGAACGCCCTGGTGCGCGGCCAGGTGACCATCATCGGGCCGCAGCTGAGCGGCTATATCGTCGATGTGCCGGTGCATGACTTCCAGTTCGTCAAGGCCGGCGACCTGCTGGTGCAACTGGACGACCGCATCTACAAGCAACGCCTGGCCCAGGCCATCGCCCAGCTGCAGCAGCAACAGGCGGCCCTGGCCAACAACCTGCAGCAGCGCAACAGTGCCGAAGCCACCATTGCCCAGCGCCAGGCGGCCATCGGCGATGCCGCTGCCCAGGCAACCAAGGCCAGGGCCGACCTCAGCCGCAACCAGGCGCTGGTCAGCGATGGCTCGGTGTCGCGGCGCGATCTGGACCTGGCCCGGGCCAGCGAAGCCGCTGCGGTCGCCAGCCTGGCCCAGGCCAAGGCGGCACTGGAAATCGCCCGCCAGGACCGCGAAACCGTGGTAGTCAACCGGGCCGCGCTGGAGGCCTCGGTGGAAAACGCCAAAGCCGCCGTGGAGCTGGCCCGCATCGACCTCGACAACACCCGCGTCACCGCCCCGCGCGACGGCCAGCTGGGGCAGATCGGCACGCGCCTGGGGGCCTATGTCAATTCCGGTGCACAGTTGATGGCGCTGGTGCCCGACACCCTGTGGGTGATCGCCAACATGAAGGAAACCCAGATGGCCGATGTGCGCATCGGCCAGCCGGTGAGTTTTACCGTGGATGCGCTGAACCACCTGAGGCTGCATGGGCACGTGCAGCAGATCTCACCGGCCACCGGCTCGGAGTTCGCCTTGCTGCAGGCGGACAATGCCACCGGCAACTTCGTCAAGATTGCCCAGCGCATACCGGTGCGGATCACCGTGGATGCCGACCAGCCGGAGGCTCGGCGCTTGCGGCCGGGGATGTCGGTGGTGGTCAGTATCGATACTCGTGGCGAACAGTGATGTTGCCTTTACCGACCCAATCGCCGGCAAGCCGGCTCCCACAGTTACGGTGCAGCTCTCAAGGCCTGTGGTGTACCTGTGGGAGCTGGCAAGCCGGCTCCCAAAGTTACGGTGCAGCTCTCAGGCCTGTGGTGTACCTGTGGGAGCTGGCTTGCCGGCGATTGGGCCAGCGAAGATCATGCAGAGATGCCGTCTTGCCATGATTGCGCCGCTCTAGCCCGTAGGTTCTAATCGCGCACGACCCGTTTGCCTTTGTCACTCAAGGAAGTGTCACCATGTACAGGAAGATCGTGCCGCTGGCGCTGTTGGCAACCCTGGCCGGTTGCTCGAACAGCGAGGACACCAGCGAGGCCAGTTTCCAGAAGGCCGCCCAGGCCTACCTCGATACCCAGTACCCGCACTGCTTCGTCATCACTTCATTCCCGACCAAGACCCAGGACTTCGACCTCCATGGCACCAACAAGGCGTTGCATGCCCTGGCCCAGGTAGGTGTGGTCAGCGAAAAGGAGATCTCGCGCACCGAGGTGCCCGCCCGCCTGTGGCAAGCGGCACGCACGGACATCTACTACGCCTATGACCTCACCGACGAAGGCCGCAAGTACTACAAGGCGGATAACGGGCTGTGCTTCGGCAAGGCGCAGGTCACCGCCATCGAGCAGTTCAGTGAGCCGAGCGAGGTGACTGGGCAGAAGATGTCGAATGTGACCTATGCCTACAAGATCACTGGGTTACCGGCGTGGGCCGGGGATGATGGGGTCAAGGCCAGCATTGCCGAACTGGGCAAGGCGGTGGCCAGCAATGACACGCCGCTCAAGGAAACCCGGGCGATGGTGCTGACCAGCCAGGGGTGGCGGTTGCAGGAGAAATAGCCGTTTGCCGTGCCGGCCTCTTCGCGGGTAAACCCGCTCCCACAGGTCCATCACAGGCCTTGAGACCTGCGCAGTACCTGTGGGAGCGGGTTTACCCGCGAAAGAGCCGGTACAGACTTACATCCACCAAGCCAGCACCACCGGCAACCAGGCAAACGACAGCACCGTGGAACACATCACCAGGTTCGCCACCTGCTCCGGTTCGCGGTTGGCGCGCACCGCCATCAGGTAGTTGAACACCGCCACCGGCATCGCCGACTGCACCACCAGCACCGCACGCTCCAAGCTGCCCATGCCCAGCGCCGCACCTACCGCCCAGCCCACGGCAGCCCCCAGGCCAATGCGCAAACCGCCCAGCAGCATGCCGCTGCCCACATGGCGCAGGCGAATGCTGGCCAGCGACACGCCCAGTGTCAGCAACATCAGCGGGATGGTCATGCCGCCCAGCAGGTTTGCGGTATTGGCCAGCCAGCGCGGCAACTCGAAATCGAGAAAGATGATCGGCATGGCGCCGGCCAGGCTGATCACGATGGGGTTACGCAGCAATGCCTTGAGCGAAGCCGCAGTACCGGAAATGGCCATGCCGAGGGTGAACTGCACGATCGACAGGGTCAGGAAGAACGCCACTGCCAGGGCCAGGCCGTGTTCGCCAAAGGCGTACAAGCTGATCGGCAGGCCCATGTTGCCGGTGTTGGGGAACATGAACGCCGGCAACAGCACACGCCAGTGCATGCCCGAAGCGCGGCACACCAGCAAGCCGGCCAGGGCCATGCCCAGGGTGCACAGCAGGCAGGCCATGGCCATGCTGGTGAAGGCGGTCGGGTCCAGTTCGGTGCGGCTGAGCGTGGAAAGCACCAGCGACGGGGTGCCGACGGTCATCACCACCCGGGCGATGAATTCGGTGGGGTAGTCCAGGCCCTTGCGGGCCCAGGCATAGCCGATGCCGGCGACGATGAAAACCGGGGCCAGGACTGCGAACAGCGAAGCGAACATGGGGGCCTTCCTTGGGGGTGGGCCCCGCATTATGCCGCAGTCTGCGGGATTGCCGGGGCTGCTTTGCAGCCCAATCGCCGGCAAGCCGGCTCCCACAGGTACAGCGCCAAGCCTTGAGGTATCACCACCATGCGGGAGTAACTGTCTTGTGTTGCCTGTTCTGGCCTCATCGCCGGCAAGCCGGCTCCCACAGGTACAGCGCCAAGCCTTGAGGTATCACCACCATGCGGGAGTAACTGTCTTGTGTTGCCTGTTCTGGCCCCATCGCCGGCAAGCCGGCTCCCACAGGTACAGCGCCAAGCCTTGAGGTATCACCACCATGCAGGAGTAACAGTCTTGTGTTGTCTGTTCTGGCCCCATCGCCGGCAAGCCGGCTTGTATGGTGATACTCGAAGGGGTGGTGGGACGAAAAAGCCGAATCTGACTGTTCACAGCAGTACAGACCGTGGGAGAACTCGCCCCACCCCTTCAC